>NZ_JALJEA010000023.1:0-5282 GCF_023242405.1 Pseudomonas sp. MWU12-3088
TATTCAACAAAAACGCCGCTCAGTGATGAGCGGCGTTTTTGTTTGTGCGTTATTTGTCGTGCAAAAAAAAAGGACCTCACGGTCCTTTTTTTGTGGGCCCGCCACCTTGGCGGGCCAGTGTCGCGATCAAAGCTTCGGCAGTTGCCCGATGCGGCCCATCATTTCAGTAACGATCTGCAGGTCCAGCAGGAACTGGTCAACCGTCTTGAACTCGCCGTCGGTGTGACCGGTGTATTTGACCTCAGGTCGGGCCAGACCGAATTGCACACCGTTGGGCAGTTCATGCACCGAGGTGGCGCCGGCAGAGGTGCCGAACTCGTGTTTCATGCCCAGGTTTTCGGTGGACACGGCCAGCAGTGCCTTGACCCACTCGCCTTCAGGGTTGCGGTACATCGGCTCGGCGATCGAATAATCGAAGTTGACCGCGACGTGGGTTTTCTTGCTCCAGGCCGCCAGTTTGTCGGCGATTTCGGTCTTGAGCACTTCCGGCGACTTGCCCTTCGGCACGCGCAGGTTGACCGCGAGTTTGAAGGTCTTGTCGTCCATCCCGACATAGGTCAGCGAAGTAGTCAGCGGGCCCATGAAGTCATCGGCGAAACCGACGCCCAGCTTGCCACCCTTGTAGTCCAGGCCCCAGTTGTCGGCGGCGTAACGGGCGGCATCGGTGATGTGGTTGTGTTTGAACGCGATCTTGCCATCCACACTGTGGATGAAGTCCAGCATGCGCGCGACCGGGTTGACGCCGGATTCAGGCTCGGAAGAGTGCGCGGAAACGCCGGTAACGCTGAGTTTCACGTCCTTGCCATCGACCTTGGCATTCACTTCGAAATCGCCGCCATGCTGTTTGGCGTATTCGTTACCGGCCTTTTGCAGACTGGCGGCCAGCTCAGCAGGCTTGTCTGTCACCAGAGTGACGAGCGAAACCGATGGAATCTGGTTGGTCGCCATGCCGCCGGTCATCGAGATCAGCTCCGCGCCTTTGCCCTCGGCCTTGCGCTTGGCGAACTTGGCCATGACGGTGCCGTAGCCTTTCTCGGCGATCACCACCGGGTAGCCGCCATCCAGCGCCAGGTTGTACTCGGGCGTCGGGTTGCGTTCGAAGTAGTAAGGAATCGCGTCGCCGGTGGTTTCTTCGGTGGTGTCCACCAGCAGTTTGAAATTGCGGGCCAGCGGCAGCTTTTCTTCCTTGATCACCTTCATGGCATACAGCGTCACCACGATGCCGTTTTTGTCGTCCTCGGTGCCGCGGCCGTACATGCGGTCGCCGATCAGCGTGACCTTGAACGGGTCGAGTTTGGTGCCGTCCTTCAGCACCCAGTTTTCCGGTGTCACTGGCACCACGTCGGCGTGCGCGTGAATGCCCACGACTTCCTTGCCGCTGCCGTCGAGAGAAATTTCGTAGACGCGGTTGTCGATGTTTCGGTATTTCAGGCCGAAGGACTCGGCCAGCTCCTTGATCTTGGCGGCGATCTTGATGAATTCAGGATTCTCGTGCTGGGCAACACCTTCTTTGCGATCGGTCGGGATCTCCACCAGTTCGCGCAGGGTTTCGAGTGCGGCCTTGCCGTATTTCGCCCGGGTGTAGAGACCCAGCAAGCGATAGATCTCGTTTTGCTGCTCAGCCGTCAGTGTCTTGTTGTCGAGAAACGCGCTGATGGAAGGGCGCAGGTCGTCGGTCTTGCTCAGGTCGCTCTTGGCCACTTCGCCGAGGAACTGGCGGAAATCGCTGACCTTGGCATCGCTGAATGTCTTGAGGATGGTCGCGCTTTGCTGCGGTGTGATGTTGGCGTGGGCGGGCAGTGTCACGGACGAAAGACTGGCCAGAATCAGGGTCGATGCGGCCAGTTGCTTGAGTGAAAAATCCATTGCTAAGGGCATTCCTTTGCAGGTGGTAAGTAGGAAGTGTCTGATCGATGCGTCAGACGGTTTCGCAAACTAACACTGCAAGCGAGTGATAGGGGAGCCCCCGAAGTGGGACGCGTCGCACAGAAATGCAAAAGCGGCGCAGAATCGAAAAAGCCCGTCCAATCTGTCTGGAACGGGCTTCTCCGATCAGCGTGTTTACATCGACAACACCAGTCGCCCGGCAAACAGGATCAAAATCACTCCCATGCTGCGCTCGAACCAATGACCCATGCGCATAAACAACAGCCGCACTTTGCTGCTCGAAAAGAACAGCGCAACGATCACGAACCACAAAGCGTTCACGCTGCACATCCACAGTCCGTACAGGGCCTGGATTTCCAGCGGCGTGCTGGCGCTGATGATCGTGGTGAAGATCGCCAGGAAAAACAGCGTGGCCTTGGGGTTGGTGGCGTTGGTCAGGAAACCGGTGGAAAACGCCTTGAACAGCGATTGCTCAACCAGCGGTTCATTGCTGGTCTTTTCGCCTTCCAGCGTTGTCTTGGGTTTGCTGCGGATCAGGCAGATACCGAGGTAGAAAATGTAAGCGCCGCCCACCACCTTGGCCACCGTCAGCAGCCACGGGGTGGTGTGCATCAGAGCGCCGACGCCCAGCAGGGTATACAGCACGTGCACGGAAATCCCTGCGCCGATGCCCAGTGCCGTGCAGATGCCGACCAGTCGACCGAAACGTACGCTCTGGCGAATGGTCACGGCGAAGTCCGGGCCGGGAGCAACCACGGCGAGAAAGTGGATGGTGGCCAGCGCCAGAAACTCGCCCAGGTAATTCGATGTCATTTCAGCTCCAGAAAGTCAGGGGTGATGCATTGCCGCGATAGCCGACAAAAAACGAAAGGCTCAAGCGCGGATCTGCCACGCCCGGCGTTACCGAGTGCATGCGACGCGAATTGAACATGATGAAATCCCCCGGTGCCGGGCGAACTTCGAGGGCTGGCGGGCCGAGCAGTGCCGGGTCGATGCCATAGCTGTCGCCGCGCATTTCGTCGAAGCGGTCCGGTGAAATGTCGTCTTCCCACATCTGCAATGCGCCGCCCTCGGTCGGCATGTTCAGGTAGACGTTGCAGGCGAATTGCGCTTCCAGGCTGCGGGCCTGGAAACTCTCCGGCGCATCCTTGGCGAAGATGTCGTGGTGGGCGAGGAAGCAGACGCCAGGTTTGACCACCCGTGACAGACCGACATACATTTTGCGCCCGTACAGGTTTTCCAGATGCGCGCCTGCCGGCCAGGATTCGTCGAGCATGCAGCGCAGGGTATCGATCGGCGAGGAGTAGGGCGCGCAGCGATTGCGCAGTTCGGCAATGTTGCCGGTGGCGCGTTCGAAGTAATCCTCGATCAGTAGCGGCTGGTTTTCCGCCTCATAGAACGCCATGCCGATACGGCCGATGCTGGGGGCGTTGATGTAACCCTCGAAGCCGGGCTCGAGGATCTTGTCGCCAATCCGGATCGCCTGGTCTTCAGGCAAAAAGCCTTTGACGCGGATGGCGAGGACTTCTTCGTTGGCCAGTTTTTTTATGCACGTCTCATCGAGACGCTCGACGTCAAGCATCATGGTTTCAGGTCCATCTAACGAGTAGTCAACGGAACCGGCGAATGCGGTTCCCCCGGCGTCGGACGCTGCAACCGGCAGCGCCCGAAATCCTCAATCCACGTTGTAGTGGACGGACAGCGTGCCCTTCTTCTGCGAAAGGGACGCGATCGTGACTGTGCCCAGATCCTTCAGGCTGCGTACATGGGTGCCACCGCAGCCGTAGGCTGGCAGTTCACCGAAGCCGATTTCCCGCGCGCCTTCGCGCAGGGACGTCAGGCGGGGCAGGTCGTGTTCGATCCATTGCCCGATGCCGTATTGAACGGTTTGCGCATCGACTTCCTGAGCACAATCCCCAGGCTTGAATTGCACCCGGCCTTCGTCCGGCCAGTGGTGTGCCTTGATCGGCATCCAGCCCAAGGCCTGGACAAAGTGGCCGATCAAATGCCCGGCGGAGTGCATGCGGGTGTTGAAGCGGCGACGCTCTTCATCGATACGGATCTGGGTCATGCCCAGTGGCACCGGCTGGTCGACGAAATGAATGATCCGGTCCGGTTCCTGTACGACACGCAAGACCTGGCTGTCGCCGATCCAGCCCGTATCGCAAGGCTGCCCGCCACCTTGCGGGTGAAACAGAGTGGCGCGCAGCACCACAGCGAATTCGTTCTCGTGGGGCGTGCAGTCGAGGACTTCCACATTGGCCTTGAGGTCATCACTATGGAAAAAGAGGCGAAGCGTCATATTCCATGCCCTTATTAAAGTTTCTTTTTTAATTATATGAATCGTGCAATAACGTGATAATCCGTTCAAACATCAAAGGACTGTTGCGCTGTGAGCATAAATCTTCCTCTGCCGTTGCTCGGTGAAATGGCGATTTTCGTCAAGGTCGTGGAGACCGGCAGCTTCTCCGAGGCCGCTCGTCAATTGGGCTCGTCACCCTCGGCGGTCAGCCGCAGCATTTCTCGGCTGGAAAAGGCACTGGCCACGCGGCTGCTGCAGCGCACCACGCGCAAATTGCGCTTGAGCGATGGCGGGGAAGAAGTGTTCAAGCGCTGTCAGGAGATGGTCAGCGCCGCTCGGTCGGTGATGGAAATCAGCGGTCAGTTCACCCACGAAGCCGAAGGACTGGTGCGGGTCAGTGTGCCGAAAGCGGTCGGACGCTTCGTGATCCATCCGCATATGCCGGAATTTCTACGCCGTTATCCGAAGGTTGATGTGGAGTTGCTGCTGGAGGACCGCCAGGTGGATCTGATCGACGATCATGTTGATCTGGCGATTCGCATCACGGAGCGGCCGCCGGCAGGACTGGTCGGGCGGCAGTTGCTGACCATCGACCATTTGCTCTGCGCGACGCCGCAATACCTGGCCGAACATGGCACGCCGACTCATCCCCATGATTTGCTCAATCACAGCTGCATCTATCTGGGCGAAACCCCGAGTGATGCGCGCTGGAAATTCAAGAAAGGCAGCAAAGCAGTGACGGTCGGCGTGCGTGGTCGGTATGCCGCCAATCACACCGGCGTGCGTCTGGGCGCTGTGTTGCAGCACATTGGTATCGGCAGCCTGCCGTATTTCACGGCTCGCTATGCCCTGGAACAGGGGCTGGTCGTGCAGGTTCTGCCGGACTGGACATTCCTGGCGTCCTACCATGGCGGATTGTGGTTGCTGCATTCGCCAACGCGTTATCTGCCGCCGAAGTTGCGGGTGTTCATCGACTTTCTGGTGGCGTGCCTGGAGAAGGAGCCGACATTGAGCAAACCGGGTAAACCCAACGCTGCAAAGTCGCTGGCCGAGTACGAATTGCCGGAGGGGGAGGGGCTGCTGTAACGGCGGC
>NZ_JALJEA010000024.1:0-5253 GCF_023242405.1 Pseudomonas sp. MWU12-3088
TCTTAACCAACCGCTCTTTAACAACTGAATCAAGCAATTCGTGTGGGTGCTTGTGGAGTCAGACTGATAGTCAACAAGATTATCAGCATCACAAGTTACTCCGCGAGAAATCAAAGATGTAACCAACGATTGCTGAGCCAAGTTTAGGGTTTCTTAAAAACCCAAAGATGTTTGAACTGAAGAGTTTGATCATGGCTCAGATTGAACGCTGGCGGCAGGCCTAACACATGCAAGTCGAGCGGATGAAGGGAGCTTGCTCCCGGATTCAGCGGCGGACGGGTGAGTAATGCCTAGGAATCTGCCTGGTAGTGGGGGACAACGTTTCGAAAGGAACGCTAATACCGCATACGTCCTACGGGAGAAAGCAGGGGACCTTCGGGCCTTGCGCTATCAGATGAGCCTAGGTCGGATTAGCTAGTTGGTGAGGTAATGGCTCACCAAGGCGACGATCCGTAACTGGTCTGAGAGGATGATCAGTCACACTGGAACTGAGACACGGTCCAGACTCCTACGGGAGGCAGCAGTGGGGAATATTGGACAATGGGCGAAAGCCTGATCCAGCCATGCCGCGTGTGTGAAGAAGGTCTTCGGATTGTAAAGCACTTTAAGTTGGGAGGAAGGGTTGTAGATTAATACTCTGCAATTTTGACGTTACCGACAGAATAAGCACCGGCTAACTCTGTGCCAGCAGCCGCGGTAATACAGAGGGTGCAAGCGTTAATCGGAATTACTGGGCGTAAAGCGCGCGTAGGTGGTTCGTTAAGTTGGATGTGAAATCCCCGGGCTCAACCTGGGAACTGCATCCAAAACTGGCGAGCTAGAGTATGGTAGAGGGTGGTGGAATTTCCTGTGTAGCGGTGAAATGCGTAGATATAGGAAGGAACACCAGTGGCGAAGGCGACCACCTGGACTGATACTGACACTGAGGTGCGAAAGCGTGGGGAGCAAACAGGATTAGATACCCTGGTAGTCCACGCCGTAAACGATGTCAACTAGCCGTTGGGAGCCTTGAGCTCTTAGTGGCGCAGCTAACGCATTAAGTTGACCGCCTGGGGAGTACGGCCGCAAGGTTAAAACTCAAATGAATTGACGGGGGCCCGCACAAGCGGTGGAGCATGTGGTTTAATTCGAAGCAACGCGAAGAACCTTACCAGGCCTTGACATCCAATGAACTTTCCAGAGATGGATTGGTGCCTTCGGGAACATTGAGACAGGTGCTGCATGGCTGTCGTCAGCTCGTGTCGTGAGATGTTGGGTTAAGTCCCGTAACGAGCGCAACCCTTGTCCTTAGTTACCAGCACGTTATGGTGGGCACTCTAAGGAGACTGCCGGTGACAAACCGGAGGAAGGTGGGGATGACGTCAAGTCATCATGGCCCTTACGGCCTGGGCTACACACGTGCTACAATGGTCGGTACAAAGGGTTGCCAAGCCGCGAGGTGGAGCTAATCCCATAAAACCGATCGTAGTCCGGATCGCAGTCTGCAACTCGACTGCGTGAAGTCGGAATCGCTAGTAATCGCGAATCAGAATGTCGCGGTGAATACGTTCCCGGGCCTTGTACACACCGCCCGTCACACCATGGGAGTGGGTTGCACCAGAAGTAGCTAGTCTAACCTTCGGGAGGACGGTTACCACGGTGTGATTCATGACTGGGGTGAAGTCGTAACAAGGTAGCCGTAGGGGAACCTGCGGCTGGATCACCTCCTTAATCGACGACATCAGCTGCTCCATAAGTTCCCACACGAATTGCTTGATTCATTGAAGAAGACGAAAGAAGCAGCCCGAAATTGGGTCTGTAGCTCAGTTGGTTAGAGCGCACCCCTGATAAGGGTGAGGTCGGCAGTTCGAATCTGCCCAGACCCACCAATTTTGTGTGGGAAACGCCTGTAGAAATACGGGGCCATAGCTCAGCTGGGAGAGCGCCTGCCTTGCACGCAGGAGGTCAGCGGTTCGATCCCGCTTGGCTCCACCACTACTGCTTCTGAAGTAAGAGCTTAGAAATGAGCATTCCATCGTGCTGATGGTGAATGTTGATTTCTAGTCTTTGACTAGTTCGTTCTTTAAAAATTTGGGTATGTGATAGAAAGATAGACTGAGCGCCACTTTCACTGGTGGTGATCAGGCTAAGGTAAAATTTGTGAGTTCTCTTAGTTGAGAAATTCGAATTTTCGGCGAATGTCGTCTTCACAGTATAACCAGATTGCTTGGGGTTATATGGTCAAGTGAAGAAGCGCATACGGTGGATGCCTTGGCAGTCAGAGGCGATGAAAGACGTGGTAGCCTGCGAAAAGCTTCGGGGAGTCGGCAAACAGACTTTGATCCGGAGATGTCTGAATGGGGGAACCCAGCCATCACAAGATGGTTATCTTGCACTGAATACATAGGTGCAAGAGGCGAACCAGGGGAACTGAAACATCTAAGTACCCTGAGGAAAAGAAATCAACCGAGATTCCCTTAGTAGTGGCGAGCGAACGGGGACTAGCCCTTAAGTGGCTTTGAGATTAGCGGAACGCTCTGGAAAGTGCGGCCATAGTGGGTGATAGCCCTGTACGCGAAAATCTCTTGGTCATGAAATCGAGTAGGACGGAGCACGAGAAACTTTGTCTGAATATGGGGGGACCATCCTCCAAGGCTAAATACTACTGACTGACCGATAGTGAACTAGTACCGTGAGGGAAAGGCGAAAAGAACCCCGGAGAGGGGAGTGAAATAGATCCTGAAACCGTATGCGTACAAGCAGTGGGAGCAGACTTTGTTCTGTGACTGCGTACCTTTTGTATAATGGGTCAGCGACTTATTTTCAGTGGCGAGCTTAACCGAATAGGGGAGGCGTAGCGAAAGCGAGTCTTAATAGGGCGTCTAGTCGCTGGGAATAGACCCGAAACCGGGCGATCTATCCATGGGCAGGTTGAAGGTTAGGTAACACTGACTGGAGGACCGAACCGACTACCGTTGAAAAGTTAGCGGATGACCTGTGGATCGGAGTGAAAGGCTAATCAAGCTCGGAGATAGCTGGTTCTCCTCGAAAGCTATTTAGGTAGCGCCTCATGTATCACTGTAGGGGGTAGAGCACTGTTTCGGCTAGGGGGTCATCCCGACTTACCAAACCGATGCAAACTCCGAATACCTACAAGTGCCGAGCATGGGAGACACACGGCGGGTGCTAACGTCCGTCGTGAAAAGGGAAACAACCCAGACCGTCAGCTAAGGTCCCAAAGTTATGGTTAAGTGGGAAACGATGTGGGAAGGCTTAGACAGCTAGGAGGTTGGCTTAGAAGCAGCCACCCTTTAAAGAAAGCGTAATAGCTCACTAGTCGAGTCGGCCTGCGCGGAAGATGTAACGGGGCTCAAACCATACACCGAAGCTACGGGTATCACGTAAGTGATGCGGTAGAGGAGCGTTCTGTAAGCCTGTGAAGGTGAGTTGAGAAGCTTGCTGGAGGTATCAGAAGTGCGAATGCTGACATGAGTAACGACAATGGGTGTGAAAAACACCCACGCCGAAAGACCAAGGTTTCCTGCGCAACGTTAATCGACGCAGGGTTAGTCGGTCCCTAAGGCGAGGCTGAAAAGCGTAGTCGATGGAAAACAGGTTAATATTCCTGTACTTCTGGTTATTGCGATGGAGGGACGGAGAAGGCTAGGCCAGCTTGGCGTTGGTTGTCCAAGTTTAAGGTGGTAGGCTGAGATCTTAGGTAAATCCGGGATCTTAAGGCCGAGAGCTGATGACGAGTTGCCTTTAGGCGACGAAGTGGTTGATGCCATGCTTCCAAGAAAAGCTTCTAAGCTTCAGGTAACCAGGAACCGTACCCCAAACCGACACAGGTGGTTGGGTAGAGAATACCAAGGCGCTTGAGAGAACTCGGGTGAAGGAACTAGGCAAAATGGCACCGTAACTTCGGGAGAAGGTGCGCCGGTGAGGGTGAAGGACTTGCTCCGTAAGCCCATGCCGGTCGAAGATACCAGGCCGCTGCGACTGTTTATTAAAAACACAGCACTCTGCAAACACGAAAGTGGACGTATAGGGTGTGACGCCTGCCCGGTGCCGGAAGGTTAATTGATGGGGTTAGCTAACGCGAAGCTCTTGATCGAAGCCCCGGTAAACGGCGGCCGTAACTATAACGGTCCTAAGGTAGCGAAATTCCTTGTCGGGTAAGTTCCGACCTGCACGAATGGCGTAACGATGGCGGCGCTGTCTCCACCCGAGACTCAGTGAAATTGAAATCGCTGTGAAGATGCAGTGTATCCGCGGCTAGACGGAAAGACCCCGTGAACCTTTACTATAGCTTTGCACTGGACTTTGAATTTGCTTGTGTAGGATAGGTGGGAGGCTTTGAAGCGTGGACGCCAGTTCGCGTGGAGCCATCCTTGAAATACCACCCTGGCAACTTTGAGGTTCTAACTCAGGTCCGTTATCCGGATCGAGGACAGTGTATGGTGGGTAGTTTGACTGGGGCGGTCTCCTCCTAAAGAGTAACGGAGGAGTACGAAGGTGCGCTCAGACCGGTCGGAAATCGGTCGTAGAGTATAAAGGCAAAAGCGCGCTTGACTGCGAGACAGACACGTCGAGCAGGTACGAAAGTAGGTCTTAGTGATCCGGTGGTTCTGTATGGAAGGGCCATCGCTCAACGGATAAAAGGTACTCCGGGGATAACAGGCTGATACCGCCCAAGAGTTCATATCGACGGCGGTGTTTGGCACCTCGATGTCGGCTCATCACATCCTGGGGCTGAAGCCGGTCCCAAGGGTATGGCTGTTCGCCATTTAAAGTGGTACGCGAGCTGGGTTTAGAACGTCGTGAGACAGTTCGGTCCCTATCTGCCGTGGACGTTTGAGATTTGAGAGGGGCTGCTCCTAGTACGAGAGGACCGGAGTGGACGAACCTCTGGTGTTCCGGTTGTCACGCCAGTGGCATTGCCGGGTAGCTATGTTCGGAAAAGATAACCGCTGAAAGCATCTAAGCGGGAAACTTGCCTCAAGATGAGATCTCACTGGAACCTTGAGTTCCCTGAAGGGCCGTCGAAGACTACGACGTTGATAGGTTGGGTGTGTAAGCGCTGTGAGGCGTTGAGCTAACCAATACTAATTGCCCGTGAGGCTTGACCATATAACACCCAAGCAATTTGCGCTTAAAAGCCAGATTGCGGTGTGTGAAGACGAAAGAACCGAAAGTTCGACGCTCACAAAGCACCGAAAACTATCCCATACCCAATTTGCTGAAGCGAGGCCAGCCGGTCACGAGTCAGTACCC
>NZ_JALJEA010000025.1:0-2775 GCF_023242405.1 Pseudomonas sp. MWU12-3088
CCCGCAGGAAAGTGGGCTGTTTGAATTCTATGCAACAGCGCGGTGCATGGCTATTATTCGGGCCTCATTCCGAGGCGAGATCTGCATGCTGACGTTGTTGAACCTTCTGAAGGATGGGCGATTCCATTCCGGTCAGGCTCTGGGAGTTGCCCTGGGAATTAGTCGAAGTGCAGTGTGGAAGCAGCTTCAACACCTGGAGGCTGAGCTTGGGCTATCCATACATAAAGTCCGGGGGCGGGGCTATCAGCTGGCGTCGCCACTGGAGTTGCTTGACTCGCTCAAGATAGAGGAAAGTCTTGCCGGCTGGCCTGTGAGTGTCTTCGACTCCATCGACTCTACTAACGCAGAGTCGCTGCGTGCCGTTGATCGGGGTCAAATGGCGCCCTTTCTGGTACTGGCTGAACGGCAAATCTCCGGGCGTGGTCGTAGAGGTCGCAAATGGGTAAGTCCGTTTGCCGAGAACCTCTATTACAGTCTCGTATTGCGTATTGACGGTGGGATGCGTCAACTTGAAGGACTAAGTCTTGTTGTCGGTCTCGCGGTCATGCAAACCCTCCGTGCGCTTGGGGTGTCAGGTGCAGGGCTGAAGTGGCCCAATGACGTTTTGGCTGGGCGAAAAAAAATCGCCGGGATCTTGCTGGAACTGGTCGGAGATCCGGCAGACGTGTGTCATGTAGTGCTGGGTGTTGGCATTAACGTGAACATGCAAGCCACTGACGAGGTTGATCAGCAATGGACCTCGATACGGCTCGAGTCGGGAAAAACGTGTGATCGCAATATTCTGGTGGTTGAGCTGAGCAAGCAGTTGCAGCTTTATCTACAGCGTCATCAGTCAGGAGGTTTCTCTGCGCTTCAGGCGGAGTGGGAAGCGAATCACTTATGGCAGGGACTGTCGGTTTCTCTCACTGCGGGTGTCAACCAGATAGATGGCGTGGTGCTGGGGATTGATAATCAAGGTGCGCTACGGCTGAAGGTGGATGGCGTGGAGAAAGTCTTTAGTGGTGGTGAGCTCAGCTTGAGGTTGCGTGATGATTCTTGAGCTTGATTGCGGAAACAGCTTTATCAAGTGGCGGGTGCTGGATGCCGAGGCAGGTGCCCTGGTCGCGGAAGGGGTGGTCGACTCTGATGAGGCATTGGTCGGCAGCCTTCGTTCGCTCGATAAATTGTCTCTCGGCAAATGCCGCCTTGTCAGTGTAAGGACTGAAGAGGAGACCAATTTGCTGATTGGTTTTCTCAAGCGTGAGTTCGATATTTCCGTCGTCTGTGCAACACCTGCTCGCGAAATGTCCGGCGTCAAAAATGGTTACGAAGACTACGAACGTCTTGGTCTTGATCGTTGGTTGGCGATGCTCGGTGGTTTTCATCTGGCTGGTGGGGCTTGCCTGGTTCTCGATTTTGGGACGGCGGTGACTGCTGATTTCATCTCGTCGGAAGGTGAACACCTGGGTGGCTTCATTTGTCCTGGTATGCCATTGATGCGAAATCAATTGCGTACGCATACCCGAAAGATTCGCTATGGCGATCTGGCGGCGGAACGGGCATTGGCGAGTCACGCTCCAGGGCGCAATACGGCCGAGGCGGTGGAGCGTGGCTGTTCGTTGATGCTCAGAGGATTCGTACTGACGCAGTTGGAGATGGCGCGTTCCTACTGGGGAGATAGCTTCAGTGTCTTCATCACTGGGGGGGATGCCGAGCTAGTGTCGGATGTTGTACCTGAGGCCAGGGTGGTTCCCGATTTGGTGTTCGTCGGTTTGGCTATGGCTTGTCCTTTGTCCTGAGGTTTGTATGCGTTGGTTGTTTCTCCTGCTTCTGGTACTCAATGTGTTTTATTACGTCTGGCATCAGCAGGAGGCGCCATTGCGTGCAAAGGATGTCACTCCGCTCCGTCTTTATAGTGGTTCGCAGCAGGATATCCGTTTGCTGAGTGAGGCTGGTGATGCCTCGCGAGCAGCGAAGTCCGATGGGCAGTGTCTATATATAGGTGGTTCGGGTCGTCCTGAAGCTGCGCAGGCGCTGGAGCAGCGCCTGAATGAGCTTGGTGCGAAAGCTCAGCCCCTGCCGAAAGACCTTTCCAGCAATGCATATTGGTTCCGAATCACGCCAGAAACCCAGCGTTTCCTTGGCGATACTCAGTTGCAAAACCTTTCCAAGGAATTCAATGAGTTAAAACACAAAATAATGCTGTGTGAGGGGGTTGCACCTGCGGAATAGTTTGCATAGAATGGCGCCCGCTCCACAGCGAAGACCTGAAAGGGTTTAAGCAGTGAGGTGATGTCAACGCAGCTAACCTCAGGTTTTTAAATGAGAAAATGCTTGACAAGGGTTTGGCATAGTATAGAATGCCGGCCTGATTAGGAGGGGTTCCCGAGCGGCCAAAGGGATCAGACTGTAAATCTGACGTCTACGACTTCGAAGGTTCGAATCCTTCTCCCTCCACCAGATTTTAGCGTGAGCTGCAGGCTCCGCGGGTATAGTTTAGTGGTAGAACCTCAGCCTTCCAAGCTGATGATGCGGGTTCGATTCCCGCTACCCGCTCCAAGTTTGCAGGTTGTGCAAAGTGTTACGCTCTTGTAGCTCAGTTGGTAGAGCACACCCTTGGTAAGGGTGAGGTCAGCGGTTCAAATCCGCTCAAGAGCTCCATATAACAAGGCAGATATGAAAATATCTGCCTTTGTTTTAATGGCTAGGGTTGTTTGCTTATTTCTTCTGTTAGGGGTGATATCGATGGCTAAGGAAAAATTTGATCGTTCCCTACCGCACGTCAACGTCGGAACT
>NZ_JALJEA010000026.1:0-2315 GCF_023242405.1 Pseudomonas sp. MWU12-3088
TCACCGGATCCGGCGTCAGATACCGCCCCAAATCCGGGTCGTAGTACCGATGCCGGTTGTAATGCAGCCCGCTTTCTTCATCGAAGTACTGCCCCTGAAACCGCAGCGGCTGGTCGAGGTAGTCCTCGGTCGCGAGCTGCAGCGAGGTGACCTTGCCGTAGGCGCTGTACTTGGCTGACCAGACGATCTCGCCGCTGTAATCCGTCAGTTCTTGCGGGGTGCCGAGGTGGTCGAGCTGGTAGTAGAACGGGCAGGCGCGTTTCGGGCCTTGGCCGTCGAGCATCGCCAGGGGGCGGAAGGTGCCGGGTTCGTAGATGAAGCTGCGGTGTTGGGTCGGGCTGCTTTCGGCGATCAGGTGGTCGCCTTGCCAGAAGAACTCGGTGGTCTGGCCGTCGACGGTCTTGCGGATGCGCCGGCCGAAGGCGTCGTAGTGGTAAGTCGCGGTGCTGCCGTCGGGACGAGTGAGGCCGATCAGGCGGTGCTGGCTGTCGTAGCGGTATGCAGTGACGAGCTGTTGGGCGCGACCACGGCGTTCGCGGATCAGGTTGCCGAAAGCGTCGTAGTCGTAATGGCGGTCGCCCTGCATCAGCAGGCGGTTGCCTTTGATGTGTGTCGGGCCCGGGCGGTCCTGCAGCAGCAAGTTGCCGGCCGGGTCGTGGGCGAAGTTTTCCGGCACGTCATCGCGGGTGTGGCGTACGCGGATCAGCCGGTCGAGGGCGTCGTACTGGTAGCTGCGCTGGCCGTGGCGGGTGTCGGCGATGTGTTCGAGGTTGCCGTTGGCGCTGTAGGCAAAGTCGCGGCGGTACAGCGCACTGCGTTGATGGCCTACGGCGTGGGACAACAAGCGGCCCTGTTCGTCGTAGGCATATTCGCTGAGCAACAGGCCCTGCTGGCGCTGCTGTTCGCGACCGTTCTGGTAGACGTGGCGGGTGAGCAAGGCGCCGTTGAGGTCGATCGCGGTCAGCGCGCCGCCCTTGGCATAGTGGTAATCGAGCTTGCTGTTGTCCGGCAGACGCATCCGGGTGAGCTGGCCGCAGGCGTCGTAGGTGTAGCGCAAGGTGCCCCAGCCCTGATGCTCGCGTACCAGTCGGTCCTGCAGGTCGTATTCGAAGGCCAGTGGGTGATTCTGGCCGTCGTCCACCCCGACCAAGCGGCCGAGACGGTCGTAGCGGTAGCTGACCTCGATCCCGTCCGGCAAAGTCTTGAGCAGCAGGCGTCCGGCAGCATCACGTTGGTAGCCGGTGACCAGCGTCGAGCCGTCATCGCCGTACTCGGTCTTCTCCAGCAGATGACCGTTGCGGTCATAGGCGTAGGCGGTGCGCCGCCCATCGAAGCCGGTTTCCTGTCGGATCAGTCCGGTGGGCGTGTAGTCCAGCCGGTACTTTTCGCCCGACTCGTTCTCGATCTCCGTGAGCAACAGCTGCGCATGGTCGTAGCGGTACTGCAGCCGCGTGCCGTCGGGGTTGATCCGTCGGCTGACCAGGTGCAGGTCGTCGTCATACTCGTAGCGGGTGATGCGCCCCAGTTCATCGCGTTCGGCGGTGATCTGGCCGTAGGCGCTGTAGGACCAGGCACGGGTGGCACCGGTCGGCGAGGTGGTCTGGATCAGGCGGCCGACGGCGTCCCACACATGGCGGGTGATCGCGCCGTGTTCGTCCTGCGCAGTAATCCGCCGCCCCAACGCATCGTAGGAAAACTTGCGAACCCCACCGTCCGGCAGGCTTTCCTCGACCAGTTGCCCGAGGTCGTTCCACACGAACACGTGCCGGCCACTGTCCGGATAACGGATCGACAGCAACCGCCCCTGCGGGTCGTAGTGGTAGTGGGTGACATGGCCGTCAGGATCGACCGCCTCGGTGACGTCGCCCTGGGCATTGCGCCGGTAGGTCCACTCCGCCTCGCCTCGGCTGCGGCGGTGCAGGAAACCATTGCGGTACTCGTAGGACGTCGGCGCATCGTCCGGCGGAATCAGCGCGATCAGCCGTCCGGCGTCGTCATAGCGGTACTCGGTGACCGCCCCCAGCGCATCCTGCTCAGCGATCAACCGGCCCGCCGAATCGTAGGCCTTGTGCTGTTCGCCCCCGTCCGCTGCGACCTGACGCACCAGCCGCGCCGTGTCGTCGTGGGCGTAAACCTCTTCGCGGCCGTCGACGTACTGCACCCGCACACTGCCGGCATCGTCCCAGACGTAACGGGTGTCCATCTGCGAAAACGACGCCCAGTGCCGCACGCAACGCGCCGCTTTGCCGGAACGCTCCCACTCCCAGAAGAAGCTCGCACCACCGGTTAACTGCCGTTGCAAAATGACGTGGGCA
>NZ_JALJEA010000027.1:0-2058 GCF_023242405.1 Pseudomonas sp. MWU12-3088
TCGTCGTAGTCGTAACGCTCGCTTTCGCCGACGGCGTTGGTCGCCTCGATCAACCGATGACGGGCATCAAAGCGGTAGCTGACCAGCGTCTGCTCGGTGCGCCAGGCAGACTCAGAAAAAACCTGATAATCGACCGCCACCAGATGCGCCCGCTCGTAGCGCAGCAGCAGCGAACGACCGGCCCCGTTGTCGAGGCGCTCAACACGATCCAGACGATCACGCGTAATACGCAACCGGTTGCTGTACGCATCGCTGACGACCGTCAGACGCCCAGCCCGAAAGTGATAAAACCGCGCCGCGTCCCCCGCCAGCGCAACAATCAGTTCCTCCGGCTCATCCCCGAGAAAGATCGCCGCCCGCGACAGACTGTTGTGAATCGCCGGCCGCTCGACACTCGGCAGCGGAAACCGCGTGCGCCGGTTCTCATGGTCAACCCAGACCACGCCATCGCCCTCGACCTCCAGCCGATGCGCCAGCGAATGGCTCCAGCCAAACCCCAACCCGACATCGATCTCGGCGGCACTGCTGCGATACAACCGGCTGAACTCGAACGGCAGCACCCCGTCGAGCACGCCATCGGTCAGGGTCAGCAGTTCCTCGCCGGTGACCATCGACACCGGGCAGCCGTTGGTGCAGGTCCGGGGGACGCAATCGGCGCTGTCGCCGTTGGGATTCTTCGCCTGATCAGGCTTGTCGTCGCGAGGCTCATGCCGCTCCATTCGCGTCGTGCCATGGGACTTGTTACGCGCAATGGCCGCCGGATTGGGCACCGTCAGTACCAGCGCATCCGCCGTGCGAATCTCCAGCGGAACCGCAGGTGTCGGCCGCAACGGTGCCGGACGTGCATTGATCATCAGCGGTTTCAAAGCGCCCGCATGCCGGGTCAGATCGGGCGCCGAAGTCAGTTCCGCCAACCGCAACGCTGATGCCGCCAGCCATTCCCGGGTACGTGGCGACTTGATCTTGCCGAGCACCTTGGCGCTCAACCGCAGCGGCACGCCCATGCCGCCCGACATGCACATCAGCAGAAAACTGACCAGTAACTCCGCCCGGACTTCAGCCACCACCTCGGCCAGATACTGCGGCGGCAGCATCTTCAGCCAACTGGTGAACGCCGCCAGATGAATGAACAGCAACGGCTCGTCGCTGAGCATCAGCAGGCCATTGGCGATGGCTTCGGAGGAGGCCGCGAGCAAGGCTTCCAGCTCGACGCTGGACAGGAATTGCAGAAGTTTTTCGCTGTTGGCCTGCAAGTCGGCGAGCAGGGCGAACAGCTGTTTCACGTCATTCCAGACGCCATTCAGCGCCGTTTCGAAACCGCGCCAGTCGGCCTGCTGCAACTGACCGTAACGTTCCAGAAAACCCGCGCTGGAAAACTCGACCCATTGCGGCTGAAACCCGACCCATTCCTCACGCAACCATTTTTCCAGGCCATCAATGAGCCCCTGATACGAGGCATACAGCGTCTGGATATGCGCGGTGGAAACATCGGGAAAGAAGGTGATGCGATAACGCTGGCCCCGGTCGCAGTCGTCGACTTCGAGAATGCCGCTGGGGCCGATGGTGTAATGCTGTGGTTCACCGAATTCCAGGACACCGTCAACATCGGAAATGACCGGTTCCAGGGTCACCGGCGTATCGCCGATCGGCACGAAGCGCGCGGCTTCGAACATGTGCACCAGCGTCAGGGAGCCAGTGGCAGAGCACATGGCCACTGAGGAGCTGATGGGTTTTCGGCTGGTAATCGGCGCACTGAGCTGGACATCGTTGCCGACCTTGAACACCTGATCGACATCCAGCGCGGTTCCCGTCCAGAACTGCTCGGCCCAGCTTTCATAGTCGTTGAGGCAGAGGCGGAACTCCTGAAACAATTTCTCGGCGTCGGGCTGGTCAGGGTTCAGCGCAGCGACCACCAGCAAACCGATGCTGTTGTTCAGTTTCAGGAGTTGGTCAGATGGAAGCATTCGCAGTCACTCGCGCGCATCAAGGGGATGGCGCGAAACTTTGCGGGGGATCAAACAGGAAAGAAGTCAGGCAAGTAGGCGATGTCTGTAGGGC
>NZ_JALJEA010000028.1:0-1850 GCF_023242405.1 Pseudomonas sp. MWU12-3088
ACGGTCAGGTGGTCGTTGGCGCGGGCTTCGACTTTGCGGTCTTCGTAGACGGTGTGGTGTTCTTCGGCCTTGAATTCCGTGTAGCTGTTCTTTTCCACGACGTCGTGGCGTTCGTTGCCGACGCGGATTTTCTGGTCGTGTTCGATGTTCTCGTCCCAGTCGCGCTGGGCGTGGAGGAAGATCTGTTCCTGGCCTTTCTTGTCTTCGATGCGCAGTTCGTTGAAGCCACCGCCGCCCATCGAGCTCAGGGTCTTGAAGGTGGTGCGCGTCTTGTTCGCCGGCAGGGCGTAGGGGACGGTGTTTTCCTTGTGGTAGAGGCAGCCGCTGATCAGCGGTTGATCGGGGTCGCCTTCGAGGAAGGTGACCAGCACTTCCATGCCGATGCGCGGGATGGCGATGCCGCCGTACTGGGCGCCGGCCCAGGCGGAAGACACGCGCAGCCAGCAGCTGGTTTTATCGTCGGCCTGACCTTCACGATCCCAGTGGAACTGGACTTTGACGCGGCCGTATTCGTCGCAGTGGATTTCCTGGCCTTTGGGACCGGTGACCACGGCGCTCTGGCTGCCGAGGATGCGCGGTTTCGGGTGGCGCAGGGGCGGGCGGTTCGGCACGTCCCACGGGGTGGCCTGGAAGCGGTTGCGGTAGCCCTGATGGAAATCGTCTTTCAGCGCGGTGGTGTCACTGGTGACCGACTCTTCCAGCACTTGCGGCTGCTTGCCTTCGTGCAGGACTTCAGTCAGCAGCCAGAGGTCGTTCCACTTGGCTTTCGGGTGTTCTTTCAGCGCGAGGAAATGGCCGCTGACCAGCAACGGCTGATCGCTCTTGCCTTCGGCGAGCTGGAAGTCGCTGCGGTGGCGCTCAAGGGCGCGTTTGGCCAGGTGTTTGCCGCGTTCGCGGTCGACGAAACGGCCCGGGTAGTCGTAGTCCTCGAGGTCGGGCAGGGCGTCGCCGCGGTTTTCGCTTTCGAGCGTGATGCGCGGTTTTTCGAAGTCGTAGTCGCGGCGGGTGGTGCGGCTGGTGCGGGTTTCCAGGCGCAGGTCGAAGCGCTTGATCACCGGGTCGCTGGCGACCATGCCGGAGTCCTGCTGATAGGCCACCGGCGCCAGTTTGTGGAACACCGTCTGGTCATCGCCGAACACCAGCTTGTGCGCCGTGGCGCTGTGCTGGAAGTGGTAGTGAATGCCTTCTTCTTCGCACAGGCGCTGGATGAAATGCAGGTCCGACTCGTCGTACTGCACGCAGTAGATACGCTCGGGGTAGATCGACCCGGTCTGGAATTCATAGGCGTTGCCCTGGATGCCGTGTTCTTCGAGGACCTTGCCGATGATTTTCGGCACGCTGAGGTTCTGGAAGATCCGCTGGTTGATCCGGTGCGCCAGGTACGCCAGTTGCGGGCGCAGGGTCACGGAGTAGCGCGTCAGGCGCTTGCCGGAATCGCCTTGCGCGGCGCGGTCGATCAGGCCGTGGATGCCGCTGCCGTCAGGCGACAGCTGCAGGAAGGCCGGTTTGTGCAGCAGGGTTTCGAGGTCCAGCGACGGCTGCTCACTGACCAGCTCCACCTCGAAGGCAAACGGCTGGCTGATGGCTTCCCGACCGGTGAGGGTAAACACCTGGAAATCGGCGGAAAGCCCTTCGATGGTCAGGGCAAAGTGGGTTTCATTGGCCGGCGCGAACATCCCTTGTTCCTCGTGCTGTACAGCGGCGCCCGTCGACAGTAAGAGCAGTCAACGCGCGCGAAATTCTGGAGGGGCGTAAACAACATCGACCAGCAGAGCTGGCCGATGCTTGAAACGATCAGCCGTAATTAAACGACTGGAGCACGCCAGTCATCGGAACCCGAAGTACCGGAT
>NZ_JALJEA010000029.1:0-1498 GCF_023242405.1 Pseudomonas sp. MWU12-3088
CTGATGGCCTACCGCGTGGGACAGCAACCGTCCTTGCTCGTCGTAGGCATATTCGCTGAGCAACAGGCCCTGCTGGCGCTGCTGTTCGCGACCGTTCTGGTAGACGTGACGGGTGAGCAAGGCGCCATTGAGGTCGATCGCGGTCAGCGCGCCGCCCTTGGCGTAGTGGTAATCGAGCTTGCTGTTGTCCGGCAGACGCATCCGGGTGAGCTGGCCGCAGGCGTCGTAGGTGTAACGCAAGGTGCCCCAGCCCTGATGCTCGCGTACCAGGCGGTCCTGCAGGTCGTATTCGAAGGCCAGCGGATGATTCTGGCCGTCGTCGACCCCAGTCAGCCGGCCGAGGCGGTCGTAGCGGTATTCAACCGTGTTGCCATCAGGCAGGGTCTTGCGCAGCAGACGCCCGGCACTGTCACGCTCGTAATGGGTGACCAAGGTCGAGCCGTCGTCGCCGAACTCGGTCCTCTCCAGCAGATGGCCGTTGTGGTCGTAGGCGTACGCGGTGCGCCGGCCATCAAAACCGGTTTCCTGTCGGATCAATCCGGTGGGCGTGTAGTCCAGCCGGTACTTTTCACCGGACTCGTTCTCGATCTCCGTGAGCAACAGCTGCGCGTGGTCGTAGCGATATTGCAGCCGCGTGCCGTCGGGGTTGATCCGCCGGCTGACCAGGTGCAGGTCGTCGTCATACTCGTAGCGGGTGATCCGACCTAGTTCATCGCGTTCGGCGGTGATCTGGCCGTAGGCGCTGTAGGACCAGGCCCGCGTCGCTCCGGTTGGAAGCGTGGTCTGGATCAGCCGTCCGACGGCGTCCCACACATGGCGGGTGACCGCGCCGTGTTCGTCCTGCGCAGTAATCCGCCGCCCCAGGGCATCGTAGGAAAACTTCCGAACTCCACCGTCGGGCAGGCTTTCTTCGACCAGTTGCCCGAGGTCGTTCCACACGAACACATGCCGACCGCTATCCGGATAACGGACCGACAGCAGCCGCCCCTGCGGGTCGTAGTGGCAGTGGGTGACATGGCCGTCGGGATCGACCGCTTCGGTGACATCGCCCTGAGCGTTGCGCCGGTAGGTCCACTCAGCGTCGCCCCGACTACGGCGGTGCAGGAAACCATTGCGGTACTCGTAGGACGTCGGCGCATCGTCCGGCGGAATCAGCGCGATCAGCCGTCCGGCGTCGTCATAGCGGTACTCGGTGACCGCCCCCAGCGCATCCTGCTCGGCGACCAACCGGCCCGCCGAATCGTAGGCCTTGAGCTGTTCACCCCCGTCGGCGGCGACCTGACGCACCAGCCGCGCCGTGTCGTCGTGGACGTAAACCTCTTCCCGACCATCGACGTAGCGCACCGTCACGCTGCCGGCGTCGTCCCAGACGTATCGCGTGTCCATCTGCGAAAACGATGCCCAGTGCCGCACGCAACGTGCCGCCTTGCCGGCACGTTCCCACTCCCAGAAGAAGCTCGCACCACCCGTCAACTGCCGCTGCAGGATGACGTGCCGG
>NZ_JALJEA010000003.1:0-604092 GCF_023242405.1 Pseudomonas sp. MWU12-3088
GAAGCTCAGTACCGTCGAAAGATCCAAATATCAGCGCGCATTCAGCGCAACGAGCAACTGTACCCAATGCAACCTCACTCATGCTCCTCTATATAGATAGAAGAACATTCGGGCTCCATGAAAACGCAAAGCCAAGCAATACCCATCGAACCGACTGCATTGCAAGACAGGAAGCTGAGGATCGGTTCAGAAGCAATGAGCCATCCACGAGACACAACCAGCCTGCGCCGCTTCAGCAACTCAAAGAGGTATGAAAACAACAGAAAGCGATAATCAACCGTGAGGCCGGCGGACATCAACAAAGAAGGTTTTGTATAGATGGTGTC
Organism: Pseudomonas sp. MWU12-3088; assembly: GCF_023242405.1. Classification (NCBI taxonomy): domain Bacteria; kingdom Pseudomonadati; phylum Pseudomonadota; class Gammaproteobacteria; order Pseudomonadales; family Pseudomonadaceae; genus Pseudomonas; species Pseudomonas sp. MWU12-3088. Next base: position 327 of record NZ_JALJEA010000003.1, read on the forward strand.
CCAGGGCAGGTTCGAACTGCCAACCTTCCCCTTAGGAGGGGGATGCTCTATCCAATTGAGCTACTGAGACACACGCGTTGTCGCTTGCAGACGCTGCGCGACAGACGGCGAGCATGTTAACGGCCGAACCCTGATTTGTCATGTCGTCCGTAGGGCATTTTAAGTGTAGGCAGGCGCCCCGCAATCTCGAAGGGCAATTTACCGTGCAATTTGCATCATCTCAAAATAACCGTCATTGCACATTGCAATGCGCCATTTTTTAAGACGCCTCTTAAATGCTTGTTTTTAAAGGACTTAACAGCGGTTAAACTGTTGGCATGACGACTGCTTCGCCTGTTCTGCAGAAGAACGATCGGAGATCAGTCTCATGAACCGCACCCTCTTGCTTGCAAACGCGATCGCTTTAGCGATTCTGGTGGCTTTTCACTTTGCCCCCGAGAGCACTGAACCGGTTGCACAGCGTATGCCGCATTACTTGCAGGTACAAAAGGCGCCACAGTGGGCAGTGCTGAGTGACCAGGGCAGCCACTCACAGGAAGTCAGCGCGCCCCTCGAGACGTCGCAAGCCAAATCGATCGATCGCCTGGTGTTTTGATTCATCTTCAGGAGTACAGCATGTCCAAGTCAGCGGCAGGTTTTTTGATCCTCGCCTTAATGAGCGGCGCCCTGCATTTTTCGCTATTCGAACAAACCGAAGTCACCCCGCCCCTGATCGGTTGCGCCGTTTTTGCAGTGTTGTTCTTGCTTGCACTGGCAGCCGGCCGCAAGTTCAAATTTGATCCGGTACTACGTTGAGCTTCACCCACTCCACAAAGTGATCAGCGGCCACCGCCAACTCGCCAGAGTTATCGAGCTGGAACACAGGTCTGCTGATTGACCTCCTTTCCAGGAACAAGGTGTTGCGAGCAAGCCTGGCATTGATTTGCTCAAGCGTCTCTCGTCCACGCTTAAGCAGACGCTCCCGCAACACCTCTTCCCTGACTGTCAACAAAACCGGCAACAACGTCGGATAATCCTCCAGCGCTTGACGCAGATTCGCGCGCGATCCGCTTACCAATACGTGGCGCCCTGCTTTCAACCATTGGTCTATTTCAGCAGGAATACCATAGGAGAGTCCGTTTGCCTGCCATGACAATGAAAACTCACCGGCGCGTCGGCGTCGATCAAACTCCTCAGGAGTGACACTGAGCGCATCCTCCCCCACAGATTCCGCCGACCGAGTAATGACGCGACGCATGACCTCACAATCCAGCAGATGCAAACGCTCACGCACAGCCTCGATGAGACTGTCCTTGCCCGAGCCGGATGGCCCCATCAGATAAATAAGCTTGCCATCCATCCTGAAAACGCCCCCCAGCAGGTGCACGCCCCTAGTAAATCGGCCATTTGCCACTATCCTGTACAAGGTAAGGAACAAGGATTCTAGCCGCATAGCATGCACGGTCTGACGCCTTCGGGCATCAGCTCCTGCACATCAGGACGCGGTCAGCGATACGGGCCGACGCATTCTTTTCAAACCAGTCCGCATTTCTGATAATTGGTGCTGGCATTACGCCTTTACCCGGATCAATATTTGTCACAGAATTGACGCCAATGATCTGGCAATTTTGAGGCATGATGCGAGCCTCTTAACAATTCAGGTTGAACCATTTGGCGCGGATGCTTGTCCTACGACTCATCCTGCGGCCAATCCCGAGAACCGCTCCCCTGAACTAACCGGTTAAATATATGCGCCCATTGAAACAGGCAATTTATTCCAGCCGTACGGCTGACAAGTTCGTCGTACGCCTGCCAGACGGAATGCGTGAACGCATTGCCGAGGTGGCTCGCAATCATCATCGCAGCATGAACTCCGAGATCATTGCGCGCCTTGAGCAGAGTCTTATTCAGGAAGGCGCACTGGGCGAAGAGCTGAGCATGCGCCTCGACAGCCCGGAGCTTTCGCTGCACGAACGCGAGTTACTGCAACGCTTCCGCCAACTCTCCCATCGCCAGCAGAACGCACTGGTTTCTCTGATCGCCCACGACGCCGAAATGGCCGCAGACGCATCCTGAGTCAAATCGAATATCTCAAGCCAGCATGAATGCTGGCTTTTTTTTGCCCGCAATTCGGGAATTCAAGGACGAAAAAAAGCCCGCCAATTGGCGGGCTGTTCGATACAGGAAATCAGAGCAGGAAAATCGTCGCCAACCCCAGGAAGATGAAGAAGCCGCCACTATCGGTCATGGCCGTAATCATCACACTGGCCCCCATTGCCGGGTCTCGCCCCATCTTGGCCAACGTCATCGGGATCAACACCCCCATTAAAGCCGCCAGCAACAGGTTGAGCGTCATCGCTGCCGTCATCACCACACCAAGCGACCAACTGCCGTAGAGCATGTAAGCCACAACACCAATCACCCCACCCCAGACCAGGCCGTTGATCAACGCAACGGCGAGCTCCTTGCGCATCAGACGCGAAGTGTTGCCCGTGCTGACCTGATCGAGCGCCATGGCGCGAACGATCATGGTGATCGTCTGGTTACCGGAGTTACCACCGATACCCGCCACAATCGGCATCAGAGCAGCCAGCGCCACCAGCTTCTCGATCGACCCTTCGAACAGGCCGATCACCCGCGACGCAACGAACGCCGTGATCAGGTTGATCGCCAGCCACGCCCAACGGTTGCGCAGGGATTTCCAGACGGAAGCGAAAATATCTTCCTCTTCCCGCAGACCCGCCATGTTGAGGACTTCGCTTTCGCTCTCCTCACGAATCAGGTCGACCATTTCGTCGATGGTCAGACGGCCGATCAGCTTGCCGTTCTTGTCGACCACCGGTGCCGAGATCAAGTCGTAACGCTCGAACGCCTGCGCGGCGTCGTAGGCGTCTTCGTCCGGGTGGAAACTCACCGGATCGCTGGCCATCACTTCGGAAACCTGTTTCTCCGGATCATTGACCAGCAATCGCTTGATCGGCAGCACGCCCTTGAGCACACCGTCGTAATCGACCACGAACAGCTTGTCGGTATGACCCGGCAGCTCTTTGAGACGGCGCAGGTAACGCAGGACCACTTCGAGGCTGACATCCTCACGGATAGTCACCATCTCGAAGTCCATCAGCGCACCGACCTGCTCCTCGTCGTAGGAGAGGGCCGAACGCACACGCTCGCGTTGCTGCTGATCCAGAGTCTCCATCAGCTCATGGACGACGTCTCGCGGCAGCTCGGAGGCCAGGTCAGCAAGTTCGTCGGCATCCATGTCCTTGGCAGCAGCCAGGAGCTCGTGATCGTCCATGTCGGCGATCAGGGTTTCACGGACGGAGTCGGATACTTCGAGAAGAATGTCGCCGTCGCGATCAGCCTTGACCAACTGCCAGAGCGTCAGACGATCGTCCAGCGGCAGGGCTTCAAGAATGTAGGCAACGTCGGCGGAGTGCAGATCATCGAGCTTGCGTTGCAGCTCGACGAGATTTTGCCGGTGGACCAGGTTCTCGACCCGGTCATGATGTGCGCCTTCCTGGCGGTGAGTCAGGTCTTCGACGACTCGTTGGCGCTGCAGCAGCTCAACGACCTGAGCCAGGCGATCCTGCAGGCTTTCCTGTGTTTTCTTTACTTCGATTTCGGACATAGGCGAACTCCACTCCCAGCAGCGGGGCACGCCGGAAGGATCAATCAGTCAATTCATGATTGGTAAAACGGGGTACTGAGTAACTACTGGGTAAGTCCATGGAGGTTTTCCATAAGCCCCGGCGGGGCTGACGGGCGCAATGATACACCGCCTGACGGTTTTAAACGTTAAAAATCTAGGCTGAAACAAGCGCTTGCGAGACAAAGCTGAGCACTGTCCTGACTCTTCAGACTCCGACGACTCATCCTGAAAAGAAAACACACCGGCAGCGAAAAAACTGCCGACTACGCTTGAAAGGGATCGTCATGGAGGACGCCGAATGCCATCGAAAACATCCCGACTCATGCTGACCACCCTGCTCTGCCTCCCGTCCACAGGGAACACAACGACAATTCACCGCTGCGAAGCTGCCGACGGTAGCCTCACATTCACAACGCTGAGTTGCGCGAACAATGAGCGCCTTTTACTCCAGGAGGTACGCCCCTACTCGCCCGGCTCGACAGTGGCACTGATGCCCGAAGCCCGACACGAAGAAATATCCGGTATGAATATCAGAAAGCGAGAAATGGCCGTCGTAGGACGCACCCAAGACAAATGCGGAGATCTGATCGACGCGCGACAGAAGCGCGAAGCAATCATCAATCAACGAATCATCGCCGGAATGAGCCAACAGGATGTTGAAAGCGCTCTGGGAAAGCCTGACAAGATCAGCATCCGCAATTCGGCAACGACTTATCGTTACGACCTCAAGCGAGGCCGCAGTGCTCAGGTCGATTTTGATGAGAAAGGATGCGTGACTGGAAAACTCAAATCCCGGACAGCAAAAAGCCCGCGTTAAACGCGGGCTTTTTGGTATATGGTGCACTCGACAGGATTCGAACCTGTGACCGCTCGGTTCGTAGCCGAGTACTCTATCCAGCTGAGCTACGAGTGCAATTTGTGTTTTTAGACCAGACCACAACTGGCTGAAGCCAAGTTATTTACATTGCTGCAACTAACTCTTAAATGGTGCACTCGACAGGATTCGAACCTGTGACCGCTCGGTTCGTAGCCGAGTACTCTATCCAGCTGAGCTACGAGTGCATTTGTGTTTGTTAGACCAGATCACACCTGGTTGAAGCCGAGTCATTTACATTGCTGTAGCTGACTCTTAAATGGTGCACTCGACAGGATTCGAACCTGTGACCGCTCGGTTCGTAGCCGAGTACTCTATCCAGCTGAGCTACGAGTGCATTTGTTGCGCCGCATTATAGCCCGTCTAATCTCTATTCCAACCACTTTTTCTATTAATTTCAACAACTTACAGAAAAAGCCAGATTACAACGTACTAAGCAAATAATGGCGGAGAACGGGGGATTCGAACCCCCGACACCCTTGTGAGGTGTACTCCCTTAGCAGGGGAGCGCCTTCGGCCACTCGGCCAGCTCTCCGCAACACGGGGCGTATCTTAACCAACCTTTTCCCCGTTTGCAAACATAAAAATCAATAAAAATTAATGACTTGGTTCTTCGTCCTTCTCTTTCTTTATACGCAGGTAGATTTCCTCACGGTGCACGGCGACCTCTTTCGGGGCATTGACGCCGATACGCACTTGATTTCCTTTGACGCCGAGCACGGTCACGGTGATTTCGCCATCACCGATAATCAGGCTTTCTGCGCACCGACGAGTCAGAATCAGCATACCTTTCTCCTCACGCGAATCATTTCAGGGACAACAGTCTGCAAAAAAAAGGCACCCGACCTACAACCGGAGCGATCGTAGCCCTACATGCCTGAGTATTGACCAGCGCGAGCAAAAGAACAGTTCAGGGCTCGCGCCATTCAAAAAATAAAGGGCGCGGTCAGACCGCGCCCTTTATTGACCAGGATTACTCGCCCTGACGGGCTGGAGCATCCAGTTCGAAAGCCGTGTGCAGGGCGCGCACGGCCAGTTCCAGGTATTTCTCTTCGATCACGACGGAAACCTTGATTTCCGAAGTCGAGATCATCTGGATGTTGATGCTTTCCTTCGCCAGGGATTCGAACATGCGGCTGGCCACGCCTGCGTGGGAACGCATGCCGACGCCGACGATCGAGACCTTGGCGATCTTGGTGTCGCCGACGACTTCACGGGCACCGATCTCGCGAGCGGTGTTTTCCAGTACGGTCTGCGCGGACTGGTAGTCGTTGCGGTGCACGGTGAAGGTGAAGTCGGTGGTGTTATCGTGCGCGACGTTCTGCACGATCATGTCGACTTCGATGTTCGCGGCACTGATCGGGCCGAGAATCTTGAACGCCACGCCCGGGGTGTCTGGCACGCCACGGATGGTCAGCTTGGCTTCATCGCGGTTGAAAGCGATGCCGGAAATGATCGGCTGTTCCATGGTTTCCTCTTCATCAATAGTAATGAGGGTGCCCGGACCCTCCTTGAAGCTGTGCAGTACGCGCAGCGGAACGTTGTACTTGCCGGCGAACTCCACGGCACGGATCTGCAACACCTTGGAACCGAGGCTGGCCATTTCCAGCATCTCTTCGAAGGTGATCTTGTCCAGACGCTGAGCAACCGATACCACACGCGGGTCAGTGGTGTAGACACCATCGACGTCGGTGTAGATCTGGCACTCGTCAGCCTTCAACGCAGCGGCCAGCGCCACGCCGGTAGTGTCGGAACCGCCACGCCCCAGGGTCGTGATGTTGCCGTGCTCGTCGACGCCCTGGAAACCGGCGACCACAACCACACGGCCAGCCTTCAGGTCACCGCGAATCTTCTGGTCATCAATCTGCAAGATACGCGCTTTATTGTGCGCACTGTCCGTCAGGATCCGCACCTGGTTGCCGGTGTACGACACCGCCGGCACACCGCGCTTGATAAGCGCCATGGCCAACAGGGCGATCGTCACCTGCTCACCGGTGGAGACGATCACGTCCAGTTCACGTGGAACCGGTTGATCTTCGCCACTGATTTGCTTGGCCAGATCGATCAGACGGTTGGTTTCGCCGCTCATTGCAGACAGCACAACCACCAGGTCATCGCCGGCATCGCGGAATTTCTTAACCTTGTCGGCGACCTGCTCGATTCTCTCGACAGTGCCGACCGAGGTGCCTCCAAATTTCTGTACGATCAAAGCCATTTCAAAGCCGCCTCTGCCCATGAAGGGCGCCCAATAATCACTCGAACAGCCGCCGGGCCCGCCACTAGACTGCGGGCCCGACAGACCGTCTTATAAACCCTGCTCGACGAATGGAACGGTCAGCGCCAGTGCACTATCCAGTGCGCCGGCGTCGACACCGCCGCCCTGCGCCATGTCCGGACGACCACCGCCCTTCCCGCCCACTGCCGCAGCAGCCTGTTTCATCAAATCACCGGCTTTGAGTTGGCCAGTCAGGTCCTTGGTCACGCCTGCAACCAGTACGACCTTTTCCTCATGGACACTGCCGAGCAGGATCACTGCGCGACCGAGTTTGTTTTTCAGCTGATCGACCAGCGCCAGCAGCGCCTTGCCGTCCTGACCATCCAGTCGCACGGCCAGCACCTTCACGCCTTTGACGTCCACAGCCGAAGCCGACAGATCGTCGCCGGCGGCAGCAGCGGCCTTGGCCTGCAACTGCTCGAGCTGCTTCTCCAGCGCGCGGTTGCGCTCCAGTACAGCCGACAGCTTGTCGATCAGGTTTTCGCGGCTGCCCTTGACCAGGCTGGCCGCTTCCTTGAGTTGTTCTTCAGCAGCGTTCAAGTAAGCCAGCGCCGCAGCGCCGGTGACCGCTTCGATACGACGCACACCCGATGCCACACCGCCTTCGCTGATGATTTTCAGCAGGCCGATGTCGCCAGTACGGTTGGCGTGGATACCGCCACACAGCTCGACGGAGAAATCGCCGCCCATGCTCAGCACGCGTACGTTGTCGCCGTACTTCTCGCCGAACAGCGCCATGGCGCCCTTCTGCTTGGCGGTTTCGATGTCGGTTTCTTCGGTTTCAACGGCGGAGTTCTTGCGGATCTCGGCGTTGACGATGTCTTCCAGCGCTTTCAATTGCTCTGGCTTGATCGCTTCAAAGTGGCTGAAGTCGAAACGCAGACGCTGACTGTCAACCAGCGAGCCTTTCTGTTGAACGTGATCGCCCAGCACTTTGCGCAATGCTGCATGCAGCAAGTGCGTGGCCGAGTGGTTCAGCGAAGTGGCGTGACGTACGTCGGCTTCGACATGGGTTTCCACCGGCGCGCCAACAATCAGGCTGCCCGAAGCCAGCACACCGTGGTGCAGGAATGCGCCGCCGGTCTTGGTGGTGTCGCGCACGTCGAAACGGCTGTTGCCGGCCTGCAGGTAACCGCAATCGCCAACCTGGCCGCCGGATTCGGCGTAGAACGGCGTCTGGTTCAATACCACAACACCTTCCTGCCCTTCACTCAAGACGTCCACCGACTGGCCATCTTTATAGAGAGCAACGACTTTCGCCGAACCGCTGGTGGCGTGGTAGCCGGTGAATTCGGTATCGACATCAACCTTGACCAGGCTGTTGTAGTCCAGGCCGAAGGAGCTGGCGGAACGTGCACGGACGCGCTGGGCTTCCATTTCACGCTCGAAACCGGCTTCGTCGATGGTCAGGCTGCGCTCGCGGGCGATGTCCGCGGTCAGGTCCATCGGGAAACCGTAGGTATCGTAGAGCTTGAACACTACGTCGCCCGGAACCACGTCGCCTTTGAGCTCGGCCAGATCCTGCTCGAGGATCTTCAGGCCCTGCTCCAGGGTCTTGGCGAATTGCTCTTCTTCGGCTTTCAGTACGCGCTCGATGTGCGCCTGCTGGGATTTCAGCTCAGGGAACGCTTCGCCCATCTCGGCCACGAGTGCAGCAACGATCTGGTAGAAGAAGCTGCCCTTGGCGCCCAGCTTGTTGCCGTGACGGCAGGCGCGACGAATGATCCGGCGCAGCACGTAGCCACGGCCTTCGTTGGACGGCAGCACGCCGTCGGCAATCAGGAAGCCGCAGGAACGGATGTGGTCAGCCACGACTTTCAGGGACGCCTGATTATCGTTGCTGCAACCGATGGCCTTGGCCGAAGCGGCCAACAGGCTTTGGAACAGGTCGATTTCATAGTTCGAGTGAACGTGCTGCAGCACGGCACTGATCCGCTCCAGGCCCATGCCGGTGTCCACCGACGGCGCTGGCAGCGGGTGCAACACGCCATCGGCGGTGCGGTTGAACTGCATGAACACGTTGTTCCAGATTTCGATGTAACGGTCGCCGTCCTCTTCCGGCGAGCCCGGTGGGCCACCCCAGATGTCGGCGCCGTGATCGTAGAAAATCTCGGTGCAAGGACCGCACGGGCCGGTATCGCCCATGGTCCAGAAGTTGTCGGAGGCGTATGGCGCGCCCTTGTTGTCGCCGATGCGCACCATGCGCTCGGCCGGCACACCGACTTCCTTGGTCCAGATGTCGTAAGCCTCGTCATCGCTGGCGTAGACGGTGACCCACAGCTTTTCCTTCGGCAGGTTCAGCCACTTCTCGGAGGTCAGGAAGTTCCAGGCGTAGGTGATGGCATCACGCTTGAAGTAATCGCCGAAGCTGAAGTTACCCAGCATTTCGAAGAAGGTGTGGTGACGGGCGGTGTAACCGACGTTTTCCAGGTCGTTGTGCTTGCCGCCGGCGCGCACGCATTTCTGGCTGGAGACGGCGCGGGTGTACGCGCGCTTTTCCTGGCCCAGGAAGCAGTCCTTGAACTGGTTCATCCCCGCGTTGGTGAACAGCAGGGTTGGGTCGTTGCCCGGAATCAAAGAGCTGGAGGCTACACGGGTGTGGCCTTGCTCTTCGAAGAAGCGAAGGAAGGCTTCACGGATTTCTGCGCTTTTCATTAGGTTCTTCCACGGAGGCTGCGGCCAAAGGCCTGTACGAAACGTCAACAGACGAAACGACGGCAAAGGGCCGCATTATATCGGCCCTGCGCGCGGGGTACAGCGTGTTTATACGATAGAAACGGTCAATTGAGGGGCTAACGCTGTCACTTGCGCGAAAACTCGACGAATGTCGCGATCACTTGCTCGATTTGCGAGCGATTGACGTCCATGTGCGTGACCATCCGCAGACGGGCGGCAGCGCTCAGTTTGATCCCGCGCTCGGCGGCAAACGCCTTGATCGCTTCGGCACGGTCACCCATCTGCACGTAAACCATGTTGGTCTGCACCGGCTCGACGGTGAAACCGGCCTCGCGCAGGCCTTCAGCCAGAAACTGCGCGTTGGCATGGTCATCCGCCAAGCGCTCGACGTTGTGATCCAGCGCATACAGCCCCGCTGCCGCCAGCAGGCCGGCCTGACGCATGCCGCCTCCGACCATCTTGCGCAGGCGCCGTGCCCTGCCGATCAACTCGGCCGAACCACACAGCACGGAGCCGACCGGCGCGCCAAGGCCTTTGGACAGGCACACCGACACCGAATCGAAATGCTGCGTGATCTCACGGGCATCAACCCCAAGCTTGACGGCGGCGTTGTACAGCCGCGCACCGTCCAGATGCAGCTGCAGGCCATTGTCTCGAGTGAACTGACGTGCCCGGGCCAGATACGCCATCGGCAACACCTTGCCCTGCATGGTGTTTTCCAGTGCCAGCAGGCGGGTGCGGGCGAAGTGAAAGTCGTCAGGCTTGATCGCCGCTGCCACCTGATCCAGATCCAGCGAACCATCGGCCTGCACTTCCAGCGGCTGTGGCTGGATCGAACCGAGCACCGCTGCGCCGCCGCCCTCGTACTTATAGGTGTGCGCCTGCTGGCCGACGATGTACTCGTCACCGCGCTCGCAGTGCGCCATCAAACCCAAAAGGTTGCTCATGGTGCCGGTCGGGACGAACAGCGCAGCGGCAAAACCCAACCGTTTTGCCAGTTCGGTTTCCAGACGATTGACCGTCGGATCTTCGCCATACACATCATCCCCGGTGGCCGCCGCGGTCATCGCGTCGAGCATGGCGGGAGTCGGTTGGGTGACGGTGTCGCTGCGAAGATCGATAACGCTCATGAACCTGGCCTCTGGTCAGCAGGGGAAATCCCTTTTCGTAGAGGAATTACTGCGGGCATGGCGCGGATTAATCAACCCTTGCGCAAGGAAAAGTCGTTTCCACGCTTCGAAAAATCCGATGGCAATCATCACAAAGGCGCGATGCACAGCCCGCCGATCTGTGTTAAAAACGCTGCGCCGCCCGATAAAGGGCGGCGAAACGTTCTCAGGGCGGGGTGCAATTCCCCACCGGCGGTAATTGCGCGCAATGCGCATAGCCCGCGAGCGCTTGGTGACGGACACGGCAAAACACCGTGAACGGCGGCAAGGTCAGCAGACCCGGTGTGATTCCGGGGCCGACGGTCACAGTCCGGATGAAGAGAGAACGGGATTGACGCCAAAGGGCCGTCCGCCGCGTTCGCGCGAGCGTGCGTACCCTTGAATCCCTTTCGATTCATAACGCCCTGTTTTTCACACAAACAGGAGTCAGAACATGCAACCCACCGCTATCGACAGCAAAAGCAAACACCCTCACGGCGAGCGCGTCGCGTTCATCCAGGCCTGCTGGCATAAGGAAATCGTCGATCAGAGCCGCAAAGGCTTCCTCGCCGAAATGATCGCCCAGGGTTATCAGGAATCGGACATCGATTTCTTCGAAGTCGGCGGCGCCTTTGAAATGCCTCTGCACGCCAAGCTGTTGGCCAAGACCGGTCGTTATGCCGGCATCGTCGCGGCCGCTCTGGTGGTAGACGGCGGGATCTACCGTCACGAATTCGTCGCCCAGTCGGTGGTCAGCGGCCTGATGCAGGTTCAGCTGGAAACCGAAGTGCCGGTGTTCTCGGTATCCCTGACCCCGCACCACTTCCATGCCGGCGAAGAACACTACAAGTTCTTCTTCGAGCATTTCGTGCACAAGGGTCAGGAAGCGGCGAAGACTTGCGTGGATACACTGCAGAAAGTGCGTGCGTTGCGCCGCACCGAGCCGCGTGCTGTAGCGGTCTGATGCAATAACGATCGCCCCCATGCACCGCGTGGGGGCGATTCAGTTTCAGGCGAGATTTTCGTCAGTGGTCGGCACGATCAGAATGCCTGCCCGCAGGCCGTTCTTGACCTTGGGGTTCGGGAAAATAATCCGCGCGCCCTGCTCTTCGATGATCCAGCGGGTATTGGCCAGATCTTCGGCCAGCACATAACCCACATCCAGTTCCGAAAAGTTTTCGATGTCCGCCGGCAGGTTCAGGCGGAACGAGTCGCTGTGTTTGATGATTTCCCGCGCCACGCTGAACAGTTGTAGACCGTCCAGGCCCTGCCCGGCCATCTCTGGCTCGGTGCCTTCGATGATCTGCTTCAGACGGGTTTCCAGCAGCGACACATTGACCCCGGCGTTCTGCCCGAACGGCCGCGCCTTGCCCAGTTCCAGGGTGAAGGACTCGGCACCGAGCTTGTCGTAGGTGTAGGAACTGAAGACGATCGACGGTTTGTTCTGCAACAGCACCGCCTCCATGCCGGCGGCGCGCAGGCGGGCCAGCTCCAGACGGGAATGCTGACGACCTTCCTTCCACGGATACAACGCGAACTGCTCAATCTTCGAACCACGAATCGCCGTGTGCAGGTCGTAGTGCAGACGCTGACGATCCGGCACGCTGAAGAAACTCGCGGCCAGGCGTTCCAGTTCGCAGGCGCGCAGGGCTTCGGAACCGCTGCTTTGTTCGTGACGGCCGTTGAACAGCCGATTGACGTCCTGCTCGATGAAACGCTCGCCCTTGCGAATCGCTTCCGGGTTGCCGAACAGGAACAGAATGCGTGCGCGCGGCTTCAAGTCGCCGCGGGCGATGTCATGCAGCAGCCGGTCGAGCAATTCGATCGGTGCCGTTTCGTTGCCGTGGATACCTGCCGACAGCAGCAGGTCCAGGCCATTGTCGCGCGCTTCGGGTGGCCGGACTTCCAGCGCACCCTCGCTCAGCCAGCGCATGCGCACGCCTTCGACAGTCAGTTGAGTCTTCTCCGCCGGTTCGCGGCCGGCGAGGGTCAGTTCAAGCAGTTTGCCGAGGGCGAGCATAGAGCGGTTTCCTTAGTGGTCGTGGTTGCAATCCGGGCCGTGCACGTGACCGTCATCGTCGCCGAGGTCAGCCGGTTCCATCTCCAGTTGCAGACTTACCAGATTAGTCGCCAATGGGCGCAGCAGCAGATTGGCGTACTCTTCGTCGCCTTCTTCGACGTCCACGCCAATCAGCAGCTGGCCGCGGCCGTCCTGCTGGATCCACAGCTCTTTGCCTTGCCACATGACCGCGACGCGGGTGCAGGAAGTTTCCAGTTGCTTGCCGTCGGTGTCTTCAAGGATCAGCCGCAGGGAATCGCTCATGTCTTTTTTACGCTCTGTTGGGGTGACAAGCCGCGCGCCGCGTTCAGGCGGCGCGCCGGCCATCAATTGATCTGGAATGGATAAACCGCGCCCAGTTTAAGGATTTGCGTCAGTTCATCCAGTGCCGTCCGGCATTCAAGCAGCAATTGCGGGTCCGCCAGGTCGCTTTCGCTCAGGCGGTCGCGGTAGTGCTTTTCAACCCATGCGGTCAACGAACCGTACAACGGGGCGGTCATGATAACCCCTGGGTTGACGGCCGCCAGCTCGGTTTCGTTGAGCGCGACGCGCAGTCGCAGGCACGCCGGGCCACCACCGTTCTGCATGCTTTGCTTGAGGTCGAATACTTTCACTTCGCGAATCAGGCCGCCGGAGCTGGTCAGGCCTTGCAGGTAATTCCACACGCGCTCGTTGCCACGGCACTCTTCCGGCACGATCAGCAGCATCGAACCGTCAGGACGCGACAGCAACTGGCTGTTGAACAGGTAGGAACGCACCGCGTCGTCCACGGTAACCGCCGAACGCGGCACACAGACCGACTGGAACTTGCCGCCGACCTTGGCCAGCTTGGCTTGCAGCTCGGCCAGCATGTTCTCGGTGTCGAGGAACGCGTCCTCGTGATAGAACAGCACCTCGCCGTTGCCCACCGCGATCACGTCGTTGTGAAACACGCCCTGATCGATCACCGCCGGGTTCTGCTGCGCGTAGACCACGCCGTCATCACGCAGGCCGTGCAAACGGGCGACCGCTTGCGACGCTTCAAGGGTCTGACGCGCCGGATATTTCTGCGGCGCCGGGTAACGGGTGTCAAAGGCACTGCGACCGAACACGAAAAACTCGACACCGGCCTCACCGTACTCACGGCAGAAACGCGTGTGGTTCGCTGCGCCTTCGTCGCCGAACTGCGCCACTGCCGGCAATGCGGCGTGGTGAGCGAAGTGCTGCTGGTCGGCGAACATCGCACCCAGCACACGACTGGTGGTCGGGTGCTCGATGCTGCGGTGGTATTTGCAGTTCAGGTTGGCGGCGGTGAAGTGCACGCGACCGTCAGCAGTGTCGGCACTCGGGCTGACCGTGGCGGCGTTGGCCACCCACATGCTCGACGCCGAGCAACTGGCGACCAGCAGCGGCATCGCTTCTTTTGCGGCGCGCTCGATGACCTGGGCGTCGGTGCCGCTGAAACCCAGACGGCGCAGAGCAGCCACGTCCGGACGTTCCTGGGGTGCGAGAACGCCTTGCTGAAAGCCCATTTCCATCAGCGCTTTCATTTTCGCCAGGCCTTGCAGCGCCGCTTCCTTCGGGTTCGAGGACTGCTGGCTGTTGCTCTGGGACGCAACGTTGCCGTAGGACAGACCACCGTAGTTATGGGTCGGCCCCACTAGACCGTCAAAATTGACTTCATAGGATTTCATCAGCGAGGCTCCACGAGAATCTGTTGTTATAGGCTTCAGTAACTATTCAGTAAGACCGCGGCGCGGCCATCGCTGGCAAGCCAGCTCCCACAGGGATCTCATCGCCCTTGTGAGAGCTGGCTTGCCAGCGATGGGCATCACGCCATCTTCACGCCAGGTGTCAGGGCCGCCGGCAAAACCAGGCTCGGGGTTTCCAGCGAGGCCACCGGGTACGCGCAGTAATCCGCCGCGTAGTAGGCGCTGGCGCGGTGGTTGCCCGAAGCGCCGACACCGCCGAACGGCGCACTGCTCGCAGCACCAGTCAGCTGCTTGTTCCAGTTGACGATCCCGGCACGGCTTTCCAGCCAGAACTGCTGGTAGCGTTCTTCGGAATCCGACAGCAGGCCAGCGGCCAGACCAAATGCGGTGTCGTTGGCTTCGGCAATCGCCGCCGCGAAATCGGCGTAGCGGATGACTTGCAGCAACGGGCCGAACAGTTCTTCGTCGGAGCGATCGACAACCGCCGTCACATCAACGATGCCCGGGGTCAGCAGCGCCGACCGGGCCTGTGGTTGATTCATTGCCAGCAGCGACACAGCGCCGTTGGCCAACAGATGCGCCTGGGCATCCATCAACGCTTTCGCCGCGCCGAGGGAAACCACCGAGCCCATGAATGGAGCAGGCTGTTGATCGAACGCGCCGACCTCGATGGTCGAACTGACGTCCACCAGACGCTTGAGCAGGCTGTCGCCCCACGCGCCTTGCGGCACCAGCAGACGACGGGCGCAGGTGCAGCGCTGACCGGCGGAAATGAATGCCGACTGAATGATCGTGTACACCGCAGCATCGAGGTCCGCGACCTGATCGACCACCAGCGGGTTGTTGCCGCCCATTTCCAGCGCAAGGATCTTGTCCGGACGACCGGCGAACTGCTGATGCAGGTGATTGCCGGTACGGCTGGAACCGGTGAAGAACAGACCGTCGATGCCCGGGTTCGCCGCCAGCGCGATACCGGTTTCCCGGGCGCCTTGCAGCAGGTTCAAGACACCAGCCGGAAGACCGGCTTCGATCCAGCACTTGACTGTCAGCTCGGCGACTTTCGGGGTCAGCTCGCTTGGCTTGAACAGCACACTGTTACCGGCCAGCAGCGCCGGCACGATGTGGCCGTTCGGCAAATGGCCGGGGAAGTTGTAAGGGCCGAACACCGCCACCACACCGTGGGGCTTGTGGCGCAACACGGCGGTGGCGTCGCCCAATGGGCCGCTCTTTTCGCCGGTACGTTCGCGGTAACTCTGCACCGAGATCGCGATCTTGTTGACCATGCTGGTGACTTCGGTCGCGGCTTCCCACAGCGGCTTGCCGGTTTCCTCACCGATGGTGTGGGCCAATTCGTCGGCGTGGTTTTTCAGCGCGGCGGCGAAAGCTTCGAGCACGCTGATGCGCTCTTCCAGGGTGCGACGGGCCCAGCCCGGGAACGCCTGACGCGCAGCCTGCACGGCCGACTCGACCTGAGCGGCAGTGGCGCCCTCTCCCGACCACAGCACTTGCTGGGTCACCGGGTTCAGCGATTGAAAGGCCTCGCCCTGACCGGCCAGCCACTCACCTGCGATGTATAGCGAATTCATTATTTCGACTCCCGGGCAGCAGACAACGCCACGGCGCGAACCTGATCGCCAGCGTTGAGTTGAAGACGTTTGGCGGTCAGCGGATCGACCACCAGCGTACCGGCGGCCAGACGGGCCGGCGCAGCCGTGATGCGGCAGTCTTCGCGTTTGCGGTTATGGATGATGAACGGCGTCGCATCGTCGCCCGGCGTGCCGATGGCCAGCACCAGCGCCTCGCTGTCACGCACCGCGCGGATCTTGCTGGTCTCGCATTCGATGGCGGGACCGGCGTCGAAGATGTCGACGTAACCCTGATAGCTGAAGCCTTCGCTCTTGAGCATCGCCAGCGCCGGCTCGGTGTCCGGGTGCACCTGGCCGATGACGTTGCGTGCGTCCGGCGACAGGAAGCAGGTGTACAGCGGGAATTTCGGCATCAGTTCGGCGATGAACGCCTTGTTGCCGACGCCGGTCAGGTAATCGGCCTGGCTGAATTCCATCTTGAAGAAATGACGGCCCAGGCTTTCCCAGAACGGCGAACGGCCGGCTTCATCGGACACGCCGCGCATCTCGGCGATGATCTTGTTGCCGAACAGTTCCGGGAATTCGGCGATGAACAGCATCCGCGCCTTGGACAGCATGCGACCGTTGAGGCCGGTGCGGTAATCGGCGTGCAGGAACAGCGAGCACAGCTCGGAGTTGCCGGTCAGGTCGTTGGCCAGGAACAGCGTCGGGATCTCACGATAGATGTTCAGTTCCTGCGAGGCGCTGACGGTCAGGCCGACGCGGAAGTTGTACCACGGCTCGCGCAGACCGACGGCGCCGGCGATGGCGGAAATCCCCACCACGCGACCGTTGTCGTCTTCGAGCACGAACAGGTAGTCCGCGTCGCCACGGCCGGCTTCACCGCGAAAGGTCTTCTCGGCCCAGCCGACCCGGTGGGTCAGGCGCTCTTCGTTGGCCGGCAAAGTGGTCAGGCCGGTGCCGGTGCTGCGGGCCAGGTCGATCAGAGCGGACAAATCGCTGCTGCGTACGGGACGAACAATCATGCTATCTCCTCAAACGGGCCGCCGTGGCCACCCGTGAAACTCGCTAAGGCGTTAAACCGCCACCAGGCGCACGCTGGCACCTTCACCGACGCCCAGGGCTTCGGCCGCTTCCAGATCCAGGGTCACCGGTTTGCCTGGCGCGTAATCCAATTCCAGCAATACCGCGCGGTAATCCTGCAACTGGGCATTGGCCACCAGATACTGGCGCCCGGCACCTTTGACCGGCTCGCCGATCTTCACCGGCACCACACGGCTCTGGGCGATCGAACGGATCCCCGAAACGCGCGCATGCAGGGTCGGGCCACCGTCGAAAATGTCGATGTAGTGATCGGTCTCGAAGCCTTCGCGCATCAGGATGTCGAAGGTGATCTGCGCACGCGGGTGCACCTGGCCCATCGCTTCCTGAGCGGAGTCCGGCAGCAGCGGCACGTAGATCGGGTAATGCGGCATCAGTTCGGCGAGGAACGTGCGGCTTTTCAGGCCACACAGACGCTCGGCCTCGGCGTAGTTCAGGTCGAAGAAGTTGCGACCGATGGCGTCCCAGAACGGCGAGTCGCCGTTCTCGTCGCTGTAACCGACGATCTCGGTCACCACCGAATCGGCGAAACGCTCCGGATGGCTGGCCACGAACAGCAGACGGCCACGGGAGTTGAGTTCGGCCCAAGGCGAACCCACCAGCTCGCGCTGCACGTAGAAACTGGTCAGCAGACTGTTGCCGGTCAGGTCGTGGCATTGCGAGAGCACGTGGATCTTGTTGTGGATCTTCAGCTCGCGGGAGGCGTGCACGAAGGTCTCGTTGCGAAAGCTGTAGAACGGCTCGGAATAACCGGCCGACGCGACGATCGCCGAGCAGCCCACCAGTTTGCCGGTGGCAGTGTCTTCGAGGACGAAGAAATAACTTTCTTCACCGTTGAAGCTCACTTCGGCGGCAAACGAGGCTTCGCTCGCGGCGATCTTGTCGCTCAGGCGTTCAACGTCATCCGGCAAGGAAGTGACACCAATCGGGCTGTCCGCAGCCAGACGCTGTACCTCGCCCAGATCAGCCATTTGCGTAGGGCGCATCACCAGCATGGTGTCACTCCTTTCTCTACTTCAGGTCGGCGAAAGCGCCGACTCGGGAAAAAAATGCCGGGCAGGCCCGGCACAGGAAATTTGTCCCGGCGCCTGTCGATGAAGACAGGCGCCGGGCGGTCTTGCATGAATCAGGCTTGGGTCAGTTTCGCTGCGGCACGTTCGAAGCGATCCAGACCGGCGTCGATGTCCGCGTCTTCAACCACCAGGCTCGGGGCGAAACGGATCACGTCCGGACCGGCCTGCAGAATCATCAGGCCTTCTTTTTCAGCGGCGTTGAAGATGTCCTTGGCCTTGCCTTTCCAGGCATCGCTCAGCACGCAACCGATCAGCAGACCGAGACCACGCACCTGGGTGAACAGGCCGTACTTCTCGCCGATCTGTTGCAGGCGGGTCTTGAACTTGTCGTGCTTGGCGTTGACGCCGTTCAGAACCTCGGGGGTGTTGATCACGTCGATCACCGCTTCAGCCACGGCGCACGCCAGCGGGTTGCCGCCATAAGTGGTGCCGTGAGTGCCGACGACCAGGTGCTTGGCCAGCGCTTCGGTGGTCAGCATCGCGGCGATCGGGAAACCGCCGCCCAGGCTCTTGGCGCTGGTCAGGATGTCCGGAACCACGCCGAAATGCTGGTAGGCGAACAGGTTGCCGGTACGGCCCATGCCGGTCTGCACTTCGTCGAACACCAGCAGCGCGTTGTTCGCGTCGCACAGTTCACGGGCGCCTTGCAGGTAAGCCAGCTCGGCCGGCAGCACGCCGCCCTCGCCCTGGATCGGTTCGAGAACGACCGCGCAGGTCTTGTCCGAAACAGCGGCTTTCAGTGCCGCCAGATCGTTGTACGGCACGTGGGTGATGCCGGTGATTTTCGGGCCGAAACCGTCGGAGTACTTCGACTGGCCGCCGACGTTCACGGTGAACAGCGTACGGCCGTGAAAGCTGTTGAGCGCAGCGATGATTTCGTACTTCTCGGTGCCGAAACGGTCGAACGCGACACGACGGGCCAGCTTGAAAGCGGCCTCGTTGGCTTCGGCGCCGGAGTTGCAGAAGAACACGCGCTCGGCAAAGGTGGCGTCGATCAGCTTGTGCGCCAGACGCAGGGCCGGTTCGTTGGTGAACACGTTGGACACGTGCCACAGCTTGTTCGCCTGCTCGGTCAAGGCACCGACCAGCGCCGGATGTGCGTGGCCCAATACGTTGACGGCGATGCCGCCGGCAAAGTCGATCAGCTCGCGGCCGGCCTGATCCCAGACGCGGGAACCGGCGCCACGCACCGGAATGAAAGCGGCAGGCGCGTAGTTGGGAACCATTACCTGGTCGAAATCGGCGCGTTCTACCGCAGCGTGCTCAACGGACATCGGAGTCTCCTGATGAGGGCCACCCGCCTGAAACTGGCGAGCGATGGGGGGATTGTAAGGACAGTTTTCAGCCCGGCCTTGTCGCCAAGCGACAACTTCTTATAGCGCAAACCCCGGATTTTCCCGGGTTTACGGCAATGCGACATATAGCGTCGCAAAGGCGCAGTTTAAACCGTCGCCGGCAATTGCAGCAGGCCTGTGAGCATATCAATTGGCATGTGCCGGTCTGTCATACATATGTACCGCATCCGTTGCAGAGATCTCTGGTTTGCTGACGGTTTCCCGACGGACATGGACAGACCCGATGCAGGCATCCACCGGACAGATTGCAGCCCACACAGCGCTCAATCCCCCCGAGCACTACGAACCTCTCAGAAATGCTTTCCCGGAATGGCTCGGCAAAGCCTCGGCCGCCCGGCGCCAGGCCCTGAAGCACAATCGCCGTAAGCTCTCCGACAAACTCAAGAAAGCACCGAAGGCGCAGCATGCTGAATTGAGAGCCCTCATCGCCCAGCGCATGAGCGTGCAGAACGACATCGACCGGACACTGGAGCAACTGCAGGACGCCTACGCCTATGCCGAGCCGATCCTGAACCAGGCGCTGAAGAGCAGATTCAGTCTGGACGTGGATCTCAGGAACACATTCCTGCACCTCTACATCCCGGTGAAAACGCCCGGATTCCCGATCACCACCGGCAGCCGGACCTGGACGGTGTCACTGCTCGATGCAGCGCTGCACAACTTCGAAGAAGACGAAACCGAAGCTGACGCTTACTCCAGCGAGTCGACCTTCACGACCAGACCATCACCGTCAGGTCGGTTCGAAACCCTGCCGCAGATAAAGGCACGCATGAGCATCGCGGCGTTCGCCCGCCTGTGTCGGGAATTGGACATCGGCGTCCGCTACAAGACGTATCTTGAAGAAAACCTGGCTATCAACGACCCCGTCGCCGGCGCGGTGCTGCATCAGCGCATCAACGCCAGCGAAAAAGCCGCCATCCAGGCCGCCCTGCACATGGCAAAAATGAATGGCGATGTCAGCGAGCTGTACGTGCGCCTGATCGGCGGTTTGCTCGACGATTTGCAAGGCATGCGAGTCAATGGTCAGGCGCTGCTTTGCCATGACCTGAGCATGATGTCGTCGAAGCTGACCGGCATCGTTCTTTTCGCGCCGGATCTGCAGCAGGCACGTA
The DNA here is from genome assembly GCF_023242405.1 of Pseudomonas sp. MWU12-3088. Lineage (NCBI taxonomy): Bacteria > Pseudomonadati > Pseudomonadota > Gammaproteobacteria > Pseudomonadales > Pseudomonadaceae > Pseudomonas > Pseudomonas sp. MWU12-3088. The sequence goes on from NZ_JALJEA010000003.1 coordinate 20,908, forward strand.
CCCCGGTCAGGGTGGTGGCCTATGTGCCGGACGATCCCGAGCATCCGGTCAAGGAATACGCCTCGACTGTAGACATGATGCGCGAGCTGACACGTCAGCTGCGCAACCTGGAGTATCAGAAATTCTTCAGCCGCTTCGTGGCCCATGACCAGCGCGGGTACTTTTTCGCCGACCTCGGACAGCGCCTGAGTCGGGTGAAATGGCACCCAACGGAAACCGGTAGCTCGTTGCCCGCCTGGCGAGACACGCCCGTCGACAACCCCGATCTGCAATTTGCCACCACGCCCATCGAGGGTCCGCTGCTGGATCAGCTTTATCAACGAAAGTTGAACAAGATCCTCAATGACGCGGCGACGATCGCTGTCCCGACCGCCACCGTCGACTGCAACGCCCGTTGGGCGACATGGGACGCCTTCAGCCGGATTGCCTCTTCGATTCTTGAAATCGCCTCGTTCGCGCTGATGCCCTTTGTCCCCTTCCTGGGCGAAATGATGATGGCGTACATGGCCTATCAGTTTCTCGACGAAGTGTTCGAAGGGGTCGTCGACTGGGCCGAAGGGCTGAGCACAGAAGTTGCCGAGCACATGTTCGGCGCACTGGAGTCGCTGATCCAGCTCGGCGCCTTCGGCCTCGGTGGTGCCATCGTCATCAAGGAGCTGCCGACCGTATTGCCGGCCGAGTTCATCGCACTGATCGACCGTTTCCAGCCCGTGAAATTGCGCAACGGCAAGACGCTGTACTGGAAACCGGATCTGCAACCGTACGCTCGCCGGATTCAACTACCCAAGGGGTCCGGGCCCGACCCACAGGGACTGCACTTGCACCAAGGGAAAAGGCTGTTCCCCGTAGACCAGACCCACTACGAAGTCAGCGATCACGAGCATCCCGGAAAACTGTACATCGAGCATCCGACCCGTACGGACGCCTACCGCCCCATCGTGCGTCATAACGGTGAAGGGGCTTTCCACACCGAGCTTGAACGACCGCTCGAGTGGGACGCCCCGACTGCATTGCAACGCATCGGTCATAGCGTTGAAGCGTTTTCATCCGCCAAACGCGAGCGGATCCTCAAGGTCAGCGGCTATCCGGAAGATGCGCTGCGCAAAATGCACGTCGACCAGGAACGCCTGCCGCCGCTGCTGGCCGACAGCATCCAGCGCTTTCGGATCGATCAGGACCTGCAGGACTTCATAGACCGGACCGCCAGCGACAGACCCGAGGAATACCTGAATGCGGATCCGCTGATCCAGCTCCAGCTTCTCAAGGAACAGAATCTGTGGCCGGCCAACAAAAGGCTGCGATTCATCAACGAGCAAGGTGAAATCGCATGGCAGTCCACGACCGACCAATCGCCTCCTCTGACGGAGCTCCGCCAGGACAGCCTCGCCGAGGGTGACCTGCTCAAGACACTGATCCAGGCCCTCGACGAACCGGAAATCAAAACGCTGCTGGGCGAAGAGTTCGGCGAGCGGTACGCCCTCGATGCCCGCACCCGCAAGCTCAGAGCCATGCTTGCGCAACTCGCCCGACAACAGCGCCCTTCGCTTTTCGAGGCACGCTATCAGGCGCTGCAACAGAGCGTTGATCCCTTGGCCAGGCATGTGGCTTTGCATGCACCGCAACTGCCCATCAGAATCACCGAAGAACTGCTGAGTACGGCGACCGGTTCAGAGCTGCTGGAGATCAGCCAGGGACACTGGCCTGAACGGCAGCAGGCCCTGACAGAACAAGCCACACACGAACTGCGCATCACCCGTGCTTACGAGGGACTTGAGCTGGACTCGGTGCGCAACCCCGATTCCGATACCCTGGCCCTCCATAGCCTTCAACAATTGCCGGGCTGGCCAACAGACGTACGTCTTGAAGTCCGTGCGCAGTCCCGGGCAGGACAGTTACTCGACAGCACCGGCCCCATCGAAGCCCCCATCCAGAAAGTTTTGGTCCTCAAACCCGATGGTCTCTGGCAGCCATACGACGAACAGGGACTGGAGCTGCATGGCACCACCGATTTCTACACCGCCGTTCTGCAAGCCCTGCCGGACACACAACGGCAAGCACTGAACCTGCAGATCGGCGAAGGTGAAAAGCTCAGGCAAGCCATCCGTGACAATCCACTGCCCCGCTCCGAACTGCGAATGGCGATCTTGCCCGACCCTGGCCCGACACCTGCCGTGGATGCCTTGCGTCTGCTGGGTACCGATGGTTACTCACGCAACGCACCACCATCTCTGCAAGCACCCCGCACGCTGGAAAACCGGATCAGACAGATCTACCCGAGAATGTCCGAGACCGATCGGCTCGCCATGGCTCGGCGCCTTGAAAACCACCCGGGCGGAGCAATCGCCGAGCTGTCCCGGCTTCAGCTTGAATATGCACAACTCGATAGCGACCTCAATCAATGGATATTCGACCTCCCGGATATCAACCCGGCAAACGGCATCCTAATATCGGACGACCAGCGGATGTCGGCCATCCGCGATCGCCAGATGTTCGCCCACGCGCTGCGCAACTGTTGGCGCAGAGAGATGCGCGGCCTCAATGGTTACGAAATGCGCTTTTCGCAGCCGATCGTAGGCGATCTACCCGCCCTGACATCGGACTTTGGCCACGTCGTCGAGCTGGAGCTGATCGGCAATAACACGCCTGGCGCCATGAATACCTTTCTCGAGCGTTTTCCGGGGCTGGTACGCCTGGATCTGCTCGATTTCGACCTGCGCGATCTGCCGCAGCGCCTATCGAACCTCCCGCAACTGCAACAGCTGACGCTGCAAAATTGCGGTGTCGTCCTGACACCGGGAAACCAGTCGCTGCTGTCGTCACTCAACGGGCTGACCGCACTGAATCTGGAACACAATCCGCTGAGCGTGACGTTCGATTTCAGCGCCTTGCCAAACCTGACTCACTTGAATCTTTCCAGCACTGGAATCTCCGAAGTCCCGCCGGGACTTCTGAACCATCCTCGCCTCATCAGCGCGTGGCTTACCGACAATCAGATCACCACGCTCCCCGATCCTTTTTTCCAGCGACCTGCCGCCTCTACCGCCGGATACGATTTTTTCGGCAATCCGCTTTCCAGTGCGACCCGGGAAAAAGTGAAGATCTATTACAACCGGACCGGCAGCGATCTGGGAGTTCGCCCCGAGCAAACGGAAATAAGCCGGACCAAGGCACTGTTTACCGATCTTAACGACCGTCAGGCCAGCGAACTGATCTACAGCCTGCCGGGCTCGCTGGCGCAAGGCCGACTTCAACTGGAGCGATGGGAAAGCGAAATCACCCGGCTGACCGCCGACCTGGCGACATGGGCGCGGAACACGCCGAATCGCAATCCGTCCACAGGGGAGATGCTGACACCCCAGGAACATTCCAGTCAGTTTTACGAGCGGGAAATATTTGCCGGAAGGATTGAACGGCTATGGCGCCACCGCTCGACCGCACACCCGCTGACAAGAGCGGACGTCTTCTCGGCGCAAGCCACGTTCATCGGCGACATGCCCGTGCTGACGGCAGACTTCAACCACATCACAACGCTATCCCTGAACGGAAACAAACAGATAAATGCCACCTCAGCCTTCCTCCGAAGCTTCCCCCGATTGAAGCGCCTGATCCTGCATGACTTTGCACTGGATCAACTGCCACAGACACTCAGCGCCTTGCCCATGCTTGAGACGTTGCTGCTCAAAAATTGCGGTGTGCGGCTCACTGGCGAGCTACAGATCGCACTGGCGTCAATGCGCGAACTTGAATCGCTCGAGATGCCGGACAACCCGCTGGACAACACACCCGATGTCGGCAGCCTGACCGAACTGACCTACCTCGACATCTCTCGCACCGGCATCAGGCATGCGCCGACCGGTCTGTCCTGTCACCCGAAACTGCGAACGGCCATCGTCAGTGACAACCGGATCAGCGAGCTGCCCGAAGCCTTGTTTGACATGCCCGCGCCGGCCAGCGAAGGGTTCGATTTCTCCGGCAATCCATTGACCGCCGATACTCGTGAAAGGATCAAACGTCATTCCCGGGAAACCGGTGTGGATTTCGCGGTACTCGCCGAGCAGCCGGACATCAAAGCCACACAGGCCCTGTTTCCCGCCCTGGATATCGAAGAGGCCAGCGATGTGTTCTATGGCTTACCCGGCGACCTGGAGCATGGGCGCGGTCAACTCAGGCACTGGAAAGCGGAATTCGAGCAACTCACCGCCGATCTGGCGCAATGGAAAATGGCGATCCCCCAGACGCATCCCGCCACTCAACGCCCCTTCACTACTTCGGAGTTCCTCGCGGAACACTCGGCAAGAGCAGCCTTTGCCGAACGACTGCAGGCACTGTGGCGTGCCCGATTACCGGAAAACCCCAGGCAACGAGGCGACTCTTTGGTCGCCAACCTGGCGTTCAGCGGGCAGCTGCCAAGGCTGACAACCGACTTCGGCCACATCCGCATCCTTTCACTAACAGGCAATCCGGCACTGAGCGACCTTGACGGATTTCTTCAGCCCTTCTCCACTCTGCATCATCTGGAACTGCGAGATTTCAGTCTTGGGCAAAACCCGCTTTCAGCCCTGCAAATTCCTTCTCTGGAACGTCTGACTCTGGAAAACTGCGGCTTGACGCTTACCCCACAAAGCCACGCGACCCTGTCATCACTTGACGCCCTTCAGTACCTGAATCTGAACCGAAATCCACTGGGGCAATCGCCCAACCTCAAAACGCTGCCGGCGCTGCTTCAACTGCATATGGTCGATAGCAGCATTTCGAGCCTGCCCGACGGCCTGTTCGACCATCCTCGTCTGCTCGCAGCCTTTTTCGATCGCAACCAGATCCGTGAACTGCCCGACATCCTCTTCGAAGTCGACGCCCGGCCGCCCAGACAGCTCAGCCTTGCCGACAACCCGCTCTCACCCGCCATGCTTGAGCGAATCAAGCATTGTTACCGGCAGTTCAGGTTGAACTTTGGCGTTGCGATGCCTCGGGAGGACATCGAGCGAGTCCGCGAGCTGTTCCCGTCCCTGGACGATAATGACGCCAATCGAGTGCTGTATCTGCTGGAGGGAAACATCGATGACGGCCGGTTGCGGATCGAACGCTGGGAGGCCGAATTGCAGCAGCTGGAGCAAGATCTGGAACAGTGGGTAACCGACATTCCGGAACGCTATCCGGGCAGTGGCCTTGTACTGACCGAAAGCGACCGCGCCGCAGAGTTTGCCAGCCGTACGACATTTCGCCTGGAGCTGGAATCGTTCTGGCGCCAAAGGTCTGCGGAAAACCCGGAATCAAGAGCTGCAATCCTCAACCTGGACCCGGGATTCATCGGCGAGCTGCCGGCCTTGAGCGCAGACTTCGCGCACGTCACGGCACTGTCGATCATCGGCGATCACCAGTTACGGGTGGGCACGGAGTTCCTGCGCGGCTTCACCGGTCTCGATTCGCTTGAACTGGGTAACCTGGCACTGTCAGAGATTCCGCAGGCGCTGACCGGAATGCCGGACTTGCGACAACTGGCTCTGAGTCACTGCAAAATCGTACTGGATGACGAAGGCAGCGCCGCGCTGCATTCGCTGAAGCAACTGGTCCGGCTCGATCTCTACAGCAATCCACTGGGCCGCTCGCCCGACGTCCGCAGGCTGCCGTCTCTGGAGTTTCTCGACCTTTCGAACACCGGAATTTCCAGTCTTCCTCCAGGTTTGCTGGAGGCACCAGGACTGGAAACGGTGATCCTCAGTGGCAATCATCTCACCGAGCTCCCCCCGGAACTCTTCGAGCTGCCCGCCTCTGTCACCAACGGCTTTGACTTCGGCAGCAATCCGCTGAACGCGCCCACCCGGGAGCGCATCAAGACCTACTATCGCGAGACCGGGGAGAACCTCGGTGTACTGGCCGAACCGGCGGACATCGCACGCACCCAAACACTCTATCCGGCGCTGGACGATGAACAGGCCAGCACGCTCATCTATCAACTTGAAGGTTCACTGACCGATGGCCGCAGAGAACTGGCCCGCCGGGAAGCGGAACTCGGCCGGTTACTGGGCGATCTGGCCACCTGGGAAAGCGATATACCGGACCATCGCTTGCCCGGTCAGCCACTCACGCATGACGAACGACTGATAGAGGAACAAAACAGAACGGCATTCAGCGAAGCGCTGCTGTCCTGCTGGCGCAGAATACCCGTGGAAGGCTCGGACACCGGCGATCACACTTTCACTTTCCGGCTACCGATCCTGGGCGATCTGCCGACACTGAGCGTCGGCTTCGACCATGTTTCGGACCTGCATCTGGTCAACACCCGCGATGACTCGCCACGGATCGGGCGATTTCTCGAGGCATTCCCTCAGCTCGTCAGCGTCGACATTCAAGGCTATGAACTGACCGGTATCCCCGAGGCCATCTTCCGGATGAAGCGACTCAACACACTGAGTCTGCCAGCGTGCGGCCTCACCCTGTCCCCTCAGGACGTTGCAGGACTGGCGAGCCTGGACAGCCTCGACCTGCTGCACCTGCATGACAATCCGCTCGGGCTGACGCCCGACCTCAGCGACCTGCAGGGGCTTACCGATCTGGACCTGAGCACCACCGGCATTCGCGAAATCCCGAAGGGGGTACTCGGTAACTTCAACTGGATGGAGCTGGATCTTTCAGGCAATGAAATCACCGAAATGCCGGACGAACTGATGGAGGTACCGGCCTATGTCGGTGATCGCTATGACCTGCGCGGCAATCCCTTCTCCGTTCAGGCCATGCAGCGAATCCGGGCTTATTACCAGGAAACGGGTATGACGCTGAACGTTGACGGCGTGCTCGAGCATCCGCCGGTGCGCGGTCGCCCCAGTGTCGAGATCGAGGATTAACAACGCGAGAATCAACAGCGCCATGAAGTATGGCGCTGTGCTTGAAGGATCAACCGCGCTCGGGCGGCACTGACGACAGTTCGAACGGGCTGCTGCTGCGCCGCTGGTTGCGGTCTTCCCTTGGCGTGGCGCCGAAGAAGTTGCGATAGGCGCTGGAGAAATGCGGTCCCGAGGAGAAACCGCACGACAGGCCGATCTGAATGATCGACTTGCTGGTCTGCATCAACATCTGCCGGGCCTTGTTCAGGCGCAGTTCCAGGTAGTACTGGCTCGGCACGCGGTTGAGGTATTGCTTGAAGATCCGCTCCAGCTGGCGACGGGACACGCACACGTGCTGGGCGATTTCGTCGGTGGTCAGCGGCTCTTCGATGTTGGCTTCCATCAGCAGCACGGCTTGCGTGAGTTTTGGATGGCTGGAGCCGAGACGGTTTTGCAACGGAATCCGCTGACGCTCGCCGCCTTCGCGGATGCGCTCGACCACCAGTTCTTCGGAGACCGCACCGGCCAGTTCCGCACCGTGATCCCGGGCCAGCACCGCCAGCAACAGATCGAGCACCGACATGCCGCCGCACGCGGTCAGACGATCGCGATCCCAGTCGAACAGATGGCTGGTGGCGATGACTTTCGGGAAGCGCTCGGCGAAATCGTCCTGCCAGCGCCAGTGCACCGCCGCGCGGTAACCGTCGAGCAGACCGAGTTGCGCCAGCGGGTACACACCGGCCGATAGACCGCCGATCACACAACCGGCGCGCACCAGCTGCTTGAGCGCGCTGCTGAGTGCCGGCGCCAAAGTCGTCGGTGGCTCGTCAGCGAGCAGGAACAGTTTCTGGAAGTTTTCGAGCTTGCCGGCCCAGGGTTCGCCGGGCAGTTGCCATTCACCTTCGGTCGGTGCTTCGGCCTGCAGGAACGACAACTCGTAAACCACGTCCGGATGCACACGCTGGGCGACACGCAAGGCCTCCTCTGCCAGCGCCAAAGTCAGAGCTTTAGTGCTGGGCCAAATCAGGAAACCAATTCGATGGGCAGTCATGGCGGGCGATCCGAAACGTAAACAGAGGGAAAAACCGAAATCGGCTGCAACCAAATTAGACCATCTGGCGCGCTGCGCAGCATGACCTAATTTGGTGCATAACGGGAGCGATTACTTGAGGCTGCCCGAGAGGAATTGTTGCAAACGTTCCGACTGCGGATTGACCAGCACTTCGCGCGGGTTGCCGCTTTCTTCCACGACGCCTTTGTGCAGGAACACCAGCTGGTTCGACACTTCACGGGCGAAGCCCATTTCGTGAGTCACCACCACCATGGTGCGGCCTTCCTGAGCGAGGGCCTGCATGACTTTCAGCACGTCGCCGACCAGTTCCGGGTCGAGGGCCGAAGTCGGTTCGTCGAACAGCATCACCTCAGGTTCCATCGCCAGCGCACGGGCGATTGCCACACGCTGCTGCTCGCCACCGGACATATGCCCAGGGAACGCGTCTTTACGATGGGCCACGCCGACTTTGTTCAGGTAGTGCTCGGCTTTCTCGCGGGCTTCGGCCTTGGACACACCCAGCACGTGAACCGGCGCTTCCATGATGTTTTCCAGCGCGGTCATGTGCGACCACAGGTTGAAGTGTTGGAACACCATCGACAGGCGCGAACGCATGCGTTGCAGCTGTTTCGGATCAGCGGCTTTCAGCGCGCCGTCCTTGTTTGCCACCAGTTTCAGCTCTTCGTTGTTGAGCAGGATCTTGCCCGCGTGCGGCTGCTCGAGCAGGTTGATGCAACGCAGGAAAGTACTTTTGCCGGAGCCACTGGAGCCGATGATGCTGATCACATCGCCGGCGGCCGCTTTCAGGGAAACGCCCTTGAGCACTTCGTGACTGCCATAGCGTTTATGCAGGTCTTGGACTTCAAGTTTGTACATGCGGTCGGTTCTCACAAAAACAGTCAGTCGTTGAGCAAAGGGCCGTCGCGCAGCGCATCGCGCCCCGCCACTTTGGCCAGCCAGAAACCGGGTTGGGCGTAACGCAGCCGCTCAATGGCAAACAGCACCCCGGACGTACCAGCACACACCGTGCTGACCCGATCCGACAGCGGATCGATCACTTCGAAAATCTTGTCACCGGCTTCAACCCACTCGCCGGGCTTGCGCAGGAAACTCACCACGCCAGGATGCGGTGGCAGGAGCAGTTCAGTGCCCTCGAACGGCATGCCTTCGCACGGTTCGCGCACGGCGCTTGGCCACTCGCCACGGATCAGGCCCTGCTCGGCGAGGAACGCCAGAATCCCTTCGGCCCAGGCTTCGGCCTGCGCAGGTGTGGTGTCAGCCTGACCACCCAGTTCAACGGTGGTTGCCAGGCACGCCAGTGGAATCTGCGCGTCCGGGAACAGGCGCGACAGACGCAGCCACGGCAACGAACAGGCTTCATCAAACGAGCTGCCACCAGAATCTTCCGCCAGCAGGCCGACCTTCACATCCAGGTGCGCGGCGAGCGAACGCCACTGCGGCCAGTGCTGCGGCAAGGCGTACATGTGCAGCGCGGCTTCGCAGTCGCAATGCAGATCCAGCACCACATCGGCAGTGGCGGCATGTTGCAGCAGGATGCGCTGCATGCCTTGCAACTGGCTGCTGGCCTCGGGCAATGCGGCCAGATGATCGGCCATTGCCTGACGGATCAGACGGATGTTGGCGTGCGGGTCATCACCGAGCTGTCCTTCCAGCTTGGCGGCCACCGGGGCGCTGAGCTCGACGAAATCACGGTTGAAATTCTTGCCGCTGCCGGCCTCGAAACGCCCCTGATGGTTGCCTTGCAGCAACTGGCCAAGACCCAGCGGGTTGGCCACAGGCACCAGTTCGATGACGCCGTTGAGCAGGCCTTTGGCTTCGAGTTCGCCGAGGCGTTTTTTCAGCTCCCAGGCGGTGCGCATGCCGGGCAGTTCGTCGGCGTGAAGGCTGGCCTGGATGTAGGCCTTGCGCTCGCCGCTACCGAAGCGAAACACCGAAATCCGGCGTTCGCTGCCCAGGTGGCTCCACGGCAGAACGTGGTCGATGCGTTCCATATCAGTGCTTCCTCGGGGCCAGGTAGCTCAGCCAGCGACGCTCGGCCAGCTTGAACAGGCGCACCAGAATGAAGGTCAGGCACAGGTAGAACACGCCGGCGGTGATGTACGCCTCGAACGGCAGGTAGAACTGCGCGTTGACGGTACGGGCCGCGCCGGTGATGTCGATCAGGGTCACGATGGACGCCAGACTGGTGGTCTGCAGCATCATGATCACTTCGTTGCTGTACTGCGGCAGTGCACGACGCAGGGCCGATGGCAGCAGGATGCGCTTGTACATCTTGACCCGCGACATGCCCATGGCCTTGGCCGCTTCGATCTCACCGTTCGGCGTGGCCTTCAGGCTGCCGGCGATGATTTCGGCGGTGTAGGCGCTGGTGTTGATCGCGAACGCCAGGCACGCACAGAACGTTGCGCTGGACAGCCACGGCCAGAGGAAGCTTTCACGCACCGCTTCGAACTGGGCCAGACCGTAGTAGATCAGGAACAGCTGAACCAGCATCGGCGTGCCGCGAATCACGTAAGTGTAGAGCCACGCCGCACCATTGACCACGGCGTTCTTGGAGACGCGCATCAGCCCCAGCGGCAACGCCGCGAGCAGACCGAAAAACAGCGACAGCGCGAGCAACTTGAGGGTGGTCAGCAGGCCGCCGAGGTACAGCGGCAGCGACTCCCAAATGACGTTGTAGTCGAAGATCATAGATCAGCCGCCCTTACGCCTACCGAGTAGCGCTTCTCAAGGTGACGCAGCGCCAGCAACGAGACACTGGTGATCACCAGGTACATCGCCGCCACTGCGAGGAAGAAGGTGAAAGGCTCGCGGGTGGCATCGGCCGCCTGCTTGGCCTTGAACATCATGTCTTGCAGACCGACCACGGAAATCAGCGCGGTGGCCTTGGTCAGTACCAGCCAGTTGTTGGTGAAACCCGGAATCGCCAGACGGATCATCTGCGGCACCAGCACCCGGAAGAACACCTGGAAGCTGCTCATGCCGTACGCCATGCCGGCTTCGGCCTGACCTTTGGGGATCGCCATGAACGCGCCACGGAAGGTTTCCGACAGGTACGCACCGAAGATGAAACCGAGGGTGCCGATGCCGGCGGCCAGCGGGTTCAGGTCGATGTACTCGTCATAGCCGAGCATCGGGGCGACACGGTTGAGCAGGTCCTGACCGCCGTAGAAGATCAGCAGGATCAGCACCAGGTCGGGAATCCCGCGGATCACCGTGGAATACAGATCGCCCAGCCAGGCCAGCCAGCGCACTGGCGACAGGCGCAATGCGACACCGATCAGCCCGAGAACGATGGCCAGGGCCATGGACGACAAGGCGAGCTGAAGCGTCAGCCAAGCGCCATCGAGGATGACAGCCCCGTAGCCTTTCAACATGATTCAGGTCCTCGAAAGTTGGGATGAAAAAATGGCGCAAACCGCAGAGATCCTGTTGCTTGCGCCATTTCGGACGGGTCGAGCGACGTCTTTACTTGCCGTAAATGTCGAAGTCGAAGTACTTGTCCTGGATTTGCTTGTACTTGCCGTTTTCGCGGATGGCCGCGATGGCAGTATTGATCTTGTCTTTCAGGGCGTCGCCCTTGCGTACCGCGATGCCTACGCCGTCGCCGAAGTATTTTTCATCGGTGAACTGCGGGCCGACGAACGCAAAGCCTTTGCCGGCGTCGGTTTTCAGGAAGCCGTCGTTCAACAGAGTGGCGTCCGCCACGGTGCCGTCGAGGCGACCGGCGGCCACGTCGAGGCGACCGGCGGCCACGTCGAGGTAGATTTCGTTCTGCGAGCCGTATGGCTTGATCTCGGCACCCAGCGGAGCCAGGACTTCACGGGCGAAGCGCTCGTGGATCGAACCACGCTGCACGCCGATGTTCTTGCCCTTGAGCTCGGTCAGCTTGTCGCTGACCACGGTGCCTTCCTTCATGACCAGGCGGGCCGGAGTGTTGTAGTACTTGTTGGTGAAGTCCACGGACTTCTTGCGGTCTTCAGTGATCGACATGGACGAGAGGATCGCGTCGATCTTGCGCACTTTCAGTGCCGGGATCAGACCGTCGAACTCTTGCTCGACCCACTGGCACTTGACCTTCATTTCTTCGCACAGTGCGTTGCCGATGTCGTAGTCGAAACCGACGATGCTGCCGTCCGGGGCTTTGGATGCGAATGGAGGGTAAGCCGCTTCGATACCGATCTTCAGAGGCTTTTCATCGGCGAATGTCGGCAGGGACAGCACGGACAGTGCCAGGGCGCCAAGCAGCACAAGTTTCTTCATCTTGGGACTCCATCGGTAAAGGGCAAAAACGGCAGAGTGAGCGACAGCCCAATATGCGAATGGGTGGAACGAAAGCGGTTGCTGCGTGCGTGGGATATTTCCGAACAAACCCTGAAGGCTTCAACGCGAGCCACGACGAGCGAGTGATCGGCATTCTAACGACAGGCCCGAAGCCGATATTTCTTCAATGCGACAACTAATTACAGAAGCACCGAGAAACCCGCTTGAGCACATTGACAGCTCCGCAATTTCATGCAAGAGCGAAAGACGGTGAACCGATCTATGCTGCAAATTGCGGGCCTATTATTCGCAAACCCTTCTAATCCGGCAAGCGCGGGGTGATGTCTTATTTTTCACCGGTCGTTTTGAGGCTCTAAAACGGGGCGATGCGTTTCTCATTGCCCCGTTGCGGGGCGGGCGGTTACACATTCGGTTACTTGAAGTCGGGCGGGTAACAACGGGAATGGGCTGACGGAGCAATTCGATAATTATTGGAAAACAAAAAGCCCCGCCCGGCGCGATGCCGGACGGGGCTTTTCAGCCTTCAGACCCGTCGCTTACGCGACGTTCATGGTCTTGTGCGTATCGATCAGATGCTGCACCACACCCGGATCGGCGAGAGTGGAGATGTCGCCCAGGCCTTCGTACTCGGCGGTGGCGATCTTGCGCAGGATGCGGCGCATGATCTTGCCCGAACGGGTCTTCGGCAGCCCCGGCGCCCACTGGATCACGTCCGGCGAAGCGATCGGGCCGATCTCCTTGCGCACCCAGTTCTTCAATTCCAGGCGCAGCTGCTCGCTCGGCTCTTCGCCATTCTTCAGGGTGACGTAGACATAAATGCCCTGGCCCTTGATGTCGTGCGGCACACCGACCACCGCCGCTTCGGCGACTTTCGGGTGAGCAACCATCGCGCTTTCGATCTCGGCAGTGCCCATACGGTGGCCGGACACGTTGAGCACGTCATCCACGCGACCGGTGATCCAGTAGTAACCGTCGGCATCGCGACGGGCGCCGTCACCGGTGAAGTACATGCCACGGAAGGTCTTGAAGTAGGTATCGACGAAACGATCGTGGTCGCCGTACAGGGTGCGCGCCTGTCCTGGCCACGAATCAAGAATCACCAGATTGCCTTCGGCCTCGCCCTCGATGATGTTGCCGAGGTTGTCCACCAGCGCCGGCACCACACCGAAGAACGGACGTGCGGCCGAACCTGGCTTCAGGGTATGGGCGCCCGGCAGCGGGCTCATCATGTTGCCGCCGGTTTCGGTCTGCCACCAGGTATCGACGATCGGGCAACGGGACTTGCCGACGTTCTTGTAGTACCAGTCCCAGGCTTCCGGGTTGATCGGCTCGCCCACCGAACCGAGCAGACGCAGGCTGCTGCCGTCCGCGCCTTCGACTGCGGCGGTGCCGGAGGCCATCATCGCGCGGATCGCAGTCGGCGCGGTGTAGAGGATGTTGACCTTGTGCTTGTCGACGATCTTCGCCACCCGGGTGATGTCCGGGTAGTTCGGCACGCCTTCGAACAGCAGCGTGGTCGCGCCGTTGGCCAGCGGGCCGTAAACGATATAGGAGTGGCCGGTAACCCAGCCGACGTCGGCGGTGCACCAGTAGATTTCACCCGGACGGTAGTCGAACACGCGCTCGTGGGTCATGGCCGCGTACAACAGATAACCGCCAGTGGTGTGCTGCACGCCTTTCGGCTTGCCGGTGGAGCCGGAGGTATAAAGGATGAACAGCGCTTCTTCAGCGCCCATCTCTTTCGGCGCGCAAACGGTGCCCGCCACTTTCATCAGGTCTTCGTACCAGATGTCGCGATGCTGGTTCCACTTGATGTCGCCGCCGGTGCGCTTGCACACGATGACTTTCTGGATGCTGCTGGTTTCCGGGTTGGTCAGGGCGTCGTCGACGTTGGCCTTGAGGGAAATCTTCTTGCCGGCACGGATGCCTTCGTCAGCGGTGATCACCACTTTCGAGCGGCAGTCGATGATGCGACCGGCCAGGGCTTCCGGCGAGAAACCGCCGAACACCACCGAGTGAATCGCGCCGATCCGGGTACAGGCCAGCATGGCGACCACGGCTTCGGGAATCATCGGCATATAGATGGTCACCACGTCGCCGCGGTGCACGTCCTGACCACGCAGGGCGTTGGCGAACTTGCAGACTTGTTCGTGCAGTTCGCGGTAGGTGATGTTGCGGCTTTCGGAAGGATCGTCGCCTTCCCAGATGATGGCGACCTGATCGCCGCGCTCGGCCAGATGACGGTCGAGGCAGTTGTAGGAAACGTTCAGGGTGCCGTCGGCAAACCACTTGATGTCGACATGGTGATCGTCGAACGAAGTCTGTTTCACCGTGGTGAAAGGCTTGATCCAGTCGAGGCGCTTGGCTTGTTCGCGCCAGAAGCCGTCAGGGTTGACGACCGACTGCTGGTACATGGCTTTGTAGGTCGCCTCGTCGGTCAGCGTATTGGCCAGAACCTCGGGACGAACGGGATACAGAGAAGCCGCACTCATCTTTCCTACCTCGGTGTAATAGTTGTTTTTGTATGACCCTGTTGTAGCCGGGGCGACCGTATAGAACCATTCGACGATGGTAGTAACAAGCCCCTACAGGTCGTGGCGATAATCCCGATGCTCGCCGCCGATGACCTCGCAGACCTTGAATCTACTGGCCTGGCAGCGATTGTTACCAAATCTGCCAAAGGTGTTTATCAAAACCCCATCTGTTTACACCCACCCCGCCTCCCTAAAATCTGCCTCGCCGACAAGGCAAAGTGATTAACAACGTTACAGCCCCCACGAAGGCCGTTAATCCAGCTCTGAAGTAACAAACCAAACGATGAAGTTCCACACGCAACCCCAAAAAGGTTGCGTGACCCCACTCGACCTCAAGAAGGTAAATTTCAAATGAAAGCTTTATTGGTTCTGGCCCTCAGCAGTCTGTGCGCAACCGCCATGGCAGACGAGGTCCCGACTGATGTCGCACAGCAACAACCGGCCATCGAGGAATACACTTACTCCACTCACCTGGACATCGCCAAAGTTGTATCGATGAGCGAAGTACCAAATGTCTGCGAAGTGGTACCGATGAAAATGGAGTACGACGACTCCACAGGCCAGCGCCACATCCTGCGTTACAGCGTGATGGGTAACGGCTGCACCAATTGATGGTTTGAGACTGCACCGAATCGGATCGCTCAGCGCAACATCGAGGGTCGATTCCAGCCCGGCTTCGGTCGGGCTCAGTTGTGTTTGAAGGGACGTAAAAGGGTTGCAAAACACAAGATATAGTGAAAAACGCGGTTTTTTGCTCGTTTTTTGAGCAACCAATCACACGCAGAAAAATTAATGAAAAAAATTTCTCCGGGGCCAATCCCGGCGAAAGCCCTGTAAACCCTCGCTCCAAACGAAATCACCCTCCCGCTCGACCGCCCTGCGCTGTTTCGCCCTCCCCCACGCCCGTGTTTTTTTCCCTATAATGCCGCCCAATCGGGTCAGCAATATTCCCTTACAGGGATCAAAGCCATTCTGAAGCCCCGCAGCAGCGTCCACGCTGACTCGCGCCCGTCAGAGGCTCTCGGAAACCCGTAAAAATTTTCTGTTTATTGCCTGCGTTGCACCGCTGCAAAAAACGACATCCAACGCGGCCTGTACGGCCGTGTGAAAAACCAACCAATCAGTTTTCACACGGGCACAGGCCCTCACGCAGGAGACGACACGTCATGCTGAGCTGGGACGAATTCGACAAAGAAGACAGTGAAGTAGCAGTAAAAGGCGCCAACGCCGGCCACGCTACCGAAGCCAACATGGACCGCCTCGACAGCGCCGGCGGTGCCGCCGCCCTCGAAGCCCGCGCCGTGACCGCCGAAGACTCGGCCGCCGTGGCCCGCGCCAAGGCTGCACTGGATTCCCTCGACGTCGCCGAAGGCCTCGCCGAACTCGAAGGCTCCGCCGCCCGTGTCGCCGTTGACGAAAAGCGCATGATCAACTGCCGCGCCGACCTCAACCAGCTCGTGCCATTCAAGTACGACTGGGCCTGGCAGAAATACCTGGACGGCTGCGCAAACCACTGGATGCCGCAAGAAGTCAACATGACCGCCGACATCGCCCTCTGGAAAAACCCGGAAGGCCTGACCGACGACGAGCGCCGCATCGTGATGCGCAACCTCGGCTTCTTCTCCACCGCCGACTCCCTGGTTGCCAACAACCTGGCCCTGGCCGTGTACCGCCTGATCACCAACCCGGAATGCCGCCAGTACATCCTGCGCCAGGCATTCGAAGAGGCGATCCACACCCACGCCTACCAGTACTGCATCGAATCGCTGGGCATGGATGAAGGCGAGATCTTCAACATGTACCACGAGATCCCGTCGGTCGCGAAAAAAGCCGCCTGGGGCCTGAAATACACCCGCGCCATCTCCGACCCGGAATTCAACACCGGCACCGTAGAGACCGACAAAGAACTGCTGCGCAACCTGATCGCCTACTACTGCGTTCTGGAAGGCATCTTCTTCTACTGCGGCTTCACCCAGATCCTCTCCATGGGCCGCCGCAACAAAATGACCGGCGTCGCCGAGCAATTCCAGTACATCCTGCGCGACGAATCCATGCACCTGAACTTCGGCATCGACGTGATCAACCAGATCAAAATCGAAAACCCACACCTGTGGGACGCCGAAATGAAGGAAGAAGCTTCGCAGATGATTCTGCAGGGCACCCAACTGGAAATCGAATACGCGCGTGACACCATGCCTCGCGGCGTACTGGGCATGAACGCGGCGATGATGGAGGACTACCTGAAGTTCATCGCCAACCGTCGCCTGTCGCAGATCGGTTTGAAGGAAGAGTACCCAGGGACGACTAACCCGTTCCCTTGGATGAGCGAGATCATGGACTTGAAGAAAGAGAAGAATTTCTTTGAGACTCGGGTTATTGAGTATCAGACTGGTGGTGCGTTGAGCTGGGACTAATCGTCTCGCTCGCCATGGTTTGACGATTGCTGCTTGAATCGTTGAATTGAGAAAGCAAAAAGCCCCGATTTTATCGGGGCTTTTTTATGGGCGGCTGGTTGTCCTTTTCCATCCCTACGTTGCAGCGCTCAATCTCCTACAGCACTTACAGCCGCTTCGCATTGAAGCCAACTGCAAGCACCTCTAAGCTCAATTGCAGGTGCCTAAGAAACACCCAACGTAGAAAGCTTGGTCAGTCACACAGACGCACATGTCGTCAGTGGAGCTGCCTCGCTCGTTGGGATTTCTTAAGTCCACTCTACGTTGGGTTCAGGCCCTCCAAAAATCTAAACGTAGAGGTAATGGATATGCCCGATCCTTTTTCTGTAACAGTCTTCTCGCGTCACAACCTCGCACTACACGCCCTCTTGCTCGAAAACCAACCTTGGTTCTGCGCCCGCGATATGGGTCGTTTGATGGGTGTCCATCTGTGCGAACGCATGGTCAACAAGCTAGATAATGATCAACGTCGCGTTTTGTGGATTGAGTATTTTCGGCAACCCGAAAAGCAACTGATGCTCAGCGAGTCTGGTGTGTATGCGTTGCTGGTGTATCACTACGTCCCAGGGAACCGGTTGTTGCGGGAGTGGTTAACTCAGCAGGTGGTGCCGGCCTTGCGTGATGCAGAACACTCGGGGCATTCAGATCGGCCGATGTTGAGCTTGTTGGATTGGCCGGAGATGTCGTTGAGCCTGCTGCATTGGCAGGATGAAGGCTGGATTCGGCTGCGGGATATGCCGTTTCTTTTGAATGATCAACCGCAGCAGAGTGCCCCTGTAATTAAGCCTTGGTGGCGGCGAGTGGCTCAGATGCTCCAAATTTCGAAGCACTCTATGGGCTAGGTGACATCTTTATAGGACCGCTTGCGAGATCTAACCCTTCGCATGGGGCTCATAACAACCACTTATTATCAGTCGAGGGTCTGGCCCCCCCCCCTCGGCTGTTGAAGGGGTACGAAGAAAGCAAACATGATTGGAACGCTTAGCCCTCTATGACTTCCAAACGCTGCTTCAGCCTTCGATTCAGCAATGCTCCATGCACACCAGAATGAATTTCCCGGTGACAACTTGGACACACTGCAGCCACATATCGAGGGTGGTCTAAACCACCATCGGAGAGCCGATTCACGTGATGCGGCTCTAAATAGGGTGTGCCATCTTTTTTCAAAAATGGAGCTGGCCTCTCACAGCTTTCACATGCTCCCTGGGCACGCATCAGTACGTAGTGCGCAACCTTTCGGCTACGCTGATAAATCTTACGTGAGGCAGATTGCCCTACCCCACCACTTGCAAGCTTACATGCGGCCAATGCAGCCATCCGCGCAGCAGCCAGAGAATCGGGGAGATCAGCCTTATCCTCGTCCTCTTCATCAATCATTCCGTCAGGGATACCGACCGGGACTAGCCGAAAAACAATTGCCTTACGGTCCTGGCCAATTACATCCGGTCGAGTCCGCGTGAACATATCAGCACAAGAAAACTCCCCTACGTAAGCGCAACCTTTGCCTTTGCCGAGCAACTTAAACAAATGCAGTGCCCGGCCATCGACAGCATGCTCAGCAATAGCACGGTTGCCACGAGTTAAAGTCATCGCTCCACGTCGGCCTTCACCGGTATAAAAGTAGACGCCGTCTTCACAACGGTCGGCATAACCATATTGTTCACCGCTCTCGCCAGTGAACAAAAAAATCACTGGATGGATAGCTGACGCGGCAATGCCGCTTTGCCGACTCCCGCCAAATGGCCCATTAATTTCAGTTTTTCGGTCGTAAACAGCCCCCGGAGTGAACTGCAACACAAGCTCGCTTTCCCCGCGAGGCAGTTCCACAATGGTGAAGCCTCGCTTTTTAAGGTAATTGTTGGTTGGATGCCCGCCCGAAAAAGCGCTTACAGCAATACCAGTCGCCAAAGAGATGATTTTCTTCGTTGGATACAGCTCACCATCCGCATTAATGGCATATCGATGAGCTTGGTCGTTTTCCCAGCTTTGCCACTCAGGCCTACTCCGAAATTTATGATCGAACTCCAGCATCGCGCTGTTTATTCGTTCCTTCGAAACCGCTTTGATCACCACGGATGCTGCCCTTTATCGACTTTAGCTGTAGGAAAATTCCTATAGTCGCCAAAGTGCAAAAGGGTTTCAATGCGTAACAGAGCAAAAAGCCACTATTTATAGACGCTCAAACGTGCGCCATAACTGACCTCCCGCTATTAATACCCCTCCCCCACTCAAGGACCCGAGCCCCACCATGAAATTCGACCTCGCCTACTGCCTCAGCCTCGACGACAAACTGTCGATCTATGACGTTCGCGATCTCAATTTCGATGAGACGGTGGCGTTCGATTCTGCGAAGGAACACTTTCAGTGCCCCAACGACGCCTGTCGTGCGGCATTCGATGCATCCAACGAGTTGGGTACGTTCAACGCCAAGAACGTGAATTACGTGCGTACGCCGCACTTCAAGAATTTGCCCGGTACGCAGCATGTGGCGGGTTGTCCGTATGTGAGTGTGAAGACGTCGGCGTCGGGGGTTGAGGCGGCGGATGGGGAAACGGATGACGGGCGGGAGGAGCATTTCCCGTCGGAGTTGTTACTGACGCGCCGTGAGTATGTGCGCAAGCCCGCTGCGCCAGCGGGGGCGGCGGATGTGTTGCGGGATGATCCGGTGCGGGTGGCGACTGCCCCTTCAAAAGAGTCGCCGAGTCGTGAGACGGCGCCGGACAAGACCAGTGTCTTCGCTCACCCCGTGGAGTGTTTTGTGTCGAACTTCGCGGACAAGGATTTGCTCAAGCGCATGCCGTTGAAGATTGGCGAGCATACGGCGCCGTACAGTTCGTTCTTCAAGAAGATCGAATATTTGATGGACAACAAGGGGCTGATTTACTGGGGCCGGATCAAGAAGATCGAGGACTTCCACAGCGCCAGTTTCCGGATCGATTTCGAGGACAAGGTCTGGTTCAAGAAGCCGGATGAGAGCAAGAAGAAGCCTTATCCGGTCAGTGTCTATCTCAACAAAAAGCTGATCGACAACTACCGCAAGCGCAAGGCGTTTCTGGAAGAGATCAAGCACGCCATCGACAGTGATAAGGAGTTGTTCTGCTTTTTCTATGGTGTGACGCCGGAGTTGAAGCAGGTGCCGGGCAAGAAGAACCCCGAAAAGCCTTTCGAGGTCTTCAATGCCAATATCGAGAACCTGGATCACTTCATCATTCGTGAAGCGCCGGGGCTGGCGTGATGGTCAGCCCTGGGGCAGTTGCAGTTTGACGGCGCCGGGGTGTTGTTTGACGAGGGAGTACGGCAGGATCGACCAGTCTGGTCTATCGCAAGAACGTTGTACGCGGGCGAAGTAAGCGCCCAAGTATAAGCCGTTCGCAGTGAAGTACCACGGCGAAGAACCCCAAACGCTTTCTTCCGTGAAGTCGCAATCATCATCTTGCGTCGGCTTCTTCATTTCTGCGGGGTATAGGGCAGTGAGTTGCTTGATCAGCCAAGGCACCAGCTCCTTGTTTTCATACTGATAACGCGCGTTACTTTCAGCCGGGCTCAAAGGCTTGTCACCCAGGCTGTCTCGTTCGGCATGCAGCAGTGGCTTGCCCTCACCTACCCACAACACATCTTCGAGCGACAACGGATGACCAGTGTTCACATCAATATTGAGGGGTGAATCACCGAAGTCCGGATGCGCGCCACCGCAGAAATAGCTGGTCGAGATGTTCAGGCTGACCACGGCAGGCGAAATCATTTTGGGTTCTGCGTCCTGCATGAAGTCGACGTTTTCCCCGCCCTGTAGTTGGCAACCGTGATAGCGGATGACTTCATTCCACAATCGTCCAAGCAACTGCTGGTTGACCCGTTGCAGATCATCTTTTGGCAAACCGGACTCTACGCTGAACAGCGAAATCTTCGACTCCGGCTCTGTCCACCATTGCAGGGTGTAACCCATGAAGTCTTGTTTCTTCAGCGGTTTGAGCTTGAGTCCCTGTAGTCGCAAATACTCATACGGCTCGCCGTTTGGCAACGCGGCGATGAAGGGCAGCGTAGAAGTTGTCGGCGCTGGAAGCCCGGCCTCGGAAAGTTGCACTGTAAGCTTCTTGCCCTTCGGACTTTGCCACTCGCCCTGCCAGCCAGTGGCAGTTTCTTCCAGTTTCAAAGTCGGCAGTGGCTTGTCGTCACCGTAGCGATTGTTGCCTTCAACCAGCGTCAGGGTGCTGTCCTGCAATGACCCGCTGAGGGGTAGGTCCCGATGGTATTTTTCGTAGAAGTAACGACCGGTCACTTCATCCGGGTTCTGGGTATTGAGCTCGACCACAATCGGCGTCTTGCCCAGCGTGCCGGTGAACACGCGCCGGCCATCTTCGGCATTGGCGGTGGAAATCAGTGTGAACAACGCCACGGCATATGGTGCCAGGCGTAACAGTCCCTTGAGCATGGATCGATCCCTGAATGAGTCGGAAGTTGCGCCGGGACGTAGTTGCCGGCGCTGAAAAAATCGCGGTGGATTATGGCGAGGTTGAGCCCGGTAATCGAGAAATGTAATTCGAGATGCAACGATGCGTCATGGCAGTTGCAGCGCAACACCACCCGGATGCTGATTGACAATGTTGTACGGAAGAACACTCCAGTCTACGAATCCGCACACTGCCGCGACATGCGGATACGACGGATCAAACTTGATGCCCTGCTCCGTGAAGTACCACCCCATGAATTGCCAGGGATCGCTCTCGTCGTAGTGACAGTCGTTATCGCCCTCTGCCGTGACGGTCATTTGCCGGGGATACAGTTTCAGCAACTGTGCGACCAGCCAGGGTGCCAACTCTGTAGTACGGTATTTCGACCAGGCATCAGAAGAACCGGGTGAGCCCGCATTGAAATCATCGTGTTGTTCATAGTGCAACGGCTGACCTTGCCCTACCCACAAAACGTCCTCGAGCGTCAGTGTCTGACCGGTTGAGGCATCGAAGTTGAGCGCGTCGTTGCTTTGGTCCGGGTAGGCGCCGCCACAGTAATAATCCGTTGAAATCCGCACACTCATTACCGAAGGCGTCATCCACAGAGGTTGGCTGGATTGAGAGTAATCACCCGAGCAACCGAAATACGCGATCACCTCCCCCCACAATCGGCCCATCAATTGTTGGTTGATGCGTTGACGCACTTCTGAGGAATAACCGGACACCACTTCAAAAAGCGAAGCCTGTGATTTGGGCTCGCTCCACCATTGCAGTGTGTAGCCCATGAAAGTTTCGGTTTTGCCCTTTTGCAGTTTCATTCCTTGCAGCCGCAGAAACTCGTAAGGGGCCGTCTCACGCAGGCTGACGATATAGGGCAATGAGTCGACGGGGGCTTGCGGAATCATTGCGGGCTGCAACTCAACCTTGAGGGTTTTCCCGGCCGGATTACTCCACTCACCGGACCAATTGCTCCCGATCGCGTGTAAACGAAGCGTTGGACGGGAGTCTCCGTCCATCATCGAACCTTCGCTGAGTTCGAGCGTGTCCCCATCCCTGGAACCTTCGAGTTCCAGATCCTTGCGGTACTTCTGGTAGAAGTAACGCCCCTCTCCCGTTCGGGTATTCATCTCCAGAACGATCGCCGTCTTGCCTAGCGTTCCCGTGTAAACCTGCGTAGCGTTTTCCGCCCATGCCAGGGGATGGAAGAAAACGGCGAGTACCAAAATGCCGGTAAGGCGCAACAATCCGTGGAACATCAATTCTTCCTTGAGCAAGCGGGCAAATGCCGCAAAAAGTGACCGCGGATTATGTCGATGTTGTAACGGGGAATCGAGCTTCGTCGGGATCAACTTACGCACATGCTGCTCATCACAATCACCAGCAACCCGATATACACCCACGCATGCACCCGATCCGGTATCCGCCCGATCCACGGCGTAGCCAGTCGAATCCCCAGCATCGAGCCCAGCGTCAGCACCGCGAACGCCAGCAGATCCACATACCCGATAAACCATGGCCCGACGTCTGCCTCGCTGAATCCCGCCATCAACATGTAAGTCAGCGTCCCCGCCAGCGCCACCGGCACGCTCAAGGGATTGGCCATGGAAGTGGCCTGCGACATGCTCAACCCGCAACGCCGCAATAACGGCACGGTCATGACGCTTCCTCCCACGCCGAGAAACGTCGCGATGGCGCCAATGCCTACACCACCGCCGGACGTTTCCACTGTTCCCAATCGACGTGGGATGACGCCTTCGGACTGTGTGAGAAACCCGCGTCGCAGCAAGCAATCAACAATCGTCACGCCGAGGTAAGCGATGAAGGCATAGCGGATGACTTCGCCGCTGACCCAAACCGCTGCGATTGCGCCGACGACTGCGCCCAATCCGATGAACCCGCCCAAGGGCCACAGGTAATCCCGGATGAGGTTGCCGGCGCGGCGATGTTTGCCGGTAGCGACCAGGGCGTTGACGATCATCACGCAGGTCGAGGTGGCGACGGCGATGTGCATGGCTGATAGGCCAATCGGGTCGTCAGCGCCGTGGCTGGCGGTGAGCATACGGTACAGCAGCGGCACGACGACGAAGCCGCCGCCGAAGCCGAAGAGCACGGCGGTGACGCCGGTCAGGCAGCCGAAGAGTGTCAGCAGGAGGTAGAACATGGCGCGTCGTCCGTTGTTTGGGAGCGGTCGACGATAGAGCCTCAGCGCTTGGCCTGCTTCAGCAAGTCAGCCAATAATGTTTGCGTTTACGCCAACTTGCCGGGTGCCGCTCGATGCGCAATGTTTCGATCAATCTGCTGGATGACACGCCGCGCCCGGTGGTGGCTATCGGTACGGATTATTCCCACGGCTATCTGCTGCCACGTCATACGCATCGGCGCGCGCAATTGTTGTACGGCGCGACCGGGGTGATGCAGGTCAGCACGCATGACGGCAACTGGGTGGTGCCGCCGCAGCGGGCGGTGTGGATTCCGCCGGGGGTGGCGCATGAGGTGTTGATGCTGGGGGTCAGCACTCGCAGTTTGTATATCGAGCCGGGGGCGGTGGATCTGGGTGAACGTTGTCAGGTGATCAGTGTGTCGTCGTTGATGCGGCAATTGCTGATGGAAGCCGTGGAGCTGCCGCTGACCTATGACTTGACCGGGCGTGACGGCGTGCTGATCAATTTGTTGCTGTATGAATTGCTGCGCAGTGCACCGTTGCCGCTGCATATCCCGCTGCCGTCTGACGGAAGACTGCTCGAACTGTGTCAGACCTTTCTGCATCAGCCGAATGCCCACCAATCCCCCCAGCATTGGGCCGATCAGCTGCACGTAAGCTTGCGCACTTTCAACAGACTGTTTCGTCAGCAAACTGGCCTGAGTTTCAGTCAATGGCGTCAACGCGCCTGCGTGGTACTGGCGCTGGCACGGCTGGCGGCGGGTGAAGCGGTGACGCGGATTGCCCTGGATTTCGGTTATGACAGCCCGGCGGCGTTCTCGACGATGTTCCGTCGGATCCTCGGTCAGGCACCGTCCGTCTGGTTGGAGGCGGCGAACTAGGGCAAATCAAAAAATGCGTTTGATCCCGGCTGAAAACAACTGTACAAAAACACAGTATATTTTCCATCAGCACTCTCGAGCCCGGAGCACACCATGGCCTCTTCAGCGATGAACCTCATCCTCGAACGTATCGCCCTTTTCCAGTTCACCCCGACCCACTGCGCCCAGGCCCGAGGGATGTTGGGCTGGAGCGTGGAACAACTGTCGCGGGAGGCAGGGGTTTCGGTAGACGATATTCAGCGGTTCGAAGCGCAGCAGGACGTGGCGGATTCGGCGCGGCTGGCGTTGACCTATCGGTTCGAGGCGCAGGGGTTGGTGTTCTTTCCGGGGTTTGCGCCGGGGCGTGGGGGGAATGTCAGAGCTACGATGCCGGAATCAGTGGGTCATGGAGATTACGCGATGGCTGACTGAAAGGATTGATTGTGATTATTCCAATATAGGTATATTTTTCGCATGAGTACAAGGAAGCCACTCCTGTGGGTTAGCAGTAGCAAGAAAGATCTCAAGCAGATGCCCACAGATGTACAGGATGTTTTTGGTTACGCACTGGACCTGGCCCAAAGTGGTCTCAGGCATCCGGATGCAAAACCTCTGAAGGGGTTTGGAGGCGCGGGTGTCCTTGAGTTGATTGAGGACTTTGATACGAATACCTACCGCGCCGTTTACACAGTCCGTTTTGGCAATGCGATTTACGTCCTGCATTGTTTTCAGAAAAAGTCGACCGCAGGTATCAAAACCGCGCAATGCGATATCGACCTGATCCGAAAGAGACTTCAAGCCGCTCAGGATCACGCGAAAGGAACATAGAAATGAATGAAATCGAAGAAGGCAGCGGAAACGTCTATCAAGACCTTGGCTTGCCAAATGCCAGTGAAATGCAGGTCAAGTCACAGCTAGCCGCAAAGATCGGCGAAATCATCAAAGCGCGTCATCTCACTCAATCTCAAGCATCTGAAATCCTGGGGCTATCACAACCCAAGCTGTCCGAAATGCTGAGAGGAAAATTCCGCGGCATCAGTGAAGCCAAGATGATGGAATGCCTTTCTCACCTCGGCCGAGATGTGCAGATTGTGGTCAAGTCAGCCCCCCGCTCTCGCAAAGAGGGCCGAATTGAGGTGGTGTTCGCATAACGCGAAACCCTACTACGCCCCTTGCACCACCGCCTCACTCTCCCCTTCAACCGCCAGCCACCACGCATTCCCGCGTTGCGGTTGTGCCAGGTTGAACACCTCGCCCATTTGCGGAGTGGTGATGGAGACGCTGCGCTCCCAGGCCAGTGCAAGAATGCGATCGAACGGTTCATGCCACGCATGCATCGCCAGGTCGAACGTGCCGTTGTGGATCGGGAATAACCAGCGGCCCTTGAGGTCGATGTGAGCTTGCAGGGTTTCTTCCGGTTGCATGTGCACGTAAGGCCATTCGACGTTGTAGGCGCCGGTTTCCATCAGGGTCAGGTCGAACGGGCCGAACTGTTCGCCGATGCGTTTGAAGCCGTCGAAGTAGCCGCTGTCACCGCTGAAGAAGATCCGCGTGTCGCCGTCGATGATCACCCACGAAGCCCACAGGGTCTGGTTGCCATCGAACAGGCCACGGCCGGAGAAGTGCTGCGAGGGGGTGGCGATGAAGCGGATGCCGGCGACTTCGGTGCCCTGCCACCAGTCGAACTGGCGGATCTTGCTGGCATCGATACCCCATTTGACCAACGTGTCACCGACGCCCAGCGGCGTGAGGAACACGTTGACCTTGTCCGCGAGTTTCAACACCGCTTCGTAGTCGAGGTGGTCGTAGTGGTTGTGCGACAGGATCACCGCTTCGATCGGTGGCAACTCGTCGATGCTGATCGGTGGTTGGTGGAAGCGTTTCGGGCCGGCCCATTGCACCGGCGAAGCGCGCTCGGCGAATACCGGGTCGGTGATCCAGAACTTGTCCTGCAGCTTCAGCAGCAGGGTCGAGTGACCGAGACGATAGACGCTGTGATTCGGCGCAGCGATCAAGTCGGCGCGGGTTAGTGGCTGCACCGGAATAGCCGATGCCGGACGGGTGTTGCGCGGTTTGTGGAAGATCATGT
Organism: Pseudomonas sp. MWU12-3088; assembly: GCF_023242405.1. Classification (NCBI taxonomy): domain Bacteria; kingdom Pseudomonadati; phylum Pseudomonadota; class Gammaproteobacteria; order Pseudomonadales; family Pseudomonadaceae; genus Pseudomonas; species Pseudomonas sp. MWU12-3088. The sequence continues at coordinate 47,630 of NZ_JALJEA010000003.1, forward strand.
TCCACATGATGCGCAGCATCTTGCGCACACCTTCGCGCTGCACCGGCGTGTGGTTGCGGAACGTCCCTTCGGCCTGGCGCGAAGCTTCAGGTACAGGACTGACCGCGGAAGAAATTGATTTGGCCATGACTGAATGACTCCAGAAAAACCGCGCAATTCACGGTTTTCCACGGTGGGACGATAAACGGCCAAGGCACGCACGCATCAGCCGGACATCTGGTTTTAGGTTGCACCGATTAACGCAACATTACACTGATCGGTGTACTTTCTAGGTTGCATGAATCCGGATGACAAGTAAACTGCCGAGTGTAATTTCCTCCTTTTTCCTGCCGAATCGAATTTATGACAGCTCCAACGCGCCTCACCGACCGCAAACGCGAAGCCATCATCCTGGCGGCCATTTCCGAATTCCGAACCAACGGCTTCGAAGTCACCAGCATGGACAAGATCGCGGCCACCGCCGGGGTGTCGAAGCGCACGGTGTACAACCATTTTCCGAGCAAGGAAGAGCTGTTCGCCGAAATTCTCAACCAGTTGTGGGCACGGATCAGCACCGAGCAAGCCGTGTCGTATCAACCCGACCAGCCCTTGCGCGATCAACTGCGAACGATGCTGCTGGCCAAACTGCAGATGATGGCGGACGACAACTTCATGGATCTGGCCCGGGTCGCCATCGCCGCCGCGATCCACTCGCCCGAGCGTGCGCAGAACATGGTGGCGCGCATGGGCGAACGTGAGGAAAGCGTGACCGTGTGGATCCGCGCCGCTCAGGTCGACGGCCGATTGAAACCAGTCGATCCGGAGTTCGCCGCGCATCAGGTACAGGGGCTGCTCAAAACCTTCGCCTTCTGGCCACAGATTTCCATGGGCCAGCCCTCGCTCGACAGCGCCACGCAAAATGCCGTGGTCGATTCGGCACTGGACATGTTCCTGGCCTGCTACCAGCTCTAGATCACGTCTGCGCCGCGTAAATGGCTCACAAGGACACTGAATTTTCCCGCTGGAATAAATGACAATGTCTGTCATTGACCGATGAACGGTCGCTCTGAAGAATTACACTGCAAAGTGTTTCAGAATGAATCTGGCGAAGAACATCATGGAAAACCAACGCGGCAAAGGCTTGTCATTCGCCAGACGTATTTACTTGCCACGTGCCATTGGATTGGGGATCGGTTTCTTCAGCGTCGGCGCCGCGCTGTATCCATTGAATGTGCCGGCGTGGCTCTGGGCGCTGCTACTGTTCAATGGTTTTTTTTGGCCCCACGTCGCCTATCAATGGTCGACCCGCTCGGCTTTCCCCTACCGTGCCGAGCGCCGCAATCTGCTCTATGACTCGGTGTTCGGCGGTTTCTGGACCGCGTGTTTCCAGTTCAACCCGCTGGTCACCGTGACCATTCTCTCGATGATGACCATGAACAATGTCGCCGCCGGCGGCAGACGTTTGTTCCTGCTCGGCGCCCTCGCCCAAGTGATCGGCGTTTTGCTGGGCTGGTCGCTGTTCGGGGTCAAGTTCACCCTGACGGCGACGCAGACCCAGGTCTGGGCGTGCCTGCCGATGCTCACTCTTTATCCGCTGGCGCTGGGCATGGTCTGCTATCGGCTGGCGATCAAACTCGCCGAACACAAACGCACCTTGAGTGCCCTGAGCCGCACTGACAGCCTGACCGGCCTGCTCAACCACGGTGCCTGGAAAGACCTGCTGCACCTCAAGTTCCAGCAGTGCCGCGATCACAACAGCCAGGCCACCCTCGCGCTGATCGACGTCGATCACTTCAAGGTGATCAACGACAGCTACGGACATATCGTCGGCGATGCGGTGCTCCAGCAACTCAGTCGTGAACTCAAATCCTTGCTGACTGAAAGTGAACTGGCCGGCCGTTACGGCGGTGACGAATTCTGCGCGATCCTGCCCAACCTGCCACTGAGCAGAGCCGAAGCGCTGATGGAACAACTGCGCCAGTCCCTGCAGCAATACCGTCATCCCGATGTGCCGGAGTTGCGGGTCAGCCTGAGCATCGGGCTGGCACGTTTTCACCCGACCTACCCGGATGCACTGCACTGGCTGGATGACGCCGACAAGGCGCTGTACACCGCTAAACACACGGGCCGCAACACGATCAGCGTCGCGCTGAGCCGCTCCAATGCCTGACAAGACTTGTACGACAAAGTGACACCGCACTTTCTTGTACAAGTTTAATAACTTTGTATAAGATCAGATCGCCAGCCTGGATGCTGGCACTTTAGTGGTCATTGCCCAATGTCGTCAGCTCGTTCGGCCGGCCAGCGCAGGAACAGGGACAACACCTCAGCCCTATTTCCGGAGCGCACCCCGCATGTTTTTCAATCGCCATCAGTCCGTCATCAGTGAGCTGCAACACACCATCACCGAGCAATCCGGTTTGCTCGAAGCCATCGACCGCTCCATGGCGGTGATCGAGTTCGATCTCGACGCCGTGGTCCTGCGCGCCAACGACAACTTCCTGAAGACCACGGGCTACAAGGCCGAACAGGTGATTGGTCAGTCCCACCGCCAGTTCTGCCCACCGGAATTTGCCCGCAGCAGCCAGTACACCGAACTGTGGTCGCGACTGAAAAACGGTCAGTTACAGTCCGGCACCTTCGAGCGCGTCGACAGCCAGGGCCGGCCGATCTGGCTTGAAGCCAGTTACAACCCGATCAAGGATGCCTCGGGCCGCGTGGTCAAAGTGGTCAAGTACGCCATGGACGTCACCGCCAAGGTGCAGCAGGAAAGTGAAGCCAACGCCAAATTGCAGGCCATTGACCGGGCCATGGCGGTGATCGAGTTCGACCTTGACGGCAACATTCTTACGGCCAATCAGAATTTTCTGACGCGCATGGGCTACACCCAGGCCGAACTCAAGGGCAAACATCACCGTTTGTTCTGCCCCGCACATCTGGTCAACAGCAGTGCTTACCAGGACTTCTGGCGCCGGCTCAATCAGGGCGAGTTTTTCCACGGGCAGTTCGAGCGCATCGACAAACACGGGCGAACCGTCTGGCTGGAAGCCAATTACAACCCGGTCTACGACGCCGCCGGGCGCCTGTGCAAAGTGGTGAAATTCGCCTCGGACGTCACCGCCCGGGTCGAGCAGCACGAGCAGGATGCCCGCAGTGCCAGCGCCGCTTATCACATCTCGGTCGCCACCCGAAAAGTCGCCGAGCAAGGCACGCAAGTCATCCAGCAAGCGGCCAGCGAGATGCGCGAAATTGCCGATGACATCGCCGAGTCGTCGACCCTGATTGCCCAGCTCGGCGAGCGCTCCGAGCAGATCACCGCCATCGTCAACACCATCCGCGCGATTGCCGACCAGACCAATCTGCTGGCACTCAACGCGGCAATCGAGGCGGCGCGGGCCGGTGAGCAAGGGCGTGGTTTTGCCGTGGTGGCCGATGAAGTGCGGCAACTGGCAGCACGCACCAGCGGTTCGACGGCAGAGATTTCCAACATGATCGGCCTGATCCAGAGCGAAACCCGTCAGGCGATCAAAAGCATGGACGGCACCCGTGGCCGTGCGGCGCAAGGCGTCGAGCTGGCGGATCAGGCGGGGACGGTGATTCTGCAGATTCGCGATGGCGCCAGCGAAGCGGTGGACGCCGTGAGCATGTTTGCCAACGAGCGTGCGCCGGGATAGGCCGACACGGGCGACGCAGGGCTATAGTGACTCAACGTCCCAAGCCCTGCCGAGCCCGTCATGACCACCGAAAAAAACGAATCCCCCGCCGCACCTGTCGATCACCTGCGCTTCCACCGCCCCCACGCCCACCTCAACACCACTTTCGGCAACGACAAGTTCGCCTTGCGGGCCGAGGCGTTTGCGCGATTCTTCGGTACGCCGACCTTTCTTGGCGCGCAGACCCTGATTGTGGTGCTGTGGGTGTGCCTGAACATGTCTGGCGTCACGACCTTCGACGTCTATCCGTTCATCCTGTTGAACTTGGCGTTCAGCCTGCAATCGGCCTATGCCGCACCGCTGATTCTGCTGGCCCAGACCCGTCAGGCCGCACGGGACAAAGCGCAATCGGACGCCGACGCCCAGCACCGGGAAGCCCTGGCCGTGGCCAACAGCGAACGTCAGGTCCAGGCCGCGAAGAACACTGCGCAATTGCTGGAGCTGCTGGAGCAGAACACCCGGCTCACCGAAATGACCAAGAACCTGACCGAACGCATCGAAGGCCTGACCCGCGAATTGCACGATCACATGCGCCAGAACCCTCAGGCCTGATCACGGCAACCGCAGCGCCCGCCCGAGTTCATCGAACAACGTGACCACCGAGCGCAACGCGCGGCAGTCCGGGCGGGTCAGCAGCCACAGTGCGGTGTCGTAACCGTGCAGCGGTTCGCTCAAGGCTTGCAGACCTTCAGTGATCAAAAAGTCCGGCAACGCCGCGACGCCTAACCCGGCACGCACCAGTTCCGTCACCGACAGCATGCTGTTGCAGCGATAGCCCGGTGTCACGCCGGGCAAGTGCTGGCGGCGCCAGACGACGGTCGGGTGATCGGGCAGGAAATCATCCGGGGCGATCCAGGTCATGGCGGCCAGATCGGATGCATCGATGTTTTGCAGATAACGCTCACTGGCACAGACCCGGTAGGAAATCTTCGCCAGTTCTCGTCCGACCAGATGCTCCGGTGGTGTGCGTGTCAGGCGCAGGGCGATGTCGGCATCGCGGCGGCTGAGGTTGGCGAAATCGTTGGAGGTGCTCAGCTCGATGGTCAGCGCCGGAAAGTTCGGCATGAACTGCGCCAGCGCCGGCAGCAGCAGACCTTGCAGCACCGAATCGGTACAGGTCAGGCGCACCGTGCCGCTGACCACTTCGCCGCCCTGCTCCACACCGATGCGCGCCGCTTCCAGTGCCTGCTCGGCGCGTTCGGCCTGCTCGGCCAGGGTCTGCGCAAGGCTGGTGGGCAGGTAGCCGGCGCGGCTTTTTTCGAACAGTTGCTGACCGAGTGCGGCTTCCAGTCGGCGCACGGCGCGGAACACCGTCGACACATCGACCTTCAACAACTGTGAGGCCCGGGCCAGAGAGCCGCCGCGCACCAGGGCAAGAATCAGCGCCAGATCCGGGAAGTCGAGTCGATAGTGCGTCGCTGCATTAATCACTTGGGGAAACGCCCATATTGAGTGCGTGAACGCCAATCTATAGTGAGCGTCATCCCTCAACAAGCACAGCGAGCACTCATGGAATCCAGAGCCCTGCGCATCGCCCTGATCGGTGACTACGATCCACAAGTCACCGCCCATCAAGCTATCCCCGTCGCCCTCGGCCTGGCAGCGGAACACATGCGCCGACCCGTCGATTTCGAATGGTTGGCCACCGACCGGATTCACCTCGACACACCGCTCGACGGCTTCGATGGTTTCTGGTGCGTCCCGGCCAGCCCTTACAAGAGTGAAGCAGGCGCGCTGCGGGCCATCCGTTTTGCCCGTGAACAGCAGCGACCGTTCCTCGGCACCTGTGGCGGTTTTCAACATGCGGTACTGGAGTTTTCCCGCCACGTATTGGGCTGGGCCGATGCCGAGCATGGCGAAACCTCGCCCGATTCCAGCCGTGCCGTGCTCTCGCCGCTGAGCTGTTCGCTGGTGGAAGCGGTGGACAGCATCCATCTGGTACCCGGTTCGTTGATTGCCAAGGCGTACGAAACATCCGAGATTCGTGAAGGCTATCGCTGCCGTTTTGGGGTGAATCCGCAGTTCGAACGGGAATTGCTGACCCATGACCTGCACGCCATGGGCCACGATTCTGCAGGCGATCTGCGCGCCATCGAACTGAAAAGCCATGTGTTCTTCGTCGCGACGTTGTTTCAGCCGGAACGTGCCGCGCTCAAAGGGCAAATGCCACCGCTGGTGCGAGCATTTGTCGAAGCCTGCGCGGAGCAACCTCGATGAAATCAAACACTGAGTGTTTCGCCGTGATCTTCACCTCGACTCGCACCGAGGGCGACAACGGCTACGCCGAGGCGTCCGAGCGCATGATGCAATTGGTGGCCGAGCAACCGGGATTTCTCGGCATCGATTCGATTCGGGGTGCAGACGGGGTGGGGATCACGATTTCGTACTGGGAGAGCGAGGCGGCGATTCTGGCCTGGCGCGAGCATCCGGAGCACCGGGTAATTCAGGCGCGTGGGCGGGCCGAATGGTATTCGGCGTTTCATACGCGGGTGTGCCGGGTTGAGCGGGAGTATCGGTTCGGGAAGTGAGGGCTGATCGGCCGCCATCGTCAACAGGGTAGCGATGGCGGCAAATGAATTACCGAAGCCTCAGCCCTTCACCAGACTGCGCACCGCCTCAATCTCCGGCACTTCGCGCTTGCTCATGTAAACCCGCAACGGTTCGGTGATGTTGATCCGGTCGTCGATGTGCTGATCGAGCAGCAACTGGATCAGCTCGCGCTTCAACGTCATGGTCTGTTCCGTCGCGGGGGCCCAGACGAATTCGCTGGCGGGAATGATGCCGTCATCGGCCACGTCCATGCCGAACGAATCTTCGCTGAAACGTACGATGTACTGGCCGGTCTTGCGGTTGAGGCCGACAAAGCCCTTGAGGTCGTCGGCCGCCTGGCAGATGAGTTGGGATGTGATGCGCATGGTAAACCTCACAAGAGTGATCGAAGGTTTACACGCAGGGCATTGAGGCACACCCTCTGCCGGGGTGGTTGCCGTGGCCAAGCGTACTGCAAACAAATGCACAAAAGTGCGGAAATTTTCGCTTTCAGTACGTTTATGTCGGTCTTGCGATAGCACGTTTTCGTTTGAGTTGCTAAAAGGGACATCTTCGAAAATACCTGCGAAAGGACCTCGACATGCCCGCCACGTTTACCAAAAGCGCTCTGCTGCTGAGCCTGATGCTCGGCCTCGGCCAGGCCCATGCCGCCGCCCAGCCAAGCCCTGTTGCACTCGCTGCCTCCGAGGGCATTCCGCACCCGGCGGTGATCGCCCACCGTGGCGCGTCCTTCGACGCACCGGAATCCACCGCCGCCTCCTACAAACTGGCCCGGGACCTCGGCGCCGACTACTTGGAAATGGACCTGCAGCGCAGCAAGGACGGCGTGCTGTTCGCCCTGCACGACAACAATCTGCAACGCACCACCGACGTCGCCACCAAGTTCCCGGATCGCAAGGACAGCCCGGCCAACGCCTTCACCATGGCCGAACTGAAAACCCTCGATGCCGGCAGCTGGTACAACAAGGCCTACCCGGATCGCGCGCGTCCTTCCTACGTCGGCCTGCAGATTCTGACCCTGGACGAAATCATTGACATCGCCCAGGCCAACCCGCAGCACAAACCGGGCCTGTACATCGAGACCAAGGAACCGCAACTGTTCCCGGGTATCGAGCATGACCTGAAGGAAAAACTCCAGGCTCGCGGCCTGCTGATCCCGGCCGGCGCCAAACCGGCGAAAAACGTCGCCAGCGTCGGCGAAAGCAACGGCAAGGTGATCCTGCAGACCTTCGAGAAAAACAGTCTCGAACTGCTGCAAAAGGAAATGCCGCAGGTGCCGAAGATCCTGTTGCTGTGGGTCGGCGAAGGCAGCATCGAACCAAAATCGAAAGTGACCTTTGCCGAATCCGGCGAGAAGGACAAGAACGTTTTCTACGGCAAGCAAGAGCCGAAATCCGAAGCTGAATTCAAGCAATGGATCGACTACGCCAAGGCTCAGGGCGCCATCGGCACCGGTCCTTCGGCCAAGCTGACCCATGGCGGCGATCAGAGCTATTCGGATCTGGTGCAGCCATGGATGAACAAATACACCCACGACAAGGGCCTTCTGGTACACGTCTACACCGTCGATGAGCCGGTGGACTACGAGAAAGTCATGGCTGCCGGCGTCGACGGCATCTTCACCAACCGCGCCAGCGAACTGCTGAAGTTCTACAAACGCCCGGCCGCCGCCAGTGTGGATCAGGTGTTGAAGAACAACGGTTTCTGATGCAACCGGACACCCCGTGGACAGGCCGCCTCTGGCTGGGGCACGACCATGGCCTGATCCACGGGATGTCGGGGCGCACTGCGCCCCACTCCCACTATGCGCATCAACTGATTCTTGCGCCTGACCGGCCAGTGACTGTGCTGGTCGAGGGCGAAACCGTCACCGCTGCCCGCCTGCTGATTGCCTCACAGACTCGCCATGCGATTGTCGAGGCGCCGGATCCCGTGTTCACCGTGTACGCCGAACCCTTGCGGTTCGACGCCCAAGTGTTGCGCGATGCGCTGTTCGACAGTGAGCTGTCGTTGTCGGCACTGGATCACGCCATTGGCCAATGCCCACGCCGCCCGCTGAATGACCCGCGAATCGAACGCGCCCTCGCCACTGTCGATGCCTCACTGTCGAACAAAGTCGCCGCCAGTGCCGTGGCCGATTCCGCCCATGTGTCGCTGAGCCAGTTGCAGCGGTTGTTCGTCAGCCAGATCGGTTTGCCGGTGCGACGGCTGGTGCTGTGGCGCCGACTACGGCTGGCGATGGCGGCGATTCTGGCCGGCAGCCCGGTGACCAACGCCGCCCACTCCGCCGGGTTTGCCGACTCCGCGCATTTCTCCCGCAGCCTGAAAAAACTCTTCGGCGTCACCGCCCGCCAGGCGTTGCAGCACATCGAATTGCGCCTGCTGGACTGACTCAACGTCGCAAGCCGTCCGGCACTTTCGGTTCCTTGCCCAGCGTTGCCGGTTCGAACGGATCGAGCAATTGCGCCACATAGTCCCGTGGAAAATCCGGGCGACTGCCGATGCCCAGATCACCCTCGCCGATCCGGTAATGCGCCGTGTAAAAACCGGTCCCCAACAGCCAGTCCCACAAGGTAAAGAACAGCCCGAAATTGACGTCACCGGCGCGCCCGTACTTCATGTGATGAAAGCGATGCAGCGGCGCCCAGGCGAAGATCCAGCGCAACGGGCCGACGCGCATGTCGACGTTCGAATGCTGCAGCAACAGTTGGATCGCAATGGCGAACGCCAGCAACACCGCCACTTCGGACGGAATGCCCAACACCAGCAACGGCAACAACCCTGCCGTCGCTTCCAGCAATTGATGCAGTGGATGTTTCATCAAACCGTTGAACCCGTAGAGCCGCTCGACGCTGTGATGAATCGCGTGCAACCGCCACATCCACGGCACGCGATGGCTGGCGTAATGCATCAGGCTCACGCCGGCATCGGCGATGAAAATCGCCAGGCCCACTTGCAGCCACAGCGGCCAGTTCGACGGCCATGCACCGTCAATCGCCAGCAACGTCACCAGCCCCGGTAACGCCAACAGGCCGACAGCGTTCAGCGCTTCGTTGACCAGTGCGTGGAGCATGTCGCGACGACGATCGCCGGCCGGGCGATTCCAGTTCACTTCATAAGGCAGCATCCACTCGGCCGCGAACGACACCGCCAGCGCCACAACAAACAGCGGCATCAACCACAGCAGCGAATGCCCCGCCAGTCCAACACCGCCGCCGATGAAGCCAACCCAGAATACCGGCGCGTACAACCACGAAAAAATGCGTTTCATGTCCACCTCCCTTGATCGAAGGCCGAGCATGAAAGTTGCCCGCGAACGGCGATTGAACAAACGACGCAAACACCGGCGGCGCTTTTTAAGGGTGAATTAAGTTGCGGTGGCTAACCTGAACTCACTTGAACGAATCACCCAAAGGAATAACCGATGAAAACCCTGACTGCCCTGTTTACCGCTGCTGCCCTGACCCTCACCGCTGGCCTGGCCCAGGCTGATGTTCGTGTCGATCAGATCCCTGAGCTGGTCAAATCCGGCAAGATCAAGCCACTGGAAGAGCTGAACAAGATTGCCCTGGCCCTGCACCCGGGCGCGACCATCGTCGACACCGATCTGGACAACCATTTCAACGGTTATGAGTACGAAGTCGAGCTGCGTACTGCCGATGGCAAGGAATGGGACGTGGATCTGGATGCGGCAACAGGCAAGGTTCTGAGCAACAAGCAGGATCACTGATTGCCCCATACGAAAAAGCCGCACGATTTTCGGATCGTGCGGCTTTTTTGTGTCTGCGACTTATGCAGAAGTACTGACCAACGCCCCCGACGTACTCGAATCCGACTCCTGCAACGCCGCCAACAACGCCGCCGTCGCCGTCTGCAATGAAGCCGAAGTTGTCGCGATCTGCGATTGCGCAGCCGCAACATCCGCCGCCTTGGCATCCTGACTTTCCTGCTTGGCCTGAGCCGCTTGCAGCGCCTGTTGCTGTTCCTGCAATTGCTTCTGCAACTCGGCAATCTGCTTGCGCAGTTCCTTCACGGTATCCGACTCATCATTGCTGGAGCTGCTGTCACCCGATGGCGCCGCACCACCGCCCGCCGCCACTTTGCTGGTGTCAGCTTTCACACCTGTGCTGGCCGCCGCTGTGGTCGAGGTATCGTCGCCCGTGTCGGCAATCGATGTTTTGCTGGTAGATGTGGTGACGGTCTGATTGATCGAAACAGACGTGATGCTGACCATGGAAATTCTCCAATGACGGTTATGAATAACCGGCCATCGGCGGCGGCCTGCAGGAATTGAGATCGACTGTGTACCGACTCGGTAACCGCGTCGGTACACAGTCGCTGGCGGGTCAGACGCTCAGGCGAGCGGTGACGTCGTTGAGTTGCCCGGACAGGCCGTGCAAGTTCTGGCTGGCGCTTTCGGTACGCTGCACGTTGTCGAGGTTGGTGCTGGCGATCGAGGTGATCTCGGTCAGGTTGCGCGAGATGTCTTCGGCCACCGAGGTCTGCTCTTCGGCAGCAGTGGCAATCTGGCGGTTCATATCGCGGATCGCTTCCACCGCATGGGTGATGCGCTCGAGCATGGCGCCGGCCTGGGTTACTTGCTCGACGCTTTCGTCGCTGCGGGTCTGGCCGCTGTCGATGGCGTGGGCCGCATCCACCGCACCGGTCTGCACGCTCTGGATGATCTGGTTGATCTCGATGATCGACTCCGCCGTACGCTGCGCGAGGTTGCGCACCTCATCGGCCACCACCGCAAAACCACGCCCCGCTTCACCGGCACGAGCCGCTTCGATGGCGGCGTTGAGCGCCAACAGGTTGGTCTGCTCGGCGATGCCGCGAATCACTTCCAGCACCTTGCCGATGCGCCCGCTGTCGGCTTCCAGACGACGGATGACCGTGGCGGTGTTGGCGATTTCGCCGCGCATCTGGGTGATGCTGTGGATGGTGCTCTGCATGACCTTTTCACCCTGCTGGGCGGACTGGTCGGCATCGTCGGCAGCACGCGCCGCGTCGGCCGCGTGACGGGCGACTTCCTGGGCGGTGGCGGACATTTCGTTCATCGCCGTGGCCACCTGATCGGTGCGGTTGAACTGCTCGTTGGTGCCGCCGGCCATCACGGTGGCGATGGCGTTCAACTCGCCGCTGGCGCTGTCCAGATCCTTGGCGCTGCGCTGCAGGTGGTTGAAGGTTTCGGCGAGGAAATCGCGCAGGGTGTTGGCCGCGGCAGCCAGATTGCCCAGCTCGTCCTGACGGTCGCTGGCCACACGCTCGACCAGCCGCCCCTTGCTCAACTGAGTGACGTAGTCGATGAGTTTGCGGATCGGTTCGACCAGATTACGGTTGACCAGCCACAAGCTCAGCAGACCGATCAACAGACCGGACGCGAGCATCACCAGAATCCCCAGCATCACGGTGCGATCGGCGCTGGCGCTGATCAGTGCCGACTGCTCGGTGCCCTGCTTGCGCAGCTCGGCCACCAGTTCGCTCATCTGGTCGCTGGCGGCACGGTCGACGCCTTTGACCGCCACGTCACCCGCCGTCGGATCGGCACCGGCGGCTACGTAGGCATCGCGACCTTTCTGGTACGCGGCGCCGAGCAGGCGATGTTCTTCACGCAGACGTTCGATGCGGGTTTTCAGCGAAGGCTCCAGGCCTTTCTGATTGGCCAGTTCACCGAGGATATTCTGCACATCGCGCTGACGGTCTTCGAACTGGCCCCAGTATTTGGCCAGGTCCGCCGGTTGCTTGCCGCGCAGCAGGACGTTTTTCCACTCCTGCACCTGCACCTTGAATTGCAGGTTGGCTTCGTCGATCAGTTGCGAGGTGTGCAAGGGACCGGCGATCAACTGGCTGTAGCTTTGCACGCCGTTGGACAGGAAATGAAAGCAGGCCAACGCGATCAACAGCATCGCCAACAGGCTGCCGCTCAGCAGGGCGAGAATTTGCGCTCTCAGGGATTTTTGCAGCATCGCAGGTACTCATGACAGGGATGAGGCACGTCCGGTAAGACGTGAATTGTGGCCGGACATCCGTGTCGGCGGACCTTGGCTCTTGGCCGAAGGCGCGCAACCTAACTCATGCGTGATCGGCGTGCCAGAGCACTTCTTGAGAAAATTCCGACCGCCGGTAAGGCATTGATTTTGACGTCATTTCACTGTCACCAAAACGTCACACGGCATTGCAATGATGCGGCTCAGGTGAATCTGCAAATCCCGCAACAGACGCCTTCCTTGCAGCGAGACTTCATGAACCACAGCCTGGATATCAGCCATCGCGATCCTGATCTGTTTGGCCTGCTTTACGGCTTCCGTTTTCGCCCGGGCGAGCGCGGGCGCGAAGTGGATTCGGCGACCGCCCTGCGCTGCCTGCAGGACGACAGCGACAGCGACGAATTCCTCTGGCTGCATCTGAACCTGGCCCACGCCGCGTGCGAGCGCTGGATGAAAAGTCATCTGCAATTGCCTCAGGAATTTTTCGAAGCGCTGCACGAAGGTTCGCGCTCGACCCGCATCGAGCATGTCGATTCGGCGTTGCTGGCGGTGGTCAACGACGTGGTGTTCAACCTCAGCAGCATGGTGTCGTCGGACGTGTCGACGCTGTGGGTCTGCGTGCGCAGCAAACTGATTGTCAGTGCACGCCTGCAACCGCTGCACTCGGTGGACAAGCTGCGTTCATCGGTGAAGGCCGGCGAGTGCTTTCGCTCGCCGTCGGAATTGCTCGTGCACCTGCTGCGCGACCAGGGCGAAGTGCTGACCCAGATCGTGCGCAAGACCAGCATGAGCGTCGATCAGGTCGAGGACGAGTTGCTGTCATCGCGGCTGTCGACCAACCGCGCCGAACTCGGCGCCAACCGCCGGGTGCTGGTGCGTCTGCAACGGCTGTTGGCGCTGGAGCCGGGCTCGCTGTTGCGTCTGCTCAACCGACCGCCATCGTGGTTGCAGAAGGAAGACGTCAAGGAGCTGCGCAAATCCACCGAGGAATTCGCGCTGATCATCAACGACCTTACGGCCCTCGGCGAGCGGATCAAGCTGTTGCAGGAAGAGATCGCCGCCAACCTCAACGAGCAGAGCAACCGCACCCTGTTCACCCTGACCGTGGTGACGGTGCTGGCGCTGCCGATCAACATCATTGCCGGCTTCTTCGGCATGAACGTCGGCGGCGTGCCGCTGGCCACCGATCCTGAAGGGTTCTGGATTCTGGTGGCGCTGGTGGCCACGTTCACCGTGATCGCCGGGCGCTGGGCGTTTCGCAAACGCGGGGATTATTAGGACCGGCGGCGCGGCTAATCCACCGAACACTGATCTGCCGCAGTCTCTCTGTAATATTTAGCAACGATCATGGGCGACACTCCTTCCCTCGCTCAGGATTGTCCTCCCATGGCTACTCCCTCCCTGACCGCCAGCCCGGCCCCCGCTTCCAGCGGCAGGCCGGCGCTCGACAAAAAAACCGGCCCCTTCACTTACGTGGTGTTCTTCGCCGTGCTGGCCATGGGGATGCTGTTCACCGCCTACAGCCTGATGCACGACATGCACGAACTCGGCACGGTGGTCACCACCTGGACGCCGTTCCTGCTGCTCGGCGTGGCGCTGTTGATTGCGCTGGGCTTCGAGTTCGTCAACGGTTTCCACGACACCGCCAACGCCGTGGCCACGGTGATCTATACCCACTCGCTGCCGCCGAATGTGGCCGTGGTCTGGTCGGGTTTCTTCAACTTCCTCGGCGTGTTGCTTTCGAGCGGCGCGGTGGCGTTCGGCATCATCGCGCTGTTGCCGGTTGAGCTGATTCTGCAGGTCGGCTCGTCCGCCGGTTTCGCGATGATCTTCGCCCTGCTGATCGCCGCGATCCTGTGGAACCTCGGCACCTGGTGGCTGGGCCTGCCGGCCTCGTCGTCGCACACGCTGATCGGTTCGATCATCGGCGTCGGCGTGGCGAATGCCCTGATGCACGGCCGTGACGGCACCAGCGGTGTGGACTGGGCCCAGGCCACCAAGATCGGTTACGCGCTGCTGTTGTCGCCGCTGGTGGGTTTCGGTTGCGCGGCGCTGTTGCTGCTGGCGTTGCGTGCGTTCGTGAAGAACCGTTCGCTGTATAAGGCACCGGAAGGCAACACCCCACCGCCATGGTGGATTCGCGGTCTGCTGATCGCCACCTGCACCGGCGTGTCCTTCGCCCACGGTTCCAACGACGGCCAGAAAGGCATGGGCCTGATCATGCTGATTCTGGTCGGCACCCTGCCGATGGCCTACGCGCTGAACCGCACCATGCCTGCCGATCAGACGTTACAGTTCGCGGCGGTGGCCGAAGTCACCCAGCAGGCGCTGGTGAAAAGCGCCCCGCTGCCGGCCCCGGCCGATCCGCGTCCAGTGCTCTCGGATTACGTGCGCAGCAAAGAAGCCACGCCGCAACTGATCCCGGCCCTTGCTGCGCTGACCGGCCATATCGGTGAAGAAGTGAAAGGCTACGGTTCGCTGTCGAAGGTCCCGGCCGAGGCCATGGGCAACGTGCGTAACGACATGTACCTGGCCAGCGAAACCATTCGCCTGATGGACAAGAACAAGGTCGGCACCTTCGACGCCGACACCACCGGCAAGCTGCAATTGTTCAAGCAACAGATCGACAACGCCACTCGGTTCATTCCGCTGTGGGTGAAGATCGCCGTGGCGATCGCACTGGGGCTGGGCACCATGGTCGGCTGGAAGCGGATCGTGGTCACGGTCGGCGAGAAGATCGGCAAGACCCACCTGACCTACGCCCAGGGCGCTTCGGCGGAAACCGTGGCGATGCTGACCATCGGCGCCGCCGACATGTTCGGCCTGCCGGTGTCGACCACTCATGTGTTGTCTTCGGGCGTGGCCGGGACCATGGTCGCCAACGGTGGCGGCCTGCAGATGAAGACCATCCGCAATCTGCTGATGGCGTGGGTGCTGACCTTGCCGGCAGCGATTCTGCTGTCGGGCAGTCTGTACTGGCTGTTCACCCAGATCTTCTGATCGACCCGAATCCCTGTGAGAGTCTTGGCTCTCACAGGGATTTGCGGCAGGAATCAGAGCGTCGAACGAATCAAATCCCCCAGCCAGTCCATGAACACCCGCACCCGCAACGGCAGATGCCGCTGCCTCGCGTACAACAGTGAAATGCCCATCGCCGGCGCGGTGTATTGCGGCAGCACCGTCACCACCTCTCCGGTGTCCAGATAGGTGTTCATGCCGGTACGCGGCACCTGGATCAGACCGAATCCCCCCAGGCACGCCGATTCATAGGCATCGGTGCTGTTGACCGTCACGCTGCCGGCCATCGGCACGCGATGGACCTGCCCGTCCTGCTCGTAGACAAATCCCTCCGAACGCGAACCCAGCACACCGACGTAGTGCACCAGCCGATGCTGCGCCAGATCTTCAAGAGTCTGCGGCACGCCGTAACGCTCGAGATACGCAGGGCTGGCGCAGTTGATCATGCTGAAATCCCCCAGATGCCGTGCGACCACCGATTGGTCGGGCTGCGCACCGATGCGCACCACGCAATCGAAGCCTTCGGCGAGCAGATCGACCCGGCGATCGGTGCTGCTGATTTCCAGTTCCAGGTTCGGATGACGGGCCATGAATTCCGGCAGCTTCGGCATGATCAGCCGCCGCGACAGAATATTCGGCATATCGACCCGGATCCGCCCGGTCAGCGACGCTTCGTCCTGACGGAACAGGTTCTCGATTTCGTCCATGTGCGACAGCAGATCCTTGCTGCGCTCGTACAGCGCGAGACCGTCCTGAGTCGCCTGCACCCGGCGCGTGGTGCGTTGCAGCAAGCGCGTGCCGAGCAAGGTTTCCAGTGCCTGCACCTGTTCGGACACCGTCGAACGCGGCAGCCCCAGACTCTCCCCCGCCATCGTGAAACTCGACAATTCACTGACCCGGACGAAGGTGCGCAGCAGTTCCAGTTTGTTCATGGGCCACCTGTTGATTGTTCGGCATGACCGACCAGTGATTCCGGTTTCAGTCTGTTTATCACCCCATGGCGGATAAATAAACTTTGTTGCATCAACCGTCACTGCTCTCGAGGAAGACCCATGAACCGCAAAATCGCATTGATCACCGGTGCCAGCCGTGGCCTCGGCAAGAACGCCGCCCTGCACCTCGCCGCGCAAGGAGTGGATATCATCGGCACCTACAACAGCCGCGCCGATGAAGCGCAATCGCTGGTCGAGGAGCTGAAAACACTCGGCGCCAACGCCGTGATGCTGCAGCTGGATGTCGGTCGCAGCGAAGGTTTTGCCGATTTCGCCGTGCGAGTGGAACAAGCACTGCAACAGCTCGGACAGCCGCGCTTCGATTTCCTGATCAACAACGCCGGGATTGGTGTGCATGCCTCCTTCGCCGACACCACGCCGGAGCAGTTCGACCTGCTGATGAATGTGCAGTTGAAAGGGCCGTTTTTCCTGACTCAGCAACTGCTGCCGCTGATCAACGATGGCGGGCGGATCATCAACATTTCCAGCGGCCTGGCCCGTTTCACTCTGCCGGGTTACGCAGCCTACGCGGCGATGAAAGGCGCAATGGAAGTGCTGACCCGTTATCAGGCCAAGGAACTGGGTGCGCGGCAGATCGCCGTGAATATCCTGGCACCGGGCGCCATCGAAACCGACTTCGGTGGCGGCGCGGTGCGCGACAACTCGGCGCTGAACGCCATGGTCGCCAGCAACACCGCACTGGGCCGTGCCGGGCAGCCGGATGACATCGGCGGCGCACTGGCTTTGTTGCTGTCGCCGGGGGCACAGTGGATCAACGGTCAGCGGATTGAAGCGTCGGGCGGGATGTTTCTTTAAGCCCGAAAAAGTCCGGACAAAAAAAATCGCAGCCCTCGCAGGCTGCGATTTTTTGTTTTCAGTTCTGGCAGACGCTGCGCATCACCAGCCGCTCGCGCACCACGTCATAACCCCAGTGGTAGATGTAGGTGTACGGCAGGAAGAACAGCAGCACGCCGATGTCGAGCAGGAACGCCTGCCACAGACTGACCGACAGCCACCAGGCAATCAGCGGCACGCCCATCACGATCAACCCGCCCTCGAACAGCAGCGCATGTGCCACCCGCACCCAGGCGTTGTGGGCGATGTTCCAGCGCTTGAGCATGCGGTCGAAGAAGCCGTTGAACACCACGTTCCAGCCCAGGGCCAGCAACGCGATGGCCATGGTGACGGCGCCCATTTCGACCAGCGGTTTGCCCATGATCCACGCCAGCAACGGCGTGCAGATCAGGATCGCCAGCAGTTCGAAACCGATGGCCTGGAAGATACGTTCAGTGATGGATTTGTTGGCAGTCATGGCCGAAGTCCTCTGTGAAGATGGTTGCCATGATCCAGCACCGAACCGATACTTCATAACCAATAACCATCGATCAAGGCGATAGCTCATGGCTTCTCAGGAAGTGTTGCTGGCGTTTGTCCAGGCCGCGACTCAGGGTTCTTTTTCGGCAGCGGCGCGCAAACTCGGGCGCAGTCAGTCCACCGTCAGCGCGGCCGTCGCCAGTCTGGAAATCGATCTGGATCTGGTGCTGTTCGACCGCAGCAGCCGCAAACCGACCCTGACCCCGGCCGGCCACGTGATGCTGCAACGGGCCGAGGCGATTCTGTCAGCCACCAGCCGCCTGGAAATGACCGCCCGGCAATTGGCCCAGGGCGTCGAGCCGAAACTCACGGTGGCGATTTCCGACACCTATCAGTCCGACCGTTTCGAAGCCGCATTGGTGGGCTTCGAGCAGCGCTATCCGGATCTGGAGCTGGAATGCCTGATCGCCGAGTGCGATGACCTGATCGAACTGGTGCAGCGCGGTCGGGCGCATCTGGCATTCGCCGAGATGCAGGACAACTACCCGCCGGACCTGGCGACCGCGACTGTCGCCGAGCGCACTGAAATCGCCTTGTTCGTTGGTCGAAACCATCCATTGGCGATACAGGAATCCATCGATCAAACAGTCCTTGAACAGCACCGCGAGCTGCGTCTGGCCACCATCGTCAATCCCTATGACAGTCGCGGCAAAGGCCGAGTGTGGTCGGCGCCGAGTTATCTGATGCTGCTGGAAATGGCCGAAAAAGGCTTCGGCTGGGCACCGCTGCCACGCTGGCTGGTGGAGCGTTTCGGCAACGGTTTGCTGGTGGAACTGAACGTGCGCGGCTGGCCTAAACCGGTATTCGTCGATGCCCTGTGGTCGCGGCTGTACCCGCCGGGGCCGGCGGGGAGTTGGTTATTGAGCAAGATGCTGGAATAGCTCAGGCGGCTTCGATGGCTGCCGGGCGGTTCACCTGAAAATATTCGTGCAACCCGCGCATCGTCGGCAACTCCAGCGCCTGCGCCGCATAACACAACCCCACCCGCCGGGTGGGCGCCGGCAGGTGCAGCGCTCGCACGACGATTCGCTCGTGCCCGCTTACCAGCGACTGCGGCAACATCGCCACGCCGACACCCGCTGCCACCATGTGCAACGCCTGTTGCAGTGAACCGGCATGCCCCGCCACCGCTTCCGGCGAACGTCCGTACAGCGCCATCAACCGCTGATGCGAAGGATGTTGCGGACAGGTGATCCAGTCTTCGACGGGCGCCCAGCCGGCCTGCGCGTTGGCCATCGGGTGATCGAGGGGCAGCGCCATCACGTAAGACTCTTCCCACAGCGGCAGGAACAGTTCGTCCTCGCAGCACATTTCCTCGACCGCCAATCGACCCTCGCCGTGACAGCCCTCCTCCAGGGTCAACAGCAGATTGGGCAACGCCTGATGGGCCATGCGCACGAAGGCTTCGATGTGGCTGGCGGCGATGTCGCCCTCAATGCCGAGGGTCAGCGGTGCACGGTTTTCGCGGCCGCGAAACATCCGGCTCAACGCCTCGGACTCGGCCACCATCCGTCGCGCCTGCGGGTACAGCAACCGCGCTTCGTCGCTGACCTCCACACCACGGGGCTGACGCACGAACAGCGTCGCGCCGAGTTCTTCTTCCAGCTGTTTGATGGTCACCGACAACGTGGGCTGACTGATGAACAGCCGTTGCGCGGCGGCGGTGATGTTACGTTCCTCGAACACCGCGAGGAAGGCTTTGAGATGGCGGATATCCATAGGAGATTCCGATGGCAGACAGAGGAATAAGGCATTTTTCAGCCTCCAGCGGGCTAAATATACTGCGTCCCGAATCTGGTTATTTGTTTTTCTTATTTCAGGAGTCCAACCATGGGCAAGCCATTGATCATCATCACCGGCGCCAGCTCGGGCATCGGCGAAGCCACCGCCCGCCGCTTGAGCGCTGCCGGCCATCCGCTGCTGTTGCTGGCGCGCCGCATCGAACGCCTCGAAGCGCTGGCACTGCCGAACACCCTCAGCCGCCGCGTCGACATCACCGACCGCGCCGCCTTGCTGGCCGCTGTAGCCGAGGCTGAAGCGCAGTTCGGCCCGGCCGATGCGCTGATCAACAACGCCGGGGTGATGCTGCTGGGCGAGATGAGCAAACAGGACCCGGCGCAGTGGGACCAGATGCTCGACGTCAACGTGAAGGGCCTGCTCAACGGCGTGCACGCGGTGGTCGCCGGGATGATCGAGCGCAAGCACGGCACCATCATCAACGTCAGCTCGGTGGCCGGGCGCAAGACCTTCCCGAACCATGTGGCGTATGTCGGGACCAAGTTTGCGGTGCACGGGTTGTCGGAGAACCTGCGTGAAGAACTGGCGCCGCATAACGTGCGGGTGACCACGATTGCGCCGGGGGCGGTCGAGACCGAATTGTTGAGCCATACCACGGATGAGGCGATCAAGACCGGGTATCAGGCGTGGAAACAGGACATGGGTGGCACGGTATTGAGCGCCGAGGATGTGGCGACGGCGATTGCCTATGCGTATGGGCAGCCGCAGGGGGTTTGTATCCGGGAGATTGTGATGGCTGCTACGCGGCAACAGGCCTGATCCCATTTTTTCAAGGGCGATTGCTCGGAGTGAGTTCCTGCAATCGTCCTTCGATAAACCTGCGTTCCGGCTCCTGCCGGGTCAGTTCCAGGGCTCGCCGGTAAGCCACCCTCGCCTCCTCAACCCGCCCCAACTGCCGACAAAACTCCGCCCGCGCCGAATGCGCCAGGTGGTAATCCTGCAATTCCCCCCGATCCAGAATCCCTTCAATCAAGGTCAACCCGGCCAACGCCCCGTCACGCTTGGCCACCGCCACCGCCCGGTTCAACTCGATCACCGGCGACGGCACTGCCCGCAGCAACACGTCATACAGCCCGACAATCTGTTCCCAGTCGGTCTCCCCCGCCGTCGGCGCCTCGGCATGCACTGCCGCAATCGCCGCTTGCAGGCAATACGGCCCGAAGCGTCCGGTGGTCAGCGCCCGCTCCACCAGATTGCAGCCTTCGGCAATCAGCTCGGCATTCCACAATTTGCGATCCTGATCATCCAGCAGAATCAATTCCCCATCCGCCGATGAACGAGCCGAACGCCGCGACTCGTGCAACAGCATCAACGCCAGCAAGCCCATGACTTCCGGATCCGGCAACAACTCCAGCAGCAGACGCCCGAGGCGAATCGCCTCACGGGTCAAATCTTCGCGGGTCACCTGGGTGCCGCCGGACGCCGAGTAGCCTTCGTTGAACACCAGATAAATCACCCGCAACACACTGTCGAGGCGTTCGGGCAATTCGTTCAGGCTCGGGACTTGATAAGGGATTTTCGCGTCGCGGATCTTCGCCTTGGCGCGCACGATGCGCTGGGCAATCGCCGCCGGGGCCGAGAGAAATGCGCGGGCGATTTCTTCGGTAGTGAGGTCGCAGACTTCGCGCAGGGTCAGCGGCACTTGCGCGTCCGCCGCCAGCGCCGGGTGGCAGCAGGTGAAGATCAGGCGCAGGCGATCGTCTTCCACGTCTTCAACGTCCCATTCGGACTGTTCCAGCTCTTCCAGTTGCGCCAGCAGCAACGGCTGCGAGGCCTTGAACCGTGCGCGACGACGCAATACGTCGATGGCCTTGAAGCGCCCGGTGGACACCAGCCACGCCCGTGGATTGTCCGGCACGCCATCCTGCTGCCAGCGTTCGACCGCGACGAAGAACGCCTCGTGCAAGGCTTCTTCGGCGAGGTCGAAATCG
Organism: Pseudomonas sp. MWU12-3088; assembly: GCF_023242405.1. Lineage (NCBI taxonomy): Bacteria > Pseudomonadati > Pseudomonadota > Gammaproteobacteria > Pseudomonadales > Pseudomonadaceae > Pseudomonas > Pseudomonas sp. MWU12-3088. Next base: position 68,974 of record NZ_JALJEA010000003.1, read on the forward strand.
CCGAGCAGACGGATCAGGGTCGCGAGGATCCGCCGCGAGTCTTCGCGGTAGACCTGCGCGACCCGGGCCGCGACCTCAGACATTCAACTGCCGCACGGGACGCACTTCGACGCTGCCGACCCGGGCCGCCGGAATGTTGCCGGCGACCTGGATCGCTTCGTTGAGGTCCCGCGCGTCGATCAGGTAGAAACCGGCCAGTTGCTCCTTGGTCTCGGCGAACGGGCCGTCGGTGATCGACAACTTGCCGTTGCGCATGCGCACCGTGGTGGCGGTCTGCACCGATTCCAGCGCCTCGGCGGCGACCATCCGGCCGCTGCCCTGGATCGACTCGGCGTAGGCCCAGCACTCGGCGTCTTCCGGGCTGTCGGGCGACGAATGCAGCAGGCGCTCATCGCTGTAGACCAGGCATAAATACTTCATGGCGTTCTCCTGAATCGGACGGATCAACTATGGCTGAAGATCAGGGTTTCGCATCGAACAGCGTCGAACCGGTCATCGGATCGAACGGTGCCGACCAGTGTTCGTGGGCAATCTTCCACGTCCCGCCAACAAGGCGATAGCAGGCAGTGGCACGCATCCAGCAACTCTGGGTTTCGCCCTTGTCATTGATCCCGCCGCAGTTGGCGACCCAGTGGGCGAAGGCGATGTTTTCCCCGGTCTCGATGGCGATTTCGTGGAATTCGAAAATGTGCGGGCCGGGGCACATTTCCATACAGGCGATCCAATGGGCGCGGTAGGCCTCCTTGCCCTTGAATTGCAGGGCCTTGATCGCATCGAACGAGAGGATGTCGTCGGCGTAAAGGGTCATGACCTTTTCCACGTCCTTGGTCATGACGGCCTGACGGTAGGTGTCGATGATGGCTTGAATCTGCGCTTGCGTACTCATGGGTTTTCTCCCTGGTTTTTGTTGTGAAGACACCCTTTGTCGTTCGGCGACTGGCCGGATCGACAGCGGAAACAAAAAAATTCCGAAGAGAACAAAATCGCTAGAATCCGGGACTCATCTTTGTAGGAAAAAGGAAATTCCCGTGTCAGCCCGACTCGTGCCTTACGAAAGCCTGAACGCCGCCCAACGCCTGCAGGTCGAGGCCATTGAAATCCACGCCGAGCAGATCAAGTTCTCCGGCGACATCCACGGCGCCCTGCACACGCTGCTGTCGAAACCCGGCCCCGGCGTGAAAGGTTTTGCCCTGCTGGCCGAAGAAGTGCCGGTGGCCTTCTTGCTGCTCAAGCGCCCGCCGGTGTTGCCGGAATGGGCCGATGAGCACAGCGCAACCCTGCATGCATTGCAGGTCGATCACCGCGCCCAGGGCAAGGGTTATGGCAAGGCCTGTCTGCTGGCGTTGGCGGACGTTGCGCGTCAGGCCTGGCCGGAGATCAAAGGGCTGGAACTGTCGGTGGACGCCGACAACGACGCCGCGATTGCGCTGTACGCCAAATATGGCTTCGTCGACAGCGGCGAAGCGTACAAGGGTCGCATCGGTTACGAGCGGCGCATGGGCCTGTTCTTCTAATCGTCGAGGGAGCAACGATGATCGATTCAATCGAAGCACTGGAAGCCATTTACGGATTGCCCCACGAGCGGGCGGTGCGCAAGCAGATCGGTTTTCTCAACGAGGACTATCAGGCGATGGTCCGGGTCTCGCCGCTGGTGATTGTCAGTTCGGTGGGCGCCGATGGCATTGACGGCTCACCGCGCGGTGATGCGCCGGGGTTTGTGCGGATCATTGACGAACGCACCCTGGCTTTGCCGGACCGTCCGGGCAACAACCGCATCGATACCTTGCGCAACGTGTTGCACGATCCGCGAGTGTCGCTGCTGTTCATCATTCCGGGGATTGGCGAGACGTTGCGGGTCAACGGCACCGCAACTATCAGCGCTGATCCGGAGTTGCTGGAAAGCTTCGCGGTCAACGGCAAACCGGCGCGCACGGTGTTGCTGGTTAAGGTGGACGCGGCGTTCTTCCATTGCTCGAAAGCGTTTGTGCGTTCGGATGCGTGGAATCCGCAAACTCATCTACCGCGCTCGGCACTGCCGACGGCGGGGGCGTTTCACAAGCGTCTGAACGAAGGTCAGTTCGATGCCGAGGCCTATGACCGAGAGGCCCCGGCGCGGGTGCGTGAAACGCTCTACTGAAGTCTTTAGAGGGTCAGGATCATCTCGTGCCACGCCATCCCGCCGTGGTCGGACTCGGACGGCTTGATGTAGGCAAAACCGAATCCGGCGTACAGCGGGATGTGCCGTTCCTTGCACATCAGGTGAATCGTCGCCTTGCCCTGGGCGCGCATGCGCTCGATGAACTCGCCCAGCAGACGCTTGGCCAGACCCAGGCCTTGATAGTCCGGGTGAACCACCACCGACATGATCACCACGTTCGGCCCGGCCGGGTCGTGGCCGATCAGTTCCTTGAACGCCTCGTCGGACATCTGCACTTCAAACGCCGCGCCGGAGTTGATGAAGCCGGCCACCTGCCCGTCCACCTCGGCGACGATGAAACCGTCCGGCCAGGTGGCGATACGCGTGGCGATCTTCTCGCGGGTCGCGGCTTCGTCGCCTTCATAGGCGAGGGTTTCGATGGCGTAGCAGCGATCCAGGTCGGCGGCGGTGACGTGGCGGATGACGGTGTTCATGGCAGCTCGAAATCAGTGGAAACAGGGCCGCCAAGGATAAAGGAATAAGGTGTTCATATCGATCCGCATGGGCGGCGTAAAGCCTGCGTATAAGCGCTTTTCTTCGGATTCGGGACGGTCTATTCCTGAGCATTGTCTCTGATCACCCGAAGGGGAACAGTTTATGAGCAGCATGGAAATCGGTTTGTTGATGGTGTTGGGTATCAGCTTTTTCGGCTTCATCACCCTGGGCATCGACCTGTTGCGGGCACGACGGATCAAGGGCAAATAGGGCTCGAGCGGCAGCGCGAAACAGGTTCGCGCTGCCGGGTGCCCATCAGGTTTTCTTTTCGACCGGGACGCAGATTTCCAGCTTGCCGGTTTTGAGCTTCGGATTGAAATCGGCGCTGTAGCGTTCCAGCTCCGGGGCATTCAGCCCCTTGTATTCGGAGGCCGGCAGCCAGGTCTTGTAGATGTACTCAAGGGTCTTCGGCAGCAGGTCGAGCGAACCCTTGTGTTCGAACACCGCGTACTGGCGCGGAAGGATTTCGATCCACGGATACTTTTCCTGTGGGAAGTCATCCAGCTTCCTGATTTCGACCCCGGCCATGTAATCGAAACCGCCGTTGCCGTCGAAATTGCTGCACACGCCGTAGGTCACTTCGCCCTTCTGCCCCGGAATATTTCCGATGTGCGGGATGAGTTTTTCCCACAGCGCAGGGATGTCCTGGACGGTCTCTTTGGTAAAGCGATCGCGAAAACCTGCAATCAGCAGGAAGTGTCCATGTTCGAAGCGAGGTTCAGCCACTTCGACGCGTTTTTGCTCATCCATGACTCGACTCCTTGGAACGAAAAAAGTGGGTTCGGCTGGGAGTATAGAAGCCAAACCCGATTCGCACATTTACAGCGTATGCAGGGCCTCGGCGGCGCCGGAGCCGACGAACTCGTTATAGCCGGATACGATCACGTAGACCGCGAAATAGCAGAAGATCGCTGCAGATGCCATGTACGAATAGCGCAACAGCTTGTCGCCCAGCAGTTTGCCGCCATGGCTTGCGGCAAAGCACAGCCCCGCCGACCACAGCAGCCCGGCACACAGAAAGCCGCCGAGGAACAACGCTGAACTGAGCGGACCGCCGCCACCGGAACGGGCGATCAACGTGCCGCCCACCGCCGCGAACCAGAGGATGGCGCTCGGCGAAGACATGGCGAGAAAAATCCCGCGGAAGAATTCCTTGCGATGGGAGTTCTGGCCGACTTCTGCCGTCGCTGCCAGTTGCGCTTCGTGGTGGATCGCCGAATAGATCATCTTCGCCGCGAAGTAGATCAACAGCGCCGAACCACCAATCCACAGCACCCAGCGCACGGTTTCGTATTGCAGCAGAACGGTCATTCCGGCCAGGGCCAGCACCGCGTAGATCAGGTCACCGACGCAGGTGCCGAGGCCCAGGGCAAAGCCTTGAAAATAGCCGCGTTGCATGGCCAGGGTGATCATCGCGATGTTGGCCACGCCGATGTCCAGGCACAGCGAAAGGCTCAGCAAGAAGCCGCTGGTGAATTCCATTGACCGTTTTCCTTGGGAAAAAATTGTTGTCGTGCACGCTGGACAGTCTGCCATCGCTGCCCTTATCTTCCGCCACAGGTCACCGCAGTGACCAGCGTCGCTCGGACGGTTCCGGGCGCTTACGTTATCCGAGGCAACAATGGCTGAACAAGGTTCGCCGCGCCGCTTTGCGCGCATAGATCGACTCCCCCCTTACGTTTTCAACATCACTGCCGAGCTGAAGATGGCCGCCCGACGTCGTGGCGAAGACATCATCGACTTGAGCATGGGCAACCCCGACGGCGCCACGCCGCCGCACATCGTTGAAAAACTGGTGCAGGTTGCACAACGCGAAGACACCCACGGTTACTCCACGTCCAAAGGCATTCCGCGCCTGCGCCGGGCGATTTCCAACTGGTACAAGGACCGCTACGAGGTCGATATCGACCCGGAAAGCGAAGCCATCGTCACCATCGGTTCCAAGGAAGGCCTGGCGCACCTGATGCTGGCGACCCTGGATCAGGGCGACACCGTGCTGGTGCCGAACCCGAGCTACCCGATTCACATCTACGGTGCCGTGATTGCCGGCGCCCAGGTGCGGTCGGTGCCGCTGGTGCCGGGCGTGGACTTCTTCGATGAGCTGGAACGGGCGATTCGCGGTTCGATCCCGAAGCCGAAGATGATGATCCTCGGCTTCCCGTCCAACCCGACCGCACAGTGCGTGGAGCTGGATTTCTTCGAGCGGGTGATCGCCCTCGCCAAACAGTACGACGTACTGGTGGTCCACGACCTGGCTTACGCCGACATCGTCTACGACGGCTGGAAAGCCCCGTCGATCATGCAGGTGCCGGGCGCCAAGGACATCGCGGTGGAGTTCTTCACCCTGTCCAAGAGCTACAACATGGCGGGCTGGCGCATCGGTTTCATGGTCGGCAACCCGGAGCTGGTCAGCGCCCTGGCGCGGATCAAGAGCTACCACGACTACGGCACTTTCACCCCGCTGCAGGTGGCCGCGATTGCTGCGCTGGAAGGCGATCAGCAATGCGTGCGCGACATCGCCGAGCAGTATCGCCAGCGCCGCAACGTGCTGGTCAAAGGGCTGCATGAGCTGGGCTGGATGGTCGAGAACCCGAAAGCTTCGATGTACGTCTGGGCGAAGATTCCCGAAGCCTACGCGCACCTCGGTTCGCTGGAATTCGCCAAGAAGCTGCTGGCCGAGGCCAAGGTCTGCGTCTCGCCGGGTGTCGGTTTCGGTGAATACGGCGACGATCACGTGCGCTTCGCGCTGATCGAAAACCAGGACCGGATTCGTCAGGCGGTACGCGGGATTCGCGGGATGTTCCGGGCGGATGGCCTGGTACAGAAAACAAGCGGCTGACGCAAAACCTGTGGGAGCGAGCTTGCTCGCGATGAGGTCGTCACTGCAACAAAGACGTCGACTGGACCACCGCTATCGCGAGCAAGCTCGCTCCCACAAAGATTTGTGGATTCCGTGAAAAGTCATCACCCACAAAAAAACCGCATCGCTGCGGTTTTTTTGTGCCTGCGATTCGCCGTTAGACGAACAGCGACAGCAACAGAATGAAACCCAGGCCAACCACCGACAGGATGGTTTCCATCGCGGTCCAGGTCTTGAAGGTCTCGGCCACGGTCATGTTGAAGTACTGCTTCACCAGCCAGAAACCGGCGTCGTTGACGTGGGACAGGATCAGGGAACCAGCACCGGTGGCCAGCACCAGCAGCTCACGGTTCACGCCCGGGATCATCCCGACTACCGGCACCACAATGCCTGCGCCAGTAATGGTCGCCACGGTGGCCGAACCGGTCGCGATGCGGATCACCGCCGCCACCAGCCATGCCAGCAAGATCGGCGAGATCTGCGCGCTGACCGCCATGTGGCCGATCACGTCACCCACGCCGCTGGTCACCAGCATCTGCTTGAAGCCGCCGCCGGCACCGATGATCAGGATGATCGCGGCGGTAGGCGCCAGGCTCGCATCCAGCCACTTGAGCATCTGTTGGGAACCGATGCCCTGCTTGTGGCCGAAGGTGTACAGCGACAGCAGCAACGCCAGCAACAGCGCCGAGATCGGGTGACCGATCATGTCCATCCAGGTGCGGAAGAAATGACCGTCCGGCAGCGCCACGTCGGCGAAGGTTTTCAGCAGCATCAGGAACACCGGCAGCAGCACGGTGACCAGGGTGATGCCGAAGCTTGGCAGCTTGGTCGAATCGGTTTCACGGGCCAGTTGATCGACCAGTTCCTGATTCGGCGTGCCCGGAATGTGCTTGGCGATGAACGTACCGAAGATCGGACCGGCAATGATGGCGGTCGGCAGCGCGACGATCAGACCATAGAGAATGGTCTTGCCGATGTCGGCACCGAACACGCCGATGGCCAGCAGCGGGCCCGGGTGCGGTGGCACCAGACCGTGCACGGCGGACAGGCCGGCGAGCAGCGGGATGCCGATCTTGATGATCGACACACCGGTGCGGCGAGCAACGATGAACACCAGCGGAATCAGCAATACAAAGCCGATTTCGAAGAACAGCGGAATGCCCACCAGGAACGCGGCGAACATCATGGCCCACTGCACGCGCTCTTTGCCGAACGCGCGGATCAGAGTCTGGGCGATCTGATCGGCACCGCCGGATTCGGCCATCATCTTGCCGAGCATGGTGCCCAGCGCGAGGATGATGCCGACGAAACCGAGCACGCCACCGAAGCCGTCCTGGAACGCCTTGATGATGGTGCCGATCGGCATGCCGGACGTCAGGCCGAGGAACGCGGCGGCGATGGTCAGGGCAATGAAGGGGTGAATCTTGAACTTGGTGATCAGGACGATAAGCCCGATCACCGTGACTACTGCATCAAGCAGCAGGTAGGCGTCATGGGACATGCCAAACATTGGGGGTGTCTCCTGGTTTGTTGTTGTTATTAAAGCGGGTTAATCAGAAGTCGAAAGGACAGCGCTATCTTCACAATCACACTCATACCGCCTGTTTCAGGCCATGGGCCTGCCACCAGACGTGGGCTTGCGACGCCAGTTCTTCAACGCTGTGGATCGAGGCGTTCAGGGCCAGGGTCAACGGCTCGCCGACCGGCGATTCGAGGGTGGCGAACTGGCTTTCGATCAGCGTCGCCGGCATGAAGTGGCCCGGGCGATGGGACACGCGGTCGGCGGCAACTTCCGGCGTCAATTCGAGAAACACGAAGCCCAGGCCCGGCAAAGCGCTGCGCAGACGTTCGCGGTAAATGTGCTTGAGGGCCGAGCAGGTCAGCACCGGGCGTTCGCCCAGAGCGTCAACACGACGCAGCTCATCGCACAGGCTGTCGAGCCAGCCGGCACGGTCTTCGTCGTTCAGGGGGATCCCCGCGCTCATCTTTTCGATGTTCGCGGCCGGATGGAAAGTATCGCCTTCAATGGCAGTGGCGCCGCTCAATTGGCACAGGGCCTCGCTGACGCACGTCTTGCCGCAACCGGCAACGCCCATGATGACCAGGGCGGTGATGGGATGATTCATGTAACACCTCAGCGCGCAGACAGCGCTACCTTTGCTAGCTATGACTCTAGTGCACAGGCAGAAGTTGCCGACGCCTTCTTGTCGTTTTTTTGGGTTGCAGCAGGTTTTGTCCCAACGCCAAAAAGCGAGGATCAGGCAGGACCTCGCTCACGCATTTGCAGCTGCATAAGGACAGCGCTACCTTAGTGCCTTGATTTTTGTTTGGCAAGCCGCCCGATGACCACCCCTAAAAACGATAAAAACACCCGCACCACCGGCCGTCCCACCCTCAATGAAGTTGCCCGGCTGGCCGGCGTCAGTCCGATTACCGCATCTCGCGCCTTGCGCGGGGTCAGCACCGTCGCCACCGAACTGGTGGAAAAAGTCCAGAAAGCCGCGCTGGAACTCAACTACGTGGTCAACCCCGCCGCCCGCGCCCTGGCCTCGGCCCAGAGCCATTCGGTGGTGGTACTGGTGCCTTCGCTGGCCAACCTGTTGTTCATCGACACCCTGGAAGCCATTCATCGGGTGCTCACGCCCAAGGGCTTCGAAGTGCTGATCGGCAACTTCCACTATTCCCGCGATGAAGAAGAAAACCTGCTGCGCAACTACATGGCCTATCAGCCACGGGGTCTGCTGCTGACCGGCTTCGACCGTACCGAAACCTCGCGGCGGATGATCGAGGCCAGCAACATTCCCTGCGTGTACATGATGGAACTGGACAGCGCCGCCGGCGTGAATTGCGTCGGCTTCTCCCAGCTCAGCGCCGGGGAAACCGCCGCCGAGCATTTGCTGTCCCGTGGCCGTAAGCGTCTGGCCTATATCGGCGCGCAGCTCGATCAGCGCACCCTGCTGCGCGGTGAAGGCTTTCGCAAGGCACTGCAGAAGGCCGGTCGCTACGACCCGGATCTGGAAGTGCTGACCCCGCGCTCTTCGTCCGTGGGCCTGGGTGGCGAGTTGTTCCTGCAACTGCTGGCGGCGCATCCGGACGTCGATGCGATCTTCTTCGGCAACGACGACCTGGCCCAGGGCGCCCTGCTCGAGGCGCTGCGCAACGGGATCCGGATCCCCGAGCAAGTGGCGATCCTCGGCTTCAATGACCTGCCGATGTCGGAGCACATGGTGCCGCGCCTGAGCAGCATCAACACCCCGCGCGAGGCCATCGGACGGCGTGCGGCGGAGCAGATGCTGACGCTGATGGCCGGCAACAGCGTGGCGCGTCCGGTGGAGGACATGGGCTTCGAACTGAAAATCCGCGAAAGCACCTGACTCAACCGCCCAGCAACTCCACAAGAGCCAGCGCCCCCTTCTGCAACGGCTGGCTCTTGAGCCACACCGCGTGCACCGGCAGCACCAGGCCGTTTTCGATGTTGCGGAAATTCAGCCGCTTCAATCGTCCGCTATCGAGCCATGGCTGCACCACCGACAGCGGAAAATTGCCCCAGCCCAGCCCCGCCTCGACCATCTCCAGCGCCGTCTCCAGGCTGTCGGTGCGCCAGTGGGATTCGGCTACCAGCGGCCGGGTTTCGCTGATCGGCAAGTCGCGACTGCCGACGACAATCTGCCGCACATGCACCAGATCTTCGAGAAACAGATCCTGCCCCTGCAACAGCGGACTGTCCGCCGCCAGCGTGGCGATCATCCGTTCACTACCGACAAACTGAAAGCGCTCCAGCACATTCACGCTCAACCCGGCGAACGCCAGGCACACGCTGACCCGACCGCTGTGAAGCATCGCCAACACGTCATCCTGCGGCGCGGTCAGTACTTCGATGTCGAGCAGCGGATGGCGCTCACTGATTTCCTTGATGGCCGCCAGTAACCGTCGGCGATCGATATCCGTCGCCACGCCGATCGATAACTTGCTCTCCAGCCCCAACGACAACTGCACCGCATGCACCTGCAATTGCTTGAGCTGATCGGCGATCAATCGCGCATGGGGCACCAGCGACAGCGCCATGGCCGTGGGTTGCGGTTCGCGGTGACTGCGGTCGAACAGCGGGTAGCCGAGTTCGGCCTCCAGATTGCCGATGGCCATGCTTACCGCTGACGGGACTTTGCCCAACGCCCTGGCAGCGGCGGAAAAAGAACCGCGCTCGATTACGGCGAGAAACAGTTCGATGCTTTCGCTGTTGAAATTCACATCTTCTACCTATCAATAAAACTGAAAGCTGCTGACTTTTTCTGTCACCTCCATTGAAGCTATCTTTCGTCGCCTTCGCCAGCCCCGTTGGCCACAAGTCGCAAGAAAGAGGCAATTCCCCATGCAAGGCGTCAAACGTAAACTGGTCTACGTGTCGCTCTATGAAGTGATCGGCATGACCTTCTCGGCCCTCGGCCTGGCCCTGTTGTCGGGCACCTCGCCAGGGAGCACCGGCCCGCTGGCAGTGATCATCACCACCATCGCCGTGACCTGGAACTTCATCTACACCTCGCTGTTCGAGCGCTGGGAAAGCCGTCAGGTCTCGCGCACCCGCACGGTCAAACGGCGCATCGCCCACGCCGTCGGTTTCCAGCTGACGCTGATCGTGTTCCTGATTCCGCTGATTGCCTGGTGGATGAGCATCAGCCTGGTGCAGGCCTTTCTGCTGGATCTGGCGCTGATCGTGTTCATCCCCTGCTACACCTTCGCCTTCAACTGGCTGTTCGATAAGGTGTTCGGTTTGCCGGCCTCGGCGCTGCCGGATCCGGCACCCGCAGCATGAATCGCTGATTGGTAAGCGGATATTGCAAGAAATCGGCGGTTTTCCTGCGTAAGCCGCCGATATAAGCAATCCTTGATTTCCGATAGCAGGCTAAGCTTTTCCATCATAAAAAAATGGATCGGCCCATGACTGCACACGCCCCCGCCGCCGCGCAACGCGACGGCATCGACCCGATACGCGCCGCACAGATTTCCGCCCGCATCGACCGCCTGCCGGCAGTCGCCACGATCTGGCGGCTGGTGGCGTTGCTGTCGATTGGTGGTTTCTTCGAACTCTACGACCTGTTCCAGACCGCCTACATCAGCCCCGGCCTGATCCGTGACGGCATCTTCGCCACCGGCAATCAGGGCGTGTTCGGTTTCTCCGATCAGGCCGCGTTCGCCTCGGCGACGTTCCTCGGGTTGTTTCTCGGTGCCAGTCTGCTCAGTCCGTTGGCGGATCGTTTCGGGCGACGGGCGATCTTCACCTTCGCGCTGGTCTGGTACACCGTGGCCACGGTGCTGATGGGCGTGCAGAGTTCGGCACTGGGGATCATCTGCATGCGTTTTCTGGTGGGCATCGGCCTCGGCATCGAGCTGGTGACCATCGACGCCTACCTCTCGGAACTGGTGCCCAAACGCATGCGCAGTTCGGCGTTTGCCTTCGCGTTTTTCGTGCAGTTTCTTTCAGTACCGGCAGTGGCGCTGATGTCCTGGTGGCTGGTGCCGCAGGCGCCATTCGGGGTGTCCGGCTGGCGCTGGGTGGTGCTGGCGAGTGCAGTGTTTGCGCTGTTCATCTGGTGGTTGCGCAAACGCCTGCCGGAGTCGCCGCGCTGGCTGGCCCAGCATGGTCGCTTCGACGAGGCGAACCGGATTCTCGACGGCATCGAGGCACGCTGCGAGAAGGATCATCGTCAACCACTGGACGCACCGGAAGCGGTAGCGGTGGATGTCGAAGGCAAGGGCCGTTTTGCCGACATCTGGCAGCCGCCCTACCGTCGTCGGGCCTTGATGCTGATCGTCTTCCACATCTTCCAGGCCATCGGCTTCTTCGGCTTCGGCAACTGGCTGCCGGCGCTGCTTTCCGGTCAGGGTGTCAGTGTCACTCACAGCCTGATGTACGCGTTCATCATCACCCTCGCCTACCCGCTCGGGCCGCTGTTGTTCGTGAAGTTCGCCAACCGCTTCGAGAATAAATGGCAGATCGTCGGCTCAGCCCTGGGTGCCATGACCTTCGGCACCTTGTTCGCGTTGCAGACCAGCGCCTTCGGCCTGATCTTCTGCGGCGTGATGATCACCTTTTGCAACGCCTGGCTGAGCTTCAGTTATCACTCCTATCAGAGCGAACTGTTCCCCACCAACATCCGCGCCCGGGCGGTGGGGTTCTGCTATTCGTTCAGTCGCTTGTCGACGGTGTTCAGCAGCCTGTTGATCGGCCTGTTCCTCGACCACTTCGGCACGCCGGGCGTATTGGCGTTCATCGTCGCCAGCATGCTGATCGTGATGCTGACCATCGGCTACTTCGGTCCTCGAACCCGCAACCTGGCGCTGGAAAACATCGCCCATCGCTGACGGACAACGGTCATCTTCTGCCGCCGGACGGCAAAGGATGACCGCTACCAGAGTTCATATGGCGTCAACCTGTTGAATTTATGGGGTTTAGCCTTCAGGCACGGTAATTGCTGTTTTACCGCCGACAGCAATTACCACAAGGTCCTCCATCATGTTGGTCAGCTCGAAACAAGCGGATCTGATTCATCTGCCCAAGCGCATCACCGATGACGCAACCGCCACGGCGGCGGCCGGCCTGCAAGGCGGGCTTCACGGCGCCATGCTGCAAACCCTGCAGAACCAGGCGCAGGCGCAAACCACCGACGCCACCAATCAGGTGCAGAGCTCGGCCACGCAACTCGCCACCCAGCAAGTCAGCGAAGCCACGCGCATCAGCGACAACGTCGACGAGGCGTTCGCCAAGACGCGTGTAAACCTGCAAGCGACCGATGCCACGTCGACCAAGACCACCGGCACTTCCGCCACGGACGAATTCAAGGACTACATGAGCAAGTCGCCGGAACAGCGCCTGCGCGACAGTATCCTGAAGGAAATGGGTCTGACCGAGGACGACATCAAAGCCATGCCGCCGGAGAAACAACTGGCCATCGGCAAAGAGATCGCCGATCGCCTGCAGGACAAGATGAAGCTGGCCGAAGCCGAGAAGCAGAACAAACAGGACGCCAACTCGGTCAAGCTCAGTGACCAGTCGGCTGACAAGTTCCTCGCCTCGCTCTAACGAACGGCGCAATGAAAAAAGGATCCCCACGGGGATCCTTTTTTTTCAGCCGTAAAGCCGTCAGTTCAACTGCAACGTCTCGTTGAACTGGCTGATCGCATCCACCACATGCCGCGAGCCCTGCTGAATCTCGCGGATCGCGTCCCCCGCCTCGTTCGCCAGTTCCACCCCGAGCCCGGTGCGGCTCAGGCTCGACTGCATGCTCGACACCGCACTCAATGACAACTCGTGGTTCTTGCGCACCACATCGACAATCTCCAGGGTCGCCTGACTGGTTCGCGCCGCGAGGCTGCGCACCTCATCCGCCACCACCGCAAAACCACGTCCGTGTTCACCCGCCCGCGCCGCTTCGATGGCCGCGTTGAGCGCCAGCAGGTTGGTCTGGTCGGCAATCCCGCGAATGGTCTGGACGATGGTGCCGATGATGTCCGACTGCTTGCTCACCGCATCGATGCTCAGCGCCGCTTCGTTGAGGTCGCGGGAAATGTCCTGAATGATCTGCACCGTTTGCTGCACGACCTGTGAGCCTTTTTGCGCGCAGGCGTCGTTTTGTACCGAGGTGCTGTGGGCCGATTCCGCAGCGGTCTGCAAGGTCGTCATCTGGTGGGTGATGTCGCTGGCGAACTTCACCACTTTGTACAAGCGGCCCTTGGCATCGAACAACGGGTTGTACGAGGCTTCGAGGTACACGGTCTGCCCGGACTTGTTCTTGCGTTCGAAGCGGTGCGAGTGATATTCGCCGCGATTGAGCGAAGCCCAGAATGCCTTGTACTGCGCCGACTCGGCTTCCGCACGGTGACAGAACAGACTGTGGTGATGGCCGACAATTTCGTTGAGCGAGTACTGCATGGTCTTGAGGAAGTTATCGTTGGCCGAGATCACATTGCCTTCCGGGGTGAACTCGATCACCGCCATCGAACGGCTGATGGCCGCGAGCATGCTTTCCTCTTCTTTTTCCTTGTTCACTCGCGCGGTAATGTCCGAGGCCACTTTGATCACGCTTCGAACCTGTTTGTCCGGGCCGTACACCGGCATGTAACTCGCTTCCAGCCAGATCTCCTGGCCACGCTTGTTCAGGCGCAGGAATGTCCCGCTGAGGGGGTCGCCTCGGGCCAGGTCACGCCACAACTTGGCGTATTCCTCGCTGCGATAGAACTCTTCCTCACAAAAGATCCGGTGATGTTTGCCGCGTACTTCCTCGGCGCTGTAGCCCATGGTCTTGCAGAAGTTGTCATTGGCATCCAGCACGATGCCGTCTGGGGTGAATTCGATCATCGCCATCGAACGGCTGATCGCCTCCAGCTTGGCATTGGCTTCGGTCAGGGCACAGCTGAAGCGTTCGATTTCCTGCAGGTCAGCCTTGTGATGTAGGTTGAACATGTCTCTATCACCTTGAGCGCGGTCTTTTGATTTGATGAAAGTTCAGGTCTTTCAGAATCCACCACTACGTTCCACAGAACAGGCACACGCATTCCTCCACGGGAGGAAGTTGTCAGGTGATAAACGATGATTAATCAAAGAGTCCATGCAGCGACGCTCTAATCAAGACATCCTTCTCTTGATAGCCCGCGAACGGGCCATTCCTAACGTGTAGAAGAACTTCCATTTAAAAAACATGCTCCTTGCCGGTTAAGTGTCGGTGCCTTGGATTGCGCACTCTGGCAGCTTTGTTCTCGGCTAACCGATTGCCATCGAGGCGCTTTGGATGGCGGTCGACATAGTTAGTTACGTGTGAGCATAGACAGCGCAAAGCCTTGCGCAAGGCCACTAGTCGGCCAGTACCACGGGGATTAAGGACAAAAAACGGACAAGAATCGGTTCAGCGGGCGGGTTGTTTGTTGCCATTGCGACCGACTCGCAATGGCAACTTTTGAAGCGACACAATAATCGGAAAAGAACTACAGACTGCCGCTGATTTTATTCGCCACCTCACCCGGTACCCATGGTTTCCAGACTTGTGGTTGATCGCGCAGAAATGCTTCGGCCACCTGACGTGGCTGCTGGCGCTTTTCGCTCATCCCGGCCAGGGTCTGGTTCAGCAGATCAATCGGCAAGTCGACTTTCTCAAAGAACGTCACCAGTTCCGGGTACTGCGCCTTGAACGGCGCCGACACGCCAATCGCCAGGCTCGCCGGCATCGAGCGGGTGCCTTTCGGGTTGGGGTTGTTGGCGTCGGCCAGGGTTTTCCAGGCTTCGGCGTCGAACGGCGGCTCCTCCAGCTTCACCAGTTTGAAGCGACCGAGTAACGGTGTCGGCGACCAGTAGTAGAACAGCACCGGTTTGCCGCGCTTGATCGACGACGCCACCTCGGCATCCAGCGCCGCGCCGGAGCCGGTGCGGAAGTTGACGAAGCTGTCGTTCAGCGCATAGGCCTTGAGCTTCTGGCTGTTGACGATTTCCGAAGTCCAGCCGGTCGGGCTGTTGAGGAAACGCCCGCGACTCGGGTCTTCCGGATCTTTGAATACATCCTTGTAACGCGGCAGGTCGGCCACCGATTTCAGCTCCGGTGCCAGCGGTTTGATCCCGCGCTCGGGGTCGCCCTTGATCACGTACTCCGGCACCCACCAGCCTTCGGTGGCGCCCTTCACCGTGTCGCCGAGGCCGAATACCTTGCCTTCGGCAGCGGCCTTTACCCACGCGGGACTGCGCCCGGCCCACTCTTCGCCGATCACTTGAATATCGTTTTTCGCCAGCGCCGCTTCGAGGCTGACGGTGCTGCCCGGCAGTGTGTCGGTCGGGTAGCCGTAGCCTTTCTCGACGATCAGGCGCAGCACTTCGGTGATGAAACTGCCGCTTTCCCAGGTGATGTCACCGAAGTGGATCGGCGCTTTTGTTTCCGCAGCGACAACGTGGCCGGCAGTCAGGGTCAGGGCCAGCAGCGAACTGCCGAGCAGGGTTTTGATCGATCTCATGCGGACCTCTTGTTCTGGGAGGAAATCAGGGTTTGGTTGGCGCTGTGGCGGTTGCACAGGGCCTGGGAACGGGTCATGTACAGGCTCACCGAACGCTGGGAGATACCCAGTTCGGCAGCGATTTGCGGGTAGGTCAGGCCGTCGATGCGGGCCAGCAGAAAGGTCGAGCGCACCTTGCCCGGCAGGCGCTGGAGCGTCCGGTCCAGGTGCTTGAGGCTCTGCGACAGGTCTGCCAGTTCTTCGGGGGACGGCGCGTGATCGAGGTCACTCTGTTGCAGTTGTTGCAGATGCCGACGCTCCAGATCGCCCCGCCGCCAGCGTTCATACAACAGGCGCTGGGCGATGGTGGTGAGCAAGGCGCGAGGTTCGCGGATGGCGGTCAGGCCTGGTGCTTCGAGCAGTTGCGCGAAGGTTTCGGCGGCGATGTCTTCGGCGCTGGCTGCATCATTCAATTGCCGGCGCAGGCGTGCGCACAACCACTGGTAATGGTCGCGAAACAACGTGTTTACATGATTGCGATGGGATGCGTCGGCGCCGGACATGGGGGCTCCTTGGAAAAGGGTCGCTGAATGTCCGGTCGTCCGGTGGCGCGATCCTAGCAAGGTGCCTTATGCGTTAAAAATACTTAAAAAGAATTTTTATATTCCATTTGTGAATTAGCCGAAGCCGCTAGCGCAAGCGGCCATAACCCAATTCTTCGGCCTCGCGCTGGTAATCCAGCAGGACGAGATAATCGCTTTCGCTGGCCGGCAAGACTTCGGGCAGACCGAGGACACGGGCCACATCCGGCAAGTCTTGCAGGCTGCGGTTCATGGCCCGGCGCAGTTGCTCGATCTGCCGGTCCGTCGTGCAGGCAGCGGTGATGAAGGGCAAGGTCGGGCTGAACGCACTGCGCGCCACCACCCGCACGCCGCTGACCTCTTCGGGTGCGTGTTGCGCCAGGTAGGCAAAGGTCACGCTGTCGATGGCCGCCAGATCGGCGCGGTCTTCGCGTAACCAGCGCAGGCTCTCGCGGTGACCGCCACTGAGGCCGACCGAAGCGAAAAAACGGCCGTCCCGCTGCAACGGTGCCAGACGCTGGCGCAACAGGTTCATGCCGCTGTTGGAGTCCTCGCTGTTGATCACCCCGCGACTGTCAAAGAACTCCGCCAGACTGCGGCGCGGATCATCGGCGCGGGCAAGGATCAGGCTGCAATGATTGCCGGCCGTGGCGTCCGGCAATTCGTAGCGCGGGCGCCCGACAAGCCTGACCTGCCCGCGCAACGCGGTCATCAGCGGATAGCCGCAGGTCTGGGTCAGCAGCAGTTGCGGCGACAGCCAGAGTTCCGGCAGCGACAAGCCTTCGGCACTGAGCCGCGAATGGCCCAGGTGTTCGAGAATCCGCGCCAGCCACTGTTCGTTCGCCGCGCGGATCGTCTCAGGTGCGATGTACATCAACAGCTCTGCGTAACCTGACGTCATGGTCGCCTCAAATAAACGGATGCTGCGGACTGTCGATCGGCTTGATGCCGTGCCGGCGCCACAATTGCCCATAGCCCTGCACCAGAAATCCGCCGCTGCGTTCAATCCATTGCTCCCGGCGCATGCGGTAGGCCTTGGGCAAGTCATACCACGCCAGCTTCGGCAGATCGTGGTGCACCAGATGGAAATTCAGGTTCAGGAACAGCCAGCGCCACGGCCATCCGGCTTCGTTGAGCACCGTGCGTTGCTCCGGTTGTGTGTGCGGCCGGTGTTCATAGTAAGAACGGACCATCGCAATCGACAGCGCCGGGATGCTGATCAGCAGCAGGTAATGCCAGACCGGCAATACGCTGTAGCGGGCGATGAACACCAGCATCAGCACAGTCAGGGCACCGTGGGTCAACCACATCAGCCAGGCCTGGCGTTCACCGCTTTTCAGGCGTTGCAGTTCCTCACCGGCCAGCGCCAGCAACGCCAGCGGCGCGCCGAGGATGAATCGGCCAAGCACGGTCTTGTTCAGCCAATGCAGGTTTCGTTTGAACAGCGAACTGCCCTGCCAGCGCTCGGCGCTCAGGTAGCGGCTTTCGGGGTCGACGCCGGGGATTGTCAGGTCTTCGTCGCGATGGTGCTGCAGATGGCTGTCGCGATAGAGGGTGTAGGGATACCACACCGCAAACGGCGCGTAGCCGAGGACTTTGTTGATGAAGGTCCAGCGCGTCGGATGCCCGTGGAGCAATTCGTGCTGCACCGACAGCCACAACACCAGCAACGGAATCAGCAGCAGTGTGCTCCACCAGAGACCGAGCCATTCGCTGCCGAGCATTACGGAGAACCAACCGGCATACACGCCAATCAGCAACAGCCAGGTCGGCCACTCGGTACGGGCGGTGAAGCGTTGACACAGGGTTTCGATCTGTTGGCGATGGGCATCGTCGAAATAGTGGGGCATGGCGTGGCTCGGAACGAAGGTCTGATCGTTCTGTGCAACACCAGTGGGAAATCTTGCAGATTATTTTTTGCAGAGAAGAAAGGAGCCCGAAAAGCGGGCTCCCGAGGAACGGTATCAATGGCCAAAAATGTCGACTTTTTTCGCCCTTTTCTCATGGCGTTTCTCGATGGCGGTCTTGGCCGGTTTCTTCTTCGCAGCTTTCTTCGCATCCATACTTTTGGACATGACGCGTACTCCTCTGAAGGGGATGTGAGATCAGGTATACACCTATCCCGGCGAGTACGTTGTTTTATAATCCGCGACTTTTGCACCGGCAGTCCGATTCATGACCGACACCCGCTACAGCCAGCTCGACGACCTGTCCTGGCCTTTGATGAACAAGTTCTACCGCCAGCATCAATCGTCGATGAAAGCGGTGCGCGAGGCGCAATTGTGGGTGGCGCGGCGCGAGGAGATCGTGGCTGCGCTGTGCCTTCGGCCAGTGTTCGGCGGGCATTGGCTGACCGGGCTTTTCGTTGATCCGGCCTGTCGCGAACAGGGCATTGCCGCGCATTTGATTGCGGCGGCGGTGAAAGATGTGGAGACGCCGGTGTGGCTGTTCTGCCACCCGGACCTGCGTGGTTTCTACGAGCGGCGCGGGTTCACCTTCGACCCCGCCCTGCCCCAGGCCATGGCCGAGCGTTTGAGCCGTTACGCGCGGAGCAAGCCGATGATTGCCATGGAGCTGGCGCCGCGCACTGGCTGATCAGTCGTCAGCGTTGGGATCGAGATCCGGGAACATCACTTCAGTAAAACCGAACTTGCTGAAATCGGTGATGCGCGACGGGTACAGGCGCCCGATCAGGTGATCGCATTCATGCTGCACCACCCGCGCGTGAAAGCCCGAGGCCACACGCACAATCGGCTCGCCCTTGGGGTCGACGCCTTCGTAGCGGATCTGCTGATAACGATCCACCGCGCCCCGCAGGCCGGGTACCGACAGGCAGCCTTCGAAGCCCTCTTCCATCAGCGGACTGAGCGGCGTGATCAGCGGATTGATCAGGATCGTCTGCGGAACGGCTTCGGCGTCCGGGTAACGTTCGCTGTGCTCGAAGCCGAAGATCACCAGTTGCAGGTCGACACCGATCTGCGGCGCGGCCAGGCCGACACCGCCGACGCTTTCCATGGTCTGGAACATGTCGTCGATCAGTTGCCACAGCTCCGGGCCGTCGAGCATTTCGGCGGGCACCGGCGGGGCAATGCGCAGCAGGCGCTCGTCGCCCATCTTCAGGATTTCACGGATCATGGTCAGGCTTCGTCAGTGTTCGGCTTGAGCGACTGATCGCGCCCCAGGCCGGAAACGTGTTGTTTGGGATGTTCATCGAGTTCGCCGGGGACTTTCTCGCCCGGGTCCTTGCCCTCGCTGGACATATGTTCGATCACCGCATTCATTTCCGCGCCCAGCAACAGCACCGCGGCGGAAATGTAGAAATACAGCAGCAGCACAATGATCGCACCGATGCTGCCATACATGGCGTTGTAGTTGGCGAACGTCTTGACGTAGAACGCGAACCCTAGGGACGCGACAATCCACACCACCACCGCCAGCACCGAGCCCGGGGTGATGAAACGGAACTCCTGTTTGACGTCGGGCATCACGTAGTAGATCAACGCGACCGCCACCATCATCAGGATCACGATCACCGGCCAGCGGGCGATGGTCCACACCGTGACGATGAAATCTTCCAGCCCGAACTGCCCGGCGATCCAGCCCATCACCTGCGGCCCAAGCACCATCAGCGCGGCAGCGGCCAGCAACATGCCGGCAATGCCGACGGTGTAGAAAATCGACAGCGGGAAGCGCTTCCAGATCGGCCGGCCCTCGACCACATCGTAGGCGGCATTCATGGCGCTCATCATCAGGCGCACACCAGCGGATGCGGTGTACAGGGCGATGACGATACCCACGGAAAGCAGGCCGCCCTTGGACTGTTGCAACTGGTCGATCACCGGATTGACCTGCTCCAGCGCCTGGGGCGGCAACACCAGCTCCGATTGCAGGCGCAGCCAGGAGAAGAAGTCCGGCAGGTGCAGGAAACCGATCAGGGCAATCAGGAACAGAATGAACGGGAACAGCGAGAACAGCATCTGGTAGGCCAGTGCCGAGGCATAGGTCGACATCTCGTCTTCCATGAACTCGGTGACGGTACGCACGATGACCCGGTGCAGGGGCAGGCCTTTCATGTCGGGGAAAATCATTCGCGTCTCCTTTCGCCGCAAAACAGGTTGAAGTCGTGGCGACTCAGGGGCCGTTTTCTCTCATCAAAGTAGCCTACTTGGCGACTCTGAAACACTGTGATCCGTGACTGCATGTGAACGACACACAAAAACGGCCATCCTTGGATGGCCGCTTCGGTGTTTCGTTCAAGGCTGGATCAAGCCTTGTCGACGCCTTTCTTGATCGCGTCCTTGGCTTTGCCCACCGCTTGCTGGGCCTCGCCTTTCTTCTCTTGCAGTTTGCCTTCGGCTTGCAGCTTGGTGTTGTCGGTGGCTTTACCGACACCTTGCTTGATGTTGCCGACTGCTTCGTTGGCCATGCCTTTTACTTTATCGCCTGTGCTACTCATGGTGTTTCTCCTTGGTGCATTGAAGGGGAAAAGTCAGTACGTAATGATTGACTGGCCCGGTTTGCGCCAAGTTTCATTTATTTTCAGGGCTTCATTTCGTCGCGGCGTGCAGGTTGCGCTTTATGTTTGCGAGCGTAGCCCCGAGAATGCCCACCATAAGGGCGCCAGGCGCCACAGAACCGATCCCGCAGGAATGTTATGAAACTCGATAAAAAGCAGGCCATCGCCCGTCGCAACCAGGAACTGGGCGGTGCCGTGCTCGGCACCAACAACTGCCACTTCGCCGAACTGAACCGCAACCGCAACATCTGGTGGTTCGACTTGCCGGTGTCGCGTCTGGCCATCGGTCAGTACGAGTGGATTCACCTGTTGATGCACACCCCGGCCACCGACGAACTGCTGCACCTGAAAGTGCCGACGGTGTTTCTGCGCGAGAAACTCGAAGGCCTGGTGATCCGCAACGAAGGTAAGCGCAAGGCAGCCCTGAGCCTGGAACTGAGCGCCGACAAGGACTCGTACCTGCAGGACATGCGTCCGGCGGGGACCAATGTGAACTTTGCGCCGTTCCGCCAGTAAGATTGCGGAGCCGCTTTTCCCCCTCACCCTAGCCCTCTCCCAGGGGAGAGGGGACCGACCGAGGCGCGTGGGCAAGTTACGCCGACCTGAAATTTCGAGTCGAACTCAGGTTTTGAATTACACGCGATCAGCTCCCTCTCCCTCGGGAGAGGGCTGGGGTGAGGGGCAGGTTCACCGCTTAATTCAAGCCTGGCTCTGTACCAACAAAAAGCCCCGCATCTGCGGGGCTTTTTGTTTTATGCGGCGCTTTTCGCCTTGATCTTCTTCAGTTCTTCGTCGCGCAGTTCGCGGCGCAGGATCTTGCCGACGTTGGTGGTCGGCAGCGCATCGCGGAATTCCACCGAACGCGGCACCTTGTAGCCGGTGACGTTGGCGCGCATGTGCTCCATCACCGTTTCCTTGGTCAGCGTGACGCCTGGCTTGGCGACGATGAAGATCTTGATCGCCTCGCCCGATTTCTCGTCCGGAATACCGATGGCTGCGCACTGCAACACGCCCGGCAGGGTCGCCAGTACGTCTTCCAGCTCGTTCGGGTACACGTTGAAACCGGAGACCAGGATCATGTCTTTCTTGCGATCGACAATGCGCATGTAGCCGTCCGGCTGGATCACCGCGATGTCGCCGGTTTTCAGCCAGCCGTCGCTGTCGAGCATCTCGTCGGTGGCTTCCTGACGCTGCCAGTAGCCTTTCATCACTTGCGGGCCCTTGACGCACAGCTCACCGATTTCGCCCAGCGGCTGCTCGACACCGGCATCGTCGATGACTTTGCACAGGGTCGACGGCACCGGAATGCCGATGGTGCCGATCTGGATGTTCTGGATCGGGTTGACCGTGGCCACCGGGCTGGTTTCGGTCATGCCATAGCCTTCGCAGATCGGGCAACCGGTGACCGCTTTCCAGCGTTCGGCGGCGGCCAATTGCAGGGCCATGCCGCCGGACAGGGTGACTTTCAGCGCCGAGAAATCCAGCTTGCGGAAACCTTCGTTGTTGCACAGGGCCACGAACAGCGTGTTGAGGCCGACGAAACCGCTGAACTTCCACTTCGACAGTTCCTTGACCATCGCCGGCAGGTCGCGCGGGTTGCTGATCAGGATGTTGTGGTTGCCGATCAGCATCATCGCCATGCAATGAAAGGTGAACGCATAAATGTGGTACAGCGGCAGCGGGGTGATCAGGATCTCGCAACCTTCATTGAGGTTGGAGCCCATCAGCGCCTTGCACTGCAGCATGTTGGCGACGAGGTTGCGATGAGTGAGCATCGCGCCCTTGGCCACGCCGGTGGTGCCGCCGGTGTATTGCAGCACGGCGACGTCGCCGCTGTTCGGGTTGGCTTCGGCGACCGGCTGGCCCTGGCCCTTGCTCAGCACGTCGTTGAACTTGACGGCTTTTGGCAGGTGATAGGCCGGAACCATTTTCTTCACGTACTTGATGACGCTGTTGATCAGCAGGCGCTTGAGCGGCGGCAGCAGGTCGGCGACTTCGGTGACGATAACGTGTTTGACGCCGGTTTTCGGTACCACGGCTTCGGCCAGGTGCGCCATGTTCGCCAGGCACACCAGTGCCTTGGCACCGGAGTCATTGAACTGGTGTTCCATTTCCCGCGCGGTGTACAGCGGGTTGGTATTGACCACGATCAGCCCGGCACGGATGGCACCGAAGACGGCGACCGGATACTGCAACACGTTGGGCAGTTGCACGGCGATTCGATCACCGGGCTGCAAATCGGTATGCTGTTGCAGATAAGCGGCAAACGCACCGGACAATTCGTACAGTTCACCGTAGGTGATGGTCTTGCCCAGGTTGCTGAACGCCGGTTTGTCGGCGAAGCGTTGGCAGGATTGCTTCAACACTGCCTGAATATTCGGGTACTCGTCTGGATTGATGTCGGCAGCAATTCCAGCGGGGTACTTATCCTTCCAAAAGTCTTCGATCATGGAAGCCCACTCCTCAGCAACGCGAATTCAGCACCGCATTTGATGCGATTATTATTGGTGTTTGTTTTGTATTGGTGAATCTGGCTTTTTATCAGGCCGAGAAGTCACAAAGCGCGCCGAGAGTAGCAGCTTTGCCAAGGGTCGACCAGAGCCAAAAGTGGCCCGCATGGTCACTTTAATGACTCAAGAACTATTGGCAGTCATTTTAGAGCAAAAATCCTATAACACCCTGAAAGTCCCGGTTTACCGGGCCTTCAAAGCAAAAGATCGCAGCCTGCGGCAGCTCCGGAACCGGAAACGTGTTTCCTGGAGGCGTTACCGCAGGCTGCGATCTTTTTACTTCAAGCTGACCTATGCGATATCACGCAGCTCCCGCCGCAGAATCTTCCCGACAGGCGTCATCGGCAACGACTCACGCAGCACGATGTGCTTGGGCACCTTGTACGCCGTGAAATTCTCTTTGCAGTAGGCCTTCAGCTCTTCCAGGCTGACCCCGGTTTCCCGCGCCACCACAAACAGCTTCACCGCCTCCCCGGAACGCTCGTCCGGCACACCGATCACCGCACAGTTGGCGACTTTCGGATGGGCCATCACCACGTCTTCGATTTCATTCGGGTACACGTTGAAACCGGAGACGATGATCATGTCTTTCTTGCGGTCGACGATGCGCACGAAACCGTCCGGGTCGATCACCGCAATGTCGCCGGACTTGAACCAGCCCTCGGCATCCAGCACTTCGGCGGTGGCCTCGGGTTTCTGCCAGTAGCCCTTCATGATCTGCGGGCCCTTGATGCACAGTTCGCCGCGCTCGCCCAAAGGCTGCTCGACGCCGTCGTCATTGATGACTTTCAGACGGGTGCCCGGCACCGGCAGGCCGACCGTGCCGATCCGCGACAGCTCGCCGTAGGGGTTGGTGCAGGCCACCGGCGAGGTTTCGGTCAGGCCGTAACCTTCGGTGATGCGGCAACCGGTGAGCTGCTCCCAGCGTTCGGCGGTGGCCTTGACCAGCGCAGTGCCGCCGGAGTTGGTGAGTTTGAGCGTGGAGAAATCCAGGGTCTTGAAGTCCGGATGATCCATCAGCGCGACGAACAGGGTGTTGAGCCCCAGCAGTGCCGAGAACTTCCAGTTCTTCAGCTCCTTGATGAAGCCGCCGATGTCCCGCGGATTGGTGATCAGCACGTTGTGGTTGCCGGACACCATCATGCACATGCAATTCGCGGTGAAGGCATAGATGTGGTACAGCGGCAGCGGCGCGATCATCACTTCCTGACCTTCGCGCAACAACGGCTGCCCGTCGCTGCCGAACTGACCGAGACAGGCGCGAACCTGCTGCATGTTGGCCACCAGATTGCCGTGGGTGAGCATCGCGCCCTTGGCCAGGCCGGTGGTGCCGCCGGTGTATTGCAGCACGGCTATGTCGTCCAGGCCGACCTTCAGCGGCTTGATGCCCAGGCCCCGGCCCATGCGCAACGCGCTCTTGAAGGAAATGGCCTGGGCCAGCGAATACACCGGCACCATTTTCTTCACTTTGCTGACCACGGTGTTGACCAGCCAGCCCTTGGCGGTGGGCATCAGGTCGCCCATCTTCGCTTCGATCAGATATTGAATGTCGGTGTCCGGCAGCACTTCCTGGACTTTCTGGCCGAACATGTTCAGGTATACCAGCGCCCGGGCACCTGAGTCCTTGAACTGGTGACGCATCTCCCGCGCGGTGTACAGCGGGTTGGTGTTGACCACGATCAGCCCGGCGCGCAGGGCACCGAACACGGCAATCGGATAATGCAGGACGTTGGGCATCTGCACCGCAATGCGATCCCCCGGTGCCAGATCGGTGTGGGCTTGCAGATACCCGGCGAACGCGGCGCTCTGGCGCTCGAGTTCGGCGTAGGTCAGGGTCACGCCCATGTTACTGAACGCCGGGCGGTCAGCGAATTTCTTGCAGGAACGCTCGAACACCTCGATCACCGACTTGAATTCATTCGCATCGATGTCCAGGGGTACGCCCGCCGGGCGTTTGTCATTCCAGAAATCAGGTTGCATTGTTCTTGTCCTCTTTACCTGAGCCGATCCGGGGCCGCTTCGCTGTCATTTTTCTCTTGTCCTTGAAAAAGCCGAAAGCAAAAAGCGGGGCTTCACGGACACTAGCAGCTATGGTCAATCAGGCAAATATGGGCAGCGTCCTCATTGATCGTGTGAATCTTCCTGCCGTGGCGTGAGCTGATCGGACGCGCTATACAATGCAATCTCTGCAATCCCCTGCAACAAAAGCATGCCGCAAAAGGAATCGCCATGATCCACGACACTTTCTGGCTGGACGCGAGTGACCGCAGTCGCCTCTTCGTCAACCAGTGGCTGCCGAACGCGCCGCTGAAGGCGGTGATTCTGCTGGCCCACGGCATGGCCGAGCACAGCGCTCGGTACGCGCGACTGGCCGAATCGTTCTGCGCCGAAGGCTACGGTGTATATGCGCCCGATCAACGCGGCCATGGCAAAACTGCCGATCATGGGACGCTCGGGCATTTCGCCGACGACGATGGCTGGTGCAAGGTGGTCGGTGATCTGGCGAACCTCAACCAGCACATCGGCCAGCGCCATCCCGGCGTGCCGATCGTGCTGCTCGGGCACAGCATGGGCAGCTACATCGCGCAGGCTTATCTGCTGCATCACAGCGCCAGCCTGCACGGGGCGATTCTCAGCGGCTCGAATTTCCAGCCGGTTGCGCTGTACCGCGCAGCCCGGCAGATCGCCCGGTTCGAAAAGCTGCGCCAGGGCGCCAAGGGTCGCAGCGCGCTGATCGAATGGCTGTCGTTCGGCTCGTTCAACAATAAATTCAAACCGGCGCGCACTGCGTTTGACTGGCTGAGTCGCGACCCGGCCGAAGTCGACAAGTACGCCAGCGATCCGCTGTGCGGCTTTCGCTGCACCAACCAGCTATGGATCGACCTGCTCGGCGGGTTGCAGCAAATCAGCAAAGCGTCCAATCTCGCCCAGATCGACCCGGGCCTGCCGTTGCTGGTGATTGGCGGCGAATGTGATCCGGTGAGTGAAGGCAAGCGTCTGACTGATCTGGCCAATGCCTTGCGCTCGGCCGGCAGTCAGAACCTGCAACTCAAGATCTACCCGCAGGCGCGGCACGAATTGTTCAACGAGACCAACCGCGACGAAGTGACCGCCGATGTGCTGACCTGGATTGACCAGGCGCTCAGCCATCGCCGCCCTCACCGCAGCGAATAATTTTTTGTGGATTCATTTAATCCGTCACAGGAATCAAGACCGATGACCCAGGTTACCAACATCCCTTACGAAGCCCTCGAAGTCGGCCAGACCGCCAGCTACAGCAAGACTGTCGAAGAGCGCGACATTCAGCTGTTCGCCGCGATGTCCGGCGATCACAACCCGGTGCACCTGGACGCCGAGTTCGCCGCCGCCAGCATGTTCAAGGAACGCATCGCCCACGGCATGTTCAGCGGCGCGCTGATCAGTGCAGCGGTGGCGTGCGAGCTGCCTGGGCCGGGCACCATTTATATCGGCCAGCAGATGAGCTTCCAGAAGCCGGTGAAGATCGGCGACACCCTGACCGTGCGCCTGGAAATCCTCGAGAAACTGCCGAAGTTCCGCGTGCGTATTGCCACTCGCGTATTCAACCAGCGCGATGAGCTGGTGGTGGATGGCGAGGCCGAAATCCTGGCGCCGCGTAAACAACAGACCGTTACCCTGCCGACCTTGCCGGCCATCAGCATCGGCTGATTGTCCTCGACATAAAAAACGCCAGACTAGCTGGCGTTTTTTGTGGGCGTTGATCGCTTACGAGCGGGCACGCGCCTGATTACGCAGCGCTTTCACCTGATCATGATTGCGTTGCACGCCGTGGTACTGGCGCTCGACCAGATCGCGAATGCCGACCAGGTTGTGCTTGTTGATCTTCTCGATCGCTTCACGATAGGCCTTCAGGGCGTGGTCTTCACCGCGCTCGGCTTCGTTGAGCACTGCCTCTTCGTCCTTGCCGGTGAACATGGCTTTGACATCGACCCAGCGACGATGCAGGTCACCGCTGACGCTGGTGGACGTTTCCGGATCGCCACCCATCGAGCGCACGGTCGCCTGCAATTCTGCGGCAGCAGTAGCGCAGTCGGCGGAGCGTTTCACGAACAGGGTTTTCAGTTCAGGGTGCTTGATGTCTTCAGCGCAGGTCTTGAACCCTTCCTGACCGTCCTTGCTGGTTTCGATCAGGTCGTTGAGGACGGAGATGGCTTCTTTATTCATGTCAGTCATTTTTCAATTCCTTGCGTGGGTGAAAGATGCAAGGAGTGTTGCAGTGGTCGTGCCAGCTTCTTAAAAAGAATTTATTCGTTAATTTTCAATGAGTTACAAACAAAGCAGAAATCTGTATGCCTGTTATTTGCATGATCTGTCATTTGGCCTGCATGCAGAATGCCTGTATTTTCCAGACCGTTACGAACTCAGACGACCCTTGCGATGAACCCCGAAAAACTCGAACTGCTGATCACCCGCGAAATGCCCTTCGGCAAGTACAAGGGACGGATCATTGCCGACCTCCCCGGGCCGTACCTGAACTGGTTCGCCCGGGAAGGTTTCCCCCACGGCGAACTCGGCGGCCTGCTGGCGCTGATGCAGGAAATCGATCACAACGGCCTGTCGGAGCTGCTGGAACCGCTGCGCGCCAAACATGGCAAACCCGCCCCGCGCCACTGAGGCGCATCCTGATCCGAGTCGACCATGCCCGATAACACCCGCCGCGCCCGAGACGAAGCCTTCTGGCAAACCTTCGCCGACCGTTACGACCGCCATCCGGGCCCCGTGAACCTGGAAAACGGCTACTTCGGACGCATGTCGCGCACCGTGGTCGAGGACTATCAGCGCCATATCGAACAGATCAACAACAGCAACTCGATCTATGTGCGCCAGCGTTTCGAACAGCACGACAGCCTCGACATCCGCGCGCAACTGGCCGAGCTGATCGGCGTGCGCGCGCAAAGCATCGCTTTCACCCAGAACGCCACCGCCGGCCTGCAGTCGCTGATCCGCAACTACAACCGTCTGGAGCCTGGCGATCAGGTGCTGATCTGCGATCTGGAATACGACACGGTCAAGGGCGCGATGCGCTGGCTGGCCCGCCATCGCGGGGTCGAGGTGATCGAGATCGAACACACGCACCCGGCCAGCTTCGACAGCCTGCTGGCGACTTACCGCGAAGCCTTCATTCGCTATCCAAAGCTCAAGCTGATGGCGCTGACCCACGTCACCCACCGCACCGGACTGGTGATGCCGGTGCAGGCCATCGCCGCGCTGGCCAAAGAGCATGGCGTCGATATCATCCTCGATGGTGCCCACGCCCTCGGCCAGATGGAGTTCGATCTGGAAGCGCTGGGCATCGCCTTCGCCGGGTACAACCTGCACAAATGGATCGGCTCGCCGCTGACCCTGGGCTTTCTGTATATCGCTCCGCAGCGTCTGGCCGACATCGATCCGGACATGGGCGAGATGCATTTCCCGCTCAACGACATTCGCTCGCGCACGCCTTACAGCACGCCGAACATTCCGGCGCTGATGACCCTGCCGCTGGTATTCGAGGAACACCGTGCACTCGGTGGCGCGGCGGCCAAGGGTGCACGGGTGAACTACCTGCGCAACCTGTGGGTCAGCGCCGTACGCAACCTGCCTGGTATCGAGGTCACCACCCCGGACGATCCTCGTCTGTATTGCGGCATCACCTCGATGCGCTTTACCCGACATGCCGACCAGCAAGCGATGGTCGAGCGCCTGCTCAACGACTACAACCTGTTCACCGTGGTGCGCAACGGCGCGGCCTGCGGGCCGTGCATCCGCATCACGCCGTCGTTGACCACGACGGCGGCGGAGATTCAGTCGCTGGTTCTGGCGCTGAATGAACTGCGTTAAACCGTGTACTTGTCGAAATCCTCGGGCTTGATCTGCGACGACACCGCAAAGGTGTCGATGCCGATCGTGAGGTGACCGAAGTAACCGTCCTCGTGGGAGTCCCGGCCGATCGGCCAGACCGTCAGCGTCGAGTCTTCCCCGCCCATCCGGGTGTAGTAGTGGTCCTGGCAGTTGTTCAGCGGTGAGGACGCCCGCCCACGATAAGCCTTGGCGTTGAGCACCCCGCGAGAAACCACCTCAGGAAAATACAACTGTCCGACCCAGGCCACATTGCGCTCATCGAGGTATTCATTGCCGGCGACGATGCGCACCGCCACGTGAATGTGCAGGGCGCGCCCGGCATAAAACCCCGGATAGATCGTGGTGAAGCGCACCCTGCCCTTGTGATCGCTGAACTGACCACCGCGCAGGTACGTGTCGTCGTCGGTTCGCGGGATCGAGCCGATGTCTTCAACGTCGACTTCCTGATCCGGGTTGACCCGGCTCCACCCGGAATAAGCACCACGTGCGTTACAGTGCCAGATATCCACCAGTGCGCCGCTGACCGGTTCGGCGGTCATGGCATCGACGATGGTCAGGCGCAGCAGCAAAGGCAAGCCCTCGGCGCCTTCGCTGATGTTGCGACGCAGCAGTTTGGGATTGCGAAAATACGGCCCGGCGACTTGCTCGGGGGCCAGTTGATACACCGATGGAGCTGAAGGCTGGTTGTCCATGACGCGTTCTCTCTTCCATAAGATGAACGCAGGTTAACGCCACACGCCAAGCCGGGTGCGGTAACTATGTATCTCGAGATAACGAAGGATTTTTTGGGCAAAAAAAAACGGTGCACCGACCAAGCGCACCGTTAAAGCCGTAGAACACACAACGAAGTGTCAGGTGAAGCGATCAGTCCAGCAGCGCCAGCGCCTCGGCGGTGCATTCCTGAATGCGGGCCCAGTCGCCGTTCTTGATCCACTCCGGATCAAGCATCCAGCTACCGCCCACGCACATGACGTTTTTCAGCGCCATGTAGCTCTTGATGTTGGCCGGGCCTACGCCGCCGGTAGGGCAGAATTTCACTTCGCCGAACGGGCCGCCGAGGGCTTTGATGGCTGCGACGCCACCGCTGACTTCAGCCGGGAACAGCTTGAAGCGGCGATAACCCAGGCCATAGCCTTCCATGATGCCGGAGGCGTTGCTGATGCCCGGCAGCAGCGGGATCGGGCTTTCGACGCTGGCTTCCAGCAAATCACGAGTGATGCCCGGGGTGACAATGAATTGCGAACCGGCCGCTTCGGCCGCAGCCAGCATGTTGCGGTCGAGCACGGTGCCGGCACCGGTCACCAGTTCCGGACGCTGCTCGCGCAGGATCTGGATTGCTTTCAAGCCAAACTGCGAACGCAGGGTCACTTCCAGCGCAGTCAGACCACCGGCGGCCAGGGCGTCGGCCAGCGGCAGCACGTCCTGTTCACGGGCGATGGTGATCACCGGCAGGATCCGCGCCTTGGCGCAGAGGCTGTCGATCAGGGCAACTTTGTCCGCCATGGAAACGGTCGGGGATGGGGTTGTCATAGCGGCTGTTCCTTGGCTCATGGGCACCAGTAAATCTCTAACGTAGGTTGCAGAAACGCGCGAACCGGCATGGCGGCGACGTCGTTGGATGCCAGTGCGGCATTCAGGGTGGTCAGTTTCGACTGACCGGAAATCGACAGAATCTTGTGCTTCGCCGAAGCCAGCAGCGCCCGGCTCATGGTCAGGCGTTGACGCGGCACGCTCGGCGCCAGCATCGGCCAGCAACGACGGGTGCCGTCGGCTTGCAGGGCTTCAGCCAGGTTCGGGCTGTCCGGGAACAGCGACGCGGTGTGACCGTCATCGCCCATGCCCAACACCAGCACGTCGATCGGCGGCAACTCGGCGAGCAAACGATCGGCCTGCTCCGCCGCCTGCTCGACGTTGGCCGCCGCGCTGTAGAGGCTGAGGAACTGCGCCTTGGCCGCCGGGCCCTTGAGCAGATACTGCTTGAGCAGCCCGGCATTGCTGTCGGCGTGCTCGACTGGCACCCAGCGCTCGTCGGCCAGGGTCACGACGACCTTCGACCAGTCCAGCTCCTGCTTGGCCAGGTGCTGGAAAAACGCCACCGGGCTGCGACCGCCGGACACCACCAGCACCGCGTTACCGCGCGCCGCCAGTGCGTCGCTCAACTGCTTGGCGACATTCAGCGCCAGGCCTTCGGCGAGCAGCACCGGGCTCTTGAACTCGTGGGCATTCACGCCCTCGGGCAGTTTCACATCAGATATCGCCATACCATGACCTCCCGTCCCGCGTGATCAATGCAATGGAGCTCATCGGCCCCCACGACCCGGCCGCATACGGCTTGGGCGCGTCACCGGATTTTTTCCACCCGGCGATCAACTGGTCACACCACTTCCACGCGGCTTCGATTTCATCTTTACGGACAAACAGGTTCTGATTGCCGTTCATCACTTCCAGCAACAACCGCTCGTAGGCGTCGGGGATCCGCGCGCTGCGCCAGGTGTCGGAGAAATTCAGTTGCAACGGGCCGCTGCGCAGCTGCATGCCCTTGTCCAGGCCTTGATCCTTGGTCATCACCCGCAGGGAAATCCCTTCGTCCGGTTGCAGGCGGATGATCAGTTTGTTGCTGATCTGCAGGCGCTGCTCCGGGGCGAAGATGTAGTGCGACGGTTCCTTGAAGTGGATGACGATCTGCGACAGCTTCTGCGGCATGCGCTTGCCGGTACGCAGGTAAAACGGCACGCCGGCCCAGCGCCAGTTGCGGATGTCGGCACGCAGGGCGACGAAGGTTTCGGTGTCGCTCTGGGTATTGGAATTCGGCTCTTCGAGGTAGCCTGGTACGGATTTGCCTTCGCTGTGGCCGGCAATGTACTGACCGCGCACTACCTGAGTGGTCAGGCCTTCCGGGCTGATCGGCGCCAGGGCCTTGAGCACTTTCACTTTTTCGTCACGGATGCTGTCGGCGGACAGGTCGGCCGGCGGGTCCATGGCGATCAGGCAAAGCAGTTGCAACAGGTGATTCTGGATCATGTCGCGCAGCTGGCCGGCCTTGTCGAAATAGCCCCAGCGGCCTTCGATGCCGACCTTCTCGGCCACGGTGATTTCCACGTGGGAGATGTAATGCTGGTTCCACTGAGTCTCGAACAGGCTGTTGGCGAAACGCAGGGCGATCAGGTTTTGCACCGTCTCTTTGCCCAGGTAATGGTCGATGCGGTAGGTGCGGTTCTCCGGGAAGAACTGCGCCACGGCGTCGTTGACCTTGCGCGAAGATTCGAGGTCCGAGCCGATCGGTTTTTCCAGCACCACTCGGGTGTTTTCCGCCAGACCGACCTTCGCCAGGTTCTCGCAGATCGCGCCGTACACCGCCGCCGGGGTGGCGAAGTAGGCAATCATGCGTTGTTTGGTGCCGGCCAGATCGGCCAGCGCCGCGTAATCTTCAGCCTTGAGGAAGTCGACGTGCAGATAGGTCAGGCGCGCCAGAAAGCGCTCGGCCACGACCTCGTCCAGTTCCTTGCCCACATAGCGACGCAGTTCGGCGGCAATGAATGCCATGTGCTGCTGCTCGGTGCCTTCTTCACGGGCCAGCGCGATAATACGCGTGTCCTCGTGCAGCAGGCCGGCGCCATCCAGGTGATAAAGGGCAGGAAACAGCTTGCGCAGGGCCAGATCGCCCAAGGCGCCGAACAAGGCGAAGGTGCACGGTTCTACCGTAATCGAAGGCATGATGTTTGTTCTTTTATCAAGTTAAGCTACAAATACCTTTTTTCAAGGCATCACTCAAGGGAAAATGTAGTAATAACCACAACATTTTCGCAAAATACAGATTCCGAGTGGTGGTCGGTCGGAGCCATCAGTAGGATAGGCCACCGTCACGGGCCACATCAAAGGCCCAATTTGCATAGCCGCGCGCTTATCGGCGCCGGTGAATCTAGGAATTCTTATGGACCGCGTGCGAAATTTACTGGAACAGATCCAGAGTCGCCTTGAAGAGCTGAACAAGGCCGAACGCAAAGTCGCCGAAGTGATCCTGCTCAACCCGCAGCAGGCCACCCGCTTCAGTATCGCCGCCCTCGCCCAGGCCGCCTCGGTCAGTGAACCGACGGTCAACCGTTTCTGCCGTTCGTTCGGCGTCAGCGGCTACCCCGAACTCAAGTTGCAACTGGCCCAGAGCCTGGCCAGCGGCGCGGCTTACGTCAGCCGCGCAGTGGAAGCCGACGACAATCCCGAAGCCTACACCCAGAAGATTTTCGGCAGCGCCATCGCCTCGCTGGACAGCGCCTGCCAGGCGCTGGACCCGAACCTGATCAGCCGCGCCGTCGACCTGTTGATCCAGGCCCGGCAGATCCACTTCTTCGGCCTCGGCGCCTCGGCCCCGGTGGCTCTGGATGCGCAGCACAAGTTCTTCCGCTTCAATCTGGCGGTCACCGCTCACGCCGACGTGCTGATGCAGCGCATGATTGCTTCAGTGGCGCACACCGGCGAGTTGTTCGTGATCATTTCCTACACCGGCCGCACCCGCGAGCTGGTGGAAGTGGCGCGCATCGCCCGGGAGAACGGCGCTTCGGTACTGGGCCTGACCGCCGAGAACTCGCCACTGGCCAAGGCCAGCACCCTGAGCCTGAACATTCCGCTGCCGGAAGACACCGACATCTACATGCCGATGACCTCGCGGATCATTCAGTTGACGGTGCTGGATGTGCTGGCGACGGGGATGACCTTGCGTCGTGGGGTGGATTTCCAGCCGCATTTGCGCAAGATCAAAGAGAGCTTGAATGCTAGCCGGTATCCGGTGGGTGACGAGTTCAACTAGTTCGCACTGATCGCTCCCACGCTTGCGCGTGGGAGCGATGACTAAGCAGCAGCCCACGCCTGCAAACTCAAATGCGCCTTCTCCCCCGGTGCCAGATGCAGGCTGTCGGTCCCCCCCGCCGCCGCTTCAACACAGACAAATTCCGAGATCTCATCCCAGGTCACGCCCAACAACGGCCGCGCCCCCGGGTGCCAGACCACCGTGTCCGCACTCTCACCGGTATCGATGCACAACTCGCGCTGCCAGGCGTGATCTTTCAGCTGCAATTCGCCGTCGTGCTGGAACACGCGCTGACAGCCGCCGTCGACCCGCAACTCGCCTTCCTGCTGACAGACTTCACGGTTCAACTGGTCGTAACCCTGCGCCCCCTCGAGCCCAGACAGCGCTATCTCACTCACGTCGCCAATACGCCAGTAAGCGTGTAAAGCCTGGCTCAGCTGGCACGGCATGTCGTCCTGATGCTCGGTGCTCAGGCGTAATTCCATGCGTTCGCCAAGGTGCGCGTGCAGGTCCACCTGCCAGTCGCACAGCTGCAATTGCCAATGCAGGCGCACGCCGTCATCGGCGGCGCTGCTGTCGAGCAGTTTCCAGTCCAGCAGTCGCGCCCAGCCATGGGACGGCCATGCGTTTTCACTCGGGTGACGGCCATACCACGGCCAGCAAACCGGCACACCGCCACGGATCGCGCCGACATGCGGCCACTTCGCCGCGCACCACAGCCACGGTTTTTGCCCGCGCGGTTGAAAGTGCAGCAACTGCGCACCCTGACGACTGAACACCGCCTGACACAGCGGATGGTCAATCACCAGCACATCGCGCATCTGATAGCGCTCCCAGGCGAACACCGGCCGTTCGCGCAGGGATTTGAAGAAGCGTTGCAGCGGATGCTCATGCATGGGCCACGGTTCCAGATTCAACTTTCATGGGCTGCGACACCCCTTTCCAAAAAAAAGCGGACAGCCTGGGCTGTCCGCAAATATGCGCACATAGAGAGGAGCTTATCGCAGACGCGTTAGAACGTAGACTGAATTTTCAGGCCAGCGACCAAAGCGTTGTCCACTTGATCCACGCCACCCGGGTGAGTGATGTATTGCAGGTTAGGACGCACGGTCAGCCAGTTGGTGACGTGGAAGCCGTAGTTGATCTCGTAGTTGTATTCGGTCTCGCGAATCGGCGAGAACACCGGATTGTCGTAGTCCGAAACACCGTTGGAAGCGTTCAGCAGCTCGGCGTTTTTCTTCACGTCGTCGTTGACGTGGATACGCGCCGCGCCGATGCCGACGTCATCCTTCGGACGGGCGTCGAACGGGCCTTTGTAGACAAACATCACCGACTGGTAGTTGTCGATGAAGTTGGTGTCCTTGTCGTGGAACGTGGCGTTGGCCGCGATGTTCAGACCACGGGAAGCGTCGCCGTTGTGGCTGGTGAGTTGCTGTTGCGCAACGAACCAGTAGCCGTGCTTGCTGCTGTGGGTGCGGTAGGCATTGCCGGTGGTTGCTGCGTCGTTGCCGTTGATGTCTTCGCGGACGTCGGCGGCATCAGCCGTGCTCTTGTAGTAACCGACGCGGTATTCGCCCGGCAGGCTGTTGACCTTCGGCGACCAGACCAGCTCGACCGGCAGCACCGTACCGGCGGTGCCGCTGCCGCTGAGCTTGAAGCCGTTGCCGTGTTCCAGCTGCGACGGGTTCTGGTTGTACGCGCCGATCTGCGCGTAGAGCTCGTCGTTGATGTTGTACTTCACGCGGATCGCGGCCTGGCTGACGGGCCAGTTGTACCAGATGTTGGTCGCCCAGTTACCGACCTGCGAGCCGCAGAACGCCAGGTTCTGGAATTCGCACGGGAAGGTGTTGAAGTCTTCGCCTTCACCGAAGTAACCGGCCTTGACGTCGAGCTTGTTGTCGAAGAACTGGTGCTGAATCCACAGTTGGGTCAGACGCACCATGTGGCCACGACCGTAGACTTCCTGCGAGGAAGACAGGGTGCCGGCACGCGGGTCGCCAACGCGGTCGTTGGAAATGTTCTGACCGTTACGGTTGGTCAGCTGGATCTTGGCCTGAGTGTTGTCCCAGCCCCAGAGTTTTTGCAGGTCCAGGGCCACGCCCAGACCGAACTGGTCGCTGTAGCGGCCGGTCTTGTCGTCGTTGTAGCCGCCATGCAGGTTGGCGCCCATTTCCCCGACGTAGTCAGCCTTGATGTCGATGCCTTGCTCGATCAGCTTGGTCCGCTCACCACCCCAGTCGCCCGTCATCCACTTGGAATCGGAGCTGAATGCATCGGCGGCCATGGCATTGCCGGCCATGACCAATGCGGCCGCGGCTGACACTTGGCAGATCAACCGGGCATTGACGTGTTTCTTTTTCATCCCTACATCCTCGTCTTTATTGTTATTAACTGTTTTTTTCCAACGCGGTTTACATCCCCTGCGGAAATGAGCCTGTTGCAGGCTCATCCCCACATTGATTTCTTACCGACCCTTGAACTGAGCGACATTGGCGCTGTGCGCTTCGGTCTTCGGCAGCCCCGCCACACCCAGACGCTCGCCGCTCTTGGCGTCGAACAGCAGCACTTTCGACGGATCGAACTGCAGGGTCAGGGTCTCGCCCACCTGCGGCGCCACGTCCGGCGCCAGACGGCAGCAGACCTTGGTGTCGTTGAGGTTGACGAACACCAGGGTGTCCGGACCGGTCGGTTCGGTGACCTGCACTTCAGCCTTGATGCTCGGCAGGCCATTGCCCTCGCCGTTGGCCAGAGCGATCTGCTCCGGGCGCAGGCCGAGAATCACTTCGCGGTCTTCGAGACCGGCGTCCTGCATCGCCATCGGCAATTCGCAACGGGCCTGGCCGCTGTCGAGCAGCGCCACCAGACGGCCGTCCTTGCGTTGCAGGCGCAGCGGGATGAAGTTCATCGGCGGCGAACCGATGAAGCTCGCCACGAACAGGTTGGCCGGGTCGTTGTAGATCTCTTTCGGCGTACCGAACTGCTGGATGATGCCGTCCTTCATCACCGCCACCTTGTCGCCCAGGGTCATCGCTTCGATCTGGTCGTGGGTCACGTAGACCGTGGTGGTTTTCAGGCGCTGGTGCATCAGTTTCATTTCGGTGCGCATCTCGACGCGCAGCTTGGCGTCGAGGTTGGACAGCGGTTCGTCGAACAGATAGATCTTCGGCCGACGCGCCAGCGCACGGCCCATCGCCACGCGCTGTTGCTGACCACCGGAGAGCTGGCCCGGCTTGCGATTGAGCAGGTGCTCGATCTGCAGCAGCTTGGCCACGCGGGCGACTTCTTCGTCGATCGCCGACTGGCTCATCTTGCGGATCTTCAGACCGAACTCGATGTTCTCGCGCACGCTCATGGTCGGGTACAGCGCGTAGGACTGAAACACCATGGCGATGTCGCGATCTTTCGGGCTCATGCCGCTGACGTCCTGGTCACCGATCATGATCGCGCCGCCGGTGATGGTTTCGAGGCCGGCGATGCAGTTCATCAGGGTCGACTTGCCGCAGCCCGATGGCCCGACAAGGATCAGGAACTCACCGTCCTTGATCGACAGTTCGATGTTCTTCAGGGTGTCCGGCAGGCCGGCACCGTAGGTCTTGTTTACATTGCGAAGTTCGAGCGTAGCCATGATTACCCCTTGACTGCGCCGGCCGTCAGCCCGCGCACGAAATACTTGCCTGCGACCACATAGACCAGCAGGGTCGGCAGCCCGGCGATCATCGCCGCTGCCATGTCCACGTTGTATTCCTTGGCCCCGGTGCTGGTGTTGACCAGGTTGTTCAGTGCCACCGTGATCGGTTGCGAATCACCGCTGGAGAACACCACGCCGAACAGGAAGTCGTTCCAGATCTGGGTGAACTGCCAGATCAGGCAGACCATGATGATCGGGGTCGACATCGGCAGGATGATCCGCCGGAAGATCGTGAAGAACCCGGCACCGTCCAGGCGTGCGGCCTTGATCAGTGCATCCGGAATGCTCACGTAGTAGTTACGGAAAAACAGCGTGGTGAACGCCAGGCCGTAGACCACGTGCACAAACACCAGGCCGGTGGTGGTGCTCGCCAGGCCCATCTTGCCGAGGGTGAACGACGCCGGCAGCAGCACGGTCTGGAACGGCAGGAAGCAGCCGAACAGCAACAGGCCGAAGAACAGCTGCGAACCCTTGAAACGCCAGAACGACAGCACATAGCCGTTCAACGCACCGATGGCGGTAGAGATGATGACGGCCGGAACGGTGATCTTGATCGAGTTCCAGAAGTAGCCGTCAACGGTGGCCCAGGCTTTCACCCAGCCGATGCCGCTGACCACGGTCGGCCAGCTCAGCAGGTTGCCGGTGGAGATGTCTTCCGGGGTCTTGAAGCTGGTCAACAGCATGACCACCAGCGGCACCAGATACAGCAGGACCGCGAGGATCAGCACCGCGTAGATCGCGATGCGGCTCAGGCTGATGGCCGGTTTGGAGGCGAGACTAGTCATGACGCTTGGTCCTCAGCTCGGAGTACAGGTAAGGCACGATGATCGCGAGGATCGCACCGAGCATAAGAATCGCACTGGCCGAGCCCATGCCCATCTGCCCACGGCTGAAGGTGAACGAGTACATGAACATCGCCGGCAGGTCGGAGGAATAACCCGGGCCGCCGGCCGTCATGGCCGCTACCAGGTCGAAGCTCTTGATCGCGATGTGCGCCAGGATCATCACCGCACTGAAGAACACCGGACGCAGGCTTGGCAGCACCACTTTCCAGTAGATGCGCGGCATGCTCGCGCCGTCGATCTGGGCGGCGCGGATGATCGATTGATCGACGCCACGCAGACCGGCGAGGAACATCGCCATGATGAAGCCCGAAGCTTGCCAGACCGCCGCGATCACCAGGCAATACACCACGCGATCCGGGTCGATCAGCCAGTCGAGACGAAAGCCTTCCCAGCCCCAGTCCCGCAGCAATTTGTCCAGGCCCATGCCCGGGTTGAGCAGCCATTTCCACGCGGTACCGGTAACGATCATCGAGAGCGCCATCGGGTACAGGTAAATGGTGCGGATAAAGCCTTCGCGACGGATTTTCTGGTCGAGGAAAATCGCCAGCGTCACGCCGATCACCAGAGTGATGGCGATGAACATGCCGCCGAACACGGCCAGGTTCTTGCTCGCCACCCACCAGCGGTCGTTGTCGAACAGCCGCGCGTATTGCGCCAGCCCTGCCCACTTGTAGTTCGGCAGGAAAGTCGACGTGGTGAACGACAGGACAAACGTCCAGAGGATATAGCCATAGAAGCCCACCAGAACGATGAACATGCTCGGCGCCAGCACTAGTTTCGGTAGCCAGCGCTGCAATGCGTCGAACGGCGAGGCCTTGCTGAACACAGCAACAGAACTCATGGGAAGATCCAGTAAAAAGATGAAGGACCGCTGCAAGCTGCCAGCCTCAAGCCGATGCGCGACTTGAAGCTGGCAGCTGCTCTACGCCGGTGTTACTTGGCAGCCTTGACGGCGGTGCCGAGTTTCTTCGCAGCATCGGCCGGGTCGGCTTTCGGGTCGTTGATGAAGTTGGTCACGACATCAAAGAACGCACCCTGTACGGCCAGCGTGGTCGCCATGTTGTGCGCCATGCTCGGCTGCAGGCCGCCGGTCTTGGCGTCTGCCAGGAAGTCCTTGGCAGCGGTCTGGGCGCAGGAGTCGAAACCGTACTTGCCCATGTCGGCGAGCATGTCGTTGCGCACCGGGATCGAGCCCTTGTTGATGCTGAAGACTTTCTGGAAGTTTTCACCCAGCACGACTTTGGCGATGTCCTGCTGACCGGCCGCGGTGCCCGCGTCCTTCTGCTTGAACACGGCCAGCGAGTCGATGTTGTAGGTGAACGCCTTGTCGGTGCCCGGGAAGGCTACGCACTCGTAATCCTTGCCGGCGACCTTCTTGGCGGCGGTCCATTCGGACTTGGCCCAGTCACCCATGATCTGCATGCCGGCCTTGCCGTTGATGACCTTGGCCGCTTCCAGGTTCCAGTCCTGGCCTTTGCCGTCGACGTCCATGTAGGTCGCGACTTTCTTCAGCTCGGTCAGGGCCTTGACCATTTCCGGACCGGTCAGGGCAGCGTTGTCCAGATCGACCAGGGCTTTCTTGTAACCATCAACACCCATCACCGACAGCACGACCGCTTCGAACACGGTGCTGTCCTGCCAAGGCTGACCGCCGTGGGCCAGCGGGATGAAGCCCGCAGCCTTGAGCTTGTCGCCGGCGGCGTAGAATTCTTCGAGGGTGTTAGGGGCTTTGGCGATACCGGCTTTCTTGAAGACTTCCGGGTTGATCCACAGCCAGTTCACCCGGTGAATGTTCACCGGCACGGCTACGTAATCACCGTCGTACTTCACGGTATCGGAGACTTTCTTGTCGAGCAGGCTGTCCCACTTCTCGGACTTGGAAACGTCCTTCAGCACATCAGTGTCGAGCAGACCGGTGGATGCCCATTCCTGGATGTCCGGGCCTTTGATCTGGGCGACGCCCGGCGGGTTGCCGGCGACGGCACGGCTTTTCAGCACGGTCATGGCAGTCGCACCGCCACCACCGGCGACAGCGCCGTCTTTCCAGGTGAAACCGTCTTTTTCCACTTGTGCCTTGAGTACATCGACGGCGGCTTTTTCGCCACCGGACGTCCACCAATGCACGACTTCCACCGAACCTTTGGATTCGGCAGCGGAAACACTCAGGGGCAGCACAGCGAGCGGGAACAGGGAGGCGACAGAAATGACAGTAGCGAGGCGAGAAATCGCATTCATCTGAGATGTACCTTTCTTGTTGTTATGCATGCAAGTCTGGTGCTTGCGCTGCACACGAGTTTAAACAGGACGTTTCCCCTCGCAGGTAACGAAGGGACGCGCAAATGTCACCGCATGGTTACACAGGAACGGGCCGGGACAACTGTGCCAGCGCCGTCGCCATGCTCGGCGCCAGCGGCAGACGCGGGATCAGTACCGCCTGCCAGGCGTGATACAGATCCGGTTTGCCCGCCCAGATATCGGCACTTGGACGGTTCTGCGGATCGAGTTCGTGATGCCAGCTGCCGTCGCAGCGGTCGATGAAATTCGCTTCGCAGAATTCCCAGAATAGCCGGTACCAGGATTCGTACTGCGCATCGCCGGTGCGTTTGAGCAACGCACTGGCGGCGGCGCTGGCCTCGGCGTGGGTCCAGTGCAGGCGATGGCGCACCACGGCCTTGTTGTCCCAATCGAGGGTGTAGACGATGCCCGGGGCGCCATCGACGTCCCAGCCATGACGGCAGTTGTTCTCGAACAGCTTCTGCGCATCGGTGGCCAGCCAGCCCGGCGTGAGCATGCCGGCCCGGACCCGCGCCGCTTCGAGGTGCAGCAACAGCCGCGCCCACTCGAAACCGTGGCCCGGCGTGGTGCCGTAGGGACGAAAACCGTCGGCAGGATTGTCTTGGTTGTATTCGCGCAGCGGCTGCCAGTCGCGGTCGAAGTGCTCGATCACCAGATAATCGTTGGCAGCGGCGTGACCGTGAATCACCCGCTCGACGATGCGTTGCGCGCGCACCAGCCAGCGTGGGTCTTCAGTGACGTCGGCGAGCGCGAGGAACGCTTCGGTGGCGTGCATGTTGCTGTTGGCACCGCGATAGGCTTCTTCTTCGCGCCAGTCGCGGTTGAAGAATTCGCGCAGGGCGCCCTCTTCTTCGCTCCAGAAATACGTGTCGATGATGTCGATGGCGTCATCCAGCAACGCCTGCGCGCCGGGACGTTGCGCGACCACAGCGGAACTGGCCGCAAGGGCCACGAAAGCATGCAGGTAAGCGTTCTTGCCGGTGTTGCCGTCGCGGTGTTCGGCGACGGCGAACCAGCCGCCATGCAGTGCATCACGCAGTGGACCACGCAGGGCCGCAATGCCGTGATCAACCAGTTCGGCAAACCCCGGCAGGCCCTGAATGTGGGCCATGGCGAAGCTGTGGGTCATGCGCGCGGTGTTCATGGTTTCGGCTTGTGCGCCGGCCTGGAGCTGGCCGCGCTCATCGAGATTGCCGAAGCCTTCGGGCAACCGTGAAGCCTTGGCAAATGCCAGCAGGCGCAGGCCTTCGTCGGCGAGCCATTGCTGGTGGGCAGGGGCATTCAGCCAACTGCTGAAGCCCGGATTGAAGTGATCCATGGAAGGCCTTTTTTGTTGTTATGACTGCTGGCAGTCTAAACAACGGGCCGGGGTTGGCTTGTAACGAAGGGGGCAGGTTTTGTCACCGACCGGTGACATTCAGATCAATCCGCCGAACGCGGTAATTGCAGGGTCACACGCAATCCACCCTCACGCAGATTCTGCAACGTCACTTCCCCCCCATGACTATGGGCAATGTTGCGGGCAATCCCCAACCCGAGCCCATACCCCTGCTGCTGCCCCGCCAAGCGGAAGTGCGGTTCGAACACCTGCTCCAGCCGCTGCTCCGGCACACCTGGCCCTTCATCGTCGACATGCAGCACGAACGCACTCTCGTCGTCATCGATATGCAAATGAGCGTTCTGCCCGTACTTCAGCGCATTGTCGATCAGGTTGCCGATGCAGCGCTTGAGCGCCAATGGCTTGCCCGGATACGCCGCCAGCGCCCGCCCTTGCTGGGTCACGCGACCATTGCCGTTGGGCGCCAGATACGGCTCCACCAGACAGTCGAGCACATGGTTCAGATCCACCGGCTCGATGTTCTCGTGGATGTCGGTGTCTTTGACGCATTGCAACGCGCCTTTGACCAGCAGCTCCAGCTCATCCAGATCACGGCCGAACTTGGTTTGCAGCTGTTCGTCTTCCAGCAGTTCGACCCGCAGACGCAGACGGGTGATCGGCGTGCGCAGGTCATGGGAAATCGCGCTGAACAACTGACTGCGCTCGGTCAGGTAACGGCTGATGCGCTCGCGCATGGTGTTGAAGGCGCGGCCCACTTCCACCACTTCACTGCCACCACCCTCGGCCACCGGCTCGACGTCGGCGCCCAGCGACAAGTCCCGCGCCGCCCGCGCCAGACGCTTGAGCGGCCGGCTCTGCCAGTGCACCAGCAGACCGATGAACAGCAACAGAAAACCGCTGGTGAACACGATGAACCACACCTGCTGGGTCGGCAGGCCCTGCTCTTCAAGACTGGTGTAGGGCTCGGGCAACAGCGAGGCGATGTACAGCCATTCACCGGGTGCCAACTGGATCTGGGTCACCAGCACCGGCGGATTCACCGGTTCCAGGGTCAGCGCGTAATGCGCCCAGGAGCGTGGCAACTCGTCGAGTTTCAACCCGGCGTTGAAGATACGCAGGTCATCGGGGCTGACGAAGGTCACCAGAATGTCGGTGTCCTGGCCCAGGGACTGACGCAGCACTTCATCCACGGCTTGAAGCACCGCTGCCTTGCGCGGTGTAACCGGCAACACCTCCATGCCCAGCGGTTTGTCATTCAGCGTCACCACAAAACGGGTGCCGCCCATGCTGCGCAACTGATCGAGCACCAACGGCCGATAAGCCACCGGCAACGAGCGGAAATAACTGACGCTGGCGGTCATCGAATGGGCGAGGCTGCGGGCGCTGGTGACCAGGCCTTCGAGCTGGGTCGCGCGCAACTGGGAAACCCAGATCACGCTGGACAGCGTCTGGGCGAACAACACCGCGAGCAATGTCAGCAGCAGCATCCGCCCGAGCAGCGAACGGGGCATCGGCACTTTGCGCGCGGTGTTGCGCAGGAACTCAGTGACCATTGCCGGCAACCACATTGGCTGCCAGTTGGTAGCCGCTGCCGCGCACGGTGCGGATCAGCCGTGGCGGCTTTTCGGTGTCGCGCAGACGCTGGCGCAAGCGGCTGACGGCCATGTCGACGATACGATCGAGGGGCATCAGATCGCGGCCGCGGGTGGCGTTGCCGATGGTGTCGCGGTCGAGGATTTCCTGGGGGTGATCAAGGAACAGCTTGAGCAAGGCGAAGTCGGCGCCGGACAGAATCACTTCCTCGCCGTCGGTGTGAAACAGCCGATGGCTGACCATGTCCAGTCGCCACTCATCGAACGCCAGCACCTCGCTGCCGCTGCGTTCCTGACCGAACTGGGCACGGCGCAGCAGGGCTTTGATTCGCGCTTGCAATTCGCGGGGGCTGAAAGGTTTGCCGAGGTAGTCGTCGGCGCCCAGTTCCAGGCCGATCACCCGATCGGCCTCGTCGGAACTGGCGGTGAGCATGATGATCGGCACCTGGGCCTGACGCGGATGCTGGCGCACCCAGCGGCACAGGCTGAAGCCGTCTTCATCGGGCAGCATCACATCAAGGATCACCAGATCGCTCGGCGCCTCATTCAGCGCCTGGCGGAAACTGGCGCCGTCGGCCGTGGCCCGTACCTGAAAACCCGCACGGGTCAGGTAGGTTTCCAGCAACTCGCGTATCTCCTGGTCGTCATCGACCAACAAAATCGACTTGTTGACTGAACTCACTTCGAAGGCATCCTTGTTGTTGGAATTGGGCGGATTATGCCTGATGTGCCGAGGGTTCCCACGCTCGGCGTGGGAATGTTCATTTACCGGATTGTTCGAGCGCCACTCCTGCACCGACCAGACCCGAGTACGGCGCGGTTACCAGCCACACCGGAATTCCCTTGAAGTAATCGCTCATGCAACCCTTGTCGGCGAAGCTGCGGGCGAAACCGCTTTCGAGGAAGAAATCGGCAAAGCGCGGAATCACGCCGCCAACGATATAAACCCCGCCGCGACCGCCAGTGGTCAGCACGTTGTTGCCGGCTACGCGACCGAGCCAGCAGCAGAACTGCTCCAGCACTTCCAGGGCAATCGGGTCACCGGCAAGGCCGGCTGCAGTGATCGCTTCCGGCGTGTCGAGTTTCGGTTCATGACCATCCACCGCACAGATCGCCCGATACACCCGAGGCAAGCCACCGCCGCTCAACGCCGTTTCCGCGCTGACGTGGCCGATCTCGTTGTGGATGTGCTGCCAGAGCTGGGTTTCACGCGGACTGCTCAGCGGCAGATCGACGTGACCGCCCTCCCCCGGCAACGCGGCAAACCGGCCTTCGCCCAGATCGAGCAAGGTGCCGACGCCCAGGCCGGTGCCCGGA
Organism: Pseudomonas sp. MWU12-3088; assembly: GCF_023242405.1. NCBI lineage: Bacteria > Pseudomonadati > Pseudomonadota > Gammaproteobacteria > Pseudomonadales > Pseudomonadaceae > Pseudomonas > Pseudomonas sp. MWU12-3088. The sequence continues at coordinate 113,859 of NZ_JALJEA010000003.1, forward strand.
CCGATCACCACCGCCGGACGCAACGGTTCCGGTTCGCCTTCGCAGACCACGCGGAATTCGCCGGGCTGCAAACGGGTCATGCCCAGTGCCATGGCGGAGAAGTCGTTGACCAGCAGCAACTGCTCGACCTGCAACGCCTGGCAAAAAGCCTTGCGGCTCAGGCGCCAGTGGTTGTTGGTGAACTTGAACTCATCGCCGCTGACGGGACCTGCCACCGACAGGCACACCGAACCGATGGCGCCCGGTGCCAGGCCGAGCCCGCTCAGATAGAGGCTGATCGCCTCTTCCGGGCTGGCATGGTCGGCCGTGGCCAGTACCTGCACCGATTCGAGCTGCTGATCTTTCCACAACGCAAACCGCGCGTTGGTGCCTCCGATGTCACCGACCAAAGCCAGTTTCAATTAAGCGTCTCCAGGGCAGAAGTGAAGGCGCTGGCGCCCTGCTCTGCCGAGCTGAATGCCAAACGCATGAAGCCAAACAGTTCGCGACCGCTGCCGATGTTGTTGCCCAACAGGCCTTTGGCGGGTTCGCGCGCTGCGAATTCGGCGGCGTCCACCTTGAGTTCCAGGGTGCCTTTGACGCCATCGACGCGGATGATATCGCCCTCTTGCACGCGAGCCAAAGCGCCGCCGACATAAGCTTCGGGGCTGACGTGAATCGCCGCCGGGATTTTCCCCGACGCGCCGGACATCCGCCCGTCAGTCACCAGCGCCACTTTGAAGCCGCGATCCTGCAGCACGCCGAGGAACGGCGTCATCTTGTGCAGCTCCGGCATGCCGTTGGAACGCGGGCCCTGGAAGCGCATCACCGCGACGAAATCCTTCTCCAGCAGACCGGCCTTGAAAGCGTCGGCCAGATCCTGTTGATCCTGGAACACCATGGCCGGCGCTTCGACAATCTGGTTTTCCAGCGCCACGGCGGACACTTTCATCACGCCACGACCGAGGTTGCCTTCCATCACCCGCAAGCCGCCCTCTGCCGAGAACGCACGGGCCACCGGACGCAGGATGTTTTCGTCGAGGCTGTCGGTCGGGCCTTCGCGCCACACCAGTTTGCCGTTATCGAGGAACGGCTCCTTGGTGTACTGGCTCAAGCCGTGGCCGAGCACGGTGTTGACGTCTTCGTGCAGCAGGCCGGCTTCGAGCAGTTCGCGGATCAGGAACGACATGCCGCCCGCCGCCTGGAAGTGGTTGATGTCGGCCTTGCCGTTCGGATAGACGTGGCTCAGGGTCGGCACGACTTCGGAGAGGTCGGCCATGTCCTGCCAGGTCAGTTGAATGCCCGCCGCCATGGCGATGGCCGGCATGTGCAGGGTGTGGTTGGTCGAGCCGCCGGTGGCGTGCAGCGCGACGATCGAGTTGACCAGCGCCTTCTCGTCGACGATTTCGCCAATCGGCAGGAAGTTGCCGTTCTGTTTGGTCAGGCGCGTCACCTGATGCGCGGCTTCGCGGGTCAGGGCCTCGCGCAGCGGCGTGTTCGGGTTGACGAAAGAAGCGCCCGGCAAATGCAGGCCCATGACTTCCATCAACAACTGGTTGGTGTTGGCGGTGCCGTAGAAGGTGCAGGTGCCCGGGCTGTGGTAGGACTTCATTTCCGATTCCAGCAGCTCTTCGCGGGTCGCCTTGCCTTCGGCGTATTTCTGCCGCACGTCGGCTTTTTCCTTGTTGGAAATCCCCGAGACCATCGGCCCGCCCGGTACGAAGATCGTCGGCAGGTGACCGAAACGCAGGGAGCCCATCATCAGCCCCGGCACGATCTTGTCGCAGATGCCAAGCATCAGCGCGCCGTCGAACATGTTGTGGGAGAGCGCCACAGCCGTGGACATCGCAATCACTTCGCGACTTGGCAAGCTCAGCTCCATGCCCGGCTCGCCCTGGGTCACGCCGTCGCACATGGCAGGCGTGCCGCCGGCGAACTGGCCGACCGAGCCGATTTCGCGCAGGGCGTTCTTGATCTGTTCCGGGAAGACTTCGTACGGCTGGTGCGCCGAAAGCATGTCGTTATAAGACGACACAATGGCGATGTTCGCCGAGTTCATCATCCGCAGGCTGTGCTTGTCTTCGCTGCCACACCCGGCCACGCCGTGGGCGAAGTTGGCGCATTGCAGCTTGCCGCGCATCGGCCCGTCGGTTGCGGCGCCGCGAATGAGCGCAAGGTAAGCCTGACGCGTGGCGCGGCTGCGGGCGATAAGCCGTTCGGTGACCTCAAGAACGCGGGGATGCATGTGTAGAACTCCAGGCTAACGGATGTGGCGACCTGATTGTCTATGCTGACCAAAGCGCCCGCACGTGTGGGATGACGGGCGGTTTCCTTGACCATTCGGACCAGTTGATTCAGGTCACTCGTTGTAGATAAAACAAAATATTGCCACTAAAAAGGCTTGTTTTCTATTTTTATGCGAATAATCTTGTAATTCCAACAACAAAACGACGGCGGCGCTGTTCAATGACTCTTCGAATCGCAATCAATGGTTTTGGCCGCATCGGCCGTAATGTCCTGCGCGCACTGTATACCCAAGGCTATCGTCAGGATTTGCAGATCGTCGCCATCAACGATCTGGGCGACAGCGCGATCAATGCGCACTTGCTCAAATACGATACCGTTCACGGCACGTTCGATGCCGAAGTTGCGCATGACAACGAGAGTCTGACCGTCAACGGTGACCGTATTTCGGTCAGCGCCATCCGCAACCCTGCCGAACTGCCATGGGCTGCGGAAAAGATTGATGTGGTGTTCGAATGCACCGGTCTGTTCACCGACCGGGCCAAAGCCGCCGCGCATATTACTGCCGGGGCGCGCAAAGTCATCATCTCGGCCCCGGCCAAGGGCGCCGATGCCACTGTCGTCTATGGCGTGAACCACGACATCCTGCGCCAGTCGCACCAGATCATTTCCAACGCCTCGTGCACCACCAACTGCCTGGCCCCGGTGGCCCAGGTGCTGCACCGCGAACTGGGCATCGAAAGCGGTCTGATGACCACGATTCACGCCTACACCAACGACCAGAACCTGACCGACGTCTACCACACCGACCCGTACCGCGCCCGCTCCGCCACCCAGAACATGATTCCGAGCAAGACCGGCGCTGCCGAAGCCGTGGGCCTGGTACTGCCGGAACTGGCGGGCAAGCTGACCGGCATGGCCGTGCGCGTGCCGGTGATCAATGTGTCGCTGGTTGACCTGACCGTGCAGTTGAAGCGCGAAGCCTCGGCCGATGAAGTGAACGCACTGATGAAAGCCGCGAGCCAGCACTCGAAAATCCTCGGCTACAACACCCTGCCGCTGGTATCGAGCGACTTCAACCACAACCCGTTGTCGTCGATCTTCGACGCCAACCACACCAAATCCAGCGGCAAACTGCTGAAGGTGCTGGCCTGGTACGACAACGAGTGGGGCTTCTCCAACCGCATGCTCGATAACTGCCTGGCGCTGTGCAACGCGGAATAAAACCGCTACTGCCGATTTGAAGGCGGGTAGTGGCTTTACCAACCTTTGACAAATCAACACTTGACCATTCGGGCGGATGATAAGCATTATCATTCGCTCGAAATGGATCAGGTCCTCCCGTGAGTCAGTCGCAGTTCAATCACGTTTTCCTCGCCCAGCGCACTTCATTGCTGCGAACGCTGGAACGCATGGTCAACAACCACAGCACCGCCGAAGACCTGCTGCAGGAAACCTACCTGCGCGTCACGCGGGCGCTGAGCGAACGGGCCATCGATCACCTTGAACCCTTTGTCTTCCAGACTGCGCGCAACCTGGCGCTGGACCATTTGCGTGCACGCAAGATTCATTCGCGGACCATGGTCGACGACGTGCCGCAGGACGTGGTGCACAGCGTCGCCGCCCCCGCCAGCAGCGCGGAAGACGCCGCCCACGCCGAACAATTGCTGGAGCGCCTGAACGTGAGCCTCGGTGAACTCAGCCCCCGTCAGCAGCAAATCTTCATCCTCAGCCGCCTGCACGGGCACAGCTATCAGGAAATCGCCGAAGAACTCAGCGTGTCTCTCAGCACGGTGCAGAAAGAACTCAAATTGATCATGACCATTTGCATCGGTGTCGCCGAGCGCTTGAATGGCGACTGATGCTGTAGGTTTTTTCTCTAAGTGCCAGGATCGACTGCACTGATCATCGGCCTTTGTTACCCTTGCCCGACTTTTACGCTTCACTAAAAAAACAGCCGTGCACAGACACTGCCGAGGAAACACCGTGACGGACACCCACCGCCCTCCTTCGCCCGACACGGCGCAGGACGCCGCCAACGCAATGGACCAGGCTCTGGACTGGCTCATCGTGCTCGGCAGCCCGGACGAGGAGCAGACCCGGCAGTTTCATGCCTGGCTGGCGGCCGATCCGTTGAACGCCCAGGCATTCGCCAAGGCCCAGTCGATCTGGGACGGCCCGCAGATCGCCCAGTGCGCGCAAGAGCTTGCGGCCAAACCGAAGAAAGTCACCGTCCTCACACGCCTGCGCCCGCACTGGAAACCCTTGGCCACCGCTGCGGTGCTGATTCTCGGTCTGTTCAGTTTCAGCAACCTGCCGATGCGTCTGCAGGCCGATCACCTGACCGTGGTCGGCGAGCGGCAACGTTTGCAGTTGGAAGACGGCTCGAAAGTTCTGCTCAACACCAATTCCGCCTTCTCCAGCACGATCAACGATCGTCAGCGCGTTGCGCGGCTGTATCAGGGCGAAGCGTTTTTCGAGATCCCGGCCAGCCGCAGCCAGCCGCTGGAAATTGACGCCGGTCCGGTGAAGGCCAGCGTGCGCGACACCGCGTTCGCCGTGCGTTATCTGGATGGCGTGGCGCAGGTTCGAGTGCAGCGTGGCGATGTCGATCTGCGTGCGACCCGTGACGATGCCCGGGTGCGTTTGTCCGCCGGGGAAAGCATCCGCATCGGTCCAAACGGTTTCGACCGGCCGGCCAAGGTCGATGCAGCCACCGATCTGGCATGGGTGCAGGGTCGGTTGATCTTCGAGAACTGTCCGCTAAATCAGGTGCTGGCCGAACTGCGCCGCTACTACCCGGGCTTCATCATCAACACCAACGAACATCTGGCCGACGTCGCCGTCACCGGCAATTACCGCCTCGACCAGCCGCTGGACGTGGTGCGTTCGCTCGCTCACATCACCTCGGCCAAGCTTCAGGAATTCCCGGCGCTGGTGATTTTGAACTAAATGAGAATTATTTTTACTCGATAGCTAAAGCTCGTTCGTCTCGTTATAGCCAATGCAATTGATTCGCATCTTCGGACGCAAATCAGCACCTATAAAGATTCGTGCGACACGGAGCGCTATCGATGTCCTCACGCCTTACCCGCCAGACTTCTTCCCCTTCCCGCGTGCTGTCGTTGCTGACCGCCGCCATCCTGATGGCCGGCACTGCGCCGCTGATGGCCGCCACCGAGCAACCGGCACGCAACATGGGTGATTACTCGTTCGCCATCGGCCAGCAACCGCTGGTGTCGGCGCTCAACGCGTTCACCGCCGTCACCGGCTGGCAAGTCGGCTTGCCGGCTGAATTGGGTAAAGGCGTGTCGTCCCCGGGCGTGCGCGGTTCGCTGCCACCGGAAAAGGCCCTGGAGCGCCTGTTGGTGGGGACCAACCTGAGCTTCCGCAAGCTGAGCAACAACAACGTCGTGCTGGAAAAGCGCAACAACAGCGGCGCACTCAACCTCGACCAGGTGACCATCAGCGCCACCCGTCAGGAACAGTCGGTCAACAGCGTACCGGCCACCGTCACCGTGCAGACCCGTCAGGACCTGGACCGCAACAACGTCAACACCATCAAGGATCTGGTGCGCTACGAGCCGGGCGTCTCCGTCGGCGGCGCCGGTCAGCGCGGCGGTATCAGCGGCTACAACATTCGCGGCATCGACGGTGATCGCATCCTGACTCAAGTGGATGGTGTCGAAGTACCGGACGGCTTCTTCAACGGCCCGTACGCCAAGACTCAACGCAACTACGTCGATCCGGAAATCGTCAAACGCGTGGAAATCCTTCGCGGCCCGGCCTCGGTGCTGTACGGCAGCAACGCTATCGGTGGCGCGGTCAGCTACTACACTCTCGACCCGGACGACATCATCAAGCCCGGCCAAGACGTCGGCGCCCGCCTGAAGACCGGCTACAGCTCCGCCGACGACAGCTGGCTGAAATCCGCCACCGTCGCCGGTCGCGCCGAGCAGTTCGACGGCTTGTTGCACTACAGCCAGCGCGACGGTCATGAAACCGATTCCTACGGCAGCAACAACGGCACCGGTCTTGAGCGCACTGCCGCCAACCCGGAGGACGTGAAAGCCTCCAACGTGCTGGCCAAGATCGGCTGGAACTACAGCGAAGGTTCGCGTCTGGGCCTGACTTATGAGAAGTACAAGGACGATCGCGACACCGATCAGAAAAGTGCTTACGGCGGCCCGTTCTTCAATGGCGCTCCGACCATTCCCAACAGCATGCTGCCCGGCGGCATGTACCAGTGGCGTACCGGCAACGACACCGTCACCCGTGAGCGTTTCGGCCTGGAACACAGCTTCGCCCTCGACAGCCTGTTGGCGGACAACGTGAAGTGGAGCCTCAACCACCAGGTTGCCAAGACCGACCAGAGCACCGAAGAGTTCTACTACCCGATGACCCGTAAAGTGCTGCGTACCCGCGACACGATCTACGAGGAAAAACAGTGGGTGTTCGATGCGCAACTGGACAAGGCATTCGCCATCGGTGACACCGATCACGTGCTGACCTACGGCACCACGATCAAGCAACAGAAAGTCACCGGTTCACGCAGCGGCGACGGCAAGTGCCTGGCAGTCGGTCGCGGCTGCACCGCCATCGGCGCCACCAGTGCGGCGGACGTGCTGAAGAAGTCCAGCGATTTCCCGGACCCGACCATCAACACCTACAGCCTGTTCGCCCAGGATCAAATCAGCTGGAACAAGTGGACCTTCCTGCCGGGCCTGCGGTACGACTACACGCAGCTCAAGCCACACATCACTCAGGAATTCCTCAACACCGTGGCTGCCGATGGCAAAGGCACGGTGAGCGACGAAAACAAGACCTGGCATAAAGTCTCGCCGAAATTCGGCCTGACCTACGCCCTGACCGACAACTACACCTGGTACGGCCAGTACGCCGAAGGCTTCCGCACCCCGACCGCGAAAGCGCTGTACGGCCGCTTCGAGAACAGCACCACCGGCTACAACGTGGCGCCGAACCCGAACCTGGAACCGGAAAAGAGCAAAAGCTATGAAACCGGTCTGCGCGGCAACTTCGAGCAAGGCTCGTTCGACGTGGCGGTGTTCTATAACAAGTACCGCGACTTCATCAACGAAGACGCCGTCACCCCGGGCTACAGCGAGCTGACCTTCCAGTCCAGCAACATCAAGCACGCCACCATCAAGGGTGCCGAAGTCAAAGGTCGCCTGAACCTGGATTCCTTCGGCGCGCCGCAAGGTCTGTACACCCAGGGTTCGATCTCCTACGCCTATGGACGCAACAACGACAACGGCGAGCCGTTGAACAGCGTCAACCCGCTGACCGGCGTATTCGGTCTGGGTTATGACCAGGACAACTACGGCGGCCTGCTGAGCTGGACCGTGGTGAAGAAAAAGGATCGCGTCGACGACACCAACTTCAAGTCGCCGGACGGTGTCAGCAGTCAATTCAAGTCCCCAGGCTTCGGCATTCTCGATCTGGCCGGCTACTACAAGGTGACCGACGACGTCACCGTCAGCGGCGGCATCTACAACCTGACGGACAAGAAGTACTGGTTGTGGGATGACGTGCGCGGTTACGACAGCGTCGGCGAAGCGTCGGTGACACAACCGGCCAACCTTGATCGCCTGACCCAGCCGGGTCGCAACTTCGCGATCAATCTGGTCTGGGATATCTGATCCGGATGACCTCACGGTGCGTGCATTGTCGCGCCGTGAGGTTTTTTTACTGTCCGGCGCTTGCCCGTTCGTCTCGTTATCAAGCGCCTCTTTTATCAAGGACATCTCATGAGCACCCCGGAAAAAGCCCTGCGTTCGCAACGCCTGAACCAGATCACTCACGAGCCGCACAGCAAGCTCGATGCGCTGGTGAAGGCCCATGCGCCGTTCGAAACCCGCGCCAATTTCGCCCGCTTCGTGGTCGCGCAGTACCTGTTCCAGTCGGAACTGGTCTCGCTGTACAACGATGCAGAACTGACCGCTATCGTCCCTGACCTGCCGGCCCGCTGCCGCGCCGAAGCCGCCAAGGCTGACCTCGCCGATCTGGACACCGAAGTCCCTGGCCCGGTGGCCGGTGCAGTGAAAAACCCGAGCAAGGCCCGCGCCCTGGGCTGGATCTTCGTGTCCGAGGGTTCCAAGCTCGGCGCTGCGTTCCTGATCAAACGCGCCGTCGCGCTGGAACTGAGCGAAACCTTCGGCGCCCGTCACCTGGGCGAGCCTGAAGGCGGCCGCGCCGAAGGCTGGAAGAGCTTCGTGCGCACCCTCGATTCGCTGCAATTCAGTGCCGAAGAAGAAGCCGAAGTGGAGCAAGGTGCGATCGACGCATTCAACCGCTTCACCGTGCTGCTGGAACAGGCTTACGCCACGGAAGCCGAACCGGCCTGAAGCGACACCGACTCCCCAATGTGGGAGCTAGCCTGCTAGCGATTCAGATGTCGACTGATATACCGCCATCGCGAGCAGGCTCGCTCCCACATGGGAACCGAGCAAGCCTGTAGAATCCCCGTTTCGCCTCACACACTTCGAGCCCATGCCCCAACCCGCCTCCTCCCGACTCGCCCGCCTGCTGTTCGGCCTGCTCGCCTACGTCAGCCTCGGCATCGGCCTGATCGCCATCGTCGTGCCCGGCCTGCCGACCACCGAATTCATCCTGCTCGCCGCCTGGGCCGCGACCCGCAGTTCGCCGCGCCTGAGTGCCTGGCTGGAAAACCATCGGCTGTTCGGGCCGATCCTGAGCAACTGGCGCAACGGCAAGATCATCGCCCGCAAGGCCAAGGTCAGCGCCACCGTCAGCATGTTGCTGTGTGCCACCCTGATGCTGGTGGTGCTCGATCACGGCTGGCCGGTCTATCTGGCGATTGCCGGCATGACCCTGGGCAACCTGTGGATCTGGTCACGCCCGGAATCGCTGCCGAAGATTTCCTGATTTTTCCCTTCTTTTCAGGGCTTTTGCCCGCGCAAACGTTTTGCCGTGACCGTTCGTCGGCAGGCGCCTCATGCACCCTCGCCCCGCGCCGATGAGCAATGAATGGCGCTGAATGGATTTGGCGAACCGGGCAACTCCGTGCCCCGTAGCCAACAGTTCATTCATTCGCGAGAACACCCCATGTTCGACTCCCTGTCCATTCGCCTGAAAATCGTCCTGCTGTCCGGGCTGTGCCTGCTCGGCGTGGTTGCGCTGATCGTCGGCATCAACATCTACCAGACCAACCAGAACGACGAACTGGTCAGCGACTCGAGCAGCAAAATGCTCACCGCCAGCGTGCAGAACCTGCTGCAGGCCAAGGCGGCCGAACAGGCGGTGCAGGTGCAGAAAACCTTCGGCGAGAGCCTGCTGGTGATCACCGCACTGGCCGACCAGATCAAGGACATGCGCGTCATGGCCGCCAAGCGTTCGCTGGACGCCGGGGCCTTGCGTGAAGAATTGAACCTGAGCCTGAAAACCGCGTTCGAGCGCAACAGCAAGGTGCTGGGCATCTGGCTGGCCTTCGAACCCAACGGCCTGGACGGCAAGGACAGCGAGTTCGTCAACGACGCCGCGCGCCAGTCCAACGAAGCCGGGCGCTTCGCCACTTACTGGAGCCGCGCCGCCGGTTCCGCGCTGAACACGATCATGGTCGAAGAAGACATGACCAAGACCACCCTCAGCGTCAGCGGCACGCCCTACAACAGTTGGTACACCTGCCCTCGCGACAACAAGCGCACCTGCCTGCTCGACCCGTACGCCGACACCGTGGGCACCAAAGAAATGCTCATGACCACCATTTCCGTGCCGCTGCTGGTGGACGGCAAGGCCATCGGCGTGGTCGGCATCGACATCGCCCTCGACGCCCTGCAAGCGGCGGCCGTGGGTTCCCAACGTGAACTGTTCAACGGTGCCGGGCACATGCTGATCGTCTCCGGCAGCGGCGTGCTCGGTGCTTACAGCACCGACGCGACCAAAGTCGGCAAAGGCATCGCCGAAACTCTCGGCGCCGAAGGCAAGGACATCCTGCAACTGCTGAGCGCCGGCACACCGAAGATTCTCGAACAGGGCGACCTGATCCGCGCCGTTTACCCGGTCGATCCGATCGGCAACTCCCGCGCCTGGGGCGTGGTCATCGACCTGCCAAAACAAGTGCTGCTGGCCGACTCGGTCAAGCTGCAAGCGGTGCTCGATGACGCTCAGCAAACCGGCGTGATGACCGCGTTGGCGGTGGCCGTGATCGCCGGCCTGATCGGCCTGGTGCTGATCTGGCTTACCGCCTCGGGCGTGACCCGGCCGATCAACAGCGTCGCCGAGATGCTGAAGAACATCGCCAGCGGCGAAGGCGATCTGACCCAGCGCCTGAACTACACCAAAAAGGATGAACTCGGCGAACTGGTGAACTGGTTCAACCGCTTCCTCGACAAGCTGCAACCGACCATCGCCCAGATCAAACAAAGCATCACCGAAGCCCGTGGCACCGCCGATCAGTCGTCGGAAATCGCCCGCCAGACCAGCGAAGGCATGCAGGTGCAGTTCCGCGAAATCGATCAGGTTGCCACCGCGTCCAACGAAATGAGCGCCACCGCCCACGACGTGGCCAACAGCGCTTCGAACGCTGCCAATGCCGCCAAGGGCGCCGATCAGTCGGCCAAGGACGGGATGTCGATCATCGAGCGCAGTACCCGCGACATCAATCAACTGGCCGACGAAGTCAGCAAAGCGGTGACCGAGGTTGAAGAACTGGCGGTCAACAGCGAGCAGATCGGTTCGGTGCTGGAAGTGATCCGCAGCATCGCCGAACAGACCAACCTGCTGGCGCTGAACGCCGCCATCGAAGCAGCCCGTGCCGGTGAAAGCGGTCGTGGTTTCGCGGTGGTTGCCGACGAAGTGCGTAACCTGGCCAAGCGCACTCAGGATTCGGTCGAGGAGATCCGCGTGGTGATCGAACGCATCCAGACCGGCACCCGCGGCGTGGTCGCGACCATGCATTCGAGCCAGACCCAGGCCCACAACAACGCCGGACAGATCCGCCAGGCCGTGGACGCCCTCGGCAAGATCAGCGACGCGGTCACCGTCATCAGCGACATGAACCTGCAGATCGCCAGCGCCGCCGAACAACAAAGCGCCGTGGCCGAAGAGGTCAACCGCAACGTCTCGGCCATTCGTACCGTCACTGAAACCCTGACCGAACAGGCCACCGAATCGGCGGCGATCAGCAGCCAGTTGAATGCTCTGGCGAGTCAGCAGATGAAATTGATGGATCAGTTCCGCGTCTGATTTGATCTATGATCAGGCCCTCTCCCGGAGGGCCTTTGATGACTGATCTGCTCACGTCCATTCAAGCCGCACTCGGCTTGCCCCACACGCCGATTCCGTTCACCGCCGAGGGCGCCCTGCCCTCGACGTTTGCCGTCACCGACCTTGCCTGCGCGAGCATTGCCGCGGCCGGGCACGCGGTCGGCGAATTGCTCCGGCAGCAGACCGGCCAACTGCCCGGCGTAGAAATTGACCGCCGCCTCGCCTCGTTCTGGTTCGCCACTTCGCTGCGTCCGATAGGTTGGGAAGTGCCGCCGCTGTGGGATCCGGTGGCCGGAGACTACGCGACCCGGGACGGCTGGATCCGCCTGCACACCAACGCCCCGCATCATCGTGCCGCCGCTGAAAGCGTGCTCGGCGCCTGTGCCGACCGTGCGGCCATGGCAGCGAAAGTCGCGCAATGGACCAGTGCCGATCTGGAGCAAGCAGTGGTCGATGCCAAGGGTTGTGCAGCCGAAATGCGCAGTTGGGAACAGTGGCAAAAACATCCCCAAGGGTTGGCGGTGAATACCGAACCCTTGGTGCATTTCAGTGGCGGGAAAGACGAAAACCATCAACCCTGGCAAGGCTCGGTGGCGCAGCCATTGGCCGGGCTCAAGGTGCTCGATCTGACCCGCGTCCTCGCCGGTCCGACCGCCAGCCGCTTTCTCGCCGGGCTCGGCGCCAATGTCCTGCGCATCGACCCGCCGACCTGGAACGAACCCGGCGTGGTGCCGGAAGTGACCCTCGGCAAACGCTGTGCACGACTGGATCTGCATCAACCGGCAGATCGTGCGGTGTTCGAAAGTTTGCTCAAGGATGCCGACATTCTGCTGCACGGCTATCGCGCCGATGCGCTTGAGCACCTCGGTTTCGGTGCTGAACGTCGCCGACAACTGGCACCGGGGCTGATCGATGTCTGCCTCAATGCCTACGGCTGGAGTGGCCCATGGCAGAACCGTCGGGGCTTCGACAGTCTGGTGCAGATGAGCAGCGGGATTGCCGAGGCGGGGCAGCGCTGGAAACAGGCGGACAAACCGACGCCGTTGCCGGTGCAGGCACTGGATCATGCGACGGGGTATCTGATGGCGGCGAGTGTGATCAGGTTGCTGGCTGAAAGGTTACGCAGTGGTCGAGGTGGGTCCGCTCGACTGTCGCTGGCGCGGACGGCGAAGTTGTTGATCGAGCAGGAGCCGGGCACGAACGAAGCATTACGGCCGGAAGATGAACAGGATCAAAACTCGCAGGTGGAGCAGACGCCCTGGGGGCCGGCGCATCGGCTGCAAGCGCCTTTGAAGATCAGCGGGACGCCATTACAGTGGTCATTGCCGGCCACTGAGTTGGGTTCACATCAACCGCGATGGTTTTGAAGGTGTGCGGATATCAATCCGCACGACTCGACGATGTCCACAGCAACTGCGCCGCATAACCGCGAAACGGCCGCCAAGCCTCGGCGCGGGCTGACAACTCCCGCGCCGTCATCCGCTCCCCTTCCAGCACCTCCAGTGCTCGCAGCAACCCCACATCCCCGGTCGGGAACCCGTCCATGTCCCGCAACTGCCGCAGCGCAATGTACTGCGCCGTCCAGTCGCCAATCCCGTGCAGCGCCAGCAACCGCGCGGTCCCGGAGGCAAACAGCAGCGGATCATCCAGCAACGCTTGCGCCACCCCGGACAAGGTGCGCCCGCGACTTTTCGGCATGCCCAGCGTCGCCAGATCGGCGTTCGCCAAAACGGCTGCCCGAGGAAAGACGTGAGTCAGTCCAGGCACCGATGAACGCAACGGCTCGCCATACTGCGCCAGCAGTTTCCCCGCCAGCCGGATCGCCCCGACCACGGTAATCTGCTGCCCCAGCACCGCCCGAAACGCCAGTTCCAGTCCGTCCCACGCCCCCGGCACCCGCAATCCCGGACGCTCGGCAATCAATCGCGCCAGCAGCGGATCTGCCTTCAAATGCCGCTGCATCGTCGGCAGATCCGCGTCCAGATCGAACAGCCGACGCAAGCGCATGATGATCTCGGGAACCGATGACGGATCGGGGAAATCCAGTTCCACCTCCAGCGCATCGCCGTCACCGGGCCAGACCGAAACCGTGCCGTGAACGCCGTCCAAACCGATGCTGCGCGAATACACGCCATCGATCACCGCCTCCATCCCGACCACCGCCCGCGCGGCGAGAAACCCGAGCATCGCCGGCCAGTCGTAGGGTCCCTGGTATTCGAGCCGCAGCCTCACAGTGACAGCAAGCCGCTGTACAACCCGTAGGCCGCGAGCCCGGCCCCGGCGATCACGCAGGTGAAAATCCCCTTTTCGATGGTGGTGAACAGCGGCTCGCCCTGCTCATGCTTGGCCTTGGCGAACAGGATCACCCCCGGGGCATACAGCAGCGCCGACAACAGCAGGTATTTCACCCCGCCGGCATACAGCAACCACACCGCGTAGCACAGGGCGATGCCGCCGATCAGCAGGTCCTTGGTGCGTTCGGCCGAGGCATGTTCGTAGGTTTCGCCGCGCCCGCTCAACAGCACCGCATAGGCCGCCGACCACAAGTACGGCACCAGAATCATCGACGACGCGAGGTAGATCAGGCTGGTGTAAGTGCCGGCGGAAAACAGCGTGATCAACAGGAAAATCTGGATCATCACGTTGGTCAGCCACAGCGCATTGACCGGCACATGGTTGGCGTTTTCCTTTTTCAGGAACGCCGGCATGGTCTTGTCCTTGGCGGTAGCGAAGAGGATTTCGGCACACAACAGCGCCCAGGACAGCAACGCGCCGAGCAACGAAATCGCCAGACCGATACTGATCGCCAGCGCGCCCCACGGCCCGACGATGTGTTCCAGCACCGCCGCCAGCGAAGGGTTCTGCAGGGTCGCCAGTTCCGGCTGGCTCATGATTCCCAGCGACAGCACGTTAACCAGCACCAGCAGCGCCAGCACGCCGATGAAACCGATCACCGTGGCCCGGCCGACATCCGCGCGCTTTTCGGCCCGCGCCGAATACACGCTGGCACCTTCGATACCGATGAACACGAACACGGTGACCAGCATCATGTTGCGCACCTGATCCATCACCCCGCCGAAGTTCGGGTTGCTGCGGCCCCAGATGTCGCGGGTAAACACGTCAGCCTTGAACGCCACGGCAGCGATGACGATGAACATGATCAGCGGCACGATCTTGGCCACGGTGGTCAGTTGATTGATGAACGCCGCCTCCTTGATCCCGCGCATCACCAGAAAGTGCACGGCCCACAGCAGCACCGAAGCGCAACCGATGGCGATCGGCGTGTTGCCCTGGCCGAACACCGGAAAGAAGTAGCCGAGGGTGCTGAACAGCAACACGAAATACCCGACGTTGCCCAGCCAGGCACTGATCCAGTAACCCCACGCGGAAGAGAACCCCATGTAGTCACCGAAGCCGGCCTTGGCGTAGGCGTAGACGCCGGAATCCAGCTCCGGCTTGCGGTTGGCCAGGGTCTGGAACACGAACGCCAGGGTCAGCATCCCGATGGCCGTAATTCCCCAGCCGATCAGGATGGCGCCGGCGTCGGCACGAGCCGCCATGTTCTGCGGCAAGGAGAAAATCCCCCCGCCAATCATCGAACCCACCACCAGGGCGATCAGCGCGCCAAGGCGCAGCTTTTGCGTCGGTTGCGACATACAAATCTCCTTGGAAGATGTGGTGAGGTTTTATTTGTAACAACTATTAACTAAACGGCTAACAGTCGAAGACGTTTATCAGGTAATGCCAACAAACGCCCACTTATATATAGCGGATGACGCTAACGCCTAGCACGTTAAGTCAGTTTTGTGCGCCGATCCTAATAAATCAATTCTGTACTGAAAACAGATGTGAAAAATTTGCCAAAACCTGAAAAGCAACTAGCGTGATAACTCGAAAGTAATAGGATCCATTCCCAATCAAATCGACCAAAGGCCTCTGGGACGGGCCTTCCAGACAGTAGCCTTATGCCTGCAGTGGATTCATAAGTCATTCATTAACAATGGAATGTGGCCATGCACTGATCTATGTCAGCTGTTTGAACAGTCAACAGAACTACGCTGTGAACTCTTCTCTCCTGCAATGGAGTCATGCAATGTCTGAAGCTCCCGGAAAACTACGACTAGGTGCACTGGTTGCCCTGGTAGTCGGATCAATGATCGGTGGCGGGATATTCTCTTTGCCACAAAACATGGCCGCCAGCGCCGACGTCGGTGCGGTACTGATCGGGTGGGCCATCACCGCCGTCGGCATGCTCACCCTCGCTTTCGTCTTTCAAACCCTCGCCAATCGCAAACCTGACCTGGACGGCGGCGTGTACGCCTACGCCAAGGCCGGTTTCGGCGACTACATGGGTTTCTCGTCCGCCTGGGGCTACTGGATCAGTGCCTGGCTGGGCAACGTCGGTTACTTCGTTCTGCTGTTCAGCACCCTTGGCTATTTCTTTCCGATTTTCGGTGAAGGCAACACCGTTGCCGCCGTGATTGGTGCCTCGGTGCTGCTGTGGGCCGTGCACTTTCTGGTGCTGCGCGGGATCAAGGAAGCGGCGTTCATCAACCTCGTGACCACCGTCGCCAAGGTCGTGCCGCTGCTGCTGTTCGTCCTGATCGCACTCTTCGCCTTCAAACTGGACATCTTCACCGCCGACATCTGGGGCGTGAAAAACCCGGACCTGGGCAGCGTGATGAACCAGGTGCGCAACATGATGCTGGTCACCGTGTGGGTGTTCATCGGCATCGAGGGCGCGAGCATCTTCTCGGCCCGGGCGGAAAAACGTTCGGACGTGGGTAAAGCGACCGTGATCGGCTTCATCACCGTGCTGCTGTTCCTGGTGCTGGTGAACGTGCTGTCGCTGGGCATCATGACTCAGCCGGAACTGGCCAAACTGCAGAACCCGTCGATGGCCGCCGTGCTGGAGCACGTGGTCGGTCACTGGGGCGCGGTGCTGATCAGCGTCGGCCTGATCATCTCGCTGCTCGGGGCGCTGCTGTCGTGGGTGCTGCTGTGCGCGGAGATCATGTTCGCCGCCGCCAAAGACCACACCATGCCGGAGTTTCTGCGCAAGGAGAACGCCAACCACGTGCCGGTCAACGCCCTGTGGCTGACCAACGCGATGGTGCAGCTGTTCCTGGTCATCACGCTGTTCTCGGCCAGCACTTACCTGTCGCTGATCTACCTCGCCACTTCGATGATTCTGGTGCCGTACCTGTGGTCGGCGGCCTACGCCCTGCTGCTGGCGGTGCGCGGCGAAAGTTACGAGGGCTTCGCGGCCGAACGGCGCAAGGACCTGATCATCGGCGGCATCGCCCTGATCTACGCGGTCTGGCTGCTCTACGCCGGCGGCGTGAAGTACCTGCTGCTCTCGGCCCTGCTCTATGCGCCCGGCGCGATCCTGTTCGCCAAGGCCAAGCTCGAACTCAAACAACCGGTTTTCACCAACGTCGAGAAGCTGATTTTCGCCGCGGTGGTCGTGGGTGCCCTAGTGGCGGCCTACGGTCTCTACGACGGCTTCCTGACTCTGTAATTGCCAAACGTTTTATCTCTGGAGGATCACTGAAATGACCACGGAAAAAGTTAAGTACGGCGTCCATTCCGAAGCCGGCAAACTGCGCAAAGTCATGGTTTGTTCCCCAGGTCTGGCCCACCAGCGGCTGACCCCGAGCAACTGCGACGAACTGCTGTTCGACGATGTGATCTGGGTCAATCAGGCCAAGCGCGACCACTTCGACTTCGTCACCAAGATGCGCGAGCGCGGGATCGAAGTGCTGGAAATGCACAACCTGCTGACCGACATCGTCGGCAACCCCGAAGCGCTGAAATGGATTCTGGATCGCAAGATCACCCCGGACACCGTCGGCGTCGGCCTGACCAACGAAGTGCGCAGCTGGCTCGAAGGCCTGGAGCCACGCAAGCTCGCCGAGTTCCTGATCGGCGGCGTGGCCGGCGAGGATCTGCCGGACAGCGAAGGCGCCAGCGTGATCAAGATGTACCGCGACTACCTGGGCCACTCCAGCTTCCTGCTCGACCCGCTGCCCAACACCCAGTTCACCCGCGACACCACTTGCTGGATCTACGGCGGCGTGACCCTCAACCCGATGTACTGGCCGGCCCGTCGTCAGGAAACCCTGCTGACCACCGCCATCTACAAATTCCACCCTGACTTCACCGGCGCCGACTTCGAAGTCTGGTACGGCGACCCGGACAAGGACCACGGCAAGGCCACCCTCGAGGGCGGCGACGTCATGCCGATCGGCAATGGCGTGGTGTTGATCGGCATGGGCGAGCGCACTTCGCGTCAGGCCATTGGCCAACTCGCACAGTCGCTGTTCGCCAAAGGCGCCGTGGAAAAAGTCGTGGTCGCCGGCCTGCCGAAATCCCGCGCGGCGATGCACCTGGACACCGTGTTCAGCTTCTGCGACCGCGACCTGGTCACGGTCTTCCCGGAAGTGGTCAAGGAAATCGTGCCGTTCATCATCCGTCCTGACGAAAGCAAACCTTACGGTCTGGACGTACGACGGGAGAACAAAACGTTCCTCGAAGTCGTGGCCAACTCGCTGAACCTGCCGAACCTGCGCGTCGTGGAAACAGGCGGCAACAGCTTCGCCGCCGAACGCGAGCAATGGGATGACGGCAACAACGTGGTGGCCGTGGAACCGGGCGTGGTCATCGGCTACGACCGCAACACCTACACCAACACCCTGCTGCGCAAGGCTGGCGTGGAGGTCATCACCATCAGCGCCGGCGAACTGGGCCGTGGCCGTGGCGGCGGCCACTGCATGACCTGCCCGATCGTGCGCGACCCAATCGACTACTAAACGACCATCTCCCCGGCCGCACTGACCCTGTAGCGGCCGGGCCGATTACCGAATCCAAGGAGAATCATCATGGCGTTCAACATTCACAACCGTAACCTGCTCAGCCTGGAACACCACACCCCACGTGAGCTGCGTTACCTGCTCGACCTGTCCCGCGACCTGAAGCGCGCCAAGTACACCGGCACCGAGCAGCAACACCTGAAGGGCAACAACATCGCCCTGATCTTCGAAAAAACCTCGACCCGCACCCGCTGCGCGTTTGAAGTCGCCGCCTATGACCAGGGCGCCAACGTCACCTACATCGACCCGAATTCCTCGCAGATCGGCCACAAGGAAAGCATGAAGGACACGGCCCGCGTGCTGGGTCGCATGTACGACGCCATCGAGTACCGTGGCTTCAAGCAGGAAATCGTCGAAGAGCTGGCCAAGTTCGCCGGTGTGCCGGTGTTCAACGGCCTGACCGATGAATATCACCCGACCCAGATGATCGCCGACGTGCTGACCATGCGTGAGCACGCCGACAAGCCGATCCACGAGATCAGCTACGCCTACCTGGGCGACGCTCGCAACAACATGGGCAACTCGCTGCTGCTGGTCGGCGCCAAACTCGGCATGGACGTGCGCATCTGCGCGCCGAAAGCCCTGTGGCCCCACGATGATCTGGTGCAGCGCTGCAAGAAATACGCAGAAGAAAGCGGCGCCCGCATCACCCTGACCGAAGACCCGAAAGCCGCCGTCAAAGGCGTGGACTTCATCCACACCGACGTCTGGGTATCGATGGGTGAACCGGTTGAAGCCTGGGCCGAGCGCATCGAGCAACTGCTGCCGTACCAGGTCAACGCACAACTGATGAAAGCCACCGGCAACCCGCGCACCAAGTTCATGCACTGCCTGCCGGCGTTCCACAACAGCGATACCAAGGTCGGCAAACAGATCGCCGAACAGTATCCGCACCTGGCCAACGGCATCGAAGTGACCGATGACGTGTTCGAGTCGCCGGCCTGCATCGCCTTCGAGCAAGCGGAAAACCGCATGCACACCATCAAGGCGATTCTGGTATCGACCCTGGCTGATCTTTAAGCGTTGCCCTTGACCTGCGGGCGCCGCCGAAGGCTGCCCCGCAGGCTCACCGAATTCTGAAAGGACTGCATTATGCGTATCGTCGTAGCTCTGGGCGGTAACGCCCTGCTCCGCCGTGGTGAGCCGATGACCGCTGACAACCAGCGCGCCAACATCCGCATCGCCACCGAGCAAATCGCCAAGATCCACCCCGGCAATCAACTGGTCATCGCCCACGGCAATGGCCCGCAAGTCGGCCTGCTGTCGTTGCAGGGCCTCTCCTATAAACCCGATGAAGCCTACCCTCTGGACGTGCTCGGTGCCGAAACCGAAGGCATGATCGGCTACATCATCGAACAGGAACTGGGCAACCTGCTGGACTTCGAAGTCCCGTTCGCCACCCTGCTCACCCAGGTCGAAGTCGATCCCAAGGATCCGGCTTTCAAGGATCCGACCAAATTCATCGGCCCGGTCTATGCCAAAGAAGAAGCCGAGCGCCTGGCCAAAGAGAAAGGCTGGGTGGTCAAGGCCGACGGTGACAAATACCGTCGCGTGG
This sequence comes from Pseudomonas sp. MWU12-3088, assembly GCF_023242405.1. Classification (NCBI taxonomy): domain Bacteria; kingdom Pseudomonadati; phylum Pseudomonadota; class Gammaproteobacteria; order Pseudomonadales; family Pseudomonadaceae; genus Pseudomonas; species Pseudomonas sp. MWU12-3088. Next base: position 133,755 of record NZ_JALJEA010000003.1, read on the forward strand.
TGGCCAGCCCGAAACCCAAGCGCATCTTCGAAATCCGCCCGATCAAGTGGCTGCTGGACAAGGGCAGCATCGTGATCTGCGCCGGCGGTGGCGGCATCCCGACCATGTACGACGAGAAGCGCAACCTCAAAGGCATTGAGGCGGTCATCGACAAGGACCTGTGCTCGTCACTGCTCGCCGAACAGCTGGAAGCGGACTTGCTGGTAATCGCCACCGACGTCAACGCGGCGTACATCGACTTCAAAAAACCCACCGAGAAAGCCATCGCCCAGGCCCACCCGGACGAACTCGAACGCCTGGGCTTCGCCGCAGGTTCCATGGGGCCGAAGGTGCAGGCAGCTTGCGAGTTTGCACGCCATACTGGCAAGGTCGCGGTAATCGGTTCGCTGGCGGACATCGAAGCCATCGTCCAGGGCACCGCCGGTACGCGGGTGAGCACCTCGAAACCCGGCATCACCTACCGATAAAAAAGAAATACTGGGGCAGACTCCAGGTCTGCCCTTCTCCCATGCCTTGAAAGGAGAGAACACCATGGCCCAGTTCGAACCCGGTCATTTGCACATCGAGCGGCACGCGTTGACCAAAGATGACGTCAACTACAACATCCGCCTCGAATACGAGGTGTCGCAGGATCCGCAAAAAGGCAAAGGGATACAGTTCCGGCTGGTTGGAAGCATCCAGGGCAAAGAGGTCAACGAACCGTTCTTTCTGCCCAAGGAAGAGGCCTACAACTTCGCGCGCAACGTGACGCAGATTGCCGAAAAATACGGCATCCCCAAAAGCCACAGCCAGATCGGCTCGGTGCACAAACATTACGATTTGATGTTTGAAGACATTCGTACGCAGTTGAATATGAAATCCGGGGATCCGGTCAATCCAGAGCATTTCGAGTGACCCCAAAAGCTTCCCCTCATCGGAACGCCGCCCGCCCAGCCCTCTCCCGGAGGGAGAGGGCGCTGACCGGGGGATGCTTCAGAGCTACGCCGACCTGATCCTGCCTTATCGAATCCATAATCGCCTCGATTCTTCAGGTCGATGTATCACGCAAGACACCTCGGTCGGCCCCCTCTCCCTCCGGGAGAGGGCTGGGGTGAGGGGGCTTTTGATTTAAGGCATACTTGCCCCCCTCCGCACTCCAGAACCCAGAACCGCCCCATGCGTATCCACGTCAGCTTCATCGACCGCGTCGGCATCACCCAGGAAGTCCTGGCGATTCTCGGTGGGCGCAATCTCAATCTGGATGCGGTGGAAATGGTCCCGCCCAACGTCTACATCGACGCCCCGACCCTCAGCCCGCAAGTGCTCGAAGAACTGAAAGATGCGCTGTTCCGGGTGCGCGGCGTGGAAGCCGTGGTGGTGGTCGACATCCTCCCCGGCCAGCGTCGGCACTTGCAGCTCGACGCGTTGCTCGCGGCGATGACCGACCCGGTGCTGGCCCTCGACAGCGCCGGCAAGGTGCTGCTGGCCAACCCGGCGCTGATCGCCCTGTACGGTCGCGAGCCGGCGGGTGAAAGTGTCTCGGAGCTGTTCAACGATCCGGGCCTGCTCGAAACCCTGCTCGAACAGGGCTTTCGCTTGCCGCTGCGGGAGATCACGGTCAACGGCCAGACCTTGTTGCTGGATGCCACGCCGATCACCGACGCCGGCGCCCTGCTGACCCTGTATCAACCGAACCGCATCGGCGAACAGCTCTCGGCGCTGCACCACGACCATGCCGAAGGTTTCGATGCGCTGCTCGGCGAATCGCCGCCAATCCGCACCCTCAAGGCCCGGGCGCAACGGGTGGCGGCACTCGACGCACCGCTGTTGATCCAGGGCGAAACCGGTACCGGCAAGGAACTGGTGGCCCGCGCCTGTCACGCCATCAGCGCCCGGCACAACGCACCGTTTCTGGCGCTGAACTGCGCGGCCCTGCCGGAGAACCTCGCCGAGAGCGAACTGTTCGGCTATGCCCCCGGCGCCTTCACCGGCGCACAACGGGGCGGCAAACCGGGACTGATGGAACTGGCCAACCAGGGCACGGTGTTTCTCGACGAGATCGGCGAGATGTCGCCGTACTTGCAGGCCAAGCTGCTGCGATTCCTCAACGACGGCAGCTTCCGTCGGGTGGGCGGTGATCGAGAAGTCAAAGTCGATGTGCGGATCCTCAGCGCGACCCACCGTGACCTGGAAAAAATGGTCAGCGAAGGCCTGTTCCGCGAAGACCTGTTCTACCGCCTCAACGTGCTCAACGTCGAAGTGCCGCCGTTGCGCGAACGCGGTCAGGACATTCTGTTGCTGGCGCGCTATTTCATGCAGCAGGCCTGCGCGCAGATCCAGCGCCCGGTCTGCCGCCTCGCGCCCGGCACCTATCCGGCGCTGCTCGGCAACCGCTGGCCGGGCAACGTGCGGCAATTGCAGAACGTGATCTTCCGCGCCGCCGCCATCTGCGAAAGCAGCCTGGTAGACATTGGCGACCTCGACATCGCCGGCACCTCCGTGGCGCGGCAGACCGACACCGACGTCGACAGTCTGGAAGAAGCGGTGGAAGCCTTCGAGAAATCGCTGCTGGAAAAACTCTACGTCAGCTACCCCTCGACCCGCCAACTGGCCGGCCGCCTGCAGACTTCGCACACGGCGATTGCCCATCGGCTGCGCAAGTACGGGATTCCGGGAAAAGCCTGACCCCGCCAAAAGCGACCTCCATCTGTACTGAAAGCGCTACAGCGGAACGATATCGCTACACCCTTCTCCGATCACCGCCGTGCAAGGCTTTGATCCGCTTCAGCTTTTTTCTTCGCCCCGAGCTGTAGCGATTTCGCTACAAGCCCCACCCTCAAAGCCCATCGATAAAATATCAACTCACTGATTTATAACGATATTTTTACGTTGGCCGCGTTCTTGCTAAGTAACCGTTCATAAAATCAGGGCATTACCGCCCAAGTAATCCACTGCGTCCACCAGACGAGTCTGGCCCTTAGGAGATTCCATGAGCGAGTTGCGTTTTACTGAAGATCACGAATGGCTGCGCGCCGAAGCCGATGGTTCTGTCACCGTTGGCATCACCGCTTTCGCGCAGAACGCATTGGGCGACGTGGTGTTCGTGCAACTGCCTGAACTGCAGGCTTACGAGAAAGGCGCCGAAGCCGCCACCGTGGAATCGGTAAAAGCCGCGAGCGGCGTTTACATGCCGCTGGACGGGGAAGTCCTGGCCACCAACCCGGCCCTCGAGGACAGCCCTGAACTGGTCAACGAAGATCCGCTGGGCGAAGGCTGGTTCTTCCGCTTCAAGCCAGCCGACGCTTCCGCCGTCGCCAAGCTGCTGGATCAGGACGCCTACGACCGTCTGATCAAAGCCCAAGCCGAAGCCTGAGGAACCTGACATGACCCAAGTTAATCTCGGCACCGCCAACGAATTCATCGCCCGTCACATCGGCCCGCGCGCCGGTGACGAGCAAGCCATGCTCAACAGCCTCGGCTTCGACTCGCTCGAAGCCCTGAGCGCGAGCGTCATCCCGGAAAGCATCAAGGGCACCAGCGTGCTCGGCCTCGACGATGGCCTGAGCGAAGCCGATGCCCTGGCAATGATCAAAGGCATCGCCGGCAAGAACCAACTGTTCAAGACCTACATCGGCCAGGGCTACTACAACTGCCACACGCCGTCGCCGATCCTGCGCAACCTGCTGGAAAACCCGGCCTGGTACACCGCTTACACCCCGTACCAGCCGGAAATTTCCCAGGGCCGTCTCGAAGCGCTGCTGAACTTCCAGACCCTGATCAGCGACCTCACCGGCCTGCCGATCGCCAACGCGTCCCTGCTCGACGAAGCCACCGCCGCTGCCGAAGCCATGACCTTCTGCAAACGCCTGAGCAAGAACAAGGGCAGCCACCAGTTCTTCGCCTCGATCCACAGCCACCCGCAAACCCTCGACGTGCTGCGCACCCGTGCCGAGCCGCTGGGCATTGAAGTGGTGGTCGGCGACGAGCGTGAACTGACCGACGTGACACCGTTCTTCGGCGCCCTGCTGCAATACCCGGCGAGCAACGGTGATGTGTTCGACTACCGCGAACTGACCGAGCGCTTCCACGCAGCCAACGCACTGGTAGCCGTAGCCGCTGACCTGCTGGCCCTGACCTTGCTGACCCCGCCGGGGGAATTCGGCGCGGACGTGGCCATCGGCAGCGCTCAACGTTTCGGCGTGCCGCTGGGCTTCGGCGGCCCGCACGCGGCTTACTTCTCCACCAAAGATGCGTTCAAGCGCGACATGCCGGGCCGTCTGGTCGGTGTTTCGGTTGACCGTTTCGGCAAGCCGGCCCTGCGTCTGGCAATGCAGACCCGCGAGCAACACATCCGCCGCGAGAAGGCCACGTCGAACATCTGCACCGCGCAAGTGCTGCTGGCCAACATCGCCAGCATGTACGCCGTGTACCACGGCCCGAAAGGCCTGACCCGGATCGCCAACCGTGTGCATCACCTGACCGCGATCCTGGCCAAGGGCCTGAGCGCACTGGGCGTGACCGTCGAGCAAACCAGCTTCTTCGACACCCTGACCCTGTCCACCGGCGCGCAAACTGCTGCGCTGCACGACAAGGCCCGCGCCCAACAGATCAACCTCCGGGTGATCGATGCCCAGCGTCTGGGTCTGTCGGTCGACGAAACCACCACCCAGGCCGACATCGAAACCCTGTGGGGCCTGTTCGCCCACGGCAAGGCTTTGCCTGATTTCGCCGCCCTCGCCGCTGCTGTGCAGAGCACTATTCCAGCCGCACTGGTGCGTCAGTCGCCGATCCTCAGCCACCCGGTGTTCAACCGTTATCACTCGGAAACCGAGCTGATGCGCTACCTGCGCAAACTGGCGGACAAGGACCTGGCTCTGGATCGCACCATGATTCCGCTGGGCTCTTGCACCATGAAGCTCAACGCTGCCAGCGAAATGATCCCGGTGACCTGGGCCGAATTCGGCGCCCTGCACCCATTCGCCCCGGCCGAGCAAAGCGCCGGTTACCAGCAACTGACCGATGAACTGGAAGCGATGCTCTGCGCCGCCACCGGTTACGACGCGATCTCGCTGCAGCCGAACGCCGGTTCCCAGGGTGAATACGCAGGCCTGCTGGCGATCCGTGCCTACCATCAGAGCCGTGGCGAAGACCGTCGCGACATCTGCCTGATCCCGTCGTCCGCCCACGGCACCAACCCGGCCACCGCCAACATGGCTGGCATGCGCGTGGTCGTGACCGCCTGCGACGCCCGTGGCAACGTGGACATCGAAGACCTGCGCGCCAAGGCCATCGAGCACCGCGAACACCTCGCCGCGCTGATGATCACCTACCCGTCGACCCACGGCGTGTTCGAAGAAGGCATCCGCGAAATCTGCGGCATCATTCACGACAACGGCGGCCAGGTGTACATCGACGGCGCCAACATGAACGCAATGGTCGGTCTCTGCGCACCGGGCAAGTTCGGCGGCGACGTCTCGCACCTGAACCTGCACAAGACCTTCTGCATTCCGCACGGCGGTGGCGGCCCGGGTGTCGGCCCGATCGGCGTGAAGTCGCATCTGACCCCGTTCCTGCCGGGCCATGGCCACATGGAACGCAAGGAAGGCGCGGTCTGCGCGGCGCCGTTCGGCAGCGCGAGCATTCTGCCGATCACCTGGATGTACATTCGCATGATGGGTGGCGCAGGCCTGAAGCGCGCTTCGCAACTGGCGATCCTCAATGCCAATTACATTTCCCGTCGCCTGGAAGAGCACTACCCGGTGCTGTACACCGGCAGCAACGGTCTGGTGGCGCACGAGTGCATCCTCGATCTGCGCCCACTGAAAGACAGCAGCGGCATCAGCGTCGATGACGTCGCCAAGCGCCTGATCGACTTCGGTTTCCACGCCCCGACCATGTCGTTCCCGGTGGCCGGCACGCTGATGATCGAACCGACCGAAAGCGAATCCAAGGAAGAACTGGACCGCTTCTGTGACGCCATGATCCGCATCCGCGAAGAAATCCGCGCAGTGGAAAACGGCACTCTGGACAAGGACGACAACCCGCTGAAGAACGCACCGCACACCGCCGCAGAGCTGGTTGGCGAGTGGACTCACCCGTACAGCCGCGAGCAAGCGGTGTACCCGGTGGCGTCGTTGATCGAAGGCAAGTACTGGCCGCCGGTCGGTCGCGTCGACAACGTGTTCGGCGACCGCAACCTGGTCTGCGCCTGCCCGTCGATCGAAAGCTACGCTTGACCTGTAAGGGGGCGGGTTCGCCCGCCCCTTTCATGTGTGCCTGATGTGCCTATAACAAGAAACCGGAGAACAACCATGTCGTTAAGCGTGTTCGACCTGTTCAAGATTGGCATCGGCCCCTCCAGCTCCCACACCGTCGGCCCGATGCGCGCTGCTGCGCGCTTCGTCGAAGGCCTGCGTCGGGAAAACCTGTTGTCGGCCACCACCAGCGTCAGGGTCGAGCTGTATGGATCCCTCGGCGCCACCGGCAAGGGTCACGGCAGCGACAAGGCCGTGCTGCTGGGCCTGGAAGGTGAGCACCCGGATACCGTGGATACCGAAACCGTCGCCGCACGTCTCACGCAGATTCGCGGCAGCGGGCGTTTGAACCTGCTCGGTGAACACAGCATTGCGTTCAACGAGAAAGAACATCTGGCAATGATCCGCAAACCGTTGGCCTATCACCCCAACGGCATGATTTTCCGTGCCTTCGATGCGGCGGGATTGCAGATCCGCAGCCGCGAGTACTACTCGGTTGGCGGCGGTTTTGTGGTCGACGAAGACGCGGCCGGTGCCGACCGTATCGTCGAAGACGCCACACCGCTGACCTTCCCGTTCAAAAGTGCCAAGGACTTGCTCGGTCACTGCGCCACTTATGGGCTGTCGATCAGTCAGGTGATGCTGACCAACGAAAGCGCCTGGCGCCCGGAAGCGGAAACCCGCGCCGGCCTGCTGAAAATCTGGCAAGTGATGCAGGACTGCGTGGCTGCCGGCTGTCGCAACGAAGGCATTCTGCCGGGTGGCCTGAAGGTCAAACGGCGGGCGGCGGCGTTGCACCGGCAACTGTGCAAGAACCCGGAATCGTCGCTGCGCGATCCGCTGTCGGTGCTGGACTGGGTCAACCTCTACGCCCTCGCCGTCAACGAAGAAAATGCCAACGGCGGGCGCGTGGTCACGGCACCGACCAACGGCGCGGCGGGGATAATTCCTGCGGTGCTGCATTACTACATGCGCTTCATTCCCGGCGCAAACGATGACGGCGTGGTGCGCTTCCTGCTCACCGCGGCGGCCATCGGCATTCTGTACAAGGAAAACGCCTCGATCTCCGGCGCCGAAGTCGGCTGTCAGGGCGAGGTCGGCGTGGCCTGTTCGATGGCGGCCGGCGCGTTGTGCGAAGTCCTCGGCGGCAGCGTGCAACAAGTGGAAAACGCCGCTGAAATCGGCATGGAACACAACCTCGGCCTGACCTGCGACCCGATTGGCGGGCTGGTGCAAGTGCCGTGCATCGAGCGCAACGCCATGGGCTCGGTCAAGGCGATCAATGCCGTGCGCATGGCCATGCGCGGCGACGGGCAGCACTTCGTCTCCCTCGACAAGGTCATCCGCACCATGCGCCAGACCGGCGCCGACATGAAAAGCAAATACAAGGAGACCGCCCGCGGCGGTCTGGCGGTCAACATTATCGAGTGTTAATTAGCCCCCTCTCCCGCCGGGAGAGGGTTGGTGTGAATCAAGGAGTCACGCATGTCCACCGAACAACTGTCGAAAACCCCGCTGCACGCTCTGCACATCGAACTCGGCGCCCGCATGGTGCCGTTCGCCGGCTACGACATGCCGGTGCAATACCCGCTGGGCGTGATGAAAGAACACCAGCACACCCGTGAGCAGGCCGGGCTGTTCGATGTCTCGCACATGGGCCAGATCCGCCTGACCGGCGCCAATGCCGCCAAAGCCCTGGAAACCCTGGTGCCGGTGGACATCATCGACCTGCCGGTTGGCATGCAGCGCTACGCGATGTTCACCAACGAAACCGGTGGCATCCTCGATGACCTGATGGTCGCCAATCTGGGCAACGACGAACTGTTCCTGGTGGTCAACGCCGCATGCAAGGATCAGGACCTGGCGCATCTGCAAAAACACATCGGCGATCAGTGCACCATTACCGAGCTGTTCGAAGCCCGCGCCCTGCTCGCGTTGCAAGGTCCGGCGGCCGTAACCGTACTGGCACGTCTGGCGCCGGAAGTGGCGAAGATGACTTTCATGCAGTTCGCCCGCGTGACGCTGCTGGGTGTGGATTGCTTCGTCAGCCGCTCGGGCTACACCGGTGAAGACGGTTTCGAAATCTCCGTACCGGCAGCCGATGCGGAAAAACTCGCCCGCGCCCTGCTGGCCGAACCGGAAGTCGCCGCCATCGGCCTTGGTGCCCGGGATTCGCTGCGTCTGGAAGCCGGCCTGTGCCTGTACGGCCACGACATGAACACCGACACCACACCAATCGAAGCCAGCCTGTTGTGGGCCATCTCCAAGCCACGTCGTGCCGATGGTGCGCGGGCCGGCGGCTTCCCGGGTGCAGAACAGGTTTTCGGCCAGCAGCAGAACGGTGTCGCACGCAAACGCGTTGGCCTGCTGCCGCAGGAGCGCACGCCGGTCCGTGAAGGTGCAGAGATCGTCAACGAAGCCGGCGAAATCATCGGCAGCGTGTGCAGCGGTGGTTTCGGCCCGACCCTGGGCGGGCCATTGGCGATGGGTTACCTCGACAGCGCTTATGTCGCACTGGACACACCAGTCTGGGCCATCGTTCGTGGGAAAAAGGTGCAAATGCTTGTAAGCAAAATGCCATTCGTTCCACAACGCTACTATCGTGGTTGATTGACTGTTTCTATAAGTAACGCGATTGCGTTATGCGTGCACTAATGTGTAACGCAATCGCCATAAAACAGTGCACTTCCCTTACATTCGATTCGAATATGAACTTGGCTTATAACGTTCGAAAACAATTGAACAAGCTAATCGTATAAGCCCGACTAGTGGACTGACTAACAGCCGGCAAGCTCAGGAAAACCGGGGCCTTCACAGGGCTTGTTTTTTCTCCTGTAGTTGGCGTAGAGTTTGTCCACTGTGTTTGCATGGGTCAGCTTGGAATCGTGACCTGGGCAGTAGCCTACAAGTTAGCTACATCCCGTTCGACGTCTTCTTACTCTCCTGCAACCAGCCCCAGTACTCTTTCATGAGGAAGAGACTGTCATCAATTTTTGCGTCAAAGGAAATAAGAAATGTCCACACGTCAGAGCGGCACCGTCAAGTGGTTTAACGACGAGAAAGGTTTTGGTTTTATCACTCCAGAAAGCGGTCCGGATCTGTTCGTGCATTTCCGCGCTATTCAGGGCAACGGCTTCAAGAGCCTGAAAGAAGGCCAGAAAGTGACTTTCGTTGCCGTACAAGGCCAGAAAGGCATGCAGGCTGATGAAGTCATCGCTGAAGCCTGATTTTCTGTAACGAAAAAGCCCCTGATATTGATATCAGGGGCTTTTTTGTGCGCGCGAATCCGTAAAATGGCGCTTCATTTTCCGTCCAGAGGCTGCCATGTCGAAACACCTGCTCCTTCCCCAGGGCGACTTTCCTGCCGTCGGTCTCGGCCGTCGCCTGGCAGCGATGTTCTACGATTTTCTGCTGTGCACCGCTCTGCTGATCGTCACCGGCTTCATCTATAAGCTGATCCAGGCCGCAATCATCGGCGAAGAACGTCTGCGCGCCATGACCGACGCCGGCAAACTGGACGGCGACCCGCTGTACTCCACCGTGCTGCTGCTGGTGCTGTTCGGTTTCTTCGCCAAATTCTGGACTCACGCCGGCCAGACCCTGGGCATGCAGGTCTGGGGCATCCGCGTACAGAACGCCGATGGCACCGCGATCAGCCTGTGGCAGGCGCTGCTGCGGTTCATGGTGTCGATCGCGTCGTGGCTGTGCCTCGGCGTGGGGTTCTTCTGGTCGCTGTTCGACAAGCGCAAGCGCGCCTGGCATGACATCTACTCGGACACGCAATTGGTGCGGATTCCGAAGAAAGCGAAGTAACCCGGCAGAAACAAAAACGCCCCGATCGAATCGGGGCGTTTTTGTTTGCGGCTCAAGGTCAGGCGTTGCCTGCCAGCTTCATCCGTGCAGCCTGAGTGAAGTCGAGCATGCGCTTGAGCGGGCGGATCGCCTGGGGAATCAGCGCCGGGTCGACGAAGATCTCGTTCGAACCCTCCTTCAGGCACTTCAGCGTGCGCTCAAGGGTGTTCATGGCCATCCACGGGCAATGTGCGCAACTGCGGCACGCCGCGCCGTTACCGGCCGTTGGCGCCTCGATGAAGACCTTGTCCGGGCACAGCTGCTGCATCTTGTAGAAGATGCCGCGGTCGGTAGCGACGATCAGGGTCTTGTTCGGCAGCGATTGCGCGGCAGCGATCAACTGACTGGTGGAACCGACGGCATCCGCCAGCTCGATCACCGACGTCGGCGACTCCGGGTGCACCAGAATGGCCGCGTCCGGGTACAGCGCCTTCATGTCTTCCAGCTGCTTGGACTTGAACTCTTCGTGAACGATGCAGGCACCGTCCCAGAGCAACATGTCGGCGCCGGTCTGACGCTGAATGTAGGTGCCCAGGTGCTTGTCCGGGCCCCAGATGATGGTCTCGCCGTTATCCATCAGGCTTTCGACGATCTCCAGCGCGCAACTCGATGTCACCACCCAGTCGGCCCGGGCTTTGACCGCGGCCGAGGTGTTGGCGTACACCACCACGGTGCGCTCGGGATGCTGATCGCAGAACGCCGAGAACTCATCCACCGGGCAACCCAGATCCAGCGAGCAAGTCGCTTCCAGAGTCGGCATCAGCACGCGTTTTTCCGGGTTGAGAATCTTCGCGGTTTCACCCATGAATTTCACCCCGGCAACCACTACGGTCTTGGCCGGGTGAGCGTTGCCGAAGCGGGCCATTTCCAGAGAGTCGGAAACGCAACCACCGGTTTCTTCGGCGAGGGCCTGAATGATCGGATCGCAATAAAAGTGGGCAACCAGCACCGCGTCCTGAGCCTTGAGCTCGGCGGCGATGGCGGAACGGTAATAAGCCTCTTCCTCGGCCGTCAGCGGCTTGGGCTGCTTGGCGTCGAGGTGGGCTTGTACCAGAAGGCGTTCGGAAATCTGCGTCATGTTCGCAAGACCTGCAGGCGCATTCGCGCGAAAGTCGAGTATACACCCGGCTCCGGACCGCTTGAGGGTACCGCCGGGAGAGTGAGTTTTATCAGGCACGGACAGCGTTGAAGCTGCGCAAGGCTACAGAATATCCCGATGATGCAAAAGATGATTCTGACCTGTGTCAGCGCAACGACCGCCAAAAGGAGTGACGCCGAATCGCAGGCAAAAAAAAACCCGGAAATCCTCACTTTCGTGGGCCTTCCGGATTTTCTAAACCGCCAAATATGGTGGGTCGTGTGGGATTCGAACCTACGACCAATTGGTTAAAAGCCAACTGCTCTACCAACTGAGCTAACGACCCGCTGTGTGGTGGCGCGTATAATACTGATTTTTAAGGACTATTCAACACCTAATTTGAAAAAAATCAAAAATAAGGTGTCGGGTCGCTGATTCCGGCCGCTGCAAAGCCTTCTGCACGCAGTCGGCAGCTGTCGCATTTGCCGCAGGCACGGCCGTTATCGTCCGCCTGATAGCAGGAAACCGTCAGCCCGTAATCAACACCCAGCTTCACGCCAGCCTGGACGATCTGTGCCTTGCTCAGATTCTGCAGCGGGGCCTGGATGCGGAAACCATTGCCTTCCACACCGGCCTTGGTCGCCAGATTGGCCATGCGCTCGAACGACTCGATGAACTCGGGACGGCAGTCCGGGTAACCGGAGTAATCCACGGCGTTGACGCCGATAAAGATGTCACGGGCGCCGAGTACTTCAGCCCAGCCCAATGCCAGCGACAGGAACACAGTATTGCGTGCCGGCACGTAAGTGACCGGAATGCCCTCGCCCAACTCTTCCGGGATATCGATGCTGGTGTCGGTCAGGGCCGAACCACCCATGCCATTCAGGTTCAGGCCTATGACCTTGTGCTCGACCACGCCCAGATCTCGGGCGACGCGAGCAGCGGCATGCAGTTCGGCGTGGGAACGCTGACCGTAATCGAAACTCATCGTGTAGCAGGCGTAGCCTTCAGCGCGGGCCATCGCCACGACCGTAGCAGAGTCCAGACCACCCGACAGCAGGATTACCGCACGTTTTGCGTTGGTGTTCAGTTGTTCAGTCATCTCAGCGCCCCGGCTCATCATTCCATAGATATTTGTGCAGCTGCAGTTGCAACCGCACTGGCAGGTTATCCGCCACCACCCAGTCCGCCAGATCCCTCGCGTTCAGGTCATGGTGACTTGGAGAAAACAGGACTTCGCCGGCACGCCGGTCAAGCCCGTACTGGATCAGTTTGGATACCGCCCAGTCATAGTCGTCCCGCGAGCAGATGACAAACTTCACCTGATCGTTGGGCGTCAGCAGTTCGATGTTCTCGTAACGGTTGCGATGGGCTTCTTTCGAATCGGGCGTCTTCAGATCGACGACCCGACTGACCCGCGGATCAACCGCTGAAATGTCGAGGGCGCCGCTGGTTTCCAGCGAGACTTCGTAGCCGGCATCGCACAACTGCTTGAGCAAAGGGATGGCATTGGGCTGTGCCAGCGGCTCACCGCCAGTGACACAAACGTAGCGCGGGCGAAACCCGGCCACTTGCTCGAGGATGTCGTCGAGTGTACGAATGGTGCCGCCGCTGAACGCATAGGCACTGTCGCAGTATTGGCAACGCAACGGGCAACCGGTCAGGCGCACAAAAACAGTGGGCAGCCCGGCAGTCCGCGTTTCCCCCTGCAACGAGTAGAAAACTTCGGTGATTCTCAATGTGTCTTGCATAGTCGCCACGGGCGTAACAGCTAAACAGGCTGTCCGCCTCCGTCAGGCACTTCAGGCAACCCCGCCAACGCGTAGATCACCAGAAGCGTGTTTCATAAAAGGGCGTGAATTCTAACGAAAAAACCCGCGACAAGCGCGGGTTTCTTCCAAACGGGTCAAACAGTATTACATGCGTTGCAGATCGCGTTGGGCCAACTGGGCAGCGGAGGTACCCGGATACTGGGACACCACTTGTTGCAGAATGCCTTTGACCTTGTCGGTGTGACCGAGGCGGCGCTCTACGTCAGCCAGCTTGTACAGCGAATCCGGCACTTTTGCATGCTTGGGATACAGCTGCGAAACCTTGGCAAAAGCCTGACCTGCACCTTGCAGATCGCCTTTGGCCAGGTTCACTTCACCCAACCAGTACTGGGCATTGCCCGCGTATTGGCTGTTCGGGTATTTACGCAGGAACGCGGCGAAAGCCTGGCTGGCCTTGTCGAAATCCTTGGCCTTGATCAGGTCGAAGGCTGCATCGTAATACAGCTTTTCCTTGGCCGGATCAGCCGGTTCGCCACTCGCGGCAGGTGCCTGGGCAGCAGCCCCGGCTCCAGCAGCGGCACCGGCAGCAGCACTTGCATCGCCACCGGCAGAAGAATTCTCGGGAGTCGCGGCAGGTGCAGCACCGGATCCTATGCGCCGATCAAGATCCTGGTATCGCTCCAGGGACTCCTGCTTCATGCGCGCAACCTGATTCTGCAGTTCTTCGATCACGCCTTGCTGGCGCGATATCTGATCCTGCATTTGTTGCAGTTGGTTGAACAGCATGCCTTGTGCCGAGGCAGGGGCCGAAGCCGCTCCCCCGGCATAGGCGCCGTTCGTACCGTAACCTGCAGGCGGATAACTGCTCCCGCTATTGTTATAACCGGAGTTGTCATCGACCACAGGAACCGCAGCCCACGCCGCAAGCGGCGCGAGGCTGAGAGCCAGAACAGTTACAGCACGACGGCACGTTCGCATATCGAATTACTTACGCAGTTCGACGCGACGGTTTTGAGCCCAGGACTGCTCGTCGTTGCCGGTAGCAACTGGACGCTCTTCGCCGTAGGAAACCAGTTCCAGCTGAGCTGGGGAAACACCTTGCAGTACCAGGTAGCGCTGAACGGCTTTCGCACGACGCTCGCCCAGTGCCATGTTGTACTCACGAGTACCACGTTCGTCGGTGTTGCCTTCCAGAACAACGCGAGCGCCGTTTGCTTTCAGGTCTTTGGCGTGAACGTCCAGAGCGCGCATGGCTTCTGGCTTCAGGTCCGAGCTGTCGTATTCGAAGTAGAAGGTGGTGATTGCGCGCAGAGCAGCTTCTTCGCTCAGGGAACCGTCAACGGCACCAGTGTTTGCGCCGTAACCAGCGTTTGGATCAACAGCGCCTTCACCGGCGTTGTCGCCGCCTTTGGACGAGCAACCTACAGCTACAGCCATGGCCAGAGCCAGCGCAGCAAATTTACCAAACTTCAGCATTTCCATCGTGAAACTCCTAATGAACCCCAGTGTGTTAAGTAAAACGTGTAGCGCCCGCTCACTTCAGGTAAGGGGACCAGGACGGTTCTCTGACTTCGCCTTGAGCGGTAGGAAGCGGGAGCCTAACGCGTCCATTAATGGACACGAGCATCAAGACTCCCCGGCCCTGTTGGCGGGTGGCGTAGATTACCATGGTGCCGTTGGGCGCAACAGTAGGCGACTCGTCCAGAGTGCTATCAGTGAGGATTTTTACACTTCCGCGCTGCAAATCCTGAGCCGCCACTTTGAAATTGGTGAAACCGTCCTGACGATGGATCATCACCAGGGTCTTTTCATCAGCCGACAGCTTCGGGTTGGCGTTGTAGTTGCCCACGAACGTCACACGCTCGGCACCACCGCCATTGGCGCTGGTTTTGTAGATCTGCGGCTTGCCGCCACGGTCGGAAGTGAAGTAGATGGTCGAGCCATCCTTGCCCCAGTACGGTTCGGTGTTGATGCCGGGACCTGCGGTCACACGAGTGATCTGGCGCGAACCGAGGTTCATCACGTAGATGTCCGGGTTACCGTCCTTCGACAGCACGAACGCCAGGCGATTGCCATCCGGAGACCAGGCCGGAGCACCGTTCAGGCCTTCGAAGTTGGTGATCTGCTCACGGCGACCGGTGTCGATGTTCTGCATGAAGATGCGCGGACGCTTCTGCTCGAACGATACATAGGCAATACGCTTGCCGTCCGGTGCGAAACGCGGCGACAGGATCGGCTCGCGCGATTGCAGCAGAGTCACGGCGCGGGCACCGTCATAGTCCGAACGCTGCAGGGTGTAACGGGTGTTCTTCTCGGAGAAGCGTTCAGCCGTCACGTACAGCAGGCGAGTCGAGAACGCACCGTCGATACCGGTCAGTTTCTGGAACGACTGGTCAGAGATGAAGTGCGCCATGTCCCGCAGTTGTTCGGTGGTACCGGAAACACTGCCGTCCGCCACTTTCTGCTCGGTGGCAACGTTGAACAACGCCCACTGAACCTGCAGGCGACCACCGGCCGGCGTGATATTGCCGACCATCATGTACTGGGCACCTACAGCCTTCCAGTCACGGAAAATGATTTCGCTCGGCTGGCTTGGCTGGCTGATCATGTTCTGTTTTGGAATCGGCGAGTAATAACCCGAGTTCCGCAGGTCGTTGCCAATGATTTCAGCCATGTCATCCGGCAGGACGGCACCGCCCTGGAAACCGAACGGTACGACGGCGATCGGGGTCGCCCGATCGCTGCCGCTGGTGACCAGAATGTTCTTTTCATCCGCCATCGCGATCCCTGCCATGCAGCAGATCACGACCAGCATTCCTCGAAGAAGGTTTCTCACAAGGCTAGATCCTCAGGTGTGAATGTCATCTTGAATGAACGATACGGAGCGAAATCGCTCGGCTTCATTCCCTGCATTTCCGTCAAACGTCCAATATTCTTGACCGCCGCTACTGCCGACGCATCGAACGGACCGTCGCCACTGGACTTGGCCACGCTGACCGTAGTCACCGTACCGTCCGGCAACATGCCGATCTGCAGTACAACCGTCATGCCTTTGCGTGCCGAAGGAGGACGTGCCCAACCTTCCGCTGCCCGCGCACGAATCAAGTCATCGAAGCTGCCTGCGGTTTCGTCACCACGTTCGTCCGCCAAAGCCTGCTGACGCTCGGTCTTGTCGGACAGCAGGTCGGCCAGAGCCTGGGCCTTCTTGTCCTCGACCGATTTGCGTGCCGCGTCCTGCGCTTTCTTCTTCGCAGCATCGGCAGCAGCTTTCTTCTTGGCTTCATCGGCGACTTTCTTCTTCGCCTCTTCAGCCTCGGCTTTCTTCTTGGCGTCTTCGGCGGCTTTCTTCTTCGCGTCTTCGACGATTTTCTTCTTGGCTTCTTCAGCGGCCTCTTTCTTGGCCTCTTCTTCAGCAGCCTTCTTGGCTTCTTCTTCAGCTTTCTTCTTGGCTATATCAGCCAATTGTTTCTCTTCTGCCTTCTTGGCTTCGGCGGCTTTCTTCGCGTCTTCGGCTTTCTTGGCTTCGTCAGCCTTCTTCGCCTGTTCCGCTTTCTTCGCCTCATCGGCCTTCTTGGCTTCCTCGGCCTTTTGAGCCGCTTCTTCTTTCTTTTGTTCCGCAGCCTTCACCGCTTCCTGCTCGACCTTTTTCTGCTCCATCTGCTCGACTTCGGTCTGGCGCGCGGCGGATTTCTTCGCCTCACCCGCAATCTTCTGATTGGTCTGGGTGGTTGCCTGACTTTTCGATTTCAGCTGGTAAAGGGTCGCCTGGACAATCGGCTTGGCCGGCGGCAGCTCCGGTGTCATGGCGAAACTGACAAACAGCATGCCGAACACCAGCACGTGCAAGCCAATCGCCCAGACACTGGGCCAGAAGTAGCTTTCCGAGGCGGACGGCTCTCGCTGTTGCTGCATCAGGGGGCCTCGGTGATCAAGCCAACATTACCGACCCCGGCTTTCTGCAACCCGCCCATGGCGCCCATGACGGAGCCATAATCGACGGACTTGTCGCCACGGATGAAGACCTGGGTGCGCTTGCCGCCTTCAGTGCCGGCGCGGATGATCTTGGTCACCGCATCGGTCATCTGTGGCAGGGTCATGGCCCGGTCCTGTTGCTTCTCGGTGTCGACTTCGCTGCCAAGGTTCCAGTAGTAGGTCTTGTCAGCCTTGATCGAAATGGTCAGCACCTGGGTGTTGTTGTCCTGCGGCAAGGCTTCGCTGGAAACCTTGGGCAGATCCACTTTCACGCCCTGATTGAGCATCGGCGCAGTCACCATGAAGATGACCAGCAGCACCAGCATCACGTCGATGTAAGGCACTACGTTCATCTCGGCGACCGGCTTGCGCTTGTGTCGGGCTCGAGTGATTAAAGCCATCGGTAAATACCTGCTTATTCTTCGCTGGTGTGCACTTTGCGGTGCAGGATCGCCTGGAATTCATCGGCGAAGGTGTAGTAGCGGCTCAGCAAGGTTTCACTGCGGGCAGAGAAACGGTTGTAAGCGATAACGGCCGGGATCGCGGCGAACAGGCCGATCGCGGTGGCGATCAGGGCTTCGGCGATACCTGGGGCCACAGTGGCCAGGGTGGCCTGTTGTGCGCTGGCCAGACCACGGAAGGAGTTCATGATCCCCCACACGGTACCGAACAGACCGATGTACGGGCTGACCGAACCGACGGTGGCGAGGAACGGCAGACTTTGCTCGAGTTTCTCTTCCTCGCGGGAGATCGCTACGCGCATGGCACGGGCCACGCCTTCCATGACCGCTTCTGGGTCAACGCCCGGCTGCTGGCGCAGACGCGAGAATTCCTTGAAACCGGCACGGAAGATCTGCTCGACGCCCGAATCCGGATCCGGGTTGCTGCCGGCCTGGCGGTACAGTTTGGACAGGTCGATACCCGACCAGAAGCGCTCCTCGAAGCTCTCCAGGGCACGTCGACCGGCGCGCAGCAGATTGCTGCGCTGAAAGATCATGATCCATGAGGTCACCGATGCGGCTACCAGGGTCAACATTACCAACTGCACCACGATGCTGGCATTGCTGACCAGGCTCCACATGGAGGAATGGTCGACGACGTTAGCTTCCACGCTTTATCTCCTGCTTCAAGTGTGTACCCGTGCCGACCGCGTCGGCGAAAGCCGCACGCAAGTCTTCGGGAAGGGCCCGGGGTTTCAAACTGTTAGTGCGCACACAGGCCACCAGAAACTGCCCCTCACAGAGCAGCACATTATCCGTTGCCCGCCTGACCTGCTGTCGAAAGCGCAGGCTGGCACGGTTCAATTCGATTACATCAGCGCTTACCAGCAGCTCGTCGTCCAGTCGCGCCGGCGCGTGATAACGCGCTTCGCTGGAGTGCACGACGAACAACAGGTCCTCCCCTGCCAGCGCCGACTGGGCAAAGCCCAGCTCCCGGAGCCGCTCGGTTCGAGCCCGTTCCATAAACTTGAGGTAATTAACGTAATACACGATGCCGCCCGCATCGGTGTCCTCGTAATAAACGCGACAACGATGTGCGAACGGCTCAAGCCCGTTTTGCGCGCGCATACTCTAGTGCTTACTCCTCGGGTTGCCAATCCGGCCAGGCAACTGTTTTTCATAGTTCGAAGGCTTTACCGCAAAAGTACCGTCCTGAGACAGTACAAACGCTGAATAAATCGCCAATAAATGTGTATCAATCGTCCACGGCATCGAGAAACTCGTCTGCCACGGGCATTTCGCCCATTCGTGACGGAATGTTTAAACCAAAATGCAGATACGCGTGCCGGGTCACCACCCTGCCCCGCGGTGTACGCATGATGTAGCCCTGCTGAATCAGGTACGGCTCCAGCACATCTTCGATGGTGTGGCGCTCTTCACTGATCGCGGCCGCCAGGCTGTCGATGCCAACGGGGCCGCCATCGAACTTCTCGATCATGGTCAGCAGCAATCGCCGGTCCTGATGATCGAAGCCGTGCTCATCGACATCCAGCAGATTCAGTGCCAGGTCAGCAACGGACTTGGTGATGTGCCCCTTGGCCCGGACTTCGGCGAAATCCCGCACCCGGCGCAGCAGCCGGTTGGCGATCCGCGGTGTGCCACGGGCACGCCGGGCAATCTCGAAAGAGCCTTCCGGATCCAGCGGCAGACCGAGGATGTTCGCCGAACGGCTGACAATCGTCGCCAGGTCTGCGGTGCTGTAGAACTCGAGACGCTGGACAATACCGAACCGGTCACGCAACGGATTGGTCAGCATCCCCGCCCGCGTCGTCGCGCCAACGAGGGTGAACGGCGGTAGATCAAGTTTGATCGAACGCGCCGCCGGCCCCTCACCGATCATGATGTCGAGCTGGAAATCTTCCATCGCCGGGTACAGCACTTCTTCGACGATCGGCGACAGACGATGGATTTCATCGATGAACAACACATCGTGGGGTTCAAGGTTGGTCAACAGCGCGGCCAGATCCCCCGGCCGTTCGAGCACCGGGCCCGACGTACTCTTGATCGACACGCCCATTTCCTGGGCAATGATGTTGGCCAGGGTGGTCTTGCCCAGCCCCGGCGGGCCGAAGATCAGGGTGTGGTCGAGGGATTCGCTACGACCACGGGCGGCCTGGATAAACAGTTCCATCTGCTCGCGAACGGTCGGCTGGCCAATGTATTCGGCCAGACTGACGGGACGTATCGCCCGATCCTGGACTTCTTCGCGCTCACGCGGACTGTGCGTGGCGGCGATCAGACGATCAGCTTCAATCACTTAAATCATTCCCTTCAGGGCGCGTCGGATCATGTCTTCACTGCTCAAGCCTTTCTCCTTGATCGCGGAAATCGCCTTGCTCGCTTCCTGTGGTTTGTAGCCCAGGGAAATCAGCGCGCTGACCGCGTCGTTCTCGGCGGTATTGACCGGTGCCGGGCCGTCCGGCTGGTTCGGTACCAGCGCAAACATGGCCGGCGAGGTTTCCCACGCCTTGAAGCGGTCCTTGAGTTCGACCAGCAGACGCTCGGCGGTTTTCTTGCCCACACCCGGCACTTTGGTCAGCGCCGAGGTGTCCTGGGACTGCACGCAACGGATCAGCTCATCGACTTCCAGACTCGACATCAAGGCCAGGGCCAGTTTCGGCCCCACACCATTGAGACGGATCAACTCACGAAAAAAGTCTCGCTCACGTTTGCCAGCGAAACCATAGAGTAACTGCGCGTCTTCACGTACGACCAAATGGGTGTGCAAGGTCAGCGGTTCACCGACCGACGGCAGGCGATACAGGGTGGTCATGGGCACTTCCAGCTCATACCCGAGGCCGTTTACATCCAGAATCAGGTGCGGCGGCTGTTTTTCAGCGAGGGTGCCGCGCAAGCGTCCAATCACGTTTCAGATCCTTGAGCGTTGGCCAGCCGTGGGCTGGCGGGAAAACGGAATACGGATTCGGGCCGACGACCCAGGCACAAAATCCGTATACCGGAAAATTGATTGCTGATGCTATCAGAGACGCAGGCGCCCGCCACGACTGCGTGCGGTTCCCAGGCCGTGAGGCAACAGGCTGGAGCGGGTGTGCGCATGGCAAATGGCAATGGCCAGGGCGTCCGAGGCATCGATTTGTGGCTTGCTGGTCAGTTTGAGCATGTGCATGACCATCATCTGCACCTGTTCCTTATTGGCTGCACCGGTGCCAACCACGGCCTGCTTGACCTGGGTTGCCGTGTACTCGGCGATCTCCAGGCTCTCTTCGGCACCCGCAACGATCGCGGCCCCACGGGCCTGCCCGAGCTTCAGCGCCGAATCGGCGTTTTTCGCCATGAACACCTTTTCGATGCCCATGGTCACCGGACCGTAGGTCTGGATGATTTCCCGCACGCCGCGATAGACGATCTGCAGACGCTCATGCAACTCGCCGGCGCCGGTACGAATGCAACCGGAAGCCACGTAGACACAACCACGCCCGGTATCGCGTACCACGCCATATCCGGTGATGCGCGAACCGGGGTCGATACCAAGAATTAAAGTCATAAGCCTGCAGGTTCGAAAAAACACAAAAACAAATGTGGGAGATTCCATGTTCGAGATGAACCCTCAAACATGAAATCTCCCACATTGAAGCCTAGCCGTTATCAGCCGAGCTGAGCCGCCACGTCTTCCGGAATGTCGGCATTGGAATAGACGTTCTGCACGTCATCCAGATCCTCGAGCATGTCGATCAGCTTGAGCACCTTCTCCGCGCCTTCCAGATCCAGTTCGGCACTGGTGGTCGGTTGCATGACGATTTCCGCGTCATCCCCCTTGAAACCGGCTGCTTCCAGCGCGTTTCGCACGGCATAGAAACTGGTGAACGAGGTGAACACGTCAATCGAGCCGTCTTCATGAGTGACCACGTCGTCGGCATCGGCTTCCAGCGCCGCTTCGGTCAGCGCATCTTCGTCGACACCCGGCGCGAAGCTGATCTGGCCCTTGCGTTCGAACAGGTAGGCCACCGAACCGTCGGTACCGAGGTTGCCGCCACACTTGCTGAACGCATGGCGCACGGCCGCGGCGGTACGGTTACGGTTGTCGGTCATGCACTCGACCATCACCGCCACGCCACCCGGGCCGTAACCTTCGTAGGTCAGCTCTTCAACGTTGTCCGCTTCGGTCGCGCCGGCGCCACGGGCCACCGCACGATCGATGATGTCACGGCTCATGTTGGCACCCAGCGCCTTGTCCAGGGCCAGACGCAGACGCGGGTTGGAACCCGGATCGCCACCGCCCTGACGGGCCGCAACGGTCAGCTCACGGATCCACTTGGTGAAGATCTTGCCTCGTTTGGCATCCTGACGTTCTTTGCGGTGCTTGATGTTCGCCCACTTGGAATGACCTGCCATATCTCGCTCCGAATTCTCTTTGAAACGTTGCCCGCCGTGCACATCGCACAGCCAGCAAACAAAAAAATCTCGACCTGCTCTCTATAGAAAGAAAAAAGGCGCATCCGAAGATGCGCCTTCAGGCCCGTCTTACTCAGCCTTTGGTGTTTCGCGCAAACGAATGTGCAGTTCGCGCAGTGCCTTGGCGTCCACGACACCCGGCGCCTGCGTCATCACGTCGGCAGCACTCTGGGTTTTCGGGAAGGCGATCACTTCACGGATCGACTGGGCGCCGGTCATCAGCATCACCAGACGGTCCAGACCGAAGGCCAGACCACCGTGCGGCGGTGCACCGTACTTCAGCGCGTCGAGCAGGAAGCCGAACTTCTCTTCCTGTTCTGCTTCGTTGATGCCCAGCAGACGGAATACCGCTTGCTGCATCTCTTTGCGGTGGATACGGATCGAACCGCCACCCAGCTCGGTGCCGTTCAGAACCATGTCGTAGGCACGGGACAGCGCGCCAGCCGGGTTGGCTTCGAGCTCTTCCGGGGTGCACTTCGGCGCGGTGAACGGGTGGTGCAGGGCGGAGAAGCTGCCGTCATCGTTCTCTTCGAACATCGGGAAGTCGACGACCCACATCGGTGCCCACTCGCAGGTCAGCAGCTTCAGGTCGTGACCGAGCTTGATCCGCAGCGCGCCCAGGGCTTCGCTGACGATCTTGGCCTTGTCGGCGCCGAAGAACACGATGTCGCCATCGACTGCACCGACGCGATCGAGGATCACGTTCAGGTTGGCTTCCGGGATGTTTTTCACGATCGGCGATTGCAGACCTTCAACACCGGCAGCACGCTCGTTGACCTTGATGTACGCCAGACCCTTGGCACCGTAGATGCCGACGAACTTGGTGTAGTCGTCGATCTGCTTGCGCGGCATGCTCGCCCCGCCTGGAACGCGCAGTGCGGCGATACGGCATTTCGGGTCGTTGGCCGGGCCGCTGAACACCTTGAAATCAACTTCTTTCAGTTGATCGGCAACGTCCACCAGCTCCAGCGGGTTACGCAGGTCCGGCTTGTCGGAACCGTAACGGCGCATGGCTTCTTCGAACGTCATGTGCGGGAATTCGCCGAATTCCAGATCCAGCACTTCCTTGAACAGGTTGCGGATCATGCCTTCGGTCAGGCCCATGATGTCTTTTTCGTCGAGGAAGCTGGTCTCGATGTCGATCTGAGTGAACTCAGGCTGACGGTCGGCACGCAGGTCTTCGTCGCGGAAGCACTTGGCGATCTGGTAGTAACGGTCGAAGCCGGCGACCATCAGCAGTTGCTTGAACAGCTGAGGCGATTGCGGCAGTGCGAAGAACGAACCGGCGTGGGTACGGCTCGGCACGAGGTAGTCGCGCGCGCCTTCTGGAGTAGCGCGGGTCAGGATCGGCGTTTCCACGTCGAGGAAGCCGTTCTCGTCGAGGTAGCGACGGATGCTGGTGGTCATGCGCGAACGCAGACGCAGCTTCTCGGCCATTTCCGGACGACGCAGGTCGAGGAAACGATAGCGCAGACGGGTTTCTTCACCGACGTCGGAGAACTCGTTCAGCGGGAACGGCGGGGTTTCCGACTCGTTCAGCACTTCCAGTTCGTAGCCCAGGACTTCGATCATGCCCGACGCCATGTTGGCGTTGGTGGCACCGGCCGGACGCAGACGCACCTTGCCGGTGATCTTCACGACGTATTCGCTGCGCACGCGATCGGCGGCGGCGAAGCTCTCGGCGCGATCCGGATCGAAGACCACCTGGGCCAGACCGTCACGATCACGGATATCGAGGAAGATCACCCCGCCGTGGTCGCGGCGACGGTGAACCCATCCGCAAAGGGTAATTTCCTGGCCTTCCAGGCTTTCGTTCAGTTGGCCGCAATAATGGCTGCGCATCATGGTAGTGGTTTCGCTTCTCGTAATTCGAAATTCGGTGGAGATCCGCCGCACTCAAGCTCTGTGCGACCGGTGGATGCTCGCGCGTGTCGTATGACCTGGGCTTGAACCCTAGTCAGATTTGTCGCCACCGGCCAGATTCTTCTTCGCGCCGGTCTTGAAATCGGTTTCGTACCAACCGCTGCCGCTGAGGCGAAAGCCTGGCATGGACAGCTGTTTCCTGAGCTCTGGTGCCTGACAGGCAGGGCAATCGACCAGCGGTGCATCACTGATCTTTTGAATGGCTTCCAACTGATGACCACAGGAAGCACATTGGTAATCGTACATCGGCATGGAGTTGTCTCGGCGATCAGATTGCCAGCTCCCGCAGGGCGGTGTGGCGAAAGAGCGGGATTATATCCATTAAATGCGGCCTGTGCAGCCGGAAGACTGCACGGGCCGCCCGGTCACTGGCACCCCCCGACGGTCACCGGGGCATCCCGCAGGCCGTGCACGACACACACCACCCGCACCAGACCGCTGAAGTTCTTCACGCCACCGTGACGCAAGTGCACCTCACGATCGACACGGGACAGCAAGGTGCCGACCGAACAGCAATTATCCTCGGCCATACGGCCCAGAATATTCCAGTAGACCTGCTCCAGCCGCATGCAGGTCGCAAACCCGTTCAAACGCACCGACCGGGCCAATGGCCGGATCAATGCCATGTCGAACTCTTCAAGAAACGGCGCCACGGCCCTGTCCTGCCGCGAGCCGATGATGATTCCGCTTCGCCTGTCTCCAACTTCCATATCGTTGACACTCCTTTGCCATCTCTGCTTGTTGCCAAGGCAACATCCTGTGACCTCATTAAAAGCGCAGGGACAAAGGCATGGCCAGACGACTTTTTGACCGTCCTCGTAGGATAAGCCAACAGAAAAGGGAGGATCATGGACCAGCGAAGTGCTTTCCTCGCATCCTACAAACGCGTGTGCTTTTTCCTCGCCAGGACGGGCGCACGGCCGACAATTCGTGTCCGTGCGCCACGGGCGATCAGGCTTCGAGCAGCGCCCTGAGCATCCACGCGGTTTTCTCGTGGACTTGCATGCGCTGGGTCAGAAGATCAGCCGTCGGCTCGTCACTGACCTTATCCAGCAGCGGGAAAATCCCCCGCGCCGTGCGAGTGACCGCCTCCTGGCCTTCGACCAGCTGTTTGATCATGTCTTCGGCACTCGGCACGCCCACCTCTTCTTTAATAGAGGAAAGACGCGCGTAAGTCGCATAGGCACCCGGCGCTGGGAAACCCAGGGCGCGGATGCGTTCGGCGATCGAATCCACGGCCAGTGCCAGTTCGTTGTATTGCTCCTCGAACATCAGGTGCAGGGTCCGGAACATCGGTCCGGTGACGTTCCAGTGGAAGTTGTGAGTCTTCAAATAGAGCACGTAGGTGTCCGACAGCAGACGCGACAGCCCTTCAACGATGGATTTGCGGTCTTCTTCACTGATACCGATATCGATTGCCATGCTTACCCCCTAACGGCGATTGAATTCATCCAGCAGGTGTCGGCTCACTGTAGCAAGGCCTCCCTCCCATGGCAGCCCCCGTATCGAACCGATAGAGGCGACAAATCGCCCCACGCGTTGCCGCTAGCCGGCGTGATTTGAGTAGCCGCAGGCTTTGCTGTTAAATAGGCAGTGTGTCGCTATGCCCTGTTTTCCGGGCGTTGCGCATAGGCTGATGCCGGGCACGTGTCCAACGCCTCTTATTGTTTCGAAGCGAACCGTGCGCCTTCAGCTCTTCCTTGTGAGCCGTCATAACGTGAGTCAATAAAAATGTTGAAAATCGTCCACCTGCTAATGGGCGCAGCGGCGTTGCTGCTGTCGTTCATACCTAGCTTGAAATCCGAAGCCGTTCCTTACCTGCAACAACCCGATGCACTTTACCTGGCCTTTTTCGGCCTGCTGAACCTGGTCATTGCCCCGGTGATCCCTTACTGGAACAAAGGCCCGCGCCAGCATCTGCAAAATCTGGTCAGCGCATTGCTGGTGCTGACCGTCGTCCTGCAAACCCTGACCCTGATCGCGCCGATGCCTGTCATCGCCGGCCAGCCAGCCGTGCTGTTCAGCCTGGTGATCGCCCTGGTCGCCGTGGTCCTGCACCTGGCCGTCAGCTTCTACAAATCCTCACCGGCCGCCGCCGCGCAAAGCTACGACATGAGCAACCGCGATACCGGCACCGTCAAGTGGTTCAACACCTCCAAGGGCTTCGGCTTTATCTCCCGGGATTCCGGCGATGATATTTTCGTGCACTTTCGCGCCATCCGTGGCGAAGGCCACCGCGTCCTGGTCGAAGGCCAGCGCGTGGAGTTCTCGGTAATGAACCGCGACAAAGGCCTGCAAGCCGAAGACGTGATCGCCGCCTTGCCGCGTCGCTGATCCAGAACGAAAAAACCGCGAACAGCCTGGCTGTTCGCGGTTTTTTATTGCCCTTGCAAAATGCGCAAACTCAGTAGTGCGGCGGCGGTGCGTCTTCTTCAAAGGATCCGAACTGGCCGACCATTTCTTCCTGACGCTTGAGCAGCGCGGCCATCTGCAACTGCAGACGCTCCACGACTCGCTGCTGCTCCACCAGCACATCGTTCAATGCCTGAATGGTGTCGTCCTGAAATGCCAGACGGCTTTCCAGTTCGGTAACGCGTTGTTCCAGGCTCATGATCAGCCCTCCAGAAACTTGAAATCTTCGTCCAGCACCAGACGCAGGCGCTCACGGATCGCGGCCACCTGTTCGGCGCTGTAAGGCTTGGCCGGGTGCTTGCCCCAGACCGGCGCCGGCCACGCAGCGTCATCACGTTTGCGCACGATCACATGCATGTGCATCTGGCTGACGACGTTACCCAGTGTGGCAACGTTCATCTTGTCGGCATCGAACGAGTCCTTGAGCACCTCCGCCAGGGCCGTGGTTTCCTGCCACAGACGCTGCTGATCGGCGACATCCAATTGAAACAACTCGCTGATATCGTCGCGACGAGGCACCAGGATGAACCACGGGTAGTTGGCGTCGTTGGACAGCAGCAACCGGCAGAGCGGGAAGTCGCCGATGGTCAGCGTGTCCTGTTGAAGGCGTGAATCTAAAGCAAACACTGGGTGTACTCCCGGCTGATTGACAATATTCAGCTTAGTGGACCTGCCCGGTGGAAGGCGCACTAAACGACAGGACGGCAGCATACCTTCGAATGCCCTGCCCTTCACGATGAAGCGGCGCCCCGCCATGGAACATTTCTGGCGATCACGCACCAGCACGAGACCCGCCGTGCCAGACAGCACGCCGAAATGACCATGACTCACTACCGCGTTCAGGGTCATGACAGGGCTCAAGTGTTTGAATTCAGTACAGCCGGGAAAATTATTTGCACCAAAACCGTACAGCGGGTCTACGCTCAATGGCTCGGGCATCCGCCAAATACTCACTGACAGGGTGAACCGGTAACGTTTTTGGTTGTCATGCGCAAAATCGGGCCTGGCAACACCAAGCGAGGAAGCGCGTCAACCCTGATCAAAAAGGGGCGCGCGAGCCCGCATTTACAAGGTTTTTACAGCCACAAGCGGGGCCCGGGAAAAATAACCGCATCAATTTTGCGGTTTGTGCACGCTTGTTGCATTCGTACTCATATGGGCTATGAGCCCGCCACGGGAAGTGGTGGTTCAAACCCCGAAAAAAACAGTGGCAGGGTTGCCCGATGGAGATTCAAGTGTTTTGCCAGGGACTCTTTTTTACCGATGCAAAAAGGCCCAGAAACAGCGATAAAGTTGTCAGCCCGACTGCGTGGGTACTGTGAATTTGCGACATCGACCAAGCCATTTGCGACAGCGTCGTAAAGAACATGAAAGGTTGTATGTGCAAGTATCGCCAACATTGTCGGCGTGATATAAGTTTGCGCCGACACAAAAAGAAAGAGCCGCCCAGATAATAAAACAGGTGGGACGGCAGTACTCTTCTAAAACCAAAGGAGCAAATCACGATGCGCGTGATGAAGTGGAGCATGATCGCACTGGCCGTTACAGCAGCCAGTACTCAGTTGGCTACGGCCGCACCGTTTGTTAGTGATCAATCTGAAGCCAAAGGCTTTGTTGAAGACGCAAAACTGACCGAGACGTTGAAGAACTACTACTTCAACCGCGACAACAAGAATGGCGGCCACGACCAGAAAGACTGGACCCAGGGCTTCCTCGGCAACTTCAGCTCCGGTTATACCCAAGGCACCGTCGGCGTCGGTGTCGATGCATTCGGTTACCTGGCCATCAAACTGGATGGCGGCGATGGCACCACCGGCACAGGCAACATGAGCCGCAGCGACGTCGTCAAGGCCAACGGTTACGCTCACGACGTTGACAACAGCCAAGGCAAAGCCGGCGCTGCCATCAAGTTCCGCATTTCCAAGACCGAGCTGAAAATCGGCGACCAACAGCCAAGCACTGCTCCAGTGTTCGCTGTCGGCGGCTCCCGTATCATTCCGCAAACGGCCAGTGGCTTCCAGCTGCAGAGCAGCGAAGTCAAAGACCTTGACCTCGAAGCCGGTCACTTCTACTCGGCGACCAGCCAGGACAAGAACGCCCGTGATGGCGGCCTGTTCGCGAACTATGCCGGCGTAGAAGCCAAAACCATCGACTACTTCGGCGGCAAGTACGGCATCACCGAAAACCTGAGCGCATCGCTCTACGGTGCCAAGCTGGAAGACGTCTGGAACCAGTACTACGCGAACGTGAACCTCACCACTCCATTCGGTGGTGACACTTCGTTGAACACTGACTTCAACATCTATCGCACCACCGACACCGGTGACAAGCTGGCTGGCGACATCAGCAACACTGCCTTCTCCCTGGCAACTGCGCTGTCGTTCCTGAAAGCACACACCTTCACCCTGGCCTTCCAGAAGGTCAACGGTGACACTCCGTTCGACTACGTCGGCGTGGGCAAGAACAACCGTGGCGGCGACTCGATCTTCCTCGCCAACTCCATCCAGTACTCTGACTTCAACGGCCCAGGCGAGAAATCCCTGCAAGCTCGTTACGACCTGAAAATGGCTGAGTACGGCGTTCCTGGCCTGAGCTTCATGGTTCGTTACGTTAAAGGTTGGGATATCGACGGTACCGGTCTGGCTGCAAACAGCCAATACCGCACCAGCACTGGCGCACCGCTGTACGGTGAAGACGGCAAACACCACGAAACCAACTTCGAAGCCAAATACGTAGTTCAGTCTGGCCCTGCGAAAGATCTGTCCTTCCGCATTCGTCAAGCCTGGCACACCGCCAACGCCGACCAAGGCGAAGGCGACGTTAAAGAGTTCCGTCTGATCACCGAGTACCCACTGAACATCTTGTAATCGTCAGTGGTTAGTTTGGTAGCATAAAAAAGGCCCATCTTCGGATGGGCCTTTTTGTTATCTGTCACTTGTAATAAATGCCTGACCAACAAGTCAGGCATTTAATTAGCAACCTATCATTAAACCGCCGATTCCTGAACCACACGAATCACTCGTTGTGGAAACGGAATATCAATACCGGCAGTCTTCAAACGATCACGGGACTGTTCGTTAAACATGAACATCACATCCCAGTAGTCTGCCGTCTTGACCCAGACACGCAACGAAACAGTGATCGAACTATCACCCAGCGTCGAAATGACAGCCTGAGGCGCCGGATCCTGCAGAACGCGATCATCTTTAGCCAGATCCAACAGCACCTGACGGGCCTTTTGCAGATCGGCTTCGTAATCGACACCCACATCGAACACAACCTTGCGGGTTGGCTGACGGTTGGTGTTGGTAATGATGCCATTCGACAGATTGCCGTTCGGCACGATGATGGTCTTGTTATCGCCGGTACGCAGTACGGTGTGGAAAATCTGGATGCTGTCGACAGTACCTGCCACACCCTGAGCTTCGATCCAGTCGCCGATGCGGAAAGGACGGAACAGCAGAATCAGCACGCCGCCAGCGAAGTTCGCCAGGCTGCCCTGCAACGCCAGGCCGATGGCCAGGCCGGCCGCACCGATCGCCGCCACGAACGAAGTGGTTTCGACGCCGATCATCGACGCCACGCTGACGATCAACAGCACCTTGAGAATGATGTTGGCCAGGCTGCTGATGAAACCCTGCAGCGCCAGGTCGGCATTGCGCAGGGCCAGCAAGCCACCGAGCTTTTGCGTGACCTTGTTGATCAGCCACCAGCCGATCGCCAGGGTAATCACCGCCAGCAGCACACGGCTGCCGTATTCCATGATCATCGGAATCCACGCCTGGGACGCCTTGACCAGGTTGTCTACCTCAGCATTCAAATCCATCTTTTATCTCCTGATTGCCGGCTTCCCGGGCTGAAAAAATCAGCGGCAGAACGATCGGGCCTGTGGGGGCTCAATCGTTTCTGCCGCTGCTTGGCCCTCGGACGCTGAAAACGCCGAGAGGTTCCCGACTCGGATGGCTCAGTCGCGGAAGTTGTTGAATTGCAGTGGCATGCCGAATTCCTTGGCACGCAGGGCAGCGATGGCTTCCTGCAGATCGTCACGCTTCTTGCCGGTCACACGTACCTGCTCGCCCTGAATGGCAGCCTGTACCTTGAGCTTGGCTTCCTTGATATGGCCGACGATCTTCTTCGCCAGTTCCTTGTCGATGCCTTCCTTGAGAACGGCGTCCTGCTTCATCAGCTTGCCCGAGGCGAAGGAGTCTTTGACCTCGAGGCACTGCACGTCGATCTTGCGCTTGACCAGGGCCAGCTTGAGGATCTCGATCATCGCTTCCAGCTGGAAATCGGCTTCAGCGGTCAGGTGGACGGTCAGGTCCTTTTCCTTGAATTCGAAGCTGCCCTTGCCTTTCAGGTCATAACGACGATCGAGTTCCTTCACGGCGTTCTCGACCGCGTTGGTGAGTTCGTGTTTGTCCAGTTCGGATACCACGTCGAACGACGGCATGTAATCTCTCCAATAAAAAGGCGCGCTCGTTCAGGACGCGGCGCGCTTGGCTTGCGGTTAAAATCGGGCTCATTATAACGGGTCTTTTCCCACCGACACGGCGAGCCTTGCATGCCTGTACCTTACCGAGTGAAAAACTGATGTCCACCCCCTGGCACATCCTCGGCGCCGGAAGTCTCGGCACCCTCTGGGCCACGCGCCTGGCCCGGGCCGGATTGCCGGTCCGGCTGATCCTGCGCGACATCGACCGCTTGCATGACTATGCAACGACGGGCGGCCTGACCTTGGTGGAACAAGGCGTGGCCAGCAGTTATGCCATCCCCGGAGAAACCCCGGACAGTCCCGGACCGATCCGTCGCCTGCTGGTGGCGTGCAAGGCCTACGATGCCGAAAGCGCCGTGGCCAGCGTCGCTCATCGTCTGGCGCCGGACGCCGAACTGATTCTTTTGCAAAACGGCCTCGGCAGCCAGGAAGCGGTCGCCGCACAAGTCCCGCAGGCCCGCTGCATCAGCGCCTCCAGCACCGAAGGCGCGTTTCGCGACGGCGACTGGCGCGTGGTGTTCGCCGGCCACGGTTACACCTGGCTCGGCGATGCCGGTCATCCCGTGGCACCGTTCTGGCTGGATGATCTTGAAGCGGCAAAGATTCCTCATGAATGGAGCGCGGACATCCTCACCCGACTGTGGCGAAAACTGGCGCTCAACTGTGCGATCAATCCACTGACGGTGTTGCACGACTGCCGCAACGGCGGATTGCAGGAACACCATTGCGAAGTCGCCACTCTGTGCGCCGAACTGACCGAGTTGCTGGAGCGTTGCGGCCAGCCCGCGGCGGCAGACAACCTGCAACAGGAAGTCGAACGGGTGATTTCGGCCACCGCCGCCAATTTCTCCTCCATGTATCAGGACGTGGCCAACAAGCGCCGCACCGAAATCAGCTATCTGTTGGGACATGCCTGCAAGGCTGCGCAGCGGCATCAGCTCAACCTGCCGCATCTGCAACAATTGCAGCAACGGCTGACAGCCCATCTGCACAGTCTCGGATTGCCCGTGGACTGAGCAGCGGCTACGCTGCCCACTTGTTCCTTTGTTGCGATAAGCCCGATGCCATTGCGCCAGCGCCTCGAAAACCTGCCGGTCGGCCAGAAACTGCTGGCCGCCCTGCTGGTGCTGTTGACCACCGTGTTACTGGTCGCCAACCTGACCTTCATCAGCGCGGCCTATTACATTTCCCAGGAAAGCATGGCGCCCCAGGCGCTGCAGACCATTGGCCGTCTGGTGGCGAACCCGAGCCTGATTGCCGAAGCCCTGCAATCACCGCAGAGCGCCGAACGCCTGCTAAAGGAGCTCGACAGCTACTCGCCACTGCGGGCCGCCGCCCTGTATGACGGCAAGGGCGACCGCATCGCTCAGGTGCAACGCGGCGACAAACTCAATCTGCCGGAACGCTACCGACACATCGAAGCCTGGCAACTCACCGAGTTTCGCAGCAATCAACTAATCACCCTTCCCCGCCCCGGCACCGCGCCGGGTCATCTGTTGCTGGTGGCCAGCAGTGAATTGCCGATGGCGTTCTACACCGGCACCCTGACGGCGAGTCTGGGAATCCTGATTTTCAGCGTCCTGCTGTGGCTGGTGATTGCCCGGCAGATCAAGCGCCTGATCACCCGGCCGATCCACGAGCTCGAAGAACTGTCCCGCCAGGTCACTCGCGAGGAGAACTACGCCCTGCGCGCCTCGCGCGGCAACCACGACGAAATCGGCAGCCTCGCCGAGGCCTTCAACACCATGCTTTCACGCATCGAGGCCCGGGAGCAGCAGCTCAAGCGTGCCCGCGATGACTCGCAAGCCGCCTACGATCAGGCACAGGGGCTGGCCGAAGAAACCCGCCACACCAACCGCAAGCTGGAGCTGGAAGTCCAGGTGCGCAGCAAGATCGAGAAGAAGCTCACGGGTTTCCAGAATTACCTCAACAGCATCATCGACTCCATGCCCTCGGCGCTGATCGCCCTCGACGAGCAGCTCTACGTCACGCAGTGGAACCAGGAGGCAAGCGCCCTCTCGGGAACCCGGCTGGACGAAGCGCTGAATCAGCCGATCTTCCTCGCGTTCGAACCGCTCAAGCCGTTCCTGCCGCAGCTCAAGCAGACCGTCGAACAACATACCGTGGCGAAAATCGAGCGGGTGACCTGGTTCAAGGACGACGAGCCCAAGCATTACGCCCTGACCTTCTACCCGCTGATGGGCGGTGCCGGACGTGGCGTGGTGATCCGGATCGACGACATCACCCAGCGTCTGTCGCTGGAAGACATGATGGTGCAGTCGGAAAAAATGCTCTCGGTCGGCGGCCTCGCGGCCGGCATGGCTCACGAAATCAACAACCCGCTGGGGGCGATTCTGCATAACGTTCAGAACATTCGCCGGCGTCTGTCGCCCGACCTGCCGAAAAACCTCGAACAGGCCGAACAACTGGGCATCGAACTGGAAACCGTGAACCGTTACCTGCAAGGCCGGGAAGTCCCGCAACTGCTCGACGGCATTCAGCAGGCCGGGGCCCGAGCGGCAAAAATCGTCACTCACATGCTCAGTTTCAGCCGCCGCAGCACCCGGCAGATGGCGCCGTGCGACCTGCCGGCGCTGATCGATCAGGCCGTGGAGATCGCCGGCAACGACTTCGACCTGGCCATCGGCTTCGACTTCAAGGGTCAGGCGATCATCCGTCAGTTCGACCCGGCGCTGGGACCGGTTCCGGGCACTGCCAACGAACTGGAACAAGTGCTGCTCAACCTGCTGAAAAACGCTGCGCAGGCGATCCATTTGCGCGAAGACGACAGCGAGCCGGGTCGGATTATTCTGCGCACGAAGCTCAATCCGCCGTGGGCGGAGATTCAGGTCGAGGACAACGGCATCGGCATGAGCGAGAACGTGCGCAAACGCACCTTCGAGCCGTTCTTCACCACCAAGGAAATCGGCCAGGGCACGGGGCTCGGACTGTCGGTGTCGTACTTCATCATCACCAACAATCACAAAGGGCAGATGGAAGTGCAGTCGGCACCGGGGCAAGGCACCTGCTTCACCCTGCGCCTGCCGCTCGCGCAACCGGCACCCATCGCCGCCGAAACCAATCAACTACCGAGGTAAACCATGGGCTTTCGCTTGTCGAAGATCTACACCCGCACCGGCGACAAAGGCGAAACCGGCCTCGGCGATGGTCGCCGCGTCCCCAAGGACCATCCGCGCATCGAGGCCATTGGCGAGGTCGACACCCTGAACAGTCAGGTCGGCGTGTTGCTGGCCGGGTTGGGCGCCGAACGCGAAAACTGCCCGGGACTGAATGAATTGATCGACGTATTGGCGCCCTGCCAACACCGATTGTTCGATCTCGGTGGCGAGCTGGCGATGCCGGAATATCAGGCGCTGAACGCAGCAGAAATCGAACGGCTGGAAGCCGCCATCGATGTCTGGAACGAGGAATTGGGGCCGCTGGAGAATTTCATTCTACCCGGTGGTTCGATGCTGATTGCCCAGGCCCATGTCTGTCGCAGCCTGGCGCGAAGTGCCGAGCGGCGTTGTCAGCATTTGAATGGGATCGAACCATTGGCCGGGGTTGGCCTGGCTTACATCAATCGCTTGTCTGATTTGTTGTTTGTAGCGGCGAGGCTGATTGCGCGGCGCCAGGGCATTGCAGAAATCCTCTGGCAGCCGGCGGCAAAACCCGAAAGCTGATCACTCCCACGCGTGGCGCGGGAGTGATCGGATACCCATTCAGGCCTCAGGCCAGAACGCCCGAATCCCCGCCACACCCTGAGCCCCGGCATTCCACGCTTTCTCGCGCTCGGCCGGACCAACACCGCCCAGCAGAAACACCGGCTTGCTGAAGCCTTCGATCAGTGTCGAAGCCTGCTCCCAGCCCAACGGCTGCGCATCCGGGTGAGTCAGAGTCGGCTGCACCGGCGACAGGGTGACGAAATCCACGCCCATCTGCTCGGCCAGCGCCAGCTCTTCAGCATTGTGGCAGGACGCCGCCAGCCAGCGCTCCGCCGGTAGCGGACGCCCGGCTGCCGCGTACTTGCGCAGTTGCGCCGAGGTGATGTGCCAACCGGCGGACGGGAAGTCCCCCAGCCACTCGAACGGGCCCTTGATCATCAACTGCGCCTTGCCGGCACACAGGCCGACCGCGTCCACCGCCAGATCGCGGTATTTCGGGTCATAGCCATTGGGCGCACGCAGCTGGATCAGTTTGATGCCACCGGCAATCGCCTTCTGAATGCCGCGCAACAAGGCCGGGGCTTCCAGATCTTCCGGGGTGATCAGGTATTCAGCAGGCAGACGCGCCGCCGCGACGATCGGCTGGTTCGCCGCCGGGAACTCGTAGCTCGTCAGTTCCTTCGCCGACACCCAGGCCAACGGTTGACCTTCGGCGCCGTGAGGTTCGCCGGTGAAGCTCGAGACTTCCCAGACATCCAGCAACACCTGTTTGTCCGGATAATCGTGGCGCACCTTGATCAGCGGGCGGGCGGCGCCGACGACAATGCCCAGCTCTTCGTGCAGCTCACGGGCCAGCGCGGTTTCCACCGACTCGTCGGCTTCGACCTTGCCACCGGGAAATTCCCAGAGACCGCCCTGATGCTGGGTATCGGCCCGGCGGGCGATCAGAATCTTGCCGCTGTCGTCACGAATGACGGCGGCGGCGACGTGTACGCGTTTCACGACTGCAATTCCTCCAGTCCGGCCTTTTGCCAGGCCTTGAAGGCCGGCCATTGGTAGACGGTTTCAACATAGGCTTCATCATCGGCCGGCAGTTTCACCTGATAGGTACGCAGACGTACGGCAATCGGTGCGAAAAACGCATCGGCCAGTGACACGCGACCAAACAGGAACGGCCCGGCCTCGGTCGCCACGGCGCGGCATTCAGCCCACAGCGCGAGCATACGCTCGACATCGACCTTCACCTCTGGTGGCACCGGGTTGAGCGGTGCGTCGTGGCTCAGGTTGAACGGCATGTGATTGCGCATGGCGAAGAAACCGCTGTGCATCTGCGCGCACGCAGAACGTGCCTGAGCGCGGGCCGCGATATCAGTCGGCCAGAGCTGCTCGGAAGGAAACTGTTCGGCCAGGTATTCGGCAATCGCCAGGGAGTCGGCGATGGTGCCCCGTGCGGTGGTCAGCAACGGCACCTTGCCGGTGGACGAATGCTTGAGCAGGCGCTCGCGGGTGTCGGGCTTGCCGAGCTTGATCAGCTCTTCGGTGTAGGGCGCGCCGGTCAGCTCAAGCGCCAGTGCCGCGCGCAGGGACCAGGAGGAAAGCAGTTTGTCGCCGATGATCAGGTGAAGGCTCATGTTCGGGTCCTTTCATGGGACAGAAGAAAAGGAGGTCCGCAGACCTCCCTCTTCGGCAGGGATCAGGTGCGGTATTCGGCGTTGATCTTCACGTACTCGTGGGACAGGTCGGTGGTCCAGATGGTTTCGCTGCAATCGCCGCGACCCAGCTCGATACGGATGGTGATTTCTTCCTGCTGCATCACCGCCGAGCCCTGGGCTTCGGTGTAGGTCGCAGCGCGGGCGCCACGGCTGGCGATGCACACTTCGCCGAGGAATACGTCGATCTTGCTCACGTCCAGATCCGGCACGCCGGCACGGCCGACAGCGGCGAGGATGCGGCCCCAGTTCGGGTCGGAGGCGAACAGTGCAGTCTTGATCAGCGGCGAGTGGGCCACGGTGTAGCCGACGTCCAGGCACTCCTGGTGATTGCCGCCGCCGTTGACTTCAACGGTCACGAACTTGGTCGCGCCTTCGCCGTCACGCACGATGGCCTGGGCCACGTCCATGCACACTTCGAACACGGCCTGCTTCAGCTTGGCGAACAGCTCGCCTTCGGCACGGGTGATTTCCGGCAGCGCAGCCTTGCCGGTGGCGATCAGCATGCAGCAGTCGTTGGTCGAGGTGTCGCCGTCGATGGTGATGCGGTTGAACGACTTGTTGGCGCCGTCCAGCATCAGGTTGTGCAGCACGTCGCGGGAGACTTTGGCGTCGGTGGCGATGTAGCCGAGCATGGTCGCCATGTTCGGACGGATCATGCCCGCGCCCTTGCTGATCCCGGTGACGGTGATGGTCACGCCGTCATGCTGGAACTGACGGCTGGCACCCTTTGGCAAGGTGTCGGTGGTCATGATGCCGGTGGCGGCGGCTTCCCAGTTGTTTTCCGACAGGTCGTCCAGCGCGGCCTGCAAGGCTCCTTCGATCTTCTCGACCGGCAGCGGCTCGCCGATCACACCGGTGGAGTACGGAAGGATCTGGCTGGCATCCACGCCGGTCAGTTCAGCCAGTCTGGCGGTGGTGCGCTCGGCGGCGGCCAGGCCCGGCTCGCCGGTGCCGGCGTTGGCATTGCCGGTGTTGGTCAGCAGGTAGCGCACAGCGTTCTGCACGCGCTTCTTGGCCAGGATCACCGGCGCTGCACAGAAAGCGTTCAACGTGAACACGCCCGCCACGGTCGAACCTTCGGCGCAACGCATCACGACGACATCCTTGCGCCCAGGGCGCTTGATGCCGGCCGAAGCGATACCGAGTTCAAAACCGGCAACCGGGTGCAACGTTGGCAAAGGACCAAGACCAACAGCCATGAATGCGCTCCTTACTCAATGATGTCAGCACCGCCAAGCGTAGTGGCGGTGGTGTAAATGGCAAAACGCCGCGACGGCTGGTGCCGGTCGCGGCGCGGGTATTTCAGCGATTGAAACGGGGGTTTACTGGATCTGCCCGTGGCAATGCTTGAATTTCTTGCCCGAACCGCAGTAGCACAGTTCGTTGCGGCCCAGCTTCTGCTCGTTGCGAACCGGTGCGGTGGCCAGGGCCACATCGACCTCTTCACCGACCAGTGCTTCCGGCTGCTCCAGACCCGGGGCTTCGGCGTGTTCGAACTGCATGCGAGCGGCCAGTGCCTCGGCTTCCTGACGCAGACGCGCCTCTTCCTCGGCCGGATCTTCGCGGCGAACCTGAACGTGCGACAGCACACGGATCGAATCGCGCTTGATCGAATCCAGCAGCTCGGAGAACAGCGTGAAGGACTCGCGCTTGTATTCCTGCTTCGGGTTCTTCTGCGCATAACCACGCAGGTGGATGCCGTGACGCAGGTGATCCATGGTCGACAGGTGGTCTTTCCACAGGTCGTCCAGCACGCGCAGCACGATTTGCTTCTCGAAGGAGCGCAGTGCGTCGGCACCGGCCTGGTCTTCTTTCTCGTTATACGCGGCGATCAGCTCGTTCATCAGCTTCTCGCGCAGGGTTTCTTCGTACAGGTGATCGTCTTCGTCGAGCCATTGCTGGATCGGCAGCTTCACGCCGAAGTCGCTGGCAATCGCGGCTTCCAGACCGGCCACGTCCCACTGCTCAGGCAGCGATTGTGGCGGAATGTGTGCGCTGACGGTGGCGTTCAGGACGTCCTGACGGAAGTCGGCGATGGTTTCGCCGATGTTGTCCGCGGCCAGCAACGTGTTGCGCATGTGATAGATCACTTTACGCTGCTCGTTGTTGACGTCGTCGAACTCCAGCAGTTGTTTACGGATGTCGAAGTTGCGACCTTCAACCTTGCGCTGGGCCTTCTCGATGGCGTTGGTCACCATGCGGTGCTCGATCGCTTCGCCAGGCTGCATGCCCAGGGCCTTCATGAAATTCTTCACCCGGTCGGAGGCGAAGATGCGCATCAGACTGTCTTCCAGCGACAGGTAGAAGCGGCTGGAACCGGCGTCGCCCTGACGGCCGGCACGGCCACGCAGCTGGTTGTCGATACGACGGGATTCGTGACGCTCGGACGCGATTACCTGCAGACCGCCGGACTCCAGCACTTGCTGGTGACGCTTCTGCCAGTCAGCCTTGATCTGCGCGATCTGCTCAGGGGTCGGGTTTTCCAGCGACGCGACTTCAACTTCCCAGTTGCCGCCCAACAGAATGTCGGTACCACGACCGGCCATGTTGGTGGCGATGGTCAGGGCGCCCGGACGACCGGCCTGTGCAATGATTTCAGCTTCTTTTTCGTGGAACTTGGCGTTCAGAACCTTGTGTTCGATGCCTTCCTTCACGAGCAATGCGGACATGTGCTCGGAAGTTTCGATGGTCGCAGTACCCACCAGCACCGGACGGCCGGCAGCCATGCTTTCCTTGATGTCGTTGACGATCGCCGCGTATTTCTCTTCGGCGGTCAGGAACACCAGGTCGTTGTAGTCCTTTCGGGCCAACGGCTTGTTGGTCGGGATCACGATGACCGGCAGGTTGTAGATCTGGTGGAACTCGAACGCTTCGGTGTCCGCAGTACCGGTCATGCCGGACAGTTTTTCGTACAGACGGAAGTAGTTCTGGAACGTGGTCGAGGCCAGGGTCTGGCTTTCGGCCTGGATGTTCAGGTTTTCCTTGGCTTCGATGGCCTGGTGCAGGCCTTCGGACAGACGACGACCCGGCATGGTACGACCGGTGTGTTCGTCGACCAATACGACCTGACCGTCCTGTACGATGTATTCGACGTTGCGGTTGAACAGCTTGTGCGCACGCAGGCCGGCATAGACGTGAGTCAGCAGGCTCAGGTTGTGCGCCGAGTACAGGCTCTCGCCTTCGGCCAGCAGACCGATGCTGGTCAGCTGGTCTTCGATGAACTGGTGACCGGCTTCGTTGAGTTCGACCTGACGAGTCTTCTCGTCGACGGTGAAGTGACCTTCCTGGGTGACTTCGCCTTCGACTTCTTCAACGTGCAGCTTGAGTTTCGGGATCAGCTTGTTGATCTCGATGTACAGCTTGGAGCTGTCCTCGGCCTGACCGGAAATGATCAGCGGGGTACGCGCTTCGTCGATGAGGATGGAGTCGACTTCGTCGATCACGGCAAAGTTGAGTTCGCGCTGGAATTTCTCTTCCATGCTGAACGCCATGTTGTCGCGCAGGTAGTCGAAGCCGAATTCGTTGTTGGTGCCGTAAGTGATGTCGGCGGCGTAGGCGGCGCGCTTCTCTTCCGGCGGCTGGAACGGCGTCACGATGCCGACGGTCAGGCCGAGGAATTCGTACAGCGGACGCATCCAGTTGGCGTCACGGCGGGCCAGGTAGTCGTTCACGGTCACAACGTGCACGCCCTTGCCGGACAGTGCGTTGAGGTAAACGCCCAGGGTACCCACCAGGGTCTTGCCTTCACCGGTACGCATTTCGGCGATCCGGCCTTCATGCAGCGTCATGCCGCCGATCAGCTGGACGTCGAAATGGCGCATGCCCATGACGCGCTTGCCGGCTTCGCGGGCGACCGCAAAGGCTTCCGGCAACAGCTTGTCGAGGGTCTCCCCCTTGGCAATGCGGTCCTTGAACTCTGCGGTCTTGGCGCGCAGTTGATCGTCCGAGAGGGCGACCATCTTCTCTTCGAAGGCATTGACGAGCTGCACCGTCTTGAGCATGCGTTTGACTTCACGCTCGTTCTTGCTTCCAAAAAGTTTCTTTAACAAAGGCGCAAACATATCGGCAGGATCTTCCACACTAAAGGGATGGAGGGCGGCCCCGTGAGTCGCCCGTGCAGCCCTCATGGCCGCATGCGAACGAGCATTCTACCCGGAAACGGTGGTGAGGAAAGTGGCGATATTCCACGATGCTGGCACTGCGCTTTGACGGGGCTCACTTAAAATAGGGGCGTTTTGCTCAACTTCAAGCCGTAGGCGGCAGAAGTTAGTCGTTGATTTAATGGGCAAAGCAGGGACAAAAGCAATGGGCGAGTGAAATGGGGCCCATCTGCTACCATGGCGCCTTTGCAACTTCAGGTGTTGGATCATGGCATTTCGCCCTCTTACAGCCAGAGCGCCCGCCGTTCTGCTACGCGAAGCCAGGCCGTTGAAAGCCATCCTCGGCCATGCTCAACGCCTGGCCCATCTGCAGCGTCTGCTCGACAGCCAGCTGCAACCCGCCGCCCGCGAGCACTGCCATGTGGCCAAGTGGCGCGAAGGCGAACTGTCGCTGGTGGTCACCGACGGTCATTGGGCCACGCGCCTGCGCTATCAGCAAAAACGCCTGCTGCGGCAATTGCAGATGTTCGACGAGTTCGCCGGTCTGACGCGGATCAAGTTCTCGGTGCGACCACCTGTCACTCAGCCAAGAGCAACCGGGCACACGATGGATCTGTCGACGGATGCCGCAGCAACCATTCAATCCACCGCCGACGGGATCAGCGATCCGAGCCTGCGGGCGGCGCTGGAGCGTCTGGCAGCGCACGCCAAGGCCAAATCCTGACCCTGGCGCGCCTGCCCAGGTCCTAGCGGCGCTTGCTGCCACCGAGCAACGACCCCATCAATCCCCGCACCAACTGCCGGCCCAACTGGTTCGCCGCCTGACGCATCGCCGACTTCAACGCCTGCCCCGCCGCTGTCCCGAGGAATTCTCCGGCCTTGTCCGCCAGACTCGGCTCTTCAGGCGCCGGTTTGCCAGGTAACGCCTCGGCTTCAGGCCCCAGATTCTTGCGCCCGGTGAGGATTTCATAAGCCGACTCGCGGTCGATCGGCTTGTCATAACGCCCCTTGAACGGTGACCCGGCAATCAGCATCGTGCGCTCGGTCTCGGTCAACGGCCCGATCCGCGATTGCGGCGGCGCCACCAGCACGCGCTGGACCATTTCCGGCGTACCCTTTTCCTGCAAGGTGCCGACCAGCGCCTCGCCAATCCCGAGTTCGGTCAACACCGACAACGTATCGAACGCCGGATTCGGCCGGAAACCATCCGCCACCGCCCGCAAGGATTTCTGCTCCTTGGCGGTGAACGCCCGCAAACCGTGCTGCACCCGCAGACCCAGCTGAGCCAGCACGTTGTCCGGCAGATCGCCCGGCGATTGAGTGACGAAATACACCCCGACGCCCTTGGAGCGGATCAGCCGCACCACTTGTTCCAGACGTTCCTGCAAGGCCTTGGGCGTATCGCCGAACAACAAGTGCGCTTCGTCGAAGAACAGCGCCAGCAATGGTTTGTCGGCATCGCCCCGCTCCGGCAGTTGCTCGAACAGCTCGGCGAGCAACCAGAGCAGGAATGTCGCGTAGACCTTCGGCGCCTCATGCACCAGACGACTGGCATCGAGCAAATGAATCCGCCCGCGACCGTCGGCGGCCGGTTGCAGGATGTCTTCCAGTTGCAGTGCCGGTTCGCCGAACAAGGCTTCGGCGCCCTGCTGCTCAAGGACCGCCAGACGGCGCAACAGCGCCTGACTGGAGCCGGTGGTGAACAGCGCCGCGTCCTCGCCGAGCAGCTGCGGGTTGTCCTTGAGGTGATTGAGCAGTGCTTTCAGGTCCTTCAGATCCAGCAGCAACAGCCCTTCACGGTCCGCGACCTTGAACGCTGCGTATAACGCCGACTGCTGGCTGTCGGTCAGTTCCAGCAAGGCACCGATCAATAACGGTCCCATTTCACTCAGGGTGGTGCGCAACGGATGACCGGACTCCCCGTGAATGTCCCACAAGGTCACGGGATAGGCCTGAGGCTGGTAATTGAGCCACGGCATCCCGGCGATGCGCTCCGCGACTTTGCCCTGAGGATTGCCGGCAGCGCCGAGACCGCACAGGTCGCCCTTGATGTCAGCGGCGAACACCGCGACCCCGGCGTCGCTGAAGGCTTCGGCCAGACGCTGCAAAGTAACGGTCTTGCCGGTGCCGGTCGCCCCGGCCACCAATCCGTGACGGTTGGCCAGGCGCATCGCCTGGGCGATCGGTTGCCCGGCGAGGTCGGCGCCGATAACGAGTTGCGAGGAGTCAGGCATTTGGTCACCCAATAGTTAATCTTTGTCGAGCATGGCCGATAGAGAGGAGTGAGAGACCCGATCAAAAGTCCGGTCTGAGATTTCCCTAAGGAGAGACGGAAATATCAGTGAGCTTTCACCCCTGCCCATATTGCGCGCCTTTATAAAAGCACGCCCTGGACATTAAGACCTTAGCGGAACCCCAAGCCATGAACAAAAATCTACGCTTCAGCCATAAAATCTTGCTTGCCGCCGCCCTCATCGTCATTGCCGCCTTCGCCTCGTTCACGCTGTACAACGACTGGCTGCAACGCAATGCAATCCGCGACGACCTGAACAACTACCTCAACGAGATGGGCGAGGTCACTGCCGACAACATCCAGACCTGGCTCAGCGGGCGCATCCTGCTGATCGAGAACGCGGCGCAGAACATTGCGATCAACCCCGAGCCGGCCGCCGTCGCCAGCCTGCTGGAACAGAAAGCCCTGACGTCGACCTTCATGGCGTCCTACCTCGGCGACGCCACCGGGCACTTCACCATC
Organism: Pseudomonas sp. MWU12-3088; assembly: GCF_023242405.1. NCBI lineage: Bacteria > Pseudomonadati > Pseudomonadota > Gammaproteobacteria > Pseudomonadales > Pseudomonadaceae > Pseudomonas > Pseudomonas sp. MWU12-3088. Next base: position 176,634 of record NZ_JALJEA010000003.1, read on the forward strand.
CGTCCGGATGCGAAGATGCCGGACGGTTTCGATCCGCGGGTCCGCCCTTGGTATAAAGGTGCCGAAAGCAGCAGTACTTCGACTCTGACCGAACCGTACATCGACGCGGCCACCGGCCAGACCATCATTTCCATCGCCACCGCCGCGAAAAAGGCCGGCCAGAGCGTCGGCGTGGTGGGCGGTGACCTGAGCCTGCAAACCCTGATCGACACCCTCAGTGCCCGGGACTTCTCCGGCATGGGCTACGCATTCCTGGTCAGCGCCGACGGCAAGATCCTGGTGCACCCGGACAAGGCCCTGGTGATGAAATCGCTCAAGGAAGCCTATCCGCAGGACACTCCGCGCATCAGCAGCGATTTCAGTGAAATCTCTGTCGACGGCAAAACCCGCATCGTCACCTTCGCCCCGATCAAGGGCCTGCCGTCGGTGAACTGGTACATCGGCCTGTCGGTGGACAAGGACAAAGCCTTCTCGATGCTCAGCCAGTTCCGCACCTCGGCGGTGATCGCGACCGTGATTGCCGTGGCCATCATCATCGCCCTGCTCGGCATGCTGATCCGCATCCTGATTCAACCGCTGCACGTCATGACCCGCGCCATGGAAGACATCGCCGACGGCGAAGGCGACCTGACCAAGCGTCTGACCATCCAGAACCAGGACGAATTCGGCGTACTGGGCACGGCATTCAACCGCTTCGTCGAGCGGATTCACGGTTCGATCCGCGAAGTGTCGTCCGCCACCGGGCAAGTCAACGAAGTCGCCCTGCGTGTGGTCGCGGCCTCAAACTCGTCGATGTACAACTCCGACCAGCAGGCCTCGCGCACCAACAGCGTGGCCGCCGCGATCAACCAGCTCGGCGCTGCCGCTCAGGAAATCGCCCGCAACGCTGCGCAAGCCTCGACCCAGGCCAGCGACGCCCGTGGCCTGGCCGAAGACGGCCAGCAAGTGGTGGATCGCAGCATCAAGGCGATGAATCAGTTGTCGAGCATGCTCAGCGCGTCGAGCAGCAACATCGAATCGCTGAACAGCAAGACCGTGAACATCGGCCAGATTCTGGAAGTGATCACCAGCATTTCCCAGCAGACCAACCTGCTGGCGCTCAACGCCGCCATCGAAGCGGCGCGGGCCGGTGAAGCCGGTCGCGGTTTTGCGGTGGTGGCGGATGAGGTGCGCAACCTCGCCCACCGCACCCAGGAATCGGCACAGCAGGTGCAGACCATGATCGAGGAGCTGCAAGTCGGCGCCCGCGAATCGGTCAGCACCATGAGCGACAGCCAGCGCCACAGCCAGGACAGCGTGGAGATCGCCAACCTCGCCGGCGAGCGCCTGAACAGCGTGACCCAGCGCATCGGCGAGATCGACGGGATGAACCAGTCGGTGGCCACCGCGACCGAGGAACAGACTGCCGTGGTCGAGTCGATCAACGTCGATATCACCGAGATCAACACGCTGAACCAGGAAGGCGTCGAGAACCTGCAGGCGACCTTGCGTGCCTGTTCCGATCTTGAGCAACAGGCTTCGCGGCTGAAGCAACTGGTCGGCAGCTTCCGTATTTAAGCCCTCCCCCGATTGTCTTCGCGGGTCAGCCCGCGAAGACATCTCACCTGCCGCAAAACCTCCCCCACCGCACATCCCGACCGAACATCTATTCTGGAGTAAGGTCAACACGGGACATCAACGAGCGAAGGGGCGTTCACTGTGCATATCGCTGAAATCACGCTGACGCGCCAGCACGGACATCGCGCATGAGTCGCGGCATTCTGTTGCTGATCGGTCTGCTGGCCGCCGTGCTGATCCCTTCGTTACTGGGCGGCGGGGAAACCTGGACGCGGCTGCAGGCCTTTCCTCTGCACTGGCTGTCGATCCTGCTGGCCATGGTTCTGCTGTGCTGGGGCATCAATACGCTGCGCCTGCGACTGCTGCTCGGCGATGAGCGTGAACGGGTCACGCCGCTGAAAAGCCTTTGCGTGGTCATGGCCGCCGAATTCGCCTGGTGCGCCACGCCCGGCGGCACTGGCGGGCCGTTGACGATCATGGCGCTGCTGGCCCGCAGCGGGGTTCGCCCGGCACGGGGCAGCGCAGTGTTTGCAATGGATCAATTGAGTGACCTGCTGTTCTTCCTGTGTGCGTTGGGCGGGATTCTAATTTATGCGCTGTTCCAGCATCTGAGCGACCGAATGGAATGGCTGCTGACCGTCAGCGCCATTTCGTTGTTCGGCGGGTTGTTCGGTTGTGTGCTGGTGGCGCGTTATCACCGGATGCTGATTCGCTGGAGTGGCCGTCTGCTGGCGCGCATGAACGTGCAACCCGCCACGCGATGGCGCTGGGCGCGCAAGCTGCTGCATTTTCTTGCGGCGTTCACCGATGCTCTGAAGTTGCCGCGACAAACGCTGTTCAAGGTGTTTGCCTTGACCTGCGTGCATTGGTCGCTGCGTTACAGCGTGCTGTATCTGGCTCTGCGGGGGCTGGGGGCGGACGTGCAGTGGGCCTGGACGTTTCTGATTCAGATGCTTTCGCTGGGGGCGGGACAATTCAGCCTGTTGCCGGGTGGGGCCGGAGCGGCGGAACTGACGTCGGCGGCGCTGCTGGCGCCCATGGTGGGGGCGTCGACCGCTGCGGCGGCGATCCTGATCTGGCGGGCGATGACGTTTTACTTCTACCTGCTGGTCGGCGGGCCGATTTTCCTGCTGATGCTCGGGCGACCGCTGCTCAGGAAGCTGATGAAGGTGCGACAGGCTTAGTATCGTCCGGCTTCTCTTCGTTGAGCTGTTCCCACAATGCGGCGGCGTCGGGGAAGTCCGTGCCATCCTCCGGGCTCAGGTCATCCGGGTCATAGCGGCTCAGACAGCCTTCGCCCAGGGTGGCGGGCGCTTTGGAGGTGGCTTTGTCCAGTGGATCGCTCATGGGCGTTTTCTCCGGGTCTGAAACAAAAAAAGGGCCTGGAGCGATTGAACGTCCAGGCCCTTGGTTTTTCAACCGAAAGGTTCGATCAGAACACGACGGTCTTGTTGCCGTGCACCAGTACGCGATCTTCCAGGTGATAGCGCAGGCCACGGGCCAGCACCATCTTCTCGACGTCACGGCCGAAACGCACCATGTCTTCGATGCTGTCGCTGTGGCTGACGCGCACCACGTCCTGCTCGATGATCGGGCCGGCATCCAGCTCTTCGGTCACGTAATGGCAGGTTGCGCCGATCAGTTTCACGCCGCGCAGCGACGCCTGGTGATACGGCTTGGCACCGACGAACGACGGCAGGAAGCTGTGGTGAATGTTGATGACCTTGTGCGCGTATTCGCGGCACATGTCCGGCGGCAGGATCTGCATGTAGCGCGCCAGCACCACCACTTCGGCGTCGTGCTGCTTGACCAGGCGCGAGACTTCGTCGAAGGCCGGTTGCTTGTCCTGCGGATTGACCGGGACGTGGTAATAAGGAATGCCGTGCCACTCCACCATGCTGCGCAGGTCGTCGTGGTTGGAAATCACGCAGGAGATCTCGCAATCGAGCTCATCGCTGTGCCAGCGGTGCAGCAGGTCGGCCAGACAGTGGGACTCACGGCTGGCCATCAGCACCACACGTTTTTTCTGCTCGGTGTCGGTGATGCGCCAGTCCATCGAGAACTCTTCGGCGATCGGTGCAAACTTCTCGCGCAACACCTCGATACCGAAAGGCAGGGAATCGGCACGGATTTCGTGACGCATGAAGAACCAGCCGACCTGATTGTCCGAGTGGTGGCTCGCTTCGGTGATCCAGCCATTGTGGGCCGCCAGAAAGTTACTGACTTTGGCAACGATGCCAACGCGGTCCGGGCAAGAAATCACCAGCCGAAAAGTGCGCATGAGGGGGAAACTCCAGAACTTCGCAAAGGCGGACATTCTAGCGACTACGCCGCAAAACTGCAGTATCGATGAGCCTTGAGCCCCGCCAGGCCTCGCCGCAGCTTTTTTGACGCAGGCAATCGTCAGGATGATGGCGCGGTAATAGCCCTGCACCAACCGGTCTCTGTGAATATCTGTGAAGACTGCATCACATTATTTAACTGAATATTCAATTCAGGGCTTTTCAACGTAACTAATCCAAATAAAAAGCCCGGTTAAATGTTTACTTGATGAAACAGCCTGACTATTATTGCCGCACTGTCCCCTGCCATCGCGCACTCCCAATAAGGTAGTAATCATGTCCTTGATCAACGAATATCGTGCCACCGAAGAAGCCATCAAAGAGCTGCAAGCCCGTTTGAAGAACCTGTCGCAAGACGACAAACTGCAAGCCGAGCTGGAATTCGAAGGCAAACTGCGCACCCTGATGGGCGAATACTCCAAGTCCCTGCGTGACATCATCGCGCTGCTGGATCCAGAGTCCAAAACCAAGGCCCCACGTGGCGGCGCAGTAAAAACTACCGGCACCAAGCGTGCACGCAAAGTTAAACAATACAAAAACCCGCACAACGGCGAAGTCATCGAAACCAAAGGTGGCAACCACAAGACTCTGAAAGAGTGGAAAGCCAAGTGGGGCGGTGACGTGGTTGAAGGCTGGGCTACCCTGCTGGGCTAAGCCGCAACCCTTGTCGCAGACCCGTCCGCGACACAAAAAACGCCAGCATCCGCTGGCGTTTTTTTATGCCCGCCGTTCAGGCAACGGACATGTTCGATTTCAAAGATTCAAACGTTTGCGCAATGCATGGACATAACTCTGCCATTCAACCAGCACCTCGCGCTGTAATGGCGAGGCACTAAGCAACCATTGCTCCGCGGCCTCTGTAAAAGATTGCAAGGTATTAGGAGCCCCCCATTCAGGCTCGGACAAGCGCTGCCGACAAAAGATTTGCCAGCGTTCTTGCTCTTCGAAATTCAACGTATCCGGAAAGTTACGTGCGCGATATCGAAACAACAATTCAGGCAAACGTTCGTCATCGAACGGCCATTGCTCTCGCGCCAATTGCGCAGGATCCACCGTCCTCACTTGCTCACATAAACGACGATCACGATCACCGATAAATCCGTCGTACAACTGTTGTTCGGGATCTTCACTCGGGGTGAAATCTTCGTTGGCATAAATCGCCGGGACTTTATCTTTCCAAACTTGTTGTGCGTCACTTAGTCGCAATGCGCGCGCCTGATACAGCGCCATGTCCAGCCCCAGACGCTGCTGATCTTCAACTCTCAACACCGACAACGGCGCCACCACCGGGCACTTATTGATGTGGATGAGCTTGAGCGGCACCGGCAATTCGCCTTCGGCCAGATCTTTACGGCGGGTATACAGGCGCTGGCGCAAGGTCTGCGCATCCAGATCCAGCAGGCCCTGCGGATCGAGATGCAGATCACAGACGATCAACGCGTTCTTGTTGCGCGGATGCCAGGCCAGCGGCAGCACCACACCGATAAAACTGCGCGCCGCCGAGAAGCGTCCGGAAATGTGCACCATTGGCTGCAACAGGCGAATCTGGTCCATGACCTTCTGTTTGCTGCGCAGCTGGAACAACCAGTCATACAACTTCGGCTGCTTCTCGCGGATCAATCGGGCCAGAGCGATGGTGGCGCGAACGTCCGACAGCGCTTCGTGGGCATTGCCGTGATCGATGCCATTGGCGGCAGTCAGGCGTTCGAGCTTGAGCGTGACCTTGCCTTCGTCATCGGTCGGCCAGACCAGCCCGTCGGGGCGCAATGCGTAAGCGGCGCGCACCAAATCGATCAGATCCCAGCGGCTGTTGCCGCCCTGCCATTCACGGGCGTAGGGATCGAAAAAGTTGCGGTACAGGCTGTAACGAGTCATCTCGTCATCGAAACGCAAAGTGTTGTACCCCGCACCACATGTGCCGGGAGCCGCAAGCTGCGCGTGAACCCGGGTCATGAAGTCGGCTTCGCTCAAACCTTGTTCGGCAAGGCGACTCGGCGTGATGCCGGTGATTGCGCACGCCGCCGGGTGCGGCAGGATGTCTTCGCTGGGCTGGCAGTAAAGATTGACCGGTTCGTCGATTTCGTTGAGATCGTGGTCGGTGCGAATCCCGGCCACCTGCAACGGTCGGTCGCATCGCGGATTGATGCCGGTGGTTTCGTAGTCGTACCAGAAGATGGAAGTCACGGGCGGTTCCTGAACTGAAGATCGGCAAAGTCTAGGCGCTCGACTGCCGTCGCGGCCAGCACCGCATCATTCAGTCACCTTTGGTTGAACGATGTGAATGACATAGTTATGTCGTTTTCCCCCGAGAGGCTGCTAGCATCGGATTCACTCGCATCCCGATCCGGCAACATCAGGTAGCCCATGCTCGAGACCACAGCACCGCCAAGGAAAGCAACGCTGGCCCCGCCGCTGGACACACGGCATCAGGTCGAAACGCCGGAAGGCATCGATCTGCCGCTGCGTCCCGCCGGCCTGATGGTGCGTGCCGTGGCCTTCACCATCGATCTGGTTTTGCGCGGGGTGATCCTCGGGCTGCTGTTCATGCTGCTGGCGCTGCTCGGCAAACTCGGCATCGGCCTGGGTTCGTTGCTGCTGTTCGCGGTGAGCTGGTGGTACATGGTGCTGTTCGAAGTGCTGCGTCAGGGTCGTTCGCCGGGCAAGCAATGGATGGGCCTGCGGGTAGTGCACGACGATGGAACCCCGGTGGGCTGGTCGGCCTCCTTGCTGCGCAATCTGCTGCGTTTCGTTGACCTGATGCCGTTCGGCTATTTCCTTGGCGCCATCAGTTGCCTGCAACACCCGACCTTCAAACGCCTCGGCGACATCGCTGCCGGCACGCTGGTGATCTACAGCGAACGCCCGCTCAAGCGTCCGCAGTTGCCTGATGCCGAACCTCGCCGCTCACCGATTCCGCTGACCCTGACTGAACAACGGGCCCTGCTCGCTTTCGCCGAGCGTCAGGGTGAACTGTCGACGGCGCGGGTCAACGAACTCGCGGCGCTTCTGGCTCAGCCACTGCACATCAGCGCGCCGAAAGCCGTCGGTGAACTCAACGGCATCGCCCGCGGCCTGCTGGGGCCGACATGAAGCAAAGCCTTTTCGAAACCCGCCACAAGGCCGAATGGGAGCGCTTCACCCTCGCCCTCGAACGCCTGGAACGCGGCAAGGACACTTCGCAGGTGGCGGAATTTCCCAAGGCTTATCGTCGACTCTGCCAGCATCTGGCATTGGCGCAGGAACGTGGTTACAGCAGTTTCCTCGTCGATTCATTGCAACAGTTAGTACTGCGCGGCCATCAACAGCTTTACCGTCATCGCAGCCAGCTCGGCGCCAATTTGCTGGGCTTCATCCTGGCCGGATTCCCACGGCTGGTACGCGCCGAATGGCGTTTCGTGCTGGCCGCCGGATTGCTGTTTTTCGGGAGCCTGATCGGTTTCGGATTACTGGTGTACCTGTTCCCCGAGCTGATCTACAACCTGATCCCCGCCGATCAGGTGCGCGAAATGCAGAGCATGTACGACCCCGCCGCCGGCCACCTCGGGCGCTCCGCCGAACGCGCGGCGAGCGAAGACTGGGTGATGTTCGGCTACTACATCATGCACAACATCGGCATCGCCTTTCAGACCTTCGCCAGCGGATTGCTGCTGGGGGTAGGCAGCGCGTTTTTCCTGTTCTACAACGGTTTGATCATCGGCACCGTGGCCGGGCACCTGAGTGAAATCGGCTACGGCCAGACCTTCTGGTCGTTCGTGATCGGGCACGGTGCCTTCGAGCTCACCGCCATTGCCCTGGCCGGGGCGGCAGGGCTGAAACTGGGTTGGGCATTGATCGCGCCGGGACGTCTTACGCGCGGCGAGGCCTTGAGACATGCCGCGCGCCAGAGCGTGCTGCTGATCTGCGGGGTGATGCTGTTTTTGTTGATCGCCGCGTTTATCGAGGCTTATTGGTCATCACGCACCGGGGTTACGCCGCAGACCAAATATCTGGTCGGCGCCGGGCTCTGGCTCTGCGTGGCGACGTATCTGCTGTTCGCCGGAAGGATCCACCATGCGCCTGAGTGACGCCACTGTGGTGATCCGCCCGCGCAATACCTGGGAAGCCATGGACCTGGGCGTGCGCATGAGCCAGCAACATCGGCGCTTGCTGATGACCAGTTGGGCCATCGTCACCCTGCCGTTGTTTGTTGTTCTTAGCCTGTTGCTGTGGGATTCACCGTCGCTCGCGGTGTTCATCTTCTGGTGGCTGAAACCCGCCTATGAACGCTTGCCGCTGTACATCCTGTCCAAAGCCCTGTTCGGCGAAACGCCCACGCTGAAACAGGCATTGCACCAATGGCCAAAACTGCTCAAACCGCAACTGCTGGCGAGCCTGACCTGGCGACGCCTGAGCTTCAGTCGCAGTTTCCTGATGCCGGTTGTACAACTCGAAGGCCTGGGTGGCCTCGCACGCCAGCAACGTTTACGGGTACTCCTGCAACGCAATGCCGGCGCAGCCCAGTGGCTGACGATCATCGGCGTTCATCTGGAAACAGCGCTGTGGATCGGCCTGATGGTGTTGTTCTACCTGCTTCTGCCACAACAGGTCGAAACCGATTGGGACTGGCAAAGCCTGATCTTCGCCGCCGACCACCAATGGCGCTGGCTCGAACACCTGACCAATGCCTTCTATGCCCTGATACTGGTGATCTGGGAACCGATCTACGTCGCCTGCGGTTTCAGCCTCTACCTGAACCGGCGCACGGTATTGGAAGCGTGGGACATCGAACTGGTGTTCCGCCGTTTGCGCCAACGCCTGAACAACAGTGCACTCGGTTTGCTGCTGGTGGTTTGTCTGTTGCTGCCGGGAGTGCCCTCGGCATGGGCCGCCGATCCTGCCACCGCCCCGGATGCGCCCCGGCTTTTGAATCAGCCACTGACCAGCCAGGCATCCCGCGACAGCATCAAGGCCTTGCTGGAACAACCGCCGTTCAAGAACAAGGAAACCGTCACCCGTTATCGCTTTGGCGAAGACCCCGCCACCACCGAAAAACCCAAGGACGGCAAGGCGCCGCAATGGCTGAAAACCTTGCTGGGCTGGCTCAATGGTCAACACCTCAACGGGCTGGCCAAGGCCATTGAAGTGTTGCTGTGGGCTGTGGTGATCGGGGTGGTCGGCTGGTTGATCTGGCGCTACCGCGAGTTTCTGCAAACGTTCGTCAGCCGTCGCCCGCGATTGCCCGAGCGGATAAAACGCCCCGTGCCACAGCAAGCCTTCGGCCTCGACCTGAGCAAGGAAACCCTGCCCGACGACATCGCCGCCAGCGCCGATCAGCTCTGGCAGACCCAGCCCCGTGCGGCGCTCGGCCTGTTGTATCGGGCGCTTCTCAGTCACCTGCTGCACGACTTCAACCTGACCCTGAAACCGGCCGACACCGAAAGCGAAGTACTGGCGCGGATCGAACATTTGCAGCGTCCCGACCTGCTCGCCTACAGCCGTCATCTCACCGGCCACTGGCAGAACATGGCCTATGGGCACCGCGTACCGGCGGAGCATCTGCAACAGGAGTTGTGCGATGGCTGGCGATCCCTGTTCGGCCATGGAGCTGCCCGTTGAACCGGCGCGCACTCTGGCTGATCGGCGCATTGATTGTTGCCCTGTTGGGTGCGCTGGGCGTTTATCTGTACCTCAAGGCCACGCCTTACCAGGCCGTTGTCGATCACGGCCCCTCCCCCGCCGCGCAAGCCAATCCTTATCTGGCGGCGGAGATGTTTCTGCGCGGTCACGGGATTACCGTCGGCCATGCCGAGAGCCTCGCCGTGCTGCCCGAAATCGATCCTCGACGACACACACTGCTGCTGTTCAACGACCGTTCAAAAATGACCCCGCGTCAGGTCGATCAGGTCTTGAACTGGGCCCGGGCCGGCGGACGACTGGTGTTCGTCGCCGAGTCGCTGTGGGATGAGAAGACCGGCCAGAGCAATGACCTGCTGCTCGACCGTGTGCAGCTGCATCAGTCCCTGAGCAAGGATCTGAAAGACCCGCCGCCGGATGCCGACGACGATCCCTGGCCCAACCTGACCAAGCTCTATCTGGAAGATGAAGACGCCCCCGCCTACGCCGGGTTCGACACCGCGTTCCACCTCGATGACCCGAAAAACCTCGCCCAGGCCTGGGCCAACAGCGCCCGCGCCACGCACATGATGCAACTGCCCTACGGCGTCGGCACGATCACCGTGGTCACCGATGCCGACCTGTGGAAAACCCCGGCCATTGCACAGCACGACAATGCCTGGCTGCTCTGGTACCTGAGCGCCGACACCGCCGTGACCCTGTTGTACAACACCGAACACGACGGTCTGCTGACCTTGCTCTGGCGCTATTTCCCGCAGGCCATCGTCGCCCTGCTGGCGCTGATCGGTCTGTGGTTGTGGCATGTCGGCGTGCGTCACGGGCCGGTGCAGGCTCCTGCCCCGAGCGGTCGTCGTCAGCTGATGGAACACCTGCGCGCCAGTGCCGACTTCATCCTGCGCCACAACGGTCAACAGACCTTGCTGCAAGCCTTGCAGCAGGACGTCCTGCGCCGAGCCCGTCACCGTCATCCCGGTTTCGACCAATTGAACGTCGCCGAACAATGGCTGGCGCTGTCGCGCCTGACCCGCCAGCCGACCCGTGCCATCAGCCAGGCCCTGAGCCCGGCACCGAAGCGGCGCCTGTCCAGCGCCGAATTCTGCCGTCAGGTCGCCCACCTGCAAGCCTTGAGGAACTCGCTATGACCGAACACATCGAACCCGGCTCGCCCAGCCACGTGGCCCAGCAACGCCAGCGAGCCAGTCAGTTGGCCCAAGCGGTACGCGGAGAATTACAGAAGGCGCTGATCGGCCAGAACCCGGTGATCGACGACGTGCTGACCGCGCTGATCGCCGGCGGCCATGTGCTGCTCGAAGGCGTTCCCGGCCTCGGCAAAACCCTGCTGGTCCGCGCCCTGGCCAAATGCTTCGGCGGCGAGTTCGCGCGCATCCAGTTCACCCCGGACCTGATGCCCAGCGACGTCACCGGCCACGCGGTCTACGACCTGCAAACCGAGCAATTCAAACTGCGCAAAGGCCCGTTGTTCACCAACCTGCTGCTGGCCGACGAGATCAATCGCGCCCCGGCCAAGACCCAAGCCGCGCTGCTCGAAGCGATGCAGGAACGTCAGGTCACCCTTGAAGGCCGCGCCCTGCCGATTGCCCAGCCGTTCATGGTGCTCGCCACGCAAAACCCGATCGAACAGGAAGGCACTTACCCGCTACCGGAAGCCGAGCTCGATCGCTTCATGCTCAAGGTGCGCATGGATTACCCCGACGCCGATCAGGAGCTGGACATGGTGCGTCAGGTCAGCCGCTCGACCCGCGCCGACATGCTTGATGTGCAACCGCTGCGCACCGTGTTGCAGGCCAAGGACGTGCAAGCCCTGCAACGCATCGCCAGTGATTTGCCGCTGGACGATCAGGTGCTCGATTACGCCGTGCGCCTCGCTCGCAGCACCCGCACCTGGCCGGGGCTGAGCCTCGGCGCCGGACCACGTGCCTCCATTGCACTGGTGCGCTGCGCCCGCGCCAGGGCCCTGTTGCGTGGCGGCGAATTCGTGATTCCCGACGACATCAAGGGCTGCGCGCTGGCGGTATTGCGTCACCGGGTGCGCCTTGCACCGGAGCTGGACATCGAAGGTCTGCAGGTCGATCAGGTGCTCCAGCAACTGCTTGACCAGATCCCGGCGCCGCGCCTGTGAAACCCTCGCGTCTGTTGTTGATCTGGCTGGCGATCCTGCTGGCCATCGGCATTGTGCTGGGCGCGTTACAGGCGCTGGATGTAGAAGTGCCGTCGAGCTTGTTGTCGATCAACTGGGGATTGCTGCTGGCGCTGTTTGCACTGAGTCTGCTGGACGCCCTGCGCCTGAAACGACTGCCCTCGCCCCGCGTACAACGACAGATGCCCGGCAGCCTGGCCCTCGGTCGCTGGAGCGAAATCCGGCTGGAAATCGAACACGATTTCGACCAGTCACTGGCCATACAAATCTTCGACCATGTCCCCGATGGCCTGAGCTTCGAAAACCTGCCACTCGACATCGAACTGCAACCCGGCCAGCGCAGCCTGATCGGCTATCGCCTGCGTCCGCTCAAGCGCGGCCACTTCACCTTCGACACCTGCGAACTCAACCTGCCGAGCCCCTTCGGCCTGTGGTCCGGCAAACGCCTGCTGAACATCACCGACCACACCCGCGTCTACCCCGACTTCGCCCGCCTCTATGGCGGCCAGTTGCTGGCGGTCGACAACTGGCTCAGCCAGCTCGGCGTACGCCAGCGCCAACGCCGTGGCCAGGGGATGGAGTTCCATCAACTGCGGGAATTTCGCGAAGGCGACAGCCTGCGCCAGATCGACTGGAAAGCCACCGCCCGTCATCGCACGCCGATTGCCCGGGAGTACGAGGACGAACGGGATCAGCAGATCATCTTCATGCTCGATTGCGGGCGGCAGATGCGCAGTCAGGATGGTGAGCTGTCGCATTTCGATCATGCGTTGAATGCGTGTCTGTTGTTGAGTTATGTGGCGTTAAGGCAGGGAGATGCGGTGGGGTTGATGACCTTCGCCAGTGATCAGCCGCGGTTTATTGCACCAGTCAAAGGGGCGGGGCAGCTCAAGGTGTTGCTCAACGGTGTTTACGATCTGGAGAGCACGCGACGTTCGGCGGATTATCCGGCGGCGGTGAATCAGTTGCTGGCCAGGCAAAAACGGCGGGCGCTGGTAGTACTGATGACCAATTTGCGGGATGAGGTTGATGAAGAACTGCTGAACGCCGTCCAGCATCTGAGCCGGCAACACCGGGTTCTGGTCGCCAGCCTGCGCGAAACCACGCTGGATGATCTGCGCCATCGATCGGTACAAACGCTGGATGAAGCGTTGACCTATTGCGCGGCCGTGGATTATCTCAACGCCAGCGCGCAACACCATGAGCGCTTGAGCACTCAAGGTGTTGCAGTAGTGCAGGCCCGCTCCGAAGAACTGGGGGCCGGGGTGGTAACGCGGTATCTTGCCTGGAAGAAGACGGGTGTTTTTTAGGTCGCCAAACCCGGCGACGGTGGATTTGGCCCCAGCGACATATGGTTTTCTGCCGATTGATTGATCAGGCGTTCCGCCGCCAGAACCAGGAAGTAATACCCCCCGGCCGTTGTACTGGTGGTGAATGTCCAACTCAGTCCGGCGGCAGTGAATAACCGCGCGGTACCCAATGCCGGGTTCACATTCGTGATACCCAGCTCAGCCAGAGATGACTCGCTCAGGACGCCCAGTTGCACATTACGATTGAGCAATGCGCTTCCAGCGGTAGCGTTCAACGTGATGGTGTGAGCTGCCGGAGTGATTCGGGGAAACTTGCTTTCTGCCCCCCAGCGAGCCTCGCTCGCGACGACGCTATTGAGAGTCATCGTGGCATCGTCCCAGACTCCAGCCTTCACGACCGCGACATCGAAAATATGTGACGCCGTCTTCGCCTGGCTCCCCTCGACTACAGCCATTACCTGCGCGTTCCCTTGCACGTTGGCCTTGTAGACAAACGCTGCCCACCCCTCGCTGTCTGTCGTCACCCGCACTTGCACCGGCCCTGGCAGGGTTTCAAATACAACGTTTGCGTTGGCCAGGGCTACACCCGTGCCGACAGCGGCTACCCGGACCGCCAGTCGCATCGATTGACCAACCTCCGGATCGTACGAAGCGTCCTCTACTTCGACAATCTCGCCAGCCATGATTGTGTTAGACATGATTCAGTCCCTTTTCCGTAAAGTTGGAACGGATGATTCACCGGTTGGATTGGCGTCTTGATTGGGGGAGCCAATGACCAGTACGTTGAAGGTTTTGACCTGTGGATCTGCGTCATAAGGGCTGTCACTCGTAGCGGTAACCTGGAACGTTCCCGACGCCTTGGCGGTGTAAAGATACCTGGCCTCGCCCGACTCATTGGTAGGCACTGTTTTCACATCGTCTTCATTCTCAAAGGTCACTGGCAGCGTCGAAACAGGTTCGTTGGAGTAAAACGAATAAGCGATCAGGTACAACCATGTTGACTGTCCCACTTCCAGATCGACATCAGGCCCTTCGGCCTGCGCCAGGATTCGGTTGTGTGCCAATGGAAGGACTACCGGCGGGTAGCCAAACCCAGCCTCATCGAGGGTAAACACAATGCCTTGCACGCCCTTTTCGGTACTGGCACGGGCATCGAGTTCCCACTTTTTTCCAGGGATGGTAACAGGCTCGTGATCTTTGGCCGTCAGCTTCATTCCCAGATCGTCGCCATCCTGCAATGTCGCCGACATGGCAAGCCCGACCATGGGACTTTGCGTGAGCGGCACAAATTGCAACGTATGGAGCGCTCCGAGGCAGGCCGGTATCGACTCCCCGGGAGCCAACGCCCGGTCATCGAGTTTCAATTCCCCCTCTTCCGAGAGAACGGTCGATATCAATCGCCCCTCCAGATCATAGGGTGGAAGCCCGGAATCCGGATCCTCTGAATGGTGGCGTACCTGCAATGAGAAGAAAGCGCTGAACTGCGACACGGAACTGACCATGTAGATCAGCCCGCCTGCGGGCATTTTGCGAGGGGTGGCCGGATCAGGGAACACCTGAAACTCGAGATCTGCCCCCTCACTTGAAAGGTTTATGGAAAAGTCTTCCTCTATCAGCAACTCGCCGACCGGTTCGATTATCAGTGGCACTGCCTCGACATCGCGAAAACAGATGAGCCCCACACGCCCTTGCTCTCGCCCATCGAGCGTCACCTTCGCCAACTGTGCCCAGGGACTTTCTCCAAAGACCTGAAATTTGTACGCGTGTCGGCCATCCACTCCATCGTAAGAATTGGCAACTCTCAAAATGACTTCGGAGTCGCCTTCGAGACCTGGCTCGAACGAGGTCTGAATATTGCCACCGGGCCCCGTCGGCTCTGTAGTTTCCGGCTCGCCATTGTCACTCCAATACGTGGTGACATTCTGAACACCACCTACACCGGGCACTCGCGATTCAATTCGTGCAGACAACCGTACATCGGGACCGCCCGCCACAGGAAATTTCGTTAAAACCTTCGGATCGACGATGGATAGCCAGTGATGCCCCAGGTTCAGTTTCAGCAGTGGAGACGCCAGCAGCAACTTCGAACACTTGAGCAACAATGAAACTTCACCGTTTCTGCGGTTTTCACAAACCACGTTCCAGCTCACGTTGCCCCCGTCGACCGGCTGGGTGTCAGGGGTGATCGCTATACCCACGTACTCCGGCGTCTCGTCCCCCGGAAACTCCATCGTCAACAAAGTTTCGTTCAAGACGCCATCGCTAAATCTCGCTGTCATCACATGGCTTGCGCCACGGTTGACGTAGGTCGTACTACTCCCCCATTTCCCCTCAGGGAGTTCGTCCAGTCGAAGTGCGAAGGTCTCCCAAGGGTCGCTCTGGATGGCGCGGATTCTGAACGTGTACAAGGCCTCATCCGGCCGGTAGTAGCTTTCGACCGATGCTTTGATTTCGTGATTGCCCGAGGTATTCGGCAGCCATGAAAAAGTAACCTTGCCATCCGCATCCGAGTCCTGCTCCAACAACACCGTACCACCCAGTTTGAAAGTGACCTTGCGATTGGCCAAGGGCATCCTGGTGAAGTGATTGAGCACTTGCACAATCAGCCTCACGGACTGAGCCAGGTCGATTACCGGAAAAAACCAAGGCTCCTCCACCGCAATGATATCCAGCCAGAAATGATCACAAATCACCGTTAACTCATACAGTTCAGCGGTGTATTTACTGCGTATGGCCAAGGTGGCAATAACCTGCGTATCTTCCCTCGTATCCTTGCAGGAAAGTTGCCAGGCGCCATCGATGGATTGCTCTTGCTCCATCGCCGGAACTGCCCGTAGCAGATCATCGGTATCAACGATCCGGACCAGCCCTGCTTCTGTCTCATGCCAGGCGCTTCCACTCTCCACCGAAAATTCGAGCACCTGGGTGCCACCAATGCACAGGCGGATCTCACCCATAACCTGAGCCACTCTGTCGACCGTCAAGCCCGACAGCACCAGATCCTCCAGCAGCAATAACACCTCTGCACGCGTGAAACGTACGGCACCTGGCCCGATACCTCCATTTGAAGGACTGATGACACGGACTTCGATTTTCCTTTCACTCCCGACGAGCCTCAGCTCCTCCTTCCAGTTGTTCAAATAGACGTCTTGAGGTTCTTCTTCGGTCGGCACTCTGAGTGAATTGACGAGCTCGAGATTCGTCTGGCCTGACTCGGCCCCAGTGATCCGGACAGTTCCGTACGCGCCAGGAAGGAGCCCTGTAGCTTCGTACCAGAAATGCAGCCAATAAACCGCCTTGCCCGCCTTCGGCCGCGGCTTGTCCGGCAATACTATTTCTTGCCAGCCTTCCCCCAGATTCTTGGCAACCATCAGGTGGACATCGTTACCGTTCCATTTATCAATGTTGTGATTTACCGAACCCAAATCATTGGTTTCCCAAGGAACCAAATCATTGATGAAGTCACCATTTACGAGAAAGTTATGGTTCATGGCCGTACCTTCCCTGCACGAGTGGCGAGGCGTTTTTTCGGGGACAGAGGCGGTGCTGCAAGCTCGGCTTCTACAGCACTACCGAAAAGCGGGCCGCCATCTCGGGCGCGATAGCTCACAGTCAAAATAAAGTCTGTCAGAGATTGCAACAGGTTGGCCTGACTGTCCCTGGTTGGCCTGGGAAACGTAATTTTGTAGTCCCCATGGACGCCGGTACCTTCAAAGGGCAGCAGGCGATCGCTAGGTGCCCGGTCGACAATACCGTTGTCTTCCACGCCTCGAGACAGACCTATCTGTTGATACACCCGCAGGTTCTGCACCAGTGCCCACGGATTCGGTTCGCAACTTTCATCGTGCAGATATTTGAACGTGTCGAGATCCGGTTGCAGCATTGTCGAACTGCCAAGTTGCATCAGGATGGCGCAAAGATTCTCGTATGGCCCCAACAATCCCGGGCAGGTGCATGTCAGTTCCACTATCTGCCGGCAGTAATGCTGCGGATAGTCATTGGCGAAGTGGCTTTCCTTCAACCTGAAACTCAGGCTTCCCGATTTGATGAAGTTGTTCCATTCATCTTCGCCCACGAGCTGACTCAGGGAGAACGTCTTCGTCATTTCCATCTGACGCTCATGGCGCTGGATCCGCGCGGCCGACAGTTGTAACAAGCCCATTTTCAATGCCGCGCCGGACCTGAATCCATGGCGGGTGTCATTCCATGCATCGGAACGAATGATGTTCGTTTTGAAATCGCCCATTTCATACTGCAGAGCGCGTTCGGCATTCGTACAAAGACTGACGCAAAGGTCATTGAGCTGGTACAGGAGAGTCTTGATCTGTCCCACGATCCAGTTGCTCAGATCCGGGCCGGTACTGCGTTCCTTGTAGAATCGGTAAATCTCCTTTGACTGGGTATTGGCCGTTTCCGACTGTTCCAGACTTTCCCTGGCCGCCCTGATCCCGTGTTCCTGGGCCGATATCTGTTCGCGCAAGACCCGTGCCTGGGCGCTGGATTGATTGTATTCAAGCGTCCATTCTTCAGCGCGCCGACGATACGTCTCGTTGATGCCGGCTTCCTCGGCTTCACCTCGCCACTGTTGGGCCACCAAATGGAGCAACTGTGCGCCCGTGTAGGGAACTGCCGACAGATCAACGCCCCCAAAAGACGTCCCGAACACATTGGGCAGCAACCTGAGTCCCGCTCCAACGGTCTCGAGTGCCGCAGCCCCCGTAGCAATCTGACGGGCGTCGCGGTTTTTTTCGATGACTCTGTTCTCGGCATCGGACACGCCTTCCCTGACCAGACGTTCGTAATGTTGCACACGTTCGTTGACCATGCTTTCGCTCTGGCGCAAAGAAGCGGCCGTGGCCTCAAGCTGGGCGATGGTTGCCTCGTGAATCGAACGGGTATGTTCGGCCAGTCCCATCAAATGCTCATGTTGCAGTTCTTCAAGCTTGTTGCGGTCACGCATTTCCAGCCACGACCGCAACTGATCCTCCTGCTGGATCAGAAACTCGACGGCGTCCCGCGCCAGTTCGTAGACGGTTTGAAATCTGTAAGGTACGACCTGTATCTGGCCACCCGGACTGCGTGACGAGCCCAATGTGCCATTCCCCTGAGCAATCAGCAGTTGTCTGGGGTCCCCCATCGGTGTGAAAAGGGGCAGCACCAGATCGTAACCGTCGATCGAGCGGTTCGAACGCAAATTGTCCAGACGCGATTTGAGTAAATCCCAAATAGCGGCAGGACGCTCATTGACCCCCGCCTTGAAAACGTCACTACCGGTCAAATCCAGACGCGGTTTCCCCTTCATCGACATAGGTATATCTGCCAGTGAAAGGTTGAGCCTGGTCTCAAACGCTTTAAGAGGGTCCCGATTCTTGATTGCAGCCAGCAATTTATCCAGCGTTTGCGACTTCCACGTGCTGCCCGTATCGGCACCACTTTTTTCACCGATCATCCTCCAGGCTTTGCTATAGAGCAGGCCTGCACGGACCATGCTGTCGTAATCAAGCCGTCGGAACAGATCGTCGCCTTCCGCAATCAGGTTCTGGATGTAATGCAGGAAGACCGCAATCATGAAGTGAACAGGCGCGCAATATCCGAGCGCATCCGGATCCGTCGGCGCCAATTGCTCGTACGAGCAATCGACATGATCGATTTTCAACGGACGGCAGAGCCAGTAAGCCGGCCGTGCATTCAAATTGGTACTGCCGCGCTTTTTCACCACCTCAGGTGAAAGTGGGTGAAAGATGTACTCCAGCCAGCGTTGTGCTTCCTGGTAACGACCCTCTTCGGACAGTCGCCAGAACACCAGATGCGGTATATGAAAAAACAGTTCCCAGATGTATTTGCCGTTGCAAGCGTCAAACAGGCCGTTCTGTTCGAGCGAGCCGTCCGGCAGAGGGTCTTCTTCGAAATACTGGGTTTCCAAGCTCATCAGCGTCTCCACCGATACCGCTGCACGGCTGGTAAGAACTGCCGCGATCTGGGAACCCAGTCGAAGGTGCTTGAGCGCCTGATTCGGGTCGTTGAAGCTTAGAAATTGCGCGCCCCGAGCATTGGTGTCACCGATGGTCGGGGTCAGGTAATCCTTCGGTTGGGCCGTCAGCTTTACGAGGAACGTCACTTTCACGCCATCCGCACTGAAGTCCACCGGGATGTCAGCGTTAACGGGAAAAACAGGGCTTAGATAGATAACCCACGGCGATGTGACGGCTCCGTCCAGCGGGGCGGTGAATTGCGACGGGGCCGGATCGGTCGGCGTCGGATTCTGGAGGCCTATGCTGAACGGAACGGCGTCATAGAGAACTTTCTGTTCGAGTTGATTGCCACCGTTGACCACCGTCGCCCCAAGCGGGTTGACAGAAAAACCGGCGCCGGCCCGAATTTCCTCCGAGGTTCTTTCGACGAGATAGCGCAATGCAGGGGCTGTGAGCTTTACGACAGATTGCGCTTCCCAGGTTCTGTCACCTGGTGCGACTTCCTTGAAATCCGTGACAGCAAACGCATGGACAGTCTCGTAGTCAGTGTTTCCCGTGGAGAGGCGTACATCATGTACAGCTACAGGTTGTCGACGCGTCGTCAAGGTGATTGTGACGTGCGTATCGTCAGCGTATTGAATACTCACATCGGTGTAAGTGCCGGCATGCAATGCTCTCCAGTTGATCGACAAACGCTGTAAAACCCGCCCGCTTTCGCTCACGGCAGTGCAGCGACCACGCACCCTCAACACTTGAGACACACCGCCGCTCTGCAGCCTTTCGCTGCTGAAGACAACATCAACCGCCAGTTTGCTACCGATGGGATCAGCCGGTGGATTCTCGGGCTTGATCTCGATTTTCGGATAATCGGCGGGCACGACTTTCTGTTGCACGCCGTTACGATTCCTGAAGCGTCCGTAGACCATCGCCAGCGAGGTGGAAATATCGCCCTCCACACTTCTCATCAAATGATCGCGCACTTCATGGATCTCGATACCGCCGGGAGTACCGTTCCTGTCGGCGGTGTGAAGATTGGTGTAACACACTCGCAGCCGATCATCGCTCGGACTTCCATCACCATCAGTAAATACCGCCAGCCAACCATCGGAAACGTCCGATTCACATTTTCGGCTATGCAACGTCAACGGAGCGGACCACGTCTCGTCGACCGACTTGAACGCCAATTTAATGTTCAAGGTCCAGGGCGACTGCACCACGCCGTTACCATCGACCTGGCGATCGATCCATTCACACCAGACCAGCGCCAACTGGCCAAGCCACAGCACACTACGGATATCGACGACCGTGCCAGTGGTGTCGATGTTGCACTTTTGCCACTCGTCCCAGTTCGCCGGGTTGATTTTTGTACTGTGCTCGTCCACCTCGACCTTGACCTTGCGCAAGTAGTGGTCGAACGGTTGCGTGCGACTCCTTGCCACCAGGTAATAAGGGGCGTTGCGGTTTTTCGTCCCGTCGATATAACCGCTCCTGACCTCCAGATTACTGAGCTTCTCGAAACCACTTGTGTACGACATGAGCGCCACTTTCACCGAAGCATCAGTCAGACGCCTCTGCATCAGCTCGCCTTCCAGTGCACGGAACAGCTCGGTTTTGTTCAGGCGCAATGGCGGTTCGATGTAGTTGGCCGCATGCACCTTGAGCAGCACATTGGCCGACCATGAACTGTAATTGCTCAGGATCTTCCACCAATAGTCCTGGTCGTCCCGATCGAAAGAAACGTTTTTGTAACCGAGCTCCATACCGCCATAAACGCCATGGATGTACCGCTGTAACGTGCGCACCGTTGAGGAAACATCGGTGGCTCGCGCCTGAGCCTCGTCCTCGAGGTCAGTCAGCAGCACGTCGCTCAACGTTTCCGTAGCAGGGACGGCGACAGGGACGGGGGCCAGTCGGTGCCCCACCACCACGTCGACCATAGCCTTCAAATAACGCTCTCTTAACGAAGTATCAACGGACGCAGGCATTGTTTTTCTCCCTGTCTCGCGGTGGGAATCCGACCGCAGCTGGCCTTGGGCAGTGGGTCATCTCAGGATTTATTTGAACGGCGTCGTACCAGCGGTCGTTTGCGCAGACTTCCTGGAATCACCAGGGCCTGCGGTAACTTGTCGGCATGCACACTGATCTCGAAGTCACCGTTGCGCACGTCTCCTGTCCTGAGCTGTATAACGTAAGGGGTGTCACCATAGGTAAACGACTCGGCCATGGGCGGCTGGAAGTCCATGGCCAGTGCCTTCGTGGAGTACTGGGAACTCCACCCCGCAGCGCCGCGGCTGTCTTTGAGGGAGGCAGGATCACTCGGCTGGATCTCGATGCGATAGCGCGTGCCTCTGAACAAATCGAGTCGCCCAGGGCCTGCCGGAAGAATCGGCTCGCGGTTCAACTCGTCACCGTCAGGTGTCAGCGTGAACAGAACAACGCTCCATCCGAACGCCTTGATGGCTTCAACCGTAAAGCTGTGCACTTGCGTCGGATGATGTTGCAGAGTCGCGGTCACCGTGTGCTTACCAACCTCAATCGCCTCGAATGGATAAACAGAACGACCTTGCTCATCCGACAGGACGGTATCGGTGACAGGAGGAACCGATTCGACTTTCCAGACGACCGGATAGAGCCCGATGGGCTTGCCATCTGCACCGGGCTTATCCGCCACATCCACCCACAATGAAGTTGGACGCGCGCCGATCACCGCCATTGGAGGATTAGCCAGGTAAAGCACGATCTGGGCGGTGTCGATTACCTCGACTGTGAGTCGGACCTCGGCGTCGCTGCCCAACCTGGCGAAAATCGTCAGAGGCCCGGCCGCAGGGTTGGGTACAGAGAACGTAGCGATTCCTGATGCATCGGTGGTTTCATCTTTTGTTGTCGTGGCAGGCTCCGTCCTCCACGAAACCACCTGCCCCTCGGAAGGCAACCCATCGAGTCCGACGACCTTGCATCTCACCGACAATGGAACGCCCACCCTTGCTACTTCGGTAACGTAAGGCTCAGCGGAGATCCGCGGCGAATCCTTGAACAGCAGCGAATCGGCGAAAGTCATGGTATGGGAGCGATCGACAGGCCCGACCATATACCGGGCGGAGCCTGCCGAAAGGCTGGATACCCACACTAAGCTTTTGCCATCCTTGTCGGTGACAGTCTGGCGCGGCCGTATCTCGCCAAGCGTTGTTCGCCACTCCAGCGGAAACCTGGCGGGGCGATTGCCATACTTGTCGAGTACCTCAGTGAACAACATGACTTCTTCCAGCCTGCCTGCCAGAAGCGGCGGGATGGTTTTGAGTCTCGAGCTCAACTCGGGCTCGGGTCTCAGGGATTCCATATCAGGCCCTATGGTTACCGTCGGACCGTAGACTGGGTCGCTGAGCAGCAGGTTGTAGCTGATATGGGCGGTCCCCATTGTTTTGCCGGCCTGCAGGCGCGCCACCGCACGTCCCTGGTTATCGGTCTTGACTTCGGGAGTGAGCACGACGCCGATATCGGTTTTGAACTGAATCGGCACACCCTTGAGGGGAACGCCGAAGAAATCCTTCAGTTGCAGCAGAAACTCCGAGACTTCCTGATCCAGGTTCGCGATCAGGTAGCGATTGTCGACTGTGCACAGGGTGGTGTAGCTCTGGCCTGCCTCGGCCGACTCCGGTAGCGTCTGCAGATTGACGAAACGATCGTAACTTTCCAGCGAACTGCGCGCAGCCTTGGCGTATTGCGCCTGGGTATCCAGCGGATTCAGGTTGCCAAGACTGACGACGGCTTCGGCATCCAGCCCTTTGGCTGCCAGTTCAAGTGTGCGTCGCAGTACATCAAGCTCTTGCAGAGTCTGTAGCAGCGGAAGTTCGTCGCTGTCCTGAGCTTCACCCTTCAAATGGCTGACGACTGTCAGCACATGCTTGATGCCGCAGCCGAAGAATCGGGCGAGTTTGTCAGCCGCCGCATCGCGCACCAGCCGACGCGCATCCTCGCTCAGATCGGGCTCGAGAAGGTTGACCTGAAGGAAATAGTCGAGAATCTTCTCTTCCGGCTCCCGGGCCTGCTCCACCATTCGGCCGAACATCGCCAGGTAGTAAAGGGTATTGATCGAGATTTCGTAGCGGTCACCAAGACTGAACCACTGATAGTTTTCGTTTGCCTGGAGTATCTCCAGCAGTGACGGGCTCACGTTGAGCGTGCTGGCAATCCGGGCTCGACGCTCGAGCTCGGCGAACAATCGCAGAAACTGATCCGGCTCCTCCAGCGCTTTCTTCAACGCCCAACGCTTGCGCTCTGCAGGCATGCTCAGTGCCTGTGCCAGGAATCTGTAGGGATGCCCCTGCGCCCAAGCGAGAACCTGACGGGTCAGTAATGAATCGATCCGCAGATAGACCGCAAGGTTTTCTTCAACCAACGTGCGCTGCTCATCGCGGCAACGCAGCAGAATCAACAGCAGCAGCGCCTTCAACGCTTGCCTTTTCGCTCCGAGCGTCGGATCGCCAAAATCCTGATAAACATCCCGTGCAACGTCTTCGCATTGCTCCTCGGCGTACGCCAGATATTGCTCCTCAGTCTGGTCGTACTCACCGATCACCAGCCCGTACTCGTCCACCAGCAAGTTCAACAAGGACGACCAGTCGATGATCTGTTCGTTATGCGGAAAGCGTACCGGTGCGCCTGCTGCCAGCAATGTCGCGGTCTGCACCAGCACCGACTGCGCCTGGCTGGCCAATTGCCGAAGAAACTGTTCCTGGCTTTCAGTCCACACAGCCGGGACAACAACCGGATTGAGATGTTGCACCAACCACAGCACCGACAGATTGAATTCCTTGGCCCATTGCGCGCACTCGATCAACCCATGGATGGCGCTCAGCACATCCGCGCCTTCAGTGGACCCCGAATCGGACACTACAGGCTCAGCCGCCAGCTGGACGCTTAGTCCGAGGGTTTGCGCCAGCGCGGTGTACTCGATCGGCGTCAACTCGCTCAGCCGGGCAAGCCGTACCAGCCGCCACAACGCCGAGAGCGTAGGCAGATCGCAGTCCAGGGAAGTCGTTTTGCCCTTGGCCTCGGCAATAACGGTACTCAGGTAGCGGCAGGTTTCACCATTGATGCGCAACGCGGTGCAAACTTGGTGCACCTTATGCTGCTCGGCTGCGGTGACCGGAATGATCGCCAACCGGCTGCCATCGATGCGCAGCGGGTCATCAATGGGAAGAGGTTCGTTGTAAACCTGATCAAAGAATGCGAGTGATCCATTCTGCCCATGGACCGACAGCACATCCACCAGCCCCGCGCACTCTTCGGCGGTGCAGCCATGAACGGTGATCAGCTCAACGAACAGGCCCAGGCAGCTCAGGGTAGCGGGGCGAATCCAGAGGGATGTACTGGCGCCTGCGCGCTGCTCGGCGTTCATTGCGGCCACCAGTAGCCTGTCCACCTCATGGCTTGGCAATTTCAGGATGTTATCCAGACGCACCTTGCGGTGAATGCGCTCGGCACGGTGTTCAAGCTTGACCGCCGGAAACTCACCGATATTCGTCAGCAAATGCTTTATATCGATCTCTCCGATTTCTAGCCCGATAGCCGGCTTTTCTCCGCCATTGACATAACGCGCCCCAGCAACCTCCCCCGTCAGAAGCTCCTCCGGATTGCCTATCGCAGGAACGTTGGGCGACAGCTTGGGCGTAAATTTATCCCACGCCAGCAAGCCGTCCACCTCCGACTGAGAGAGGCGGGTCGTAATCTTGAACAGCCCCAGCCGGCGAAGATCCTGATTGTCGAAAATGGCCGGCCCATAGTTCTTGCGATAAAAGTCTGTGGAGGTTTTTTGCGGGTCAGAATCGATGCAACCTGTCAGTGGATCAACCCTGTCCAAAGACAGGCGGGCCAGTTCAGCACTCAATGGAAACACCGAGCTCTCGAGCTGCAACGCCATCGCTTCACGCCCCATTGGCAAGGTCAGTTGCCAGGCTGCGTGATCGCGTGCGCCACGGCCACCCGAGCGTATGAAATACGGATAATCGCGGTCTATTCTGCGAATGATTTCGCCCAGCGAGCCATTTGGCACAACCTGGCCCACTACATGCCAGATGCCGACAGCATCCGTCTCGAACGGCATGCTGAGGGGAACACGTGTCGAGCCCAGAAATTCCTGAACCGTTGAATACTCGGAAGGCAGCGTATTCGAAAGAATCGATTCCAGTATCCGGCTGTGGATGTCGACCCGGGACTTCTCTTTGTTGATGGCCGCAGGATCAATCAACAGTTGATCGACATCCGGGCGTCGATCTTGCAACGGAATGGCATCAGGTCCCGCGTGTTTCTCGATTTCGTCACGGACAAATTCGCGCAGGCTGACCAGATAGGCGACCGGGGAGGCATGATGCTCCGGGCTGCCCTTTGGCGCCGCCCCATCAATATTGGGAGTGAACAATTGTTCGTAGGTGGGCAAACTCACCAACGCCTTTTTGTTGCTGCGCCCCGGCGCAGCACGCAATTCCTGCTGGCGGTATAACCGGGTGATCTGCAGCGCCAATGCCCTGCCACGCAGCAGCAGGGTCCTGGCCTGAGAGTGCGTCAAACCGAGTGCCTGCAACTCACTCGGACTGTGCTTTATCAGGTCGAATACGCTGGAAAATTCCGCGAGGTAACGATCCAGCTTGCGCGGCACAGACAAACGTTTCTTGCCCTGGCCCAACACGGCTCTGACCAGTTGATGCACGGGGCTCGTTTGCGAAGCTTTCATTCAGGCGCTTCCTCTTGAATGGAAAACGAATGCCAAAGACGCGTAAGCTGGCCTTGTTGACTTCAAGCTGATTTAGCGCTGATTTCGATAAGTGAGCTACTGTCAGATCTGACAGGTCAGGTAACCACTGGTCGGGATTTTAATGATCGGCGTGTTTGACTGCTTTCGTAAAAAAGGCCCTCTTGGAGGGCCTGTAGGATTCTGGCTGAAGGGTCAGCCGAAGTTTTGTATGTTGACTTTGATTTCTCGTGTCCATCCAGAAACAACCCCGCCAAACCTCGCCCTGGCTTTGTAGCTGGATTCACCAGGCGGCAGGCCATACACCTTTATGATCCAGAATCCGTCTTTATTGGCAATACCAACACCTTCCAGGTAATTGCCGCCAGGTAGCCAATAAAGATCCAGCTCCGCTCCGGGCATGGCCCGTCCGCGGAGCACAAGGTTGCTGGAAACGTCCTCGCCATCAGTGGGGCTGGTACAGACAGGATCGGTGAGATTGGCGCGGACGTTAACATTGATAATGATGCCGGACCATGCGGATACTTTGCCGTCGAGTTCCTGCTGCGCCGCCAGTTGGTGCGGCCCCTCCGCCAGATCGCTCTTGCAACGGGTCACCCAATGACCGTTCGGTTGCACTGTTGTCTCGGCTATAACGGTCGTGGTGGCATGAAAATAGACTTTCAATGTAGCACCGGGAAAGCCAGTACCCGTTATTTCGGGATTTGGCTCGATGCCGAAGGCAGGATTGTTTACAGGCTTAATGATGACCGGTTTTGCAAAACCAGCCGGCACCTGAATCGCGTTGAACATCCGATCAGGCACCATCCATTTCGAATAGGCTCCATCGCGTTGCTGCCGCAACGTACACCCAAAATCCCCTGGCGGGAACTGTTTTTTCAAAGCCCCTTGCCAGTTCCCGTCGCGGGCCACCAAAAACTCCCCCAGCACCTCCGACCCTGCACCGCTCTTGTAGGCAATAACTTTCGCACCGGGCAATCCTCTACCGGACAACACTGGCTGGAGCCCCACCTCTTGCGTCTCCTGCGGGAAGCCAAGAATGGGCGCAGCAAAGTCCACCACTGCAGCCTTGACCTCGAAACGCTCACTTTTGCGCCATTCCGAAGGCTGAGCGTTCAGCGTATCGCGCACCAGAACCCAGCCCCCCCCCTCGGCCAACTCAACAGAGCTTTGCACTTCCCAGTAGCCATCGGTATCAGCCGTGATCGTCGCCAGTACGATCGTGTTGTTGAACCATTGAGCGATGGTCACCGTCGCCTCTGGTCTGGCCAGCCCTGAGAAAACCGGCTTCGTGCCGACCCTGTCGCCTGCCTGAGGCTGTGTGATATGGGGGGCTGTATGCAGCAACTTCGAAATGATCGGGTCAGACGCCTCGGAATCCAGCCCGGCTCCGGCTCGCGCGATGGCAGCGATGGTGTTGCCGGCAACCATATTGTGCTGGACGTTCGCCGTCCAATGACCGCTCTCATCCACGGTGACGGGAGGAAAGTCGAACGGGGCTCCCAATCGCTGGACAATAACGCTATCACCCGGGAATGCAACGACCCCGGAGATCCGCAATTGACGACCGATGTACTGATTCGTCAAGGGTGAATCGATCTTCAGTTTCTCAGGCACCACTTTCACGTTGCGAATGGTCGCGGCGCTGAGATCACCACCATCACGAATATAAACCTCTACTGCTTTAGGTCCTGCGGCCAGATTGATACCGGACGCGCTCCAGTTGCCGCTGGTTATCGCAATATTGGTGCGGAGCGAAACGCTTTCAAGCCACAACTCGACGGTACCGCTCCGTGCAGTCGTTGTGCCGCTGAACGTCGACACTCGCGGCGTCATGCCGCCCTCGGGTGGAACTGTGATGTCGGCCATCGGCATGCCGAATTTCACCGCCACACGTTCACTCTCGACCGATGCGTTTGCGGGATTATCCGACTGGTACTGCACGGCATACAAGGTCTGATCACCCGCCGCTTGCTTCAACAGGGCTATCTCGAACTTGCCGTCGGACTTCACGTTATCTGCGCCCAGCTCCTGATTGCCGATGGTCGTGAAGATCCTGACCCGGCAGCCCGGCCAGCCATCGCCAATGATGGTTGCCTGGAGCGGAACCGCTCCGGTGGTAAGGATTTTCGGCTGCGGTGCGCGAACGGTGAGCGATTGTGTGGAAGGGGTGGACGTTTGACCACCGAATTCCGCTGTCACGCTGACCGTATAAGTAGCAGGTGCCCAATCAGACGTGGCGTCCAGGTGAAAACTGGCACCCGTTGTGGTAGCGGTTTTGGCTGGCCCTCCATTGATTTGTACCTCGACCTTCGAGCCACTCCACATAGTGCCTCTGATCTGCGGACGTTGGCCGGTAGGTGCGGTGAAGGGGGTGAGTACTGGCGGGGGCGACGGGATGATTACCGCAGGGACCGGCACAGGTTGCGAATAGAGATTATTGACCCACATTTTGGCGGTCAGTTGAGTGTAATTTCCAGGGGCAACATCGGCGGTGGATCGAGTGGTCCAGGCCAGATTCACTGGCACTTCGACGGCGGGTACCCCTGGGCCCATGTCCTGACCATTATTGAAAATGACCACTTTTCCTGCAGTCGCCCCCCACCGCAACCCTCTCCCTGAAATCACCAGCTTCTGGCCGTCTCGAGAGCTGGTCAGTTGCGTGGGCGCTGGTACAGGGACACTAGTCTGTAACTGAACCCACCCGTCACTGTAAATACGCGCCGCCCCAACGCCGGCAACACTTTGCCGGCAAGAGTAATGAAGAGACCCCGGCAACTGAGTCTGCGGTACATCGTATTCAAATGTGCCGTTCGGCTGGATATCAACACTGAATAAAGGAGTATTACCGTTCCCGGGCTGATGAAAATGGACTTGTCCGCCCCTGAAACCGGTGCCATGCAGTTTGACTCGTTCACCTGTAATGGTGGAAGTAACCGTAGGCTGCTCTGGTTTGACATTGAATGTGACGGCTGCGCTACGACCAGACCCCTTGCCTGAATGGAACTGCTCCACCGTGAGCGCGTGAGCGCCCGGATCCAGATTGTTTGTCGTGATGGAAAACGTATCCGTTGTCGCCGCCACCGCCGTTCCCACTGCCGTGTTAGAGGCGCCTATGTAGGCAGTCAGAGTGGCACCGGATAGACGGTTACGGCCTGTCAGTGTGAAGCCCAGCGGTACAGTCAATTGGGTGTTGGTAATGCTCGGGTAACCCAATATCTTAATTGTTCTAGCGTTGGTGTATTCGTCAGTGCGGCCATCCATTTCAGCCGTCACCACCGCATCGCCGTTGCCCAAGCTCAAGTCAGGCTGCGCAGCTGCCCGCCAATTGCCCCATGCGTCTGTAGTGACCTGTACAGACAGGACGGTCCCGCCCGCCCTGAGAACTCTTATTAAAGTACCGGGTGCAGCGCCCCCCTCGAATACAAGATCTTTTAAAGGCACCACTTCGCCATTTGCCGGTGAATTGATAACAGCTCGGTACATGTGAAAACCGTTGGAATAGTCGGACTGCGCCCCCCCCCCCTTGAACTGGTGAGAATTAATAACCATATGAGATATACCATCAGCAACTCGAAGATTAGCTGACCATGTGCCGTTTGTAGCAATGCTGGCAGTGTCCGTGTCCGTGGTGTAATTTCTGTAAACGCGCAGGGTGAACCCGGGAATCCCGTCAATGCCGGTCACGCGTATGGGTGACGCAGTAAAATTCTTGATCGGGTTGATGTGCGGGGGGCGAGGTTTGAACACTACAGTAGGAGGGTTGTTCGGTCCCAAGTATTTGTCACCAGATCCCGTTATGTCGAAGGTCCAGGTAAATATCAGCTGAGCTAAAATGCCGACAACGTTTCGAATTGTCCATGATTTATTTTGAATGTTGTGCCATTGGCCATCTTGCACGCCATTGTCATTGAGAAAATCTCCGGAATCATTGTTCTTTCCATCGATTACAATTCTGAGATACGCATTCCCACTTTTCCGACCATTATTTGTCGCCCTGTACTGCAATGCCGTACAGGTAAACTCGGTACCTGTCAGGTTCCATGAGTACCGGACCTTGAGTTCCGCGAGATAGCCAGATTCACTGTCAGCATACAAAATTATTTCGGTAGTCATCACTTGTCTCCGTAACCCGAGCATCTGGGGCGTAAGGTGTGGAACGCATTATTGTTCCTCTATTCGAAGGCAAGCAGTCATGCCAGCGCACCTGACAGATCTGACAGTCCCGACAAGCGGTAACTCTTCCCACAGCCCCGTCCGACAACGTCCTGCAAGTCGTAACAGCGGGCTACGACGCCTTGTGCCATTGCCTACAAATCCCTCAGAATCCGCCGGCTTGTGCGCCTTGGCGTTGCCCCGTAACTTGATCCGTGTCGCTGCAATCAGCGGCCGGGTTTAGTCGCCCGGGGTCTTAGTACGTTGCGCATAAGCGTCATCCAGTCGGGTATTCCCTATCCCCGCACTCGATGGTGGCTGTTCGCAGGGCGCCCTCGGGCGCACCGGTACGTACTCCCGGTCGACTAACCTGCTTACAGCCGCCACCCTTTTCTCGTTTAGTCGCGAGCCAATGGTGGCCCTAACGACGAGTACGAAATACATGAAGAAGCCAGTTCCAAATCCCCCTTCGGACACCGATCCAAAGGACCCGACCGATCAACCCGATCCGGTCTCCCCCTACGCTTCAATCGATTCAAAGAAACTCCATGACGCAGCCCACAGGGCCCTCGACTTCTACCTCAATCCCAAGGCCGAAAAACCGCGCAATTCCGTGGATCGCGGCATGCAGATGTTCAAGGTCGATCCCGAGATCAACTCCGAGGCGATCGCCATCCAGACCTACGAGACCTTTTCCTCGGTGAGCATTCTGCTGCTCGACCTGGCCGACAGCCTGGACGACAAGCCGCGGCATCTGGCGATGGCGATCTATCAGTTGAGCGAGATGGGATTGCTGCTGGCGGAAAAGACGCTGGATAACGAGCGGGCGATAGCGATAGGCGCGTAACAAAAAAGGGTCATGACCTGCGGCAGGTCATGACCCTTTTGTTTTGTCAGGCCGAAGCCGGCAACGGCTGAAAACTGAAGTACTGCTTCAACGCCTCGACCAGTTGCCCGTATTCCGGCGGCGTGCGGAACAGGCTGAAACCGGCGTCGTAATGCCGGGGCGTGGCGTCTTCATGGCACCACAGGCAGCAGGCGCTGAGGTCGATCACCTGCTGGCAGCCATCGCCTACCGGAATCTTCAGACGCAATTTGAATTCGGCACCGATCATCATCGGCAACTGGCTGATGAGCATCAGCCCGTCTTCGGAGACGTTGCCCAGAAAGCCGATGGGTTTGTCGGTGACGCTGTTGAACACTCGCAGAAAATACGGCAACTGGTGCCGTTCGATTCGACGGTCGGTAAACATGAGCGTATCGCCATGCAGGGCCCGGTCAACGGGCCGCACTGTGCTTCGGAACGAACCTGCCCGACAGGCCCGCTCTCCCCGCTTCCGGTGTGGCGCTCGCCACTTACTGCTCATGCCAGTCGCAGGTGTTGCGCCGGTACAGAGTGCATCTGCACCGGTGTCATTCGACTATAGCTCACCTTATACAGCCGGCCAGCTTTTGTATGACAACCGCCATCAGAAGCGGGCGGGTGGCACCACGGCGGCACTGCGGGTCGGGTAGTGGCCCAGACTCTGCAGGGTTTCCAGACGCGCACGGGCACGGTAGGCGTATTCGCTGTTGGGGTACGAGGCGATGATGAACTGGTAGGTCTGCGCCGCGTCGACAAACATTTTTTGCCGTTCCAGGCACTGACCGCGCATCATCGACACTTCCGGCCACACGTATGGGCGGGCGCGGCTGGCGCGTTCGACCTTGGACAGTTCGAGCATCACCTGCTCGCAATTGCCCCGGTCGTAGGCGCTGTAAGCGTTGTTCAGATGATGGTTCATCGACCAACGGGTGCAGCCCGAAGCGGCGAGGACGCTGAGGGCAAGGGCGGCAATGGGCAACAATCGCATGGGGGTTCTCCTGTCTTGTGCTCTGTATCGACCCTTTGTGAGAAATCTTCAGAGCCGTTTGCGCCGATTGTCGCGTTCAAAAAAGAAAATCGTAAGTAGTGCAAACGAACAATGACTACACCCTTCGAGCATAGTAGCCTTCGCTGGCGCTTGAACCTGAGGAGTCTTTGCATGTCCGTCCGTCGTACCAAAATCGTCGCTACCCTTGGCCCGGCCAGTAACTCGCCGGAAGTTCTCGAACAGCTGATTCTGGCTGGCCTGGACGTCGCCCGTCTGAACTTCTCCCACGGCACCCCCGACGAGCACAAGGCTCGCGCGAAGCTGGTGCGTGACCTGGCTGCCAAGCACGGCCGCTTCGTCGCCCTGCTGGGTGACCTGCAAGGCCCGAAAATCCGTATCGCCAAATTCGCCAACAAGCGCATCGAGCTGAAGATCGGTGACAAGTTCACCTTCTCCACCAGCCATCCGCTGACCGAAGGCAACCAGCAAGTGGTCGGCATCGACTACCCGGACCTGGTCAAGGACTGCGGCGTGGGCGACGAGCTGCTGCTCGACGACGGCCGCGTGGTGATGCGCGTTGAAACCGCCACCGCCACCGAACTGAACTGCGTGGTGACCATCGGCGGTCCGCTGTCCGACCACAAAGGCATCAACCGTCGCGGTGGCGGCCTGACCGCACCGGCCCTGACTGAAAAAGACAAGGCCGACATCAAGCTCGCCGCTGAAATGGAAGTCGACTACCTCGCCGTGTCCTTCCCGCGTGACGCTGCCGACATGAACTACGCCCGTCAACTGCGCGACGAAGCCGGCGGCACCGCCTGGCTGGTGGCGAAGATCGAACGCGCCGAAGCCGTGGCCGACGACGAAACCCTCGACGGTCTGATCAAGGCGTCCGACGCGGTGATGGTTGCCCGTGGTGACCTGGGTGTGGAAATCGGTGACGCCGAACTGGTGGGCATCCAGAAGAAAATCATTCTGCACGCACGCCGCCACAACAAGGCGGTGATCGTGGCGACCCAGATGATGGAGTCGATGATCCAGAACCCGATGCCGACCCGCGCCGAAGTTTCCGACGTGGCCAACGCCGTGCTCGACTACACCGACGCCGTGATGCTCTCGGCCGAATCCGCTGCCGGCGCTTACCCGCTGGAAGCCGTACAGGCCATGGCGCGCATCTGCGTCGGCGCTGAAAAGCACCCGACCAGCAAGACTTCCAGCCACCGCATCGGCAAGGAATTCGAGCGCTGCGACGAAAGCATCGCGCTGGCGACCATGTACACCGCCAACCACTTCCCGGGCGTCAAAGCGATCATCGCGCTGACCGAAAGCGGCTACACCCCGCTGATCATGTCGCGTATCCGCTCGTCGGTGCCGATCTACTGCTTCACCCCGCACCGCGAAGCCCAGGCCCGCGCGGCGATGTTCCGTGGCGTGTACACCGTGCCGTTCGACCCGGCTTCGCTGGCCCCGAACGAAGTCAGCCAGAAAGCCATCGACGAGCTGGTCAAGCGCGGCGTGGTGGAGAAAGGCGACTGGGTCATCCTGACCAAGGGCGACAGCTACCACACCACCGGCGGCACCAACGGCATGAAGATCCTGCACGTGGGCGACCCGCAGGTCTGAGTGACCGGTTGCTGTAAATGAAAAGCCCCGCCATGTGAATGGCGGGGCTTTTTTGGTTTTAGTGTGTTGGACCTGAATTTTGTGCCCGGCTTGAGATCCTTCCCCCCCTCACCCCAACCCTCTCCCCCCAAGGGGGGCGAGGGGGAAAGGGAGCCGATCGGGGGCTTTTCAAAATAGGCGTTCGGCTCGATCCGAATCCTGATTACGGCGCTTGTAGATCCTGAGCTCAACTTAAATTAACAGGTCGATGTAGAACGCCCAAACAACTCGGTCGGCCCCCTCTCCCTCCGGGAGAGGGCTGGGGTGAGGGGCTCTTAGTGTTTACGAATGAACCCGGTCAACGCCGCCAACGCCTCCGGCGACCGTAACCGCTGGGTGAACAGCGCACCCTCTTCCTCGATTACCTTGCGAATCAACTCGCGATCCGGCGCCCGCATCAGTTGCTTGCTGATCCGCACCGCTTCAGCCGGCAACTCGTCAAACCGCAGCGCCATCTCCCGTGCCTTGGCCAACGCGGCTTCGCCACTGCCCAGCGCCTCGGTGGCGATCCCCCATTGCGCCGCTTGTTCACCGGTAAAACCTTCACCGAGCAGCAACAATTCCGACGCTTTGGCCTGCCCGAGCAAACGCGGCAGGATCAGGCTTGAACCGAACTCCGGGCACAACCCGAGATTAACGAACGGCATCCGCAACCGCGCATCCCGCGCCACGTACACCAGATCGCAATGCAGCAGCAGCGTCGTACCAATCCCCACCGCCGCCCCGGCCACGGCAGCGATCACCGGTTTGCGGCATTCGAGCAGTTCGAGCATGAAGTGAAACACCGGGCTGTCGAGGTCGCTTGGTGGTTGCTGGATGAAGTCGGCGATGTCATTGCCGGCAGTGAAGCACTCGGCGCTGCCGGTGATCAGCACGGCGTTGATTTCGGGGTCTTGATTGGCCTGCTTGAGCGCATCGGCCAACTGGCTGTACATGGCGCGGGTCAGGGCGTTTTTCTTGTCCGGGCGGTTGAGGCGCAGGGTCAGCAAACCGCGTTCGCGGTGCAGGAGGATGGCTTCGGGCATGGCAGGTCTCGCGTCTGAGAATTCAGCGCTCAACCACGGCTCAGGAAGACATCGGCCAGCAGTTGATTGCGCGGCAGTCCGGCCAGGAACAGACGCTTGGCAAAGGCGTCGACGCTGGCAGTCGAACCGCAGACTAAAGCCAGGGTTTGTCGGGAGACAAGGCGCAGTTGCGCCAAAGCGCCCGGCAACTCGGCCGCCGTCCACAGTTCAACGCTGAGGTTTTCCCGCTGCGCGGCCAGTGCTTCAAGGGGTTTGGCCAGGTAATGCCCACGCTCGTCATGGGCCATGTGAATGACGCGGATGGCGCCCCGATGATCCTGACGCAAGGCTTCGCGCAGCACACCGAACAACGGGCCGAGCCCGGTGCCGGCAGCGAGCAGCCACAGCGGCCGGTCGTGCCAGTCCGGGTCGTAATGCAGCGCGCCGCCGCGCAGTTCGCCGAGGCGGATCGGGTCGCCGATCTGCAAGCGGCGCGCAGCATCGCTGAATTCGCCGGGCTGGCGACAATCGAGGTGGAATTCCAGAAAACGGTCTTCTTCCGGCAGGCTCGCCAGCGAATACGGCCGCGCAATGTGGCCGGCCCACAGCACCAGATGCTGGCCGGCGCTGTAGCGCAACGGTCGCTGGGGTGTCAGGCGCAAACGCAGCACGCTGTCGCCGAGCCAGTCCAGCGCTTCGACCGTGGCCGGGCGACCATCGGTGACGGGATCGAAGGTATGCACCTGCAAGTCTTCAATCACCTGACACTGGCAGGCCAGCCGCCAACCCTGATCACGTTGCTCGGCGCTCAGGGCGTCCGGGCGACTGTCAGCAGGCAAGCCCTGCACGCATTGCACCAGACACGCGTGGCAACTGCCGGCGCGGCAGCTGTAAGGCACCGCCACACCGTTCTGATTGAGGGCATCGAGCAGGTTGCTGCCCGCCGCCACCGACCACTGTCGTTCACCGACCCGCAGTTCAGGCATCGACGTTCTCCCACGCGGCGGCGCAACGGTTGCGCCCGTCGCGTTTGGCCCGGTACAGCGCCTGATCGGCGCGCTGCAAGGCGTCGTCAAGATCATCGCCGAGTTCCAGCAGGGTCATGCCCGCCGACAGGCTAAGGTTTTTCACATTCAGGCCCACCAGTTCGACGTCGGTGAAGGCGATGCGCAGCCGTTCGCAACAGGCGGTCAGCCGCTCGGCGTTGCAATCGGGCAGCAGCACCACGAATTCCTCACCACCATAACGGGCCAGCACATCACCGTCACGCAGACAGGCACCGGCCACGCCGGCGAAGGCTTGCAGCACCTGATCGCCGGCCGCATGACCGTGTATATCATTGATGCGTTTGAAATGGTCGAGGTCGATCAGCGCCAGACCGTGCACCACGTCGGCTTCCATCGCGTTCAATTCGCGGGTGGCCAGGCGCAGGAAATGTCGGCGGTTGAACAGCCCGGTCAGTTCGTCGGTGGCCACCAGGTCTTCGAGCTGGCGCATCATCCCGCGCAACGTGTCCTGATGCGCCTGCAAGGCAAACCGGCGTTGACGCATGCGTTGCCGCGAGGTCTGGACGAAGCGCGCATAGATCACCAGCCAGGCCAGCACGATCAGCAGGATGCAGGCCTGCAACGCGGACAGTGCCGGATCGTGCAGCCGGAAGTGGTAACCGTCCCACAGCGTGATCGCGCAGAAACTGAAGAACACCAACATCGCGCAGCGCACGAAGGCCCGCCGCGACAGATGAAACAGGCCGAACAGCAGGATCAGCACATAGAAGACCAGGAACTCGCCCCGGGCCTCTTGCAGATGCGCGATCAGCCACGTCTGCCAGCCGAGACCGAGCAGCACTTGCGCTTCGGTCAGGCTCGGGTCGGAGAAGCGCAGGTTGGCGCCCGAGAAAAACACCGCGAACAGGGTCGCCTGGCTGATGACCACCAGGGCGCTGCCGACGGCGACGCCTGCCAGCGAATCTTCGTAGTGTCCGGTGAAATACGCCAGCCACAGCAGCAGCAAGGCCAATCCGTAGGTGGCTGCAGCGAGGGCGAAGCGTTTGAGCAAAAGACGTTGAATGGCGTTATGGGTCAATCGTTGACTCACCGTGCGATAAGAGGCTGACCGAGTGTCCTACTCTACAGACCGGCTGCCACTTTAGTGGCCCGGTCGATAAATGACCATTGATTTTCGGGCCGGATATTTGGCGTCAAAGGCATGACCTGCGCGTACCGCCAAAAGCCCCCTCACCCTAGCCCTCTCCCGGAGGGAGAGGGGACTGACCGTGATATTTTGTCGGATTTCGGCATCCTGAAATATCGCGTCGAACATCCATTTCAAGCTCTACACAAACCAGCTCCCTCTCCCCCCGGGAGAGGGTTGGGGTGAGGGCAGCGGTCAGAAAGCGAAAAACCGATCGTCAAATCTTCCCCGAACCATGCGACCAACGAATGACTACCGGCGCGTGTCACCACCAGGGAGGCGCGGTATACTGCCGCGCCTTTTTAGCGTCGCGCCAGCAGCCCCGGCGTGCCTTGAAAGGTGTCTGCGACCGACCGATGCACCCAAGCCGCAGGCACCTTATTGAATGTTCCCGTCTTTTAGAGGAGCGCGACTCATGACCGTGATCAAGCAAGACGACCTGATTCAGAGCGTTGCCGACGCCCTGCAATTCATTTCCTACTACCACCCCGTGGACTTCATCCAGGCGATGCACGAAGCCTACCTGCGCGAAGAATCGCCAGCGGCCCGTGACTCGATGGCGCAGATCCTGATCAACTCGCGCATGTGCGCCACCGGCCACCGGCCGATCTGCCAGGACACCGGTATCGTGACCGTGTTCGTGCGTGTGGGCATGGACGTGCGTTGGGATGGCGCGACCATGAGCCTGGACGACATGATCAACGAAGGCGTGCGCCGCGCCTACAACCTTCCGGAAAACGTCCTGCGTGCCTCGATCCTCGCCGACCCGGCGGGCGCTCGTAAAAACACCAAGGACAACACCCCGGCGGTCATCCACTACTCCATCGTCCCGGGCAACACCGTGGAAGTGGACGTGGCGGCCAAGGGCGGCGGTTCCGAGAACAAGTCGAAAATGGCCATGCTCAACCCGTCCGACTCGATCGTCGACTGGGTACTGAAGACCGTTCCGACCATGGGCGCCGGCTGGTGCCCGCCGGGCATGCTGGGCATCGGCATCGGCGGCACCGCCGAGAAAGCCGCGGTGATGGCAAAAGAAGTGTTGATGGAATCCATCGACATTCACGAGCTCAAGGCCCGTGGCCCGCAGAACCGCATCGAAGAAATGCGTCTGGAGCTGTTCGAGAAGGTCAACCAGCTGGGCATCGGCGCCCAGGGCCTCGGTGGCCTGACCACCGTGCTCGACGTGAAGATCATGGATTACCCGACCCACGCCGCCTCCTTGCCGGTGTGCATGATCCCGAACTGCGCCGCCACCCGTCACGCGCACTTCGTGCTCGACGGTTCCGGCCCGGCCTCGCTGGAAGCGCCACCGCTGGACGCCTACCCGGAAATCGTCTGGGAAGCCGGTCCGTCGGCCCGTCGCGTCAACCTCGACACCCTGACCCCGGAAGACGTGCAGAGCTGGAAGCCGGGTGAAACCGTCCTGCTCAACGGCAAGATGCTCACCGGTCGCGACGCCGCACACAAGCGCATGGTCGAGATGCTGAACAAGGGCGAAACCCTGCCGGTAGACCTGAAAGGTCGCTTCATCTACTACGTCGGCCCGGTAGATCCGGTCGGTGACGAAGTGGTTGGCCCGGCTGGCCCGACCACCGCCACGCGGATGGACAAGTTCACCCGTCAGATCCTCGAGCAGACTGGTCTGCTGGGCATGATCGGCAAGTCCGAGCGCGGCCCGACCGCCATCGACGCGATCAAGGACAACAAGGCCGTGTACCTGATGGCCGTCGGCGGTGCCGCTTACCTGGTGGCGCAAGCGATCAAGAAGTCCAAGGTGCTGGCGTTTGCCGAGCTGGGCATGGAAGCGATCTACGAGTTCGAGGTCAAGGACATGCCGGTCACCGTCGCGGTGGACAGCAAAGGTGAATCGGTGCACATCACCGGCCCTGCGATCTGGCAACAGAAGATCAGCGAAAGCCTGGCGGTAGAAGTGCAGTAAGCGCTTCATCTGCTTGTGAAAAACCGGGCGGTCAGCGATGACCGCCCGGTTTTTTTTCGCCTGCCGTCAGTCGGCACCTGTCAGATCTGACAGGTGCCGTGGCCAACACCCTCTGTTAGCGTGGAAACTCGACGTTCACAGGTTGCGTTGCCATGGCCCTTGATGCAGATGCGCTCGTCACTCCTCCCTCCATTGCCAAAACTGCGTCCATTGCAACGAACGGTCGCAGTTGGGGAGAGATCGGTGCGACCGGGCAGCGTTCTTATACCCTGCCCCTCCCGATCCTGAAGGCGCGCACGCTCAATCCCGAGTTGCAGCTGGTCTATGACGGCAACGCGGGCAATGGCAAGTGCGGACTTGGCTGGGATCTACCGCTGCCCGCCATCTCGCGCAAGACCAGCAAGGGTGTGCCGAAATACGAGGCCGCCGATGTCATGCAGGCCGACGGTACCGATCTGCGTCCCGAGCTGACGACACGCGGCAAGATCAAGTCAATCCGACGTACACGTGGCAAGGGCCGGCGGGCCAGAACGTTTTCCGTAGTGCGCTACCTCCCTCGCCTGGAAAGCACGTTCGACCGTTACGAGTTCTGGACACCCGATTCCGGTAATCCCTTCTGGGTGGTTTTCCGTGCCGACGGCTCGCAACATTGCTACGGCAACTCACCGCAATCATGCATTTACGACTCTGAAGATCAGACCCGCATTGCCGTGTGGCTGCTGGTGGAAATCAGGAACGCCGTCGGGGAAAACATTTATTTTGAATACAAATCCGACGACACCGACGCTGACCCTCGCTTTGACTATCGGGCCCAGCGCTACCTGCGCCAGGTCTGCTACTGCAACAAGACCGCCAGCACCGGTCTGCTGTGCCTTGAACACCCGAAACCGCAGGATCTGGACTGGCTGTTCAGACTGATCGTCTGCTACGGCGAACGTGCCACCGGGCTAGACGAAAAACCGGCATTCGACCCGACTCAAGCATGGCCATTGCGCAGCGACCCTTTTCGCATGCATCGCTACGGGTTCGAAGTGGGCACCCGACGCCTGTGCCGGCAGTTTCTGTTGTTCAACCACACCGGTTCCGCTCCGGTGCTGCTCAATCGCCTGCTGCTGGAACACGAACCCACAGAGCACCGGTACAACCAACTAAAAGCCGCGCACTACATGAGTTACGACGCTAAAGGTCGCGTCAGGCACATGCCGCCCCTCGAATACTTTTATGAAGCGCTGATACTCGACACCGCCCCCAAACCCTTTCTGCAACTCGATCACATGCCCGGTCTCAACGACGGCCAGCCCTACCATTGCGTCGATCTTTACGGTGAAGGCCTGCCCGGTTTTCTCTGCCGGTACGACAATGCCTGGTATTACCGCGAACCCTTGCGCGGCACGCACGGTACGGACGAAATCGTCTACGGCCCCTGGACATTGCTGCCGCTGATTCCGAATGCCGATAGCAGCAGGCCTGTTGTCGTGATCCTGATCGACCTCACCGGTGACGGGCGCCTGAACTGGGTCGTCGCGCAACCCGGTGGCAGCGGGTATTACACGCTCAATCCGGATGGCAACTGGTCATTGTTCAAGTCGTTCATCCGGTTTCCTGTGGAGTTTTTCCATCAACTGGCGCAACTGGGAGACTTGAGCGGCGATGGCCTGGATTCCATGGCCCTGATCGGCCCGAATAGCGTCCGGGTGTATGCCAACGTTCGGGAGAACGGATTCGCGCCCGGCAAGGATGTACCCCATACCCCGAACCGCTTGCCGCTGTTCAGCGACGCCCGCACCGAGCTTGTGATGTTCGGCAACCTGCACGCCAGTGACCTCTCGGGGCTGTGCAGGGTTCGTCACGACGGGATCGAGACCTGGGCCAATCTGGGCCACGGCCATTTCGGCAAACGGATTGCGATAAGCGCGCTGCCCTTCGAGTATCCGGATTTCAATGCCGATCACATTCGCTTCGCCGATCTCGACGGCTCTGGCGCACCGGCGTTGATTCGCTTGTGTTCCGACCACTTCGAGATCTACCGGAATTACGGGGGCAATGCCTTTGAGCAAGTCCCGGTCATCGTTGCGTGGCCGGAAGGCATTCGCTACGACAACCTCTGCCAGGTGACCTTCGCCGATCTGCAAGGTATCGGATGCGCCAGCCTGCTGTTCACCAAACCCCACATGAAACCGCAGCACTGGGTGTATCACTTCGTCAATGCAAGGCCGTACCTGCTCACGGGTTGCAACAACAACATGGGCTACGGTGCCACGCTGAAATATCGCAGCAGTGTGCAATTCTGGCTGGATGAGAAACGTCTGGAACTGATGGCGCGCCGGCGTCCGGTCTGCCTTCTGCCCTTTCCCCAGATGGTGCTTCACTGGTTGCGCCAGGACGATGAAATCACCGGCAATTACCTGATGCAGTTCCACGAATATTTCGAAGGCTACTACGACGGTTACGAACGTGAATTTCGCGGTTTCGGCAAAGTCTGCCAGACCGACAGTGAGCTGGAGCCGGGCAAAGCCGAAAGTGGCCACACTGCACCAATGCGGACGACTCACTGGTTCCATACCGGCAGATGCATCAATCCTGACTTGAAAGGCGTCTGCGAACTCGACGGCGAAATCACGCCGCTGGGGCCCACGGTTATTTCAACGTTCGATGCCAAAGGCCGAAAGGAGCGTGTTCGCACGCGACGCAAGACCGACGACGATCCCGAAATCGCCTATGCCCTGGCCGGTCGTCTACTGCGCACCGAGGTGTGTCAGGCAGACGATCCCGCCCCGGCGCGTCTGTTCTCCCTGAGCGAATCGCGCTACCTGGTTCGAGTCGTCAAAGGAAATCCGTCCAGTCTTTTGGTGCTGGAACTGGAAACCCGCGCCCATCAATACGAACGTTTCATGGACGACCCGAACTGCCAGCATGCAGTCAATCTGGCATTCGACGCGTACGGCCACCTGACTCACGGATTGACGGTCGCCTGTGCTCGCCGTCGCTCCGAGACGGACAAACCGCCCTTCGATCGAGAAGACCAGCTTCGAGCCTGGGTGGACAGTCACGATGAGCAGCAACGGTACTTTTATCTGACGGAAACACGCGCTGCCTTCATTCACCTGACCACTGACGGCCACTGGCTGCTCGGCTTGCCCTGGCGCCAGCGCAGCAACGCAATGATGCTGCCAAAGGGTGCTCTGCCGGGCGGGCTGCAAGCGGCGGACATCAGTTTCGAAAAATTCGACCGGTATAAAGACAGCCTCGAGTGGACAGCCGCACGGGAGCTGACCTCACTCTCGCAACACACGTATCTGGAATCCGCTGGCAAGATGCTCTACCCGCCGCTGGCCGGGCCGACCGAGCAGGCCGTGTTCGACAAAAAGGCCCTTGCGGCCTACGACGACGTCTCGATAGTCATTCGGGACGAGCTGAGAAAAATCGGCTACAGCCCCATGAAGCTGTTCTTCCCGGAAGATCCAGCACAGGATCTGTTGCTAAATCTGTGGTCAGCTCTGAGCGGCTTTTTCACCTACGCCGATGCCAGCGGTTTTTACCACGTCACCGAAGTGCAGCAGACCGCCAGCCATGGCGTGACGCACATCACCTGGGATGCAGACCATCTGCTGACCATTGCCATCACCCTGCCGGACGGCTGCGTGACATCGGTGACTTACGACATGCACACCCTGCTGCCGCTCAAAGTCACCGATCCCAACGAGAACATTCAGGAAGTTCTCTATGACGCAGGCGGTCAGCCCATGGTGCTCAGTTTTCATGGCACCGAAGAGGGATTGCCGGCCGGATTCGCGCCTTTGTCCGCCTACCCGCCGCAGTCTGATCTGAGCGTCGAATACGCCCTTGCCAATCCGCAGCTCGTTCTCGCCCACGCAGCCAGAACAGTGCGCACCGAGCTGTTCAGCTGGATGCCGTTGCTCCCGCTCAAGACATTGCCGCTCAAAAGAAAGGAATGGATCGCCAAAGGCCTGATCCTTCCTGATGGTCGCATCCGTGCCTCAGCCTTGGGCTGGTTGAACCAACGCAAAAAACGTACGGCCAGCGAACAGACCCTGCTGAAGATCATCCATACAGCCCTGAGGCAACCAGTGCATAGCCTCAGAATGGTCGCAGACCGCTACCACACCGACTCGCTGCAACAGATTCAGAGAACGATCAGCTACGTCGACGGCTTCGGCCGCGAGTTGCAAAACAAACAGCTCGTCCCGCCGGGCGATGCCTTTGTCGCCACGGCCGAGGACGGCCTCGCAACCGGCGCCGATGGCAAGCCTATTGAACTGCCAGCCCTTCAGCGCTGGCGGGTGCAGAGTCGCGTGGAATTCAACCACAAGGGCGAGACCATCCGGGTCTACCGGCCCTATTTCCTCAACAGTCATCGCTGCATCAATGACAGCGCCATGCGCAAGCACGGCTACCACGACCGGATGTTCTACGATGCACTGGGCCGGCTGATCCAGACGATCAATGCGCTCGGACATCTGGCGTTCGACGTTCTGCATCCGTGGTTCAAGCTCAGTTATGACTTCAATGACACAGACGACACGCCCCCTTCCAGACCGGCGAAAGTACCTTTGAAGAAAACTGCCGGACCGGCGCAGAAAAAGCCGTCGCAGAGGGTCAAGTCATGAACGCCAATGTGCATTGGCACACCCCCTTGTTGCAGGTCAATGATCCGCGCGGGCTCGGGATCCGGCAGGTCGAGTACCTGCGCAAGGCCGCGGATGAAACCGCACAGGCGCTCATCACCCGTCAGCAACATGACGTCGCCGGCCGGCCGGTGGCGCAACGCGATCCACGTCTGACGATACCGAACGCCACCACGGTTTTTGCGTTGAACGGGCAGGCGCTGAATATGGTCGGCGTCGATGCCGGCGTGACCGTCACGCTGCCAGGACTGGCCGGCGAATCCCGGCAGACCTGGGACGCGAACGGCAATCACCGACGTATGACCTACGACACTCAGTTGCGCCCTGAAACTGTTGAAGTCAACGGCACACCCGATATCGAAAGGTTCACCTATGCCGATCATTCGGCCGATCCCGGACACAACCTGCGCGGGCAACTGGTCAAGCTGAACGAGCCGTCCGGCACCCTCGATTTTCACAGCATCGGACTGACGGGCAACGGGCTGCGCGAGACCCGCACCTTTCACGATGGCAAAGCCTTTGTCAGCCGTCACATGCTCGGTCCGACAGGCACAGTGCTGGAAACGACCGACGCCTGCGGCCATACCCGGCAATCGTCTTATGACGTTGCCGGGCAGCTCCTGCACACCCGGTTCAAGCTCAATGGCCAGCCCGACTGGCAAATCGTGTTGAACAGCGCCCGGTACGACGCCGCCGCACACATCATCGAGCAACAGGCCGGCAACGGGGTGATCAGCCGCTGGCACTATCGCGCCGGCGACGGGCGTCTGCATCGCCACTACGCGCAGAAAGCGTCGGGAGAGACGTTTCAGGATTTCGAGCATGAGTACGACCCGATGGGCAACATCACTCGAATTCTCGATCATGCCTACAGAGCGACGTACTTTCACAACCAGCGAGTCGATGGCCATCGAGAGTTCGGTTATGACACGTTGTACCGATTGATTCGCGCCACCGGTTACGCCGATGCCCCGCCTTCGGACAATCTGGCCCGGCCACAGCCGACGGATCCCAACGACCGGCGCAACTACATCGAGCGTTATGAATACGATCCCGGCAACAACCTCGTCAAAACCACTCACGAACGTGAGGGCGCCAATCACATCGTCGAAACCTTCATCGACCCCGCCAGCAATCGCGGCGTGCGCTGGAAACCCGGCGATCAGGTACCGGACTTTTCCCGGCTGTTCGACCCGGCCGGCAATCTGCGGTTTCTTCAGCCCGGCCTGCCCGCACAGTGGAACAATCGCGGTGAACTGGAAAAAGTTACCCTGGTCGACCGCAATGGCAGCGGCGCCAACGATGAAGAGTATTACCGCTACAGCCAGGGCGAACGGGTCTACAAACGCCTCGACACCCATACGACAACAGTCAGTCACTTCCACGAAGTGCGTTATCTGCCGGGGCTGGAGATCCGCACCCAGGACAATGGAGAGGAACTGCACGTCATCACGCTCGACTTCGGGGCCGGCGACGCACGC
This sequence comes from Pseudomonas sp. MWU12-3088, assembly GCF_023242405.1. Lineage (NCBI taxonomy): Bacteria > Pseudomonadati > Pseudomonadota > Gammaproteobacteria > Pseudomonadales > Pseudomonadaceae > Pseudomonas > Pseudomonas sp. MWU12-3088. Next base: position 221,267 of record NZ_JALJEA010000003.1, read on the forward strand.
TGCCTGCACTGGGAGAAGGACCCTGCCAACATCGGCGCTGACCAGCTGCGATTCACGCTGACGGATCACCTGGGTTCAGCGGTTCAGGAACTGGATGCAAAGGCACAGCTGATCAGCCAGGAAGGCTACCTGCCGTTTGGCGCCACTGCGTGGATGGCCGCGCGAACACTGATCGAAGTGGAATACCGGTTCATTCGATACTCGGGCAAGGAAATGGATGTCACCCGGTTGTACTACTACGGCGCCCGTTACTACGCCGACTGGCTGGGGCGCTGGATCAGTGCCGACCCGGCGGGCGATGTGGACGGACTGAATCTGTATGTGTTTGTCGGGAACAATCCGCTGCGATATATGGATGCCGCCGGCAGCAACAAGTCAGAAGCGCAAATCAGGCTGGCCTCGGACTTCATCTCAATCGTGGGCGGCTTCGCAGAACATACCAATCAGGTCATGCACGACGTCACCCATCAGAAGCACCTGAAGCGAAATCTGTTCGCCAACCTCGCAGCCGAGACAGTAAAAGGCGTCATTGGATATGAAGCCGGCGTCCAGGCGGCCGGCTTCGTCGACAGCATCCTGCCCAGCGTACCGGGTGTGCCCTATCTGACGTCCGGAGGAGTGATCGGAGGCAACATTGCCGGAGATGTGACAGGGGCGATGGCCGACCAGGTTTTCAATCCCCTTGCAGACATAGCGGGGGTCCGGCCAGGCCCACTGATTCCCCAAACATCGACAATGTCGGTCGAAAGCATCAATGGCTCGCTCGGCATAGATGCGCCAGGCAAAAAGATCAACAACTGGGAAGACGTCGTCACCCAGCGTCTGAGCCCGGCCCTCGATTCGGTGCTCAATCCTGAGTTCGTGATGGGCAGGTTGATGGCGAGCTGGATATCGATCATCCCAGGCGCAATCAGCATGTTTGCCCGGGCCATGGAAGTCGAAGACATTAAAAACGGCCTGGATCCGGCCAAAATCGGCAAGATAGAAAACATGTACCAAGAATGGCAAAAGGCTGTCGGTGAACATGCTGCTGCCTATGAAGAGGCATTCGGTCAGTTGGGCGTTGACGTCATCCCGGGAACCGGGCCACTTCAGCCATCCATCAGCCTGGCCGGCCTGCGCGAGCAAACCCTCGCCACCCGCACCGAGATCGCCCATGGCCTCGCAGGCATCAACGCCTACAAGGAAATGAACACCACGGATAACCGTTTCTTGAGAGCGCAAGCCCATCCGGCCACAAAATCTCATTCCCGGTTGTATAAATGGTGGACACGCGAAGGCTAGGTCAGCTCAATCTGCGCCCCGTCACGAAGCCTGAGCGCCCATGCAATATCGTCTGACGAGGTCAAGCGGCCGCATGCTATCGTGCCCGCCCTGACCTGCCATTCGTTTGCCCAGCATGCTGCCGACTTCCCGTACCCTGCGTCTGTCGCTGTACACCCTGCTGATCCTCGCCGGCGCCGCCCTCGCCGCGACACTTGCGATCCGCCACGCCGAGCGCCAGGCGCTGGAAGAAGACGCCGCGCGGGCCAATCAACAGCTGGCGCTGTACGCCAATTCGCTGCACACCCTGATCGACCGCTACCGCGCCCTGCCCGCCGTGCTGGCGCTGGACCCGCAATTGCGTGCGGCACTGTCCGGCCCGGTGAATGCCGAACAGCAAGCGGCGCTGAATCTGAAGCTGGAAAAGATCAACGGCGCCGCACAGTCCTCGACCCTTGAGCTGCTCGATCACACCGGCCTTGCGGTGGCCGCCAGCAACTGGCGCCTGCCCAGCAGTTACGTGGGCCACAACTACGGCTTTCGCCCGTACTTCAGTCAGACCCGCACCCAGGGCACCGGGCGCTTTTATGCGGTCGGCGTGACCAGCGGGATTCCCGGGTATTTTCTGTCCAGCGCCGTACTGGGTGACAACGGCGAGTTCCTCGGGGCGATGGTGGTCAAGCTCGAATTCCCGGAGCTTGAACGCGAATGGAGCCATGGCAACGACACCCTGCTGGTCAGCGATGCCCGGGGCATCGTCTTCATCGCCAACCAGCCCGAGTGGCGCTATCGCCTGTTGCATCCGCTGACCCCGGCCGATTACCGAGAGATCAAGGCTACCCGCCAATACGACAAGCAGTCGCTGGTGCCGCTGACTCATCTGTCCCTGCGCCGCTTCGACGACAACAGCGATCTGCGCCGTGTCGAGGCTCCGCAAGGCACGGCGGATTACCTGTGGGAATCCCTGCCGCTGACCGCCGAAGGCTGGACCCTGCACCTGTTGCGCCGTCCGCAACTGTCCTTCGAAGACCAGCGCAATGCCGGGCTCGCCGCGGCCGGGGTGTGGCTGGCGCTGGTGTTCCTGTTGTTGTTCCTCAACCAGCGCTGGCGTCTGGCGAAGATGCGCCAGCGCAGCCGCGAAGAGCTTGAGCAACTGGTCGAGGAACGCACCCGGGATTTGCGCACCGCCCAGGATGGTCTGGTGCAATCGGCGAAACTCGCGGCACTGGGGCAAATGTCCGCCGCCCTGGCCCACGAAATCAATCAGCCGCTGACCGCCCAGCGCATGCAGCTTGCAACGCTGAGGCTGCTGCTCGATCACGGCCGGGTCGATGACGCCTACAAGGCACTCAAACCGGTGGATGAGATGCTCACGCGCATGGCGGCCCTCACCGGTCATTTGAAAACCTTCGCCCGCAAGAGCCCCAGCGGTTTGCGCGAGCGGCTGGATCTGTCGACGGTGGTCGATCAGGCCCTGCAATTGCTCGATGCGAGAATGCGCGACGAACAGGTCAGTCTGGTGCTGCACCTGACCCGTCCGGCCTGGGTGCGCGGCGATGCGATCCGTCTCGAACAGGTGCTGATCAACCTGCTGCGCAACGCCCTCGATGCGATGCAGGGCAAACCGTGCAAGCGCCTGGAAATCCGCCTGGAGGCCGACGAGCAACTGTGGCGCCTGAGCGTCATCGACAATGGCGGCGGCATCGCCGAAGAACATCTGGGTCAGGTATTCGATCCGTTCTTCACCACCAAACCGGTGGGTGACGGCCTCGGTCTCGGACTGGCAGTATCCTTCGCCATCGTCCACGAATCCGGCGGGCGCCTGAGCGCCGAGAACGGCGACAACGGCGCGGTGTTCAGCCTGACCTTGCCGATCGATCTGGAGGCGCACATCTGATGCTCAATGCGGTGATGGTGGTCGATGACGAAAGCAGCATTCGCAGTGCCGTCGAACAGTGGCTGAGCCTGTCCGGTTTCGAGGTGCAACTGTTCAGCCGCGCCGAGGAATGCCTGGCGGCGCTGCCCGCGCATTTTGCCGGGGTGATTGTCAGCGACGTGCGCATGCCCGGCCTCAGCGGTCTTGAACTGCTGGCCGAGGTGCAGCGCCGGGATGCCGACCTGCCGGTGATTCTGCTCACCGGCCACGGCGATGTGCCGATGGCGGTCGAAGCCATGCGCGATGGCGCTTACGACTTTCTAGAAAAACCCTTCAGCCCCGAGACCCTGCTGGGCAGCCTGCGCCGGGCGCTGGACAAGCGCCGACTGGTGCTGGAAAACCGCGCCCTGCACGAACAGGCCGACAACCGCGCCAGACTCGATTCAACGTTACTGGGCGTGTCCCGAGGCTTGCAGACCTTGCGCCGGCAGGTGCTGGATCTGGCGACGCTGCCGGTCAACGTGCTGATCCGTGGCGAGACCGGCAGCGGCAAGGAACTGGTCGCCCGCTGCCTGCACGACTTCGGCCCGCGTGCCGACAAGCCCTTCGTGGCGCTGAACTGCGCGGCGATCCCCGAGCAGTTGTTCGAAGCCGAGTTGTTCGGGCATGAAAGCGGCGCCTTCACCGGGGCCTCCGGCAAGCGCATCGGCAAGCTGGAATACGCCGATGGCGGCACGCTGTTTCTCGATGAAATCGAAAGCATGCCGCTGGCCCAGCAAGTGAAGCTGCTGCGGGTGTTGCAGGAACAGAAACTTGAACGACTGGGATCGAACCAGAGCATTCGCGTGGACCTGCGGATCGTCGCGGCGACCAAACCCGATCTGCTGGACGAAGCCCGGGCCGGGCGTTTTCGCGAGGACCTGGCGTATCGACTGAACGTCGCGGAATTGCGCCTGCCGCCGCTGCGGGATCGTCGCGAAGACATTCCGTTGTTGTTCGAATCCTTCGCGCAGAACGCTGCCCAGCGATTGGGGCGGTCTTTTCCGCCGCTCAGTGGTGCGCAATTGAGTCACCTGCTGAGTCATGACTGGCCGGGTAATGTGCGGGAACTGGCGAACGTCGCCGAGCGGCAGGTGCTGGGGCTGGATGAACCGGTGCAGGGCATTGATCCGGGCCAGTCGCTGGCCGCGCAGCAGGAAGCGTTTGAGGCGCAATGTCTGCGGGCGGCGTTGACCCGGCACAAGGGGGATGTGAAAGCCGTGCTGGAAGAACTGCAACTGCCGCGTCGCACGTTCAATGAAAAGATGCAGCGGCATGGACTGACCCGGGAAATGTTCGTACCTGAATGAGCGGAAATCCGCTCATTCACTCCGGCTCATCGGCAAAAAACCGCTCAGCAACTCCCCCTCCCCCCTCTAAACCGGCCCTCTCCCCGTTGGCACAGCTCCTGCTATAGCCCCCGCAGGCTGCGTTTCAACGCGCTCCACAAAAACAATTAAACGAAGGATCCTTCAATGGATAACTCCAACGCCCTGCCTCTTGGGTCGGCTGCCGTGCCGGCCAAAGAACGAACCACCGCCAGTCGCATCAAGTCGATCTTCAGCGGTTCCGTCGGCAACATGGTCGAGTGGTACGACTGGTACGTCTATGCCGCCTTCTCGCTGTACTTCGCCAAGACCTTCTTCCCCGCCGGCTCCACCACCGCCCAGTTGATGAACACCGCCGCGATCTTCGCCGTGGGCTTTCTGATGCGCCCGATCGGTGGCTGGCTGATGGGCCTGTACGCCGACAAGGTCGGCCGTAAAAAAGCGCTGATGGCCTCGGTGTACCTGATGTGCTTCGGCTCCCTGCTGATCGCCCTCAGCCCGAACTACGAAACCATCGGCATCGGCGCGCCGATCCTGCTGGTGTTCGCCCGTCTGCTGCAGGGCCTGTCGGTCGGTGGCGAATACGGCACCTCCGCCACTTACCTGTCGGAGATGGCGACCAAGGAACGTCGCGGCTTCTTCTCCAGCTTCCAGTACGTGACCCTGATCTCCGGCCAGCTCATCGCGCTGGGCGTGTTGATCGTGCTGCAACAGATGCTCACCACCGAGCAACTGTACGCGTGGGGCTGGCGTATTCCGTTCGCCATCGGTGCGCTGTGCGCAATCGTCGCGCTGTACCTGCGTCGCGGCATGGAAGAAACCGAGTCGTTCACCAAGAAAGAGAAGTCCAAGGAAAGCGCCATGCGCACCTTGCTGCGCCATCCGAAGGAACTGCTCACCGTGGTCGGCCTGACCATGGGCGGTACGCTGGCGTTCTACACCTACACCACCTACATGCAGAAATACCTGGTGAACACCGTCGGCATGAGCATCTCCGACTCCACCACCATTTCCGCCGCCACGCTGTTCCTGTTCATGTGCCTGCAACCGATCATCGGCGGCCTGTCCGACAAGATCGGTCGTCGCCCGATCCTGATCGCCTTCGGCGTGCTCGGGACGATCTTCACCGTGCCGATCCTGATGACCCTGCACACCATCCAGACCTGGTGGGGCGCGTTCTTCCTGATCATGGCGGCGCTGATCATCGTCAGCGGCTACACCTCGATCAACGCCGTGGTGAAGGCCGAACTGTTCCCGACCGAAATCCGCGCCCTGGGCGTCGGCCTGCCGTATGCACTGACCGTGTCGATCTTCGGCGGCACCGCCGAATACATCGCGCTGTGGTTCAAGAGCATCGGCATGGAAACCGGTTACTACTGGTACGTGACCGCGTGCATCGCGGTGTCCCTGCTGGTGTACATCACCATGAAAGACACCCAGAAACACTCGCGCATCGTCACTGACTGATCGCAAAAAAACGCGCGAAGGTGCAAGACCTTCGCGCGTTTCTTACCTGTCCGATTTCCCGATCAGGACAATTCGGCAACGCCCTGTTTGCCGCCATAGCGCTTCTGCGCATAAGACGCGCCCACGATCATCACCAACAGAATCCCCGCCAGCACTGCCGACGAACCGATGGTGCCGAAGTCCAGTCCGCCCTTCTCATGGGACTTGGTCATCAGGTCGCCCAAGGTCGCGCCAAACGGCCGGGTCAGCACGAACGCCACCCAGAACAGCGCCACCGACGAAATCTTCGTGAAGTACTTGAGCAATACCACCACCGCAATCGCCGAGCCGATCAACAGCGCGCCACCGGCAAAGCCCAGACCTGAGTCGTCCGCCAGGTAATCGCCGAGCGCGGTGCCCAGGGTGTTGGAGAACAGGATCGCCATCCAGTAGAACATTTCGCCGCGAAAGCTCTGCACCTTGGTGACGTTGAGCGAATCACCGCTCAGGCGCCACGCCGCGAAGATCGCCAGCAGGATCGCGATCAAGATCATGGAACCTGTGGCGTAACCCAGCTCCAGCGTGCGGTCCATGAAGTCGGACATGGTGGTGCCGGCGGTGCTGGTCGACAGGATCACGATCCAGTACAGCAACGGCTTGTAAGTCTTGGACATCAGTTGCGTGACCAGCGTCAGGACGAACACGCTGATCAGGATCAGCGAGCTCATGGCGTAGCCGACGTTGAGGGTCATCGACAGCAAATCCCCCGCGGTTTCCCCCAGGGTCGTCGCGCAGATTTTCATGACCCAGAAGGCCAGGGTGATTTGAGGCAGTTTGTTCATTGCAGGTAAAGCTCCAGTGTGTGACGGCCGGTTCTTGGTTTTCTGGCCGCCGGCAGACTGGCGTTACGAGGGTGAAAAACCGGTCGGGAATGTATGAAAAATCTGTCACACACGCCAAAAGCGGCGATTAATCACCGGTTAATGCCCCTGCCGCATCCTGCACTTACCTGATCGATTGACTGCGCGTCGCTCGCTCCCACGACGAGACGAATTGAATGCGCCGCCCTTAATATCAAGTTAATCGATTGTTTTTAGCATTATTTTGCGCTTTTTAATCAATTTAGTTGGCGTAGCATGAACCCCAAGCAAGACACACCGCCAACGAATATCGAATCTGGAGAACGACCATGAAAACCAAACTGATCCTCGCCCTGACCCTGTCCGTACTGGCCGCCAACACCTTCGCCGCCGATGGCTCGGACAAAACCAAATCCGCCGATTTCATCAACGGCGCCAGCGCCGCCATCGAAACCAGCCACTCGGGCGCCTACGCAGCCGATGGTTTCGATAAAACCAACGTCGGCAAAGCGGTTGCTGCCGATGGCTTCGACAAGACTGGCACTGCTGCCGCCATCGCTGCCGACGGCTTCGACAAAACCGGCACCGCCGCTGCCATCGCTGCCGACGGTTTCGATAAAACCGGTACTGCCGCTGCCATCAGCTGATTGGCAGAATGCAGACACCAAAGCCCGGCCATTGCCGGGCTTGTTCATTTCCAAAGGTCGGGATTTGATCTTCGCGGACCGGACTTGCACTATTGGCCGCTTATAAAAGCCTTCAGGAACACCCCGCCATGCCCGATGACATCCATTTCTACGAACCGGCCAATGGCCACGGTCTGCCCCACGATCCGTTCAACGCGATCGTCGGTCCGCGGCCCATCGGCTGGATTTCTTCGCAGGATGCCGAGGGCAAGCTGAACCTCGCGCCCTACAGCTTTTTCAACGCGTTCAACTACATTCCGCCGATCATCGGGTTCTCCAGCGTCGGGCGCAAAGACAGCCTGAACAACATCGAGCAGACCGGCGAGTTCGTCTGGAACCTCGCGACACGGCCGCTGGCCGAGCAGATGAACCAAAGCTGCGCAGCCGTCGCACCCGAGGTCAACGAGTTCGAACTGGCGGGGCTGACGCCGGTGGCGTCGAAGGTGATTGCCGTACCGCGCGTGGCCGAAAGCCCGGTGTCCTTCGAGTGCAAGGTCACGCAGATCATTCAGTTGCAGCGGGCTGACGGCGAGACGGTGCCGAGCTGGCTGGTGCTCGGCGAGGTGGTTGCCGTGCACATCGCCAAATGGCTGTTGAAGGACGGGATCTACGACACCGCCGCCGCAGAACCGATTCTGCGCGGCGGCGGGCCGGCGGATTACTTCCAGTTGGGGCCGGAGGCATTGTTCAAGATGTGGCGCCCGGGCGCCGTCAAGTAAACGGAGTTACCAGATCAGCTCGGCGTCATCTGTGACGCCCTTGAGCTTGTCCAGCTCATTGATGGCCGCTTCATCGGCGGCAATGGCACCAGGGAAGACCTGGTCATTCAACAGTTTGTGAAAGCGTGGCGCACCGCCGTCCACCAGGGCCTTGACCGCGATTGCCGCGTGATAACCCTTGTTGCTGCCCAACTCGACGGGGACTACAGCGGAAACCGCTTCGAAGTGTTCGAACTCTTTACGTGCCATGTCGCAGGTCCTGGCTCAGTCAAATAGGCTGGCCATTAAACCCTCAACCGGCGAGTTTGTGTATCGGCGCGCAACTTTGACCCAGCGCCTGCGCCGCCGACACGTCTTTAAACGTGTGAAAATCCAGGCTGTTGACCACCAGGTCCTGCACCAGCTCGGCAAACACTTCCATCGACGGGCTGCTGAAATAGGCGGTCATCGACTGCTGGTTGTTCCAGAAACCGGAAACCAGCCACAGCTCCGGATCACACTGCGAGTGCTGCAAGGAAAAGCTCAGGCAACCGGCGGCGGCGCGGGACGGTTCGATCAGCGCGCTCAGGCGCATGCCGAGTTCCGCCGAGCGCCCGGCGCGCGCTCGAACGAAGGCCATATGACTGACGGGAATCTGCTTGGACATGTTCAACCCTCCCAGGGAGTCGCGTGGCAGCCGGGGACGGGCTGCGACAGGATCCAAGGTTAAGGGCCGGGCAATGCTCGCCGTTAGTCGATTCCTGCCGCCGCGTTGCACAATCCTGCGAGACTGTCTTTCAGACCTGTAACAGATCGTGAATGGCTGTCACCGTCCTGTCACACCGGTTTCGAGCAAGTTTGCCGGGATACCCCCTGTCATGTCTGGGCAGGCACACAACGCCATGCAGGATCAGGCAAGCATTTCGCAGGATATGTCTACCGCTTGCGCTTGCACAAACTTATGCTCTGCTCCCATTCCATCCCTTGCCGAGGAGGCTGTGCATGACGTCATTCGATCGTTTTCAGGCGCCGCCCGATGCCGACATGGAAAAGCAGCGCGCGGAACTGGCGGCCATCATCCGCCGCAACACGTCCGAAGATGGCAGTTATGCCACCGCCGTCGGCTCGCTGTTCATGTCGCGCCACACAAAATCCCACGATTTCGCCCCGGTGCTCGCGCAACCGGCGCTGTGCATCATGGCCCAGGGTCGCAAAGAGGTGCGGCTGGCGGACGAGTACTTCAATTACGACCCGCTGAATTACCTGGTGGTCTCGGTTTCGATGCCGTTGAGCGGTCGGGTGGTGAATGTCTCGCCCGAGGAGCCGATCCTCGCGGTGCGCCTGGATATCGACCCTGCGGAAATCACCGCGCTGATTGCCGATGCCGGCCCCATGGGCGTACCGACCCGGCCGACCGGGCGCGGTCTGTATGTGGAAAAGATCGACAGCGCGATGCTCGATGCGGTGCTGCGGCTGGCCCGTCTGCTCGACACGCCGAAAGACATCGCCATGCTCGCGCCGCTGATCCGCCGGGAAATTCTCTATCGCCTGCTGCGCAGCCCGCAGGGCCATCGGCTGTACGAAATCGCCATCGCCAACAGCCAGAGCCACCGCATCAGCCAGGCGATCAAATGGCTCAACGGCAACTTCGAACAGCCGCTGCGCATTGATGATCTGGCGAAGGAAGTGAACCTCAGCGTCTCGACCCTGCATCACCGTTTCAAGGCGATGACGGCGATGAGTCCGTTGCAGTATCAGAAGCAGCTGCGCCTGCAAGAGGCGCGGCGCTTGATGCTGGCTGAGGGGCTGGAAGCGTCGGCGGCGGGGTATCGGGTGGGGTATGAAAGTCCTTCGCAGTTCAGCCGCGAGTACAGCCGCCTGTTCGGCGCGCCGCCGTTGCGGGATCTGGCGCGCCTGCGGTTGAGTGTCTGATCAGGCACCGAGAACCCGACACGCCTCACTCGGCAACGTCACCGACACCGGATGCCCGATCCCCAGCCCGATGCCCTGACACGGCGTGCTCAGCGCCGTGAAAGTCACTCCGGAACATTCCACCGTGGTCTCGATGGTCGCGCCGATGTCGCGCACGAACGTCACCTTGCCGAGCAGGCGATTGCCCGCCGTGGCCTGGGGCGCCGACAGTTGCAGGTCTTCGGGGCGGATCAGCATTTTCACTTTCTGCCCGACCTCAATGGTGCTGCAGATCGGCACTTGCAGGGCATCCCCCCCCGGCAGCACGACCTTGCCATCGCCCAGCGCGGTGGCCGGGAAGATATTGCCGGAGCCGATGAAGTCCGCGACGAATTCGTTGGCCGGGTGCCGATAGATTTCAATCGGCGTACCCACCTGCTGCACCCGATGCTCGCCCAGCACCACCACGATGTCAGCCATGGTCATGGCCTCGCGCTGGTCGTGGGTGACCATGATGGTGGTGATGTTCAGGCGTTGTTGCAGTTGGCGGATTTCCACCTGCATCGACTCGCGCAACTTGGCATCCAGCGCCGACAGCGGTTCGTCGAGCAGAAGGATTTTCGGATGCGAGGCAATCGCCCGGGCAATCGCCACTCGCTGACGCTGGCCGCCGGAGAGTTTCGCCACCGGACGATCAATCATCGCTTGCAGCTGGATCAGTTCCAGCAACTCCACCACCCGCGCCTGTTGATCGGCCTTGCTCACGCCCCGCAGTTTCAGCGGATAGGCGATGTTCTCGCCCACGGTCATGTGCGGGAACAACGCCAGCGACTGGAACACCATGCCGAAGTTGCGCAGGTGCGCCGGGGTGTGGCCGATGTCCTCGCCGTCCAGGCGGATCTCGCCGCCAGTGAGGGTTTCCAGCCCGGCGATCATTCGCAGCAACGTGGTCTTGCCGCAGCCCGACGGGCCGAGGAAGCACACCAGTTTGCCCTCGGGCAAATGCAGGTTGACGTCTTTTACCGCGCAGGCCGAGCCGTAGTGTTTCTCGACGTTTTCCAGAATCAGTCCAGTCATGTTGCACCTCACAATCAAAAGGAAACGCCGCCCTCGCCCACCAGCTTCTCCAGCGCCCAGATCAGGACGAAGTCGATCAGCACGATCAGCACGGCAAACGAAAACACGGTAGGGTCGAGCGATGACACGGTGCGGCTGTACATCCAGATCGGCACGGTCATGACGTCGATGGTGTAGAGGAAATAGGTCACGGTGAATTCGTTGAACGAGACGATGAACGCCAGCAGCATCCCCGCCAGAATCCCCGATTTCATCAGCGGCACCACCACATCGACAATGGCGCGCAGCGGCGAAGCGCCGAGCATCTGCGCGGCCTCTTCGACTTCACTGCCGATGGAAAGCATGGCCGCCGTGCAGTTCTTCACCACGAACGGCAGCGCCAGAATCACGTGGGCAATCACCAGCCGCGAGGTGGTCATGTGGAACGGCAGGCTGTCGAACACCAGCAGCAAGGCCAGCCCCAGCACCACCATCGGAAACACCAGCGGCAGCGACATCAGTTGCAGCGCCACGCCCTTGCCACGGAACTCGCAACGGGTCAGCGCATAAGCCGCCGGCACCGCGATCAGCGTGGCGAAAACCATCGTCAGACACGACACCAGCAAACTGGTGCCCATGGCCTGGCCGAGGCTCAGCACATCGCTGGCGTCCGGCGAAACGAAGGTGTGCCAAGCGGCCTTGTACCACTGCAGGCTGTAGCTGCTCGGCGGGAAGTCGAGGTTCGACGCGCCACTGAACGACATCACGATCATGGTCAGGATCGGCAACACCGCCAGGAACAAAATGATCCCGGAAAGAATGCCGGCGAACTTGCCGGTATCGCCCGGCAGCAGCGACTGACGCTTCTTGATCAGGGCACTCATTGCGAAGCCTCCAGCAAACGGCGACGGCGGCCGGTGATGTATTCGGACAAGGTCATGATCGCGAGTGTGGTGACGATCAGCACCACCCCGGCGGCAGACGCAGCGGGCCAGTTCATCAGCGGGGCGATCTGGTCATGCACCATCACCGCGAGCATCGGCACGCGCCGACCACCAAGCAACAGCGGCACCACAAAGCTGCTGGCGTTATAGGCGAACACCAGCGTCGCGCCGGTGATGATCCCCGGCAGACTCATCGGCAACACCACCTGGCGGAACACCTGAAAACGACTGGCGCCAAGGGTCGCGGCAGCCTCTTCGTAGCTGCGGGCGACGCCGCGCATGGCGCTCGCAATCGGCAGCACGGCCAGCGGAAACGCGGTCTGCACCAGGCCCATCAACACGCCGTTCTGGTTGTAGAGCAACATGATCGGCCGCTTGATCAGACCGAGGCCCATCAGGGTCTGGTTGAGCATGCCGCCGGGGCCGAGGATCACCAGCCAGCCGTAGCTTTGCAGCAGCAGGTTGACCAGCAACGGCAACAGCACCGCCGCCAGAAAGATCCGCCGCACGAACGGCGAGGTCAGGCGCGACATGGTGTAGGCCACCGGGATCGCCAGCACCACGGCGATCACCGCGCTGATCAGCGCCAGACGCAAGGTCAGCAGCAACGATTTGAGGTAGTAGGGTTCGAACAACTGGGCGTAACTGGCCAGGCTGAAACCGGACCACTCCGCCCCCTTGGTGCCGACGCTCATGCGCAGCACCAGCAGGCTGGCGGCAATCAGCACGCCGAGAAACAGCATCGACGGCGTGAGGAAAAACCACGCACGGGCTGTCGGCGAAACGCCGCGCGCCGGGCGCACGTCACCCGCGCCGACCGGTTGGGTCAGGGATTGATGTTCCATAGCAATGATCTCGTCAATGGAAAAACAACTGACAGACACTGCCTTCAAATTCACCGAGAAACCTGTGGGAGCGAGCTTGCTCGCGATTGCGGACTGACATTCACCATCAGTATCGACTGACAGATTGCTATCGCGAGCAAGCTCGCTCCCACAGGTACTTCGGTGTTTGAAGAACCTGCGTCCATCACTCGATCAGGAAGAAAAGATTTCCGTGTAGCGACGAATCCACTGGTCATGCACGGTCGCCAGGAAGGCGTTGTCGTGCATGATCGCCTTCTCCGCGATCTGCTCCGGGGTGAGGATGAACGGGCTCTTGCGCGCTTCGGCGGAGATGATCGCCTTGGCGTTGACCGGGCCGTTGAAGATGTCTTCGGCCATCTTGCCCTGCACCAGCGGGTCGAGGGAGTGGTCGATGAAGGCGTAGGCGAGGTCGGTGTCGCCCGGACGGTTCTTCGGCATCACCGAGAGCATCAGGTCGGTGTAGAAACCTTCCTTCATGCCGAACGTGGCGCCGAGGCCGTAGTTCGGATCGCGGATCTGCTTGGGGAAAAACGCCGGGGCGTAGAGGCCGCCCATGTCCAGGGAACCGGTGCGGAACAGCTCGGCAATCTGGTTGGGGTTTTCGCCCAGGGTCACCACGCGTTCCTTGAGTTCGGCGAGTTTCTTGAAGCCCGGTTCGATGTTGTGCTCGTCACCACCGGCCAGTTTCGCGGCGATGATGATCAGGTCCATCGCCTCGGTCCAGTTCGGCGGCGGCAGGAAGATGTTCGGTGCCAGATCGGCGTCCCACAGCGCGGCGTAACTGTCCGGCGCTTCCTTCTGGGTGCGGGTGCTGTAGACCAGACTGTTGCACCACAGCAGGTAACCGATGCCGTGACCGTTGGCCCCGGTGCGGTATTTTTCCGGGACGTCGATCAGGTTGGGAATACGGTTGAGGTCGGGTTTTTCCAGCAGTCCGGCAGCGGCCAGACCTTCGGCGCCGACCCCGGCCAGGGTGATGATGTCGTACTGCGGACGATCACCGCCGGCCTTGAGTTTGGCGACCATTTCCGAGGTGCTGCCGGTGCGGTCGGCAATCACTTTGGCGCCGGTCTTGGCTTCAAACGTTGCAGCGATGTTGCGCAGTGCGGCCAGCCCAGTGTCATCGGACCAGGTCAGCAGGCGCAGGGTCTTGCCGGCAAATCGGGTGTCGCTGGCGCTGGCCCGGATGAAGGGCATGCTCATGGCCGCCGCAGCCACCGAGGCCACGCCGACGGTTTTGATGAATTGACGCCTGTTCAGATCGTGCTCGCCCATTTGGGACTCCCATTATTCTTGTAAGTATGAGATTGACCGCAACCCTTGCCGTGCGTGATCGGAACCGCTCAAGCCCCCGGTTTAAAAGGGCTTGAACGTGATCAGCGGGTTCATCCTGAGGTCGTGCAAAACACCTGACTATCGATAAAAACTCATTGGAGCCATGACGCCGGCGCATGCCTCGTTGCGAGGCATGCGCTGACCTTTTTCGGGCATTCAGAGCGCGCGGATCACGTGCTTGATTTCCTGAAATGCCGCCAGGCCCCACGGCCCCAGTTCGCGGCCGATGCTGCTCTGTTTGTAGCCGCCCCACGCCGTCTGCGGGAAGATCACCTGCGGCGCGTTGAGCCACACCAGCCCCGCCTGCAAGGCGTTGGCGACCCGATCCGCGGTCTCGGCATTGCGTGTGACCACGCTGGCCACCAGACCGAACTGACTGTCGTTGGCCAGGGCAATCGCCTCGGCCTCCGAAGCAAAACTGCGCACGCAGATCACCGGCCCGAAGATCTCTTCACACCACAGCGCACTGTCGAGGGGCACTTCGGTGAAGATCGTCGGCTGCAAGAAATATCCACGCGGCAGATCCGCCGGGCGATTGCCGCCACAGATCAGCTTGGCCCCGGCACTGAGGCCACGGTCGATGTGACCGAGCACGCGCTGGTACTGCGCCTGATTGACCAGTGCGCCCATCTCGACTTCAGGATCGAACGGGTCGGCCACACGGATTTTTTCCGCACGGGCCTGCAGACGAATCAGGAATTCATCGGCCAGCTCATCGGCGACCAGCACCCGGCTGGTGGCGGAGCACATCTGCCCGGCGTTGAAGAAACCGCCGCCGCAAGCCAGTTCCACCGCCAGATCCAGGTCGGCATCCTCCAGAATCAGCAGCGAGGATTTGCCACCCAGTTCCAGGCTCACGCCCTTCACGGACTCGGCGGCGCGCTGCATCACTTGCACACCGACGGCGTTGCTGCCAGTGAAGGAAATCTTGGCGATGCGCGGGTCCGCCGACAGCGGCGCACCGACCGCCAGACCGGTGCCGCACACCAGGTTGAACACGCCTTTGGGCAGACCGGATTCGGCGATGATGGCCGCCAGTTCCAGCTCCGGCAGCGGCGTGACTTCCGACGGTTTGAGCACCACGCAGCAACCGGCAGCGAGAGCTGGCGCGAGTTTCCATGCGGTGGTGACCATCGGGAAATTCCACGGCACGATCAGCCCGACCACACCGCACGGCTCGCGGCGCAAACGTGCGCTGAAATCGTCGCTGGGCAGCGGCACGTTGCTGTCCTGTTTCGCATCGAGACCTTCGGCGAGTTCGGCGTAGTACTCGAAGGTGGCGATCACGTCATCGACATCGATGCCCGCTTCGAACTGCGGTTTGCCGTTGTTGCTCGACTGCAACTTCATCAAATGTTCGCGACCGTTGCGCACGCCATTGGCGATGTTGCGCAGGATCGCGCCGCGCTCGGCACCGGTGGTTTTCGACCAGTCCTTGAATGCATCGGTTGCGGCCGTTACCGCTTGATTGACCGCGCTTTCGTCACCGCCATTGACCGTGGTCAGCAGCGCTTCGGTGGCCGGGTTGATCACGCGCAGGTGTTCGCGACCGGCGGACCATTGGCCGTTGATGTAAAGGCCGTCGAGTGTGGTCGGGAAATTCATCATTTGGCCACCGCCTTCATCCATTGGGTCTGGTCGATTTCGATCAGGGTCGGGCCCTGACGATCGGTGGCGGCACGCAGTGCACCGCGCAGGTGTTCAGCCGAGCTGATCGCTTCCGCCGCGCAACCCAGGGCCTTGGCCACACCGATGAAGTCCGGGGTGTAGATGTCCACGCCCACTGGCTCGATGGCGCGGTTGACCATGTATTTCTTGATCTCTTCGTAACCCTGGTTATTCCACAGCAGGATGATCACCGGGGTGCGGGCTTCCACGGCGCTGGCCAGTTCCGGCAGGGTGAATTGCAGACCGCCGTCGCCGATCAGACACACCACCGGCGGACGTGCGCCGTGTTCGAGGCTGCCGCCGAGCCACGCGCCAATCGCTGCCGGCAAGGCGTAACCGAGGGTGCCGTAACCGGTGGACGAGTTGAACCAGCGGCGCGGACGCTCCGGGTTGAAGGTGAGGTTGCCGGTGTACACCGGTTGCGTGGAGTCGCCGACGAACACCGCGTTTGGCAGTTCGTGCAGCACGGTTTCGAGGAAGCGGGTCTGGGCCAGAGTCGGGGCGTCCCAGGTCGCGGCCAGGTCTTCACGCAGACAGGCGGCGCGCACCTGACCCCAGTCGTTGCGGCGCTCGGCCAGCGGTTTGTGCGACAGCGCGCTCAGTAATGCTTGTGCTGCGTTGCGCGAGTCGGCGACCAGTGCCACGTGCGGCGGATAATTGCGCACGGTCTGGTCTGGATCGATGTCCACGCGCAGCAGTTTGCCGGGGATTTCAAAGCCGCCGGCGAAGGTCACGTCGTAGTCGGTTTCCGCCAGTTCGGTGCCGATTGCCAGGATCACATCGGCATCGGCCACCAAAGCGCGGGTCGCCACCAGGCTCTGGGTCGAACCGATCAACAGCGGATGACTGGACGGCAGCATGCCTTTGGCGTTGATGGTCAGGGCCACTGGCGCGTCGAGCAGTTCAGCCAGTTCGGTGAGTTCGGCAGCCGCGTCGATGGCGCCGCCACCGGCGAGGATCAGCGGACGCTGAGCGCCGGCCAGCAGTTCGGTCATACGGCTCACGGCGGCCGGTGCAGCACCGGCGCGGTCGATGTGAACCGGCACGCTGGCCAGCAGTTCGTCGGCTTCTTCGACCAGCACGTCCAGCGGAATTTCGATGTGCACCGGACGCGGACGCCCGGCCTGGAACAGCGCAAAGGCACGAGCCAATACGCCCGGCAATTCGGACGCCGACATCAGGGTGTGGGAGAACGCCGCCACGCCGCCGACCAGTGCGCTCTGGTTCGGCAGTTCATGCAGCTTGCCGCGACCGCCGCCCAACTGACTGCGCGACTGCACGCTGGAGATCACCAGCATCGGGATCGAATCGGCGTAAGCCTGGCCCATGGCCGTGGTGATGTTGGTCATGCCCGGGCCAGTGATGATGAAGCACACACCCGGTTTGCCGCTGGTGCGGGCGTAGCCGTCGGCCATGAAGCCGGCGCCTTGCTCGTGACGCGGAGTCACATGGTTGATGCTCGAACGGGCCAGCCCGCGATACAGCTCCACGGTATGCACCCCGGGAATGCCGAACACCTGCTCGACCCCGTAACCTTCGAGTAACTTGACCAGTACTTCGCCACACGTCGCCATGTCTTTGCCCTTCTTGTTCGTTGAGGCACCGGGCCTTGAGGGAACCGGTGATTGGCCTCATTGAAACGGGCGACCCGTAGCCGCAACAATCGATAAAAGCTCATACTAGCCATGTCCTCACGTCATACCTTGGATCCACATGAAACGACTGCCTCCCCTGCCCGCCCTGCACACGTTTCTGATTACCGCGCAGTGCTGCAACTTCACCCGGGCCGCCGAGCAGTTGCACATCACCCAGGGTGCGGTGAGCCGGCAGATCGCCGGGCTTGAGGAGCATTTGGGTTATGAGCTGTTCATTCGTCTGGCCCGGGGCCTGGAGCTGACGGCCGAAGGTCGCGAATGGCTGCCACGGGTGCAGCAGGTGTTCAGCCTGATCGGCGACTCGATGGAGCAGATCGGTGCCAAGCGCGAAACCCTGCAACTCAAGGCCCCGAGCTGCGTGATGCGCTGGTTGCTGCCACGGCTGCTGCAATGGCAACGCGAGCGCCCGGACGTGCCGGTGAAACTCACGGCGTCGTTGCAACACGGCGTGGACTTTCATCGCGAGCAGTTCGACGCGGCGGTGATCTACGGCACCGCGCCCCACGATTCCCCTGCCACGCTGCATCTGTTCGATGAACAACTGACGCCGGTCTGCTCGCCGACGCTGCTCAACGGCGGGCCGACTCTGCACACACCGGCGGATCTGCAACAACACTTGCTGCTGCACCCGACCCACACCGATGACGACTGGACGCTATGGCTTGAAGCCGCCGAACTGCACTTGAGCAACATCGCCAGCGGTCAGCATTTCGAGACGCTGGATCAGGCGATGTCGATGGCGTCCCACGGGACCGGGGTGGCGATCGGCGACTGGTCGTTGATCGGCGATGACTTGAACGCCGGGCGACTGGTGATGCCGTTCGATCTGAAGGTGAAGACGGGATTGGGTTATTACATCGTGGCGCCGGCGTCGGAGCCGTCGGCGAAGTTGCAGGAGTTGATGGGGTGGCTGGTGGAGCAGGCTCATACGCGGTGACGCCCTGCCCTCATCGGAACGCCGCCCGCCCATCCCTCTCCCGGAGGGAGAGGGATGGGGTGAGGGGCTTTTTAGTACTTAATATCCGACGGTGAACCGCTGACGCGAATGCTTCGGCGTTTCCACTTCGTCAATCAGCGCAATCGCGTAGTCGGCAAAGCTGATCGAGCTCTGGCCTTCAGCACTCACCAGCAAGTCATCCTTGCCGACGCGGAATTTACCGGTGCGCTCGCCTTCGAAGAACAGCGCCGACGGCGACAGGAACGTCCAGTCCAGTTCCTTCTCCTGACGCAGGGCGTCGAGAAACGCTGCACCGGCGCTGGCCTCGGCCTTGTACTCGGCCGGGAAACCGGCGCTGTCGATCACGCGGGTGCCGTCCGGCAGCAACAGCGAACCGGCACCGCCGACCACCAGCAGACGTTTCACTCCGGCCTGTTTCACCGGGCCGAGCAGCGCGCTGGCCGGCACCGTGGCGAAATGCGCGGCGCTGATCACCACATCGTTACCGGCGACTGCCGCTTCCAGCGCGGCGGCATCCAGCACGTCGACGTTCTTGCTGACCACACCGGCACGGGCGCCGATCTTCGAGGTATCCCGGGCGATGGCGGTGACGCTGTGGCCGCGACGCAGGGCTTCTTCCAGCAATTGGCTGCCGGCACGGCCGGTGGCACCAATGATTGCGATCTTGCTCATGACATTCTCCAGTTGGCTTGAGAGTGCTGCGTTTTTCAGAATCGGGTTACCACTTCATCTCGCCCTTGGCGACCTTGGCGCTCAGCTCCAGGGAGCTTTCCTCGCCCAGTTTCGGGTAGCGTTTTTTCATCGCGGCGATCAGCGCGGCAGAGTCCTTGGCCTTGGCGGTTTCTTCGTCGAAGGCCTTGATGTAATCGGCGGTGAACTTCACGGCGGCCAGCGAACGGGCGCTGTCACCCAGGTAGTGACCCGGCACCACGGTTTTCGGCTTCAGGGTTTCGATCGAGTGCAGGGTTTCCAGCCAGTCGGCGTGGGATTGTGCAGTCTGGGTATCGGCCATCCACACGTGGATGTTCTCGGCAACGACGACACCACCCACCACAGCTTTCAGCGATGGAATCCACACGAAGCTGCGATCCGGTTGCTTGCCTTCCAGGCCGACCACCTGCAGTTTCTGGCCTTCGAGCATCAGGCTGTCGCCCTTGAGCACACCCGGCACGATGGTTTTGGCCGGCACGTCGGCGCCCATTTTCGGGCCCCAGAATGCGAGCTTGCCGTCGACGGTTTGCTTGATGTGATCAACGGTCGGCTGCGAGGCCAGCACCTTGGCGTTCGGGAAGGCCTTGGTCAGGGTGTCGAGACCGAAGTAGTAATCCGGGTCACCGTGGCTGATGTAGATGGTGGTCAGTTGCTTGCCGCTGGCGCGGATCTTTTCCACCACTTGTTCTGCCTGGGATTTGCCGAACTGCGCGTCTACCAATATCGCGTCCTTCTCGCCGCTGACCAGCACCGAGGTCACCGGGAAGATCGCGTTGGTGCCCGGGTTGTAGACATCGAGGCTCAGGTTCGCAGCCGCCGCGTGAGCAGCAAAGCCGAGGGTGGCGGTGGCCAGTAAAACGCGCTTGAGAGTGGTGAAGCCGATCATGGGTTGCTCCGCTGTTCGAATGCCGTGCTTGGCGATGGGACAGAGCTTAGTTGCCAGACTCGTTACAAAAAATGCGATGCTTAAACATAGTTTGTTTCTGAAAGCGGGCAAATCATGGATCGTCTTCAAGCAATGCGGGTGTTTGTCACGGTGGTGGATCTGGGCAGCCAGTCGGCGGCGGCTGATCACCTGGACCTGTCGCGGCCGGTGGTGTCGCGGTATCTGGCGGAACTGGAAGACTGGGTCGGCGCGCGCCTGATGCACCGCACCACACGCAAGTTGAGCCTGACCGCGGCCGGCAACGAAATCCTGCCGCGCTGCCGGCAGATGCTGGAACTGTCGGGCGACATGCAGGCCGCCGTCAGCGAGCCCGACGATGCGCCGCGGGGCCTGCTACGGATCAGCGTCAGCACCTCGTTCGGCCAGGCGCAACTGGCCGATGCCATGGCCGCATTCGTCAAGCGCTACCCGGGCGTCAACATCGACCTGCAAATGCTCGATCGCACGGTGAACCTGGTGGACGAGCGCATCGACCTGGCGATCCGCACCAGCAATGACCTCGACCCCAACCTGATCGCCCGGCGCCTGACGGTCTGTCGCTCGGTGGTCTGCGCCGCACCCGCCTATCTGCAGGAACATCCACAACCGCAGCGCGTAGAAGACCTGAGCCGGCACAACTGCCTGACCCACTCCTATTTCGGCAAGAGCCTGTGGCATTTCGAAGAGGATGGCGAGCCGGTCTCGGTGCCGGTGCAGGGCAACATCAGCGCCAACGAGGCCAGCACCCTGCTGCGCGCCACACTGGCCGGCGCCGGGGTGGCGATGCTGCCGACCTATCAGGCCGGCGTGCATATTCACAGCGGCGAACTGGTGCGCCTGCTGCCCAACGCCGAACCTCGGCGGATGAACATCTACGCGGTGTACGCCTCACGCAAGCACATGCCGGCGGCACTGCGCAGCATGCTGGATTTCCTGGTACTGCGCTTTCCCGAAAATCCGCAATGGGATGTCGGGTTGTAAACCCGATCGCCGCGCGGCTGGCAACTCCACGGCGCTGACCTATGCTGAAAGTAGTACCCAAGGGTATTCGTTCAGAGGTCAACGTCATGATCATGAGCACCAGAACAAGAAGATACCTCGCGATTTTCATCACCTGCGCGGCCACGCTGGCGCTGTACGGCACCGCGGCATGGCGCGTGGAGCAGTTGCGGCAACTGCCCCGTGAGTACGCGAGCTGCAACTTCGAGCGCTGCATCCCTCACAACGCCACCCTCAACGCCCTGCGCTGATACAGGACGTCAGGCGTCGTCGTTCTGCTCGGCCTTCAAGCGGTCGCGGAACGCCTTTGGCGAGATCCCCACACGGCGCCGGAACAGGCGCGTGAAGTTGGTCGGATCGGAAAAACCCAATACCTCGGACATCTCGTAAATCGTCATGCTGGTGTACGTCAGCAGGCGCTTGGCTTCCAGCAACTGACGTTCGTGCATGATCTGCAACGCCGGCTGCCCTGCCAGTTCGCGGCAGGTGCCGTTGAGGTGCGAGACGGAAATCCCCAGACGATGAGCCAGGTCCTCGACCTTCACATGCTGGCGGTAAGTCTCTTCGACCAACTGGATGAAACCGTTGAGGTACTCGCGTTGACGCTGCGGGCGTTGGCTCGCGTTATGCCGGCGGATCGCCTGACGGCTGACCCAGACCATGATCACGCTCACCAGCGAATGCATGAGCATTTCCCGCGCCGGTTGATGGCCGTTGTACTCGGCCTGCAACGCGGCAAACAGACTGTTGAGGTACTCCGCGTCCTGCCCCGCCGGATAGCTTTCGGCCTGGGCCAGGGCCTGCACCGCGCTGCCCAGCTGCGCCTGCAAATGGTTGATCAACGGTGTGGCGAGGGTGACGACGAATCCTTCGACGTCCTCGGAAAAACGGAATCCATGCACCGATAGCGGCGGCAGGATCTGGATGGCGGCTTCGTTCAGTTGCGTGCGTTGACCTTCGATTTCAAGCTCTGCCTGACCTTTGAATACGAAGAGCAACTGGCACAAATCGGCGTGGCGGTGGGGTTTGATTTCCCATTGATGTTCGCGGCTGCGTTTGGAAATGGTTTCACAGTGCAGCAAGTCAGGGGTCGGCCAGTCCAGGCTTTCACCGTAGAGCTTGAACACCGGAATCGAAGGCAGGTCAGGCTTGTTCATCACTTCAATCCAGGCCTCGAAGGTTGCGGGCGATAATCGCACCGATTGGCAGAATGTACAGGTATCGGCTCAGTTTTCACCTTCAATTGACAGACCCGCAAGGGAAAAATGCAAGCACTCGAATCCTGAAAATCATTCACCGGCCGTTGTCGCGTGAAGCTTGCGAGTCATAAAAACAATGAAAACGCTGAAAACCCAAGTCGCCATCATTGGCGCCGGTCCGTCCGGATTATTGCTCGGCCAACTGCTGCACAACGCCGGCATCGACACCCTGATCATTGAGCGACAGACACCTGACTATGTGCTCGGCCGAATTCGCGCCGGAGTCCTTGAACAGGGCATGGTAGAGCTGTTGCGCGAGGCTGGCGTGGGTCAGCGGATGGACGCCGAAGGGCTGGTCCACGGTGGGTTCGAACTGGCCCTCGACGGGCGTCGGGTGCACATCGATCTGCAGGCGCTGACCGGTGGAAAAACCGTGATGGTCTATGGCCAGACCGAGGTCACCCGCGACCTGATGGCCGCTCGTCGGGAGACCGGCGGACAGACCATCTACGAAGCCAGCCATGTCGTTCCCTGTGGCATGAAAAGCGACGAGGCCTTCGTCACGTTTGAAAAGGACGGCGAAACCTGGCGCGTCGATTGTGATTACATCGCCGGTTGCGACGGTTTCCACGGCGTGGCTCGTCAGTCGATTCCAGCCGAATGCCTGAAGATTTTCGAACGGGTCTATCCGTTCGGCTGGCTGGGGATACTCGCCGACACGCCACCGATTCACGACGAACTGGTCTACGCCCGCCACGAACGCGGCTTCGCCCTGTGCAGCATGCGTTCGGCGACCCGCACCCGCTATTACCTGCAAGTGCCGGCCGAGGAAAGCGTCGACGACTGGTCGGATGAACGCTTCTGGGATGAACTGCGCAATCGTCTGCCGGAGGATCTGGCGCAGAAACTCGTGACCGGCCCGTCGATTGAAAAGAGCATCGCGCCGCTGCGCAGTTTCGTGGTCGAACCGATGCAGTACGGGCGCATGTTTCTGGTGGGCGACGCGGCGCATATCGTTCCACCGACCGGCGCCAAGGGTTTGAATCTGGCGGCCAGCGATGTCAGCACGCTGTTCAGGATTCTGCTGAAGGTCTATCGCGAAGGGCGCACTGACTTGCTGGAGAAGTATTCGCAAATCTGCCTGCGTCGGGTGTGGAAAGCCGAGCGGTTTTCCTGGTGGATGACTTCGATGCTGCACCGTTTCGATGAGCACGACGATTTCAGTCAGCGCATCAGCGCCTCGGAACTGGACTACTTTGTCAGTTCAGAAGCGGGACAAAAAACCATTGCAGAAAATTACGTCGGACTTCCTTATGAGGCTATCGAATAGCCTGCTACCGACTTACACTGGCGAGCATCCACCCGCTCGCCTTGCCCCTGCGGGTCAATCACTGCCCGCAGGTTCGCCCGTGACCAATCTCAACCACCCCGAAACGCCCAAACCGGCCATTCGCAGCGTGCTGGTCGCGCTGATGCTGGCGATCTTCCTTGGTGCACTGGACCAGACCATCGTCGCCGTTTCCATGCCGGCCATCTCCGCGCAATTCAAGGACGTCAGCCTGCTGGCCTGGGTGATTTCCGGCTACATGGTGGCGATGACCGTGGCGGTGCCGATCTACGGCAAGCTCGGTGACCTGTACGGGCGGCGCAAACTGATGCTGTTCGGCATGGGCCTGTTCACCCTCGCCTCGCTGTTTTGCGGCATGGCCCAGAGCATGGAGCAACTGGTGCTGGCGCGGATTTTCCAGGGCATCGGCGCCGGCGGGATGATTTCGGTGAGCCAGGCGATCATCGGCGACATCGTGCCGCCCCGTGAGCGTGGGCGCTATCAGGGTTACTTCTCCAGCATGTACGCGGTGGCCAGCGTGGCCGGCCCGGTGCTGGGCGGCTACATGACCGAATACCTGTCATGGCGCTGGGTGTTCCTCATCAACCTGCCGCTGGGCCTTGGCGCGTACTGGGTGGCGCGACGCAACCTGGTCGGTCTGCCGATTCCCCAGCGCAAACCGGTCATCGACTACCTCGGCACACTGCTGATGATCATCGGCCTGACGGCGCTGTTGCTGGCGATCACTCAAGTCGGCCAGGGTCATGCGTGGCGCAGCAGCGAAGTGCTCGGTCTTTTCGCTTGCGCGGTAGCGGTGCTGGCGGTGTTCGTCTGGCATGAGCGCCGTGCCCGTGAGCCGTTGCTGCCGATGCACCTGTTCACCAATCGCAACGCTCTGCTGTGCTGGTGCACGATTTTCTTCTGCAGCTTCCAGGCGATTTCGTTGATCGTGCTGATGCCGTTGCGTTTCCAGAGCGTGACCGGTGCCGGCGCCGACAGCGCGGCGCTGCACTTGTTGCCGCTGGCGATGGGCTTGCCGATCGGTGCGTACTTCGCCGGTCGTCGCACCTCGATTACCGGGCGCTACAAACCACAGATTTTCACCGGTGCGTTGCTGATGCCGATCTCGATCCTCGGCATGGCCTTCAGCCCACCCGATGCGACGCTGATCAGCAGCCTGTTCATGTTGCTCAGCGGTATCGCCGGCGGCATGCAGTTCCCGACCTCGCTGGTCGGCACGCAGAACTCGGTGGAACAAAAAGACATTGGCGTCGCCACCAGCACCACCAACCTGTTCCGCTCCCTGGGTGGCGCGGTGGGCGTGGCGTTGATGTCGGCGCTGCTGCTGGCGTTGTTGCAGGACTCCAGTTTCGCCCACCTTACCGGCGCATCGCTGATCGGCGAAGGTCACTCCGGCAACGTGCTGCTCGATGGCCTGAACGCGGCCCCCGGCGACGCGCAGAATGCCTTGCGCGCCGAATTGCTGGTGACGTTCCGGCATTTGCTGATGGTCAGTGCCGGGGTGTCGCTGCTCGGGCTGGCGGCGGCGATTGCCATGCCGAACCGCTTGTTGCGCGGGCGTGAGCACGGCGCCCGCTGACGGATGCATTGGCTCCCACGCAGTGCGTGGGAGCCACAGGGATCAAGCGCTGTAATAACCGACCGCCACCAGAAACCCGCCGACCTTCTTCAGATAGGCATGCTTGTCCTCGACCTTGCCGGTCACCGGGTTCTTCCAGCGGTATTCGTATTCGCCCTCATCTTGCTTGCCGATCAACGCCAGAATCGGCTCACCCACGGGTTTGCCTTCCGGGTCCTTGACCTTGGCGAAGTCGGTGTTGATCAACCGCAGGTTGGTGCCATGGGCGACGTAGCGTTGGGTGTTCAGATCCACCACGAACACATACAGGTCATCCTGCAGGTAGCCGCCCTTGAGCGAATTGATCGCCGTCAGCGTGCCCTTTTCGTCCTTGGTCAGATCGGTGGCGGCCTTGTCGAGTAACGATTTCGCCTGCTCCGCCGACGCACGCGGCAAGTAGTAGCCGACCGCCAGAATCCGCTGACCGATGCGCTGATAGAACACATGCTTGCGCTCGACCTTGCCGTCGGCCTGGTTCTGCCAACGGTACTCGGCCTGCTGGATGCCGTTGCCTTCCGGCACTTTCAACGCGTCCTTGAACGCCTTCTGCAAATCCGGGCCAAGCACTTCGCTCACATCCCGACCGATCAACGCCGAGGACGGCCCGCCGCTGGCGAGCATCACGCCCTTGGTATCGACCACGAACACGTAGCGATCCTTGTCGACGAATTCGCCCTGGCGGCTGAATGCCGCGAACGCCTTGTCGCCGTTGTCGTGATAGTAGGCCAGAGCCTTTTCCAGCAAGGCGATGGCAGCCTTGCTGTCGTCCTTTTCCGTGGCCGCATTGGCCTGACCGAAACTCAACAACAGCACCGCACCGAGCCAGGCCAGCTTTTGCACAAACCCCATGACGCATCCCTCGTTCTTGTTGGTGTTTCAAGAGCGTAGACGGCCTGAAGGGAGGTATGGATATTCACAAAGCGTCTGAATGTTGCGAGGGGGATGCGGCGAGGGAGCACGTTCCCTCGCCACAGAAGAGGCTTACGGCCGGGCGTTGATCTGCTGCTGCAGGTTCTGGATCTGCGCCTGCAGGGTGTTGATGTTGCGGGTCATCTGCCCACGGAATGCATCGAACTCGGCGGTGCTGGAGCCGCCCTGCGCAGCGGCCGGACGGTTGTCCTGCTCGCTCTTGAGCACGACGATTTCCTGCTCCAGACGCTCGATGGCGGCGTTCGAACTGCCTTGTTTCTTCAGCGCCGTGATGTCGGCACCGAGGCTCTTGAACTGCGCGTCGAAGCCCTTGAGTTGCGCGTCGACCTTGCTGGTATCGGCCGGCGCGTTTTTCAGTGTCGCCAGCTCTGCACTCAGGGCTTTGACCTGGGCCTGCAACTGGGTATTGGCGTTCTGCTGTTCGGTGGTCTGGGCGGTCATCTGCGCCAGACGCTTGTCCAGGTCCGTCGCCTGCCCCGCCACACCCTGCTGCTGTTTGCTCTGATCCTGCAGTGCGCTTTGCAACTGTTTGATCTGCAACTTCAGCGCTTCGCTGTCGGTGTTGACGTTGGTCTGGCTGGCCACGACCTTGCCGGAAATGTCCTGCAGGCGCCCCGCCGCTTCTTCACTGATCCGCGCGAAACTTTCCTGGGTCGCCACCAGTTGCTGCTCCATCAGCGAAATCTGCTGGAAACTCCACCAGGCCAGGCCGATGAAAGCAAAGAACAACGCACCGACCAGCGCCCACAATGGCCCGGTGCTGGCCGACTTGACCTTGACCACGGGTGGCGTGCGCGAATGCACGGAAGTGCGAGTGGTAGCAGGGAAATCGTCGTCATCGAGTGTGTCGGCACGCAGGCTCGGAACATCGTCGAAATCATCGTGGGCATCGTTACGCATGGACATTGAGGCAACCTTTGTGAAACCCGGTAATGGCTGATTGCGGCGCAGTATAAACCCCGCAGCCGCAGGGATTGATCCCCAACCCGCGGCGGGGTTCAGCACTTCGTATCAACGAATGTCCTGGGCTTTCCACCAGCCACAGAACTCATCGAGGGCCGTCCAGAGACTGACTTTCGGATCGTAGTCCAGATAATGCCGGGCGCGACTGATGTCGAGGGTGAAATTTTTGTTCATCACCTGCATGCCCAGGCGCGACAGGGCCGGTTCGGGCCGTCCCGGCCAGAGTTTGCATGCACCTTCGTTGAGCGCCGCCACGCTGTAGGCCAACCCGTAGGACCGGTACCTGGTGACCTGTGGGACTTCCATCTTGCGCATCACGTAATTGACCACATCCCACAACGGCACCGGGGCGCCGTTACTGATGTTGTAGGCCTTGCCCAATGCCGAACCGGCCGCCAGAAGACTGCTCAGCAACGCTTCGTTGAGGTTGTGCACGCTGGTGAAGTCAACCTTGTTCAAGCCGTTGCCGATGATCGCCAGACGCCCCTTGCGCTGCATCTTCAGCAGACGCGGAAAAATGCTCATGTCGCCGGCGCCAGTGACGAAACGCGGACGCAGGGCCAGGGTTTCGAGGCCGAATTCCTGTGCGCCGAAGACCTTTTGCTCCGCCAGATATTTAGTTGCCGCGTAATGATGTTTGAAACGCCTGGGCACCTGCTCTTCGGTCAGGCCGAGGTGGTCGCGGCCGTCAAAGTAGATCGATGGCGATGACAGGTGCACCAGGCGCCGCACCCGCTGCTTGAGGCAGGCTTCCACCACGTTTTCGGTGACCTGCACATTGCCCTGATGAAAGTCCTGATAGCGCCCCCACAGCCCGACCGCGCCGGCGCAATGCACCACGGCTTCGACGTCGGTGCAGAGCGCACGCACCAGGTCCGGGTCGCTCAGATCACCCTGAACGAACTCGGCGCCGCGACGCACCAGATGCTCGACGCCTTCGGCCCGGCGACCGTTGACCCGCACGTCCAGGCCCTGCTCCAGGGCAAAACGCGCAAAGCGTCCGCCAATGAAGCCGCTTGCGCCGGTGACCAGAATTTTCATGTAGAGCTCCGCTGTCTTTCGTTTTGCCTGATTCGTGAGTCTTGACGCTGGCCGTCAGTCCAACGGCACCAGCCATTGCGCCGACGAACGCACCAATTGCTCGGTCAACAACCCCAGCAACTGGCCGCCATTGCGCCAATGATGCCAGTACAACGGCACGTCGATCGGTTTATCTGGCAACAGTTCGCGCAACACGCCGCGTTCCAGTTGCTCGCGCACCTGTAATTCCGGCACCAGCCCCCAGCCGAGACCGGCTTCGGTCAGGCGGATAAAACCTTCGGACGACGGGCACAAATGATGTTCGAAACCACCATCGACGCCGAGGGATGCAAGGTAACGGTGTTGCAGAAAGTCGTCCGGGCCGAACACCAGCGCCGGGGTGCGCGGCAGTTGTTCGGCCCGCACGCCGTCGGGGAAATGCCGCTCGATGAACGCCGGGCTGGCCAGCGCCCGATAACGCATGGCGCCGAGCAGCACGCTGCGGGCGCCCGCCACCGGTCGTTCACTGGCACACAGGCATGCGGCGACTTCACCGGCGCGCATGCGCTTGAGGCCGACGGTCTGGTCTTCGACGATCAAGTCCAGCAACAGGTGTTGTTCGGCGCAGAAGTCGCCCACGGCCTCCGCCCACCAGGTGGCGAGGCTGTCGGCGTTCAGGGCGATACGCAGCCGTTCCGGCAGGCCCTCTTCGTCCAGCGCCGGCACCAGCGTCTGCAGATCCCGTTCAAGCAGACGCACTTGCTGCACATGGTTGAGCAGGCGCCGGCCGATCTCGGTGGGTGACGGCGGTGTCCCGCGTACCAACACCGGTTGACCGACCCGCGCTTCCAGCAGTTTGATCCGCTGGGAAATCGCCGATTGCGAAAGGCCCAGCACCTGCGCCGCCCGTTCGAATCCGGCCTGCTCGACCACAGCGGCCAGAGCGGAAAGCAATTTATAGTCGAACATCAGTATTCCTAATGAGCGATCAGCACTATTGGTTTTTCTTATACAGCGTCTGCCCGGAGAATAGCCAGCAAGCACTCTTTATCAAGGACCCTCCCCATGGCTGGCGAAACCTCGTTGACCACCCTGCTGCGCAGCATGAGCCCGCAGCTCAATGCCGGCGAATACGTGTTCTGCACCTTGCGCGACGGGCAGTTGCCGAGTGGCCTGGAAGTTGTCGGAAGTTTCCGTGAACAGGAAGGGCTGACGGTGATTCTCGAACGGTCCCACGCCGAGCGCGCCGGTTTCAGTTTCGACTATGTCGCGGCCTGGATCACCTTGAACGTGCATTCGGCGCTGGAAGCCGTCGGCCTGACCGCCGCATTCGCCACTGCACTGGGCAAGGCCGGCATCAGCTGCAACGTGATTGCCGGCTATTACCACGACCATTTGTTCGTCGGTCAGGCCGACGCCGAACGCGCCATGCAAGTGCTGCGCGATCTCGCAGCCAACGCGGAGTAACTGTCATGTGGCAAAGCTATACCAACGGCCTGCTGGTGGCCTTCGGGCTGATCATGGCGATCGGCACCCAGAACGCCTTTGTCCTCGCCCAGAGCCTGCGTCGTGAACATCACCTACCGGTCGCCGCGCTGTGCGTCGCCTGTGATGCATTGCTGGTAGCGGCAGGCGTCTTCGGTCTGGCCACGGTACTGGCGCAGAATCCGACATTGCTGGCGGTTGCCCGTTGGGGCGGCGCGGTGTTCCTGATCTGGTACGGCAGCCAGGCGTTGCGCCGGGCGTTCTCGAAACAGAGCCTGCAACAGGGTGAAAACCAGACCGTGCGTTCACTGCGGGCGGTGATGCTCAGCGCACTGGCGGTGACCCTGCTCAACCCGCACGTCTATCTGGACACCGTGCTGCTGATCGGCTCCCTTGGTGCACAACAGTCGGTGCCAGGCGCCTATGTAGTGGGCGCGGCAAGTGCTTCGCTGCTGTGGTTTTTCACCCTGGCGTTCGGCGCGGCGTGGCTGGCACCGTGGCTGGCGCGGCCGGGGACCTGGCGAATTCTCGATCTGTTGGTGGCGGTGATGATGTTCACGGTAGCCGGTCAATTGATATTGGCTTCGTGATTTATTCCAAAAGGCTCTGGAACCTCTATCCCACACAGTTGTTGCGTGGTTATGCCGCACCCCCGGTGCTATGATCCGAACCCTGCGCCGCAAAGAGTAAAAACTCGCCGGTGCATTTCTGGCCGCCCGTGATCGGCCTTGCGCTCACCGCAACAGACCTGATTAGGAGAATCATCATGGCTTTCGAATTGCCGCCGCTGCCTTACGCACACGATGCCCTGCAGCCGCACATTTCCAAGGAAACCCTGGAATTCCACCACGACAAGCACCACAACACCTACGTCGTGAACCTGAACAACCTGGTGCCAGGCACCGAGTTCGAAGGCAAGACCCTGGAAGAGATCGTCAAGACTTCCTCGGGCGGCATCTTCAACAACGCCGCTCAGGTCTGGAACCACACTTTCTACTGGAACTGCCTGGCGCCAAACGCCGGCGGTCAACCAACCGGCGCA
Organism: Pseudomonas sp. MWU12-3088; assembly: GCF_023242405.1. Classification (NCBI taxonomy): domain Bacteria; kingdom Pseudomonadati; phylum Pseudomonadota; class Gammaproteobacteria; order Pseudomonadales; family Pseudomonadaceae; genus Pseudomonas; species Pseudomonas sp. MWU12-3088. The sequence goes on from NZ_JALJEA010000003.1 coordinate 252,096, forward strand.
CTGGCTGATGCCATCAACGCGGCGTTCGGTTCGTTCGACAAGTTCAAGGAAGAGTTCAGCAAAACCTCGATCGGCACCTTCGGTTCCGGCTGGGGCTGGCTGGTGAAAAAGGCTGACGGTTCCCTGGCCCTGGCCAGCACCATCGGCGCCGGCAACCCGCTGACCAGCGGCGACACCCCGCTGCTGACCTGCGACGTCTGGGAACACGCTTACTACATCGACTACCGCAACCTGCGTCCGAAGTACGTTGAAGCGTTCTGGAACCTGGTCAACTGGAAGTTCGTGGCCGAGCAGTTCGAAGGCAAGACCTTCACCGCTTAAGCTGCGCGCCAGACAAAAACCCGGCTATTGCCGGGTTTTTTTATGCCTGTGCAATCAGGTCGGCGAATACCGTCACAAACAAGGCCATTTCCCACACGCAAAGCAGCCCTTTCCCCCTTGCTCCCAAGCCACAGCGGACTAACATCAAACAGAGGAAAAATTGTCCGACGCCCCTCAAGTTGGAGAGCAAAACTACCGACACAGTACAATCAGGGCCAATACTCCAGGCAGCCGCATTTCGGCCAAGGCCACGGACAAACTTTCCGCGGTTCGATTGTCCCTTTGACTGCCAACACGGGATTGCCAATACTCATGGCAACTTGACGCTACCCGCACGGAACAAGGAATAACCCTTTGAAGCTGGAACTCAAGAACAGCTTGTCGGTGAAGTTGCTCCGGGTCGTGCTCCTGTCGGCATTGATCGTCGGCGTGGTCTTGAGCTGCGCGCAGATTGTTTTCGATGCCTATAAAACCCGCCAGGCCGTCGCCGGCGATGCCGAACGTATCCTCGACATGTTCCGCGATCCCTCCACCCAGGCGGTCTACAGCCTGGACCGGGAAATGGGCATGCAGGTGATCGAAGGCCTGTTCCAGGACGACGCCGTGCGCCAGGCCTCCATCGGGCATCCCAACGAAGCGATGCTCGCGCAGAAATCCCGTGAATTGCAGCAATCCAGCAGCCGCTGGCTGACCGACCTGATCCTCGGCCAGGAGCGAACCTTCACCACCCAACTGGTGGGGCGCGGTCCCTACAGCGAATATTACGGCGACCTGAGCATCACCCTCGACACCGCCACCTACGGCCAGGGTTTCATCGTCAGTTCGGTGATCATCTTCATTTCCGGCGTGTTGCGCGCCCTGGCCATGGGGCTGGTGTTGTATCTGGTCTATCACTGGCTGCTGACCAAGCCGCTGTCGCGGATCATCGAGCACCTCACCGAAATCAATCCGGACCGCCCCAGCGAACACAAGATTCCGCAGCTCAAGGGGCACGAGAAAAACGAACTGGGAATCTGGATCAACACCGCCAACCAGTTGCTCGAATCCATCGAACGCAACACCCATCTGCGCCACGAAGCGGAAAACAGCCTGCTGCGCATGGCCCAGTACGATTTCCTCACCGGCCTGCCGAACCGCCAACAATTGCAGCAACAGCTGGACAAGATCCTGGTGGACGCCGGCAAGCTGCAGCGCCGGGTCGCGGTGTTGTGCGTCGGGCTGGATGACTTCAAAGGCATCAACGAACAATTCAGCTACCAGACCGGCGACCAGCTGCTGCTGGCCCTGGCGGATCGCCTGCGTGCCCACAGCGGACGCCTCGGCGCCCTCGCCCGTCTCGGCGGCGACCAGTTCGCCCTGGTGCAGGCCGACATCGAACAACCTTACGAAGCGGCGGAACTGGCACAAAGCATTCTCGACGACCTGGAAGCCCCGTTCGCCCTCGATCATCAGGAAATCCGCCTGCGCGCGACCATCGGCATCACCCTGTTTCCGGAGGACGGCGACAGCACCGAGAAGCTGTTGCAGAAAGCCGAGCAGACCATGACCCTGGCCAAGACCCGCTCGCGCAACCGCTATCAGTTCTATATCGCCAGCGTCGACAGCGAAATGCGCCGCCGTCGCGAACTGGAAAAAGACCTGCGCGATGCCCTGCTGCGGGATCAGTTCTACCTCGTCTATCAACCACAGATCAGCTACCGCGATCACCGTGTGGTCGGCGTCGAGGCACTGATCCGCTGGCAACACCCGGAACACGGACTGGTGCCGCCGGACCTGTTCATTCCGCTGGCCGAACAGAACGGCACCATCATCGCCATCGGCGAGTGGGTGCTGGATCAGGCCTGCAAGCAACTGCGCGAATGGCACGATCAGGGCTTCGTCGACCTGCGCATGGCGGTCAACCTGTCCACCGTGCAACTGCACCACGCCGAGCTGCCGAGAGTGGTCAACAACCTGCTGCAGATGTACCGCCTGCCACCGCGCAGCCTGGAACTGGAAGTCACCGAAACCGGCCTGATGGAAGACATCAGCACCGCCGCCCAGCACTTGCTGAGCCTGCGCCGCTCCGGCGCACTGATCGCCATCGACGACTTCGGAACCGGCTACTCCTCGCTGAGTTATCTCAAGAGTCTGCCGCTGGACAAGATCAAGATCGACAAGAGCTTCGTCCAGGATCTGCTGGATGACGACGATGACGCGACCATCGTTCGCGCCATCATTCAACTGGGCAAGAGCCTGGGCATGCAGGTGATCGCCGAAGGTGTGGAAACTGCCGAACAGGAGACCTACATCATCTCCGAAGGCTGCCACGAAGGTCAGGGCTATCACTACAGCAAGCCGCTGCCGGCGAGGGAACTGAGCGTGTATCTCAAGCAGGCGCAACGCAGCAACGCCGCCATTCTCTGAAACCTCCGGCACTGGACTCCCCGCCACTGATAACGGGAACAACCCACGCCGTTGATCCAGCGCAACCCCTGTGCAAACAGGAAATATTTCCAGCTACAACCCTTTACACATAATGCGAAAGATTTGCATTATGTCGCAGCTTTTGCGCACCCCCGCGCCTGTCCACTCAATTACCGAAGCAGGATGTTCGCCATGATTCGTATGCCTCTGGCTACCGCCAGTCTGCTGGCCATCGCCATTTCCCTCGCCGGTTGCGGCGAAGGTAAAGACAAGGCCGCCGCTCCAGCTGCGCCGACGCCAGCCGCCAGCACCGCCGCACCGGCGACGCCTGCCGCTGTTGGTAAAGTCGACGAAGCCGCTGCCAAGGCTGTGGTCGCGCACTACGCCGACATGGTCTTCGCCGTTTACAGCGATGCCGAATCCACCGCGAAAACCCTGCAAACCACGATCGATGCATTCCTTGCCAAGCCGAACGCCGACACGCTGAAAGCCGCCCGTGAAGCCTGGATCGCCGCCCGCGTTCCTTACCTGCAGAGCGAAGTGTTCCGCTTCGGCAACACCATCATCGACGACTGGGAAGGTCAGGTTAACTCCTGGCCTCTGGACGAAGGCCTGATCGACTACGTCGACAAGTCCTACGAGCACGCACTGGGCAACCCGGGCGCCACCGCCAACATCATCGCCAACACCGAAGTACAGGTCGGCGAAGACAAGGTCGACGTCAAGGACATCACCCCGGAAAAACTCGCCAGCCTGAACGAGCTGGGCGGTTCCGAAGCCAACGTCGCCACCGGCTACCACGCCATCGAATTCCTGCTCTGGGGCCAGGACCTGAACGGCACCGGCCCTGGCGCCGGCAACCGTCCGGCGTCGGACTACCTGGAAGGTGCCGGCGCCACCGGCGGTCACAACGATCGTCGTCGTGCCTACCTGAAAGCCGTGACCCAACTGCTGGTCAGCGACCTGGAAGAAATGGTCGGCAACTGGAAGCCGAACGTGGCCGACAACTATCGCGCCACCCTGGAAGCCGAACCGGCTGAAAGCGGCCTGCGCAAAATGCTGTTCGGCATGGGCAGCCTGTCCCTGGGCGAGCTGGCCGGCGAGCGCATGAAAGTGTCCCTGGAAGCGAACTCCCCGGAAGACGAACAGGACTGCTTCAGCGACAACACCCACAACTCGCACTTCTACGATGCCAAAGGCATTCGTAACGTCTACCTGGGCGAGTACACCCGCGTCGACGGCACCAAGATGACCGGCGCCAGCCTGTCGTCGCTGGTGGCCAAGGTTGACCCGGCTGCCGACACCGCCCTGAAAAACGATCTGGCCGCTACCGAAGCCAAGATCCAGGTCATGGTCGATCACGCCAACAAGGGTGAGCACTACGACCAGTTGATCGCCGCCGGCAACACCGCCGGCAACCAGATCGTCCGTGACGCCATCGCCTCGCTGGTCAAGCAGACCGGTTCGATCGAAGCGGCTGCCGGCAAACTGGGCATCAGCGACCTGAACCCGGACAACGCCGATCACGAGTTCTGATCATCGCTGTCTGACTGAACAAGGCGACCCTCGGGTCGCCTTGTTCGTTTCGGCCGGCCTGACTTGTATCAAGCAAACGATAATTCCTCTTATTCAAACCCCCTCGCCCTGTTAGACTTTGCGCCTTTATTTTCGCCCGTCCGCAGGAAGTCTGATGCCGTCGCTGCCTCTTCGCTTGTCCGCACTGTTTCTGGCCCTTGGCCTGAGTGCCTGCGATGACGCCCCGCGTTTCACCAAGGCCGAGCCCGGCGAAGCCCGTTCCGGCGGTGCCGCGACCGTGCGCAAGACCGATCAGAATTCATTTTCCCTGCCCTCGGCCAACCTGCCACCTTCGCGTCGGGTGGATTTCAGTGTCGGCAACAGTTTCTTTCGCAGCCCCTGGGTGATCGCGCCGTCGACCACCACCGCCCGCGATGGCCTCGGCCCGTTGTTCAACACCAATGCCTGCCAGGGCTGCCACATCAAGGACGGTCGCGGCCATCCACCGCCCCCGGATGCGCCGAACGCCGTATCGATGCTGGTGCGCCTGTCGATTCCCGATGCGCCGCAATACGCCAGATTGATCGAGCAGGTCGGTGTGGTGCCGGAGCCGGTCTACGGCGGACAGTTCCAGGACATGGCCGTGCCTGGCGTCGCGCCGGAAGGCAAGGTGCGGGTCGATTACACGCCAGTGCCGGTGCGCTTCAAGGACGGCACCGAAGTCGAGCTGCGCAAACCGGTGTTGCAGTTCTCTCAGCTTGGCTACGGCCCGATGCACCCGGACACCCGTTTCTCCGCACGGGTTGCGCCACCGATGATCGGTCTGGGTCTGCTCGAAGCGATCCCCGAAGAAGCCATCCTCGCCAACGCCACCACGCAGGCCAAAGAGAACAACGGCATCAACGGCCGGCCCAACCGGGTCTGGGACGACGCGCAGCAAAAGACCGTGATGGGCCGATTTGGCTGGAAAGCCGGACAACCGAACCTCAATCAACAAAATGTTCACGCGTTTTCTGGTGATATGGGCCTCACCACGAGCCTGAGACCATTTGATGACTGCACCGACGCGCAAATCGCCTGCAAACAGGCGCCCAATGGCAATGGCCCGGACGGCGAACCTGAAGTCAGCGACAACATCCTGCGTCTGGTGCTGTTCTACACCCGCAACCTCGCCGTTCCCGCTCGCCGGGGCGTCAACGATGCTCAGGTGCTGGCCGGCAAGAGCCTGTTTTTCCAAGCGGGGTGCCAGTCCTGTCACACGCCGAAATACACCACCGCCGCCAACGCGGCCGAACCTGAACTGGCCAATCAAGTGATTCGCCCGTACAGCGATCTGCTGCTGCATGACATGGGCGAAGGCCTGGCCGACAACCGCACCGAATTCCAGGCCAGCGGCCGCGACTGGCGCACCCCGCCGTTGTGGGGCATCGGCCTGACGCAGGCGGTCAGCGGTCACACCCAGCTTTTGCACGACGGCCGCGCCCGCAACCTGCTCGAAGCCGTGCTCTGGCATGGCGGCGAAGCTCAGGCTGCGCAGCAACAGGTTTTGTCTTTCAATGCCGAGCAGCGTGCCGCGCTGCTGGCGTTCTTGAATTCACTTTAAACACTTAAAAGAATCGGGAGCCCGACATGTTCCGTCCCAAGCTGTTGTTCACCAGCCTTGCCGCACTGGCCCTCGGCGCCTGCTCACCGCAGGATCCGCAAGCCGTCACCTCGGCCGCCATCGCCAAATCGGTGATCCTGCCGACCTACACCCGCTGGGTCGAGGCTGACCGGCAACTGGCCGTCAGCGCCCTCGCCTACTGCCAGGGCAAGGAAAACCTGGAAACCGCCCGCGCCGACTTCCTGCACGCGCAGAAAGCCTGGGCCGAACTGCAACCGCTGTTGATCGGCCCGCTGTCCGAGGGCAACCGCTCGTGGCAGGTGCAGTTCTGGCCGGACAAGAAAAACCTCGTTGGCCGTCAGGTCGAGCAACTGGTCACCGCCCAGCCGCAAATCGACGCCGCCGCCCTGGCCAAATCCAGCGTCGTGGTCCAGGGCCTGTCGGCCTACGAATACATCCTGTTCGACGCCAAGCCTGACGTGGCCAATGACGAACAGAAAGCCAAATACTGCCCGTTGCTGGTCGCCATCGGCGAGCGCCAGAAACAACTGGCTGAAGAGATTCTGAGCAACTGGAACAACACCGACGGCATGCTCGCGCAGATGAGCAAGTTCCCCAACCAGCGCTACGCCGACTCCCACGAAGCGATCGCCGATCTGCTGCGGGTACAGGTCACCGCCCTCGACACCCTGAAGAAAAAACTCGGCACCCCGATGGGCCGTCAGAGCAAAGGCGTGCCGCAACCGTTCCAGGCCGATGCATGGCGCAGCCAGTCGTCGCTGACGGCGATGGAAGCCAGCCTCGCCGCCGCCAAGACCGTGTGGGAAGGCGTCGACAACAAAGGCCTGCGCGGCTTGCTGCCGGCCGAACAGAAACCGCTGGCGGACAAGATCGATGCGGCATACGCAGCCTCGCTCAAACTGTTCGGCAGCACTCAGCGCTCGCTGACCGAAATGCTCGAAGACGACGCCGGTCGCCAGCAGCTCAACGACATCTACGACAGCCTCAACGTCGTCCATCGCCTGCACGAAGGCGAACTGGCCAAGGCGCTGGGCATCCAACTGGGCTTCAACGCCAACGACGGTGACTGATGAGGGCAAGTGCCATGCTGCGACGCCAGGCTCTGACTTTAGGTAGTTTGCTGCTGGGAGCAGTGACACTGGGCGGCTGGACGCTGTTCAAGCGCAAGGATCAGAGCCCGCTGCTGCTGTCGGCGCGGGACGATACCGACGGCAAACATTACGCCGTCGGTTATCGGCTGGACGGCACCCGGGTGTTCGCCACCGAAGTCGGTCAGCGCTGCCACGACATCATCAATCACCCGACGCTGCCGATCGCGCTGTTCGTCGCCCGCCGTCCGGGCACCGAGAGCTACCTGATCGACTTGCGCGACGGTGCCTTGCTGCAGACCGTGACCTCGCAGCCGAACCGGCATTTCTACGGCCACGCGGTGATTCACCACAGCGGCGATTACCTGTACGCCACCGAAAACGACACCACCGATCCGGGTCGCGGCCTGCTCGGGGTGTACAAGTTCGAGGGTGAACGGCTGGTACACAGCGGGGAGATTTCCACCCACGGTCTCGGCCCGCATCAGGTGTCGTGGATGCCCGACGGCGAAACCCTGGTGGTGGCCAACGGCGGAATCCGCACCGAGGCCGAAAGCCGGGTCGACATGAACCTCGACGCCATGGAACCGAGCCTGGTGCTGATGCAACGCGACGGCACCCTGCTGAGCAAGGAAACCCTCGCCCAGCAGATGAACAGCGTGCGGCATCTGGGCATCGCCAGCGACGGCACCATCGTTGCCGGCCAGCAATTCATGGGGCCTTCCCAGGAGCGCTCCGAACTGCTGGCGATCAAGCGTCCGGGCCAACCGTTCGTGGCGTTCCCGGTGCCGGAGCATCAGTTGCAGTCGATGGGGCACTACACCGCCAGCGTCGCCGTGCACAGCGATCTGCGTCTGGTGGCACTGACCGCACCGCGTGGCAACCGCTTCTTCATCTGGGATCTGGACAGCGGCGAAGTGCGCCTCGATGCCCCGTTGCCCGACTGCGCCGGCGTCGGTGCGGTGAAGGACGGCTTTGTCGTGACCTCGGGGCAAGGACGTTGCCGCTACTACGATTGTCGCCAGGATGAACTGCTGGCCAAACCGCTGGATCTGCCCGCAGGGCTCTGGGACAACCATCTGCACCTGATGGCCTGAAAACCGCCGCCGGCCGTTCGGTCGGCGGTGCTCCCCTCCTCCACTTCATCCCCTCCTACCCTGTAAAAACTGGCAGTTGGAATCCCTGCCGGAGTCGGGGTAATGTTCCCGCCTGTCTCGCCTGATTTTCTCCAAGGAACTGGAATATGCTGCGTCGCCGCATGCTGATCATGTTGGGTGTTGTACTGCTGATCGTTCTGCTTCTCGCCGGTTACAAGGCCTTCTCGATCTACACGATGATCCAGGGCTTTGCCAAACCGAAACCGCCGATCAGCGTCGCCGTGGCCACAGCCGCCGAGCGCCCGTGGCAGATGCGCCTGCCTACCGTCGGCACGCTCAAGGCGCTGCAAGGTGTCGAGCTGAGCCTGGAAGTGGCCGGCACCGTGACCGAGCTCAAGTTCGAATCAGGCCAGAAGGTCAAGGCCGGGCAACCGTTGCTGCAACTCGACAGCGCCGTCGAATCCGCCTTGCTGGAAACCGCCAAGGCCGATCTCGGCCTGGCGCAACTGGATTTCGGTCGTGGCAGCCAACTGGTCGGTAGCAGCGCCATCTCCAAGGGCGAATTCGACCGACTCTCGGCGGTGCTGCAAAAGAATCGGGCCACGGTCAATCAGCTCAATGCATCGCTGGCGAAAAAACGCATCGTCGCACCGTTCAGCGGCACCATCGGCATTCGTCAGGTGGACGTCGGCGACTACCTCGCCAGCGGCACGAAAATCGCCACCCTGCAGGATCTGAGCAGCCTCTACGCCGACTTCTATGTGCCCGAACAATCAGTGCCGAAACTGGCCATCGGCCAACCGGTGCAGATTTCGGTAGCCGCGTATCCCGGCCAGAACTTTCCCGGCGCCATCAGTGCGATCAACCCGATTGTCGAAAGCACCACCCGCAACATTCTGGTTCGCGCGACGCTGGCCAACCCCGATGGCAAGTTGCTGCCGGGTATGTTCGCCAGCCTGGAAGTGCTGCTGCCGGATCCGCAGAAACACATCGTCGTACCGGAAAGCGCGATCACCTACACCCTCTACGGCAACTCGATTTACGTGGTCGGGCAGAAAAAGGCCGAGGACGGCAGCGTCGAAAAAGACGACAAGGGCCAGCCGGTGCTGATCGCCGAGCGCCGTTTCATTGAAACCGGTGAGCGCCGCGAGGGCCTGGTGATGATCAACAAGGGCGTGCAAAGCGGCGAGCAAGTGGTGACGGCCGGCCAGATCAAACTGGACAACGGCGCCCACATCGCCATCAGCGAAGACAAGACCCTCGGCGAGCCGAACAGTCCGCGTCGCGCCGACTGATCAAGGAATCCTCATGGCCTTTACCGATCCGTTCATTCGCCGCCCGGTGCTCGCCACCGTGGTCAGCCTGCTGATTGTGCTGCTGGGCTTCCAGGCCTGGAGCAAGCTTCCGTTGCGCCAGTACCCGCAGATGGAAAACGCCCTGATCACGGTGACTACCGCTTATCCCGGAGCCAACGCCGAAACCATCCAGGGTTACATCACCCAGCCGATGCAACAGAGCCTGGCGAGTGCCGAGGGTATCGACTACATGACCTCGGTCAGTCGCCAGAACTTCTCGGTGATTTCGATCTACGCACGCATCGGTTCCAACAGCGACCGATTGTTTACCGAACTGCTGGCCAAGGCCAACGAGGTGAAGAACAAACTGCCGCAGGATGCCGAAGACCCGGTGCTGAGCAAGGAATCCGCCGATGCCTCGGCGCTGATGTACATCAGCTTCTTCAGCAAGGAATTGAGCAACCCGCAGATCACTGACTACCTGTCGCGGGTGATCCAGCCGAAGCTGGCGACCCTGCCGGGTATGGCCGAAGCGGAGATTCTGGGTAACCAGGTGTTCGCCATGCGCCTGTGGATCGACCCGGTGAAGCTCGCCGGTTTCGGCCTTAGCGCCAGCGATGTGACCAATGCCGTGCGCCAGTACAACTTCCTCTCCGCTGCCGGTGAGGTGAAAGGCGAGTACGTGGTCACCAGTATCAACGCCAATACCGAACTGAAGTCAGCCGAGGCCTTCGGCAAGATTCCGCTCAAGGTCAGTGGCGACAGCCGTGTATTGCTCAGCGATGTGGCTCGGGTGGAAATGGGTGCGGAGAACTACAACTCCATCAGCTCCTTCGGTGGCACTCCCTCGGTATACATCGGGATCAAGGCAACGCCCGGCGCAAACCCGCTGGACGTGATCAGGGAAGTACGCAAGATCATGCCGGAGCTGGAAGCCCAGTTGCCGCCCAACCTCAAGAGCGAAATCGCCTACGACGCCACGCTGTTCATCCAGGCCTCCATCGACGAAGTGGTGAAAACCCTGTTCGAAGCCGTGCTGATCGTGATCGTGGTGGTGTTCCTGTTTCTCGGTGCCCTGCGTTCGGTGGTGATCCCGGTGGTGACCATTCCGCTGTCGATGATCGGCGTGATGTTCTTCATGCAGATGATGGGTTATTCGATCAACCTGCTGACCCTGTTGGCGATGGTGCTGGCCATCGGTCTGGTGGTGGACGATGCCATCGTCGTGGTGGAAAACATCCACCGGCATATCGAGGAAGGCAAGACCCCGCTGGAGGCCGCACTCGAAGGCGCCCGGGAAATCGCGATGCCGGTGGTGTCGATGACCATCACCCTGGCGGCGGTGTATGCACCGATCGGATTCCTGACCGGGCTGACCGGGGCACTCTTCAAGGAGTTCGCGCTGACACTCGCCGGGGCCGTGGTGATTTCCGGCATCGTCGCCCTGACGCTGTCGCCGATGATGTGCGCCCTGCTGTTGCGTCACGAGGAAAACCCCAGCGGACTTGCCCATCGTCTCGACCGCATCTTCGAAAACCTCAAGCGACGCTACCAGAGCATGCTCCACGGCACGCTCAACACCCGGCCGGTGGTGCTGGTGTTCGCGGTGATCGTGCTGTGCCTGATTCCGGTGCTGCTCAAGTTCACCAAATCGGAACTGGCGCCGGACGAAGACCAAGGCATCATTTTCATGATGGCCAACGCGCCGCAACCGACCAACCTCGATTACCTGAACACCTACACCGAAGAATTCGTGAAGATCTTCAAGGAATTCCCGGAGTACTACTCCTCGTTCCAGATCAACGGCTACAACGGTGTGCAGAGCGGCATCGGTGGTTTCCTGCTCAAACCGTGGAACGAGCGCAGCCGCACCCAGATGCAGATTCTTCCCGAGGTACAAGGCAAGCTCGGCAGCATCCCGGGTCTGCAGATCTTCGGCTTCAACCTGCCCTCCCTGCCCGGCACCGGCGAGGGCCTGCCGTTCGAATTCGTGATCAACACGGCCAACGACTACGAGCTGTTGCTGCAGGTGGCCGACCGGATCAAGAAGCGTGCGATGGAGTCGGGCAAATTCGCGTTCGTCGACCTCGACCTGGCCTTCGACAAACCGGAAGTGGTGGTCGATATCGACCGTGCCAAGGCGGCGCAGATGGGCGTGTCGATGCAGGATCTGGGCGGTACCCTCGCGACCTTGCTCGGCGAGGCGGAGATCAACCGGTTCACCATCGAAGGCCGCAGCTACAAGGTGATCGCCCAGGTTGAACGGGCCTATCGCGACAACCCGGACTGGCTGAACAACTACTACGTGAAAAACACCCAGGGCGAGTTGCTGCCGCTGTCGACCCTGATCACCGTGACTGACCGGGCACGTCCGCGACAGCTCAACCAGTTCCAGCAACTGAACGCGGCGAAGCTGTCCGGGTTCCCGCTGGTCAGCATGGGCGAAGCCATCGACAGCGTCGTGCAGATCGCCCGGGAAGAAGCACCTGCGGGTTTTGCCTTCGACTACGGCGGTGCCTCGCGGCAGTTCGTCCAGGAAGGCAGTGCGCTGTGGGTGACCTTCGCCCTGGCGCTGGCGATCATCTTCCTGGTGCTGGCGGCGCAGTTCGAGAGTTTCCGCGACCCGCTGGTGATTCTGGTGACCGTACCGTTGTCGATTTGCGGGGCGCTGATTCCGCTGTTCCTCGGCTGGTCGAGCATGAATATTTACACCCAGGTCGGGCTGGTGACGCTGATTGGTCTGATCAGCAAGCACGGGATCCTGATCGTCGAATTCGCCAACCAGTTGCGCAAGGAGAAAGGCCTGACGGCCCGCGAGGCCGTTGAAGAGGCGGCGGCGATTCGCTTGCGTCCCGTGTTGATGACCACTGCCGCCATGGTGTTCGGCATGGTGCCGTTGATCATCGCCAGTGGCGCGGGCGCGGTGAGCCGTTTCGATATCGGCACGGTGATTGCCACCGGGATGTCGATCGGGACATTGTTTACGCTGTTCGTCCTGCCCTGTGTCTACACCGTGCTGGCCAAACCCGATCCCACCCCCGCCCCGTAACCGCCATTTTCACACGCGCACAAAAAAGGCCTCGCATCTGCGAGGCCTTTGGCTCGTTTCAATCGATTCAACTCTGCGGCCTCATCCCTTGAGAAAGCCCGAACATGAACAGCAGCAAATCATGGTCGGGTTTGGTTGCCACCGAGGCTTTCGCCACCCGTGGCATCGGACAATGGGCATCGCTGCTCGATGCCCCGATCACTTGCATGCGTGGCTGTTCCCAGGCCGCCACCGCCAAAGATGCAACTGCCAAGGCTCCTACCAGAAACAAACCTCGCGCAATTTCTAGTTTCATCGCTATAAACCCTTGATAGCGCTGCCAAACGCCGTCTCATAAAAATAGACGAGTTTTTTCCAGTCCGTAGGGCTGAACGACGAGTGGCGGCGCAATTGTTTCATGTCATGGGAGGCCGCACGGTAAGCGGTCAGGCGCTGACGGCATTTTTCCAGATCGATCAGGGCCACTTCGACCTTGGCCGAGTCGCCTTCGCCAGTGACGCGGACAAAGACGTGCTTGATGTAAATGCAGCTGTGCTGCCAACGGCCCTTGTGCATGCGAGCCAGGTTTTCGGCGAGGTCCTTGAGCACGCGTTCATACACGGCTTCACCGTACTGCTCGCGGCCACCTGCCGCTTCCCACTGTTCAAGTTCCTGGAAACCGTCCAGCGACTTGGTGACCAGCAACGCCCGCCATTTGTGCTGTGGATCAGGCTGGGCCCCGCAAAAAACGATTTCCGGCACCCGGACGCCAAGTCTGGCTACGCCGGTCAATGCATCCAGTTCACGCAATACGGTCGGCCGACCGAACGGATGCAACCAGCTGCGATAGATATGTCCTGTCTGGCGTTTGGCATACAGCAGTTGACCATCGCGCCCCGCCACCCGCTGCACGCCACTTTCGCCACCACGACGCACGTTGGGTTCTTCCACCCACTCACCGCGCTGGTTCCAGTAGTAGTCAAAGCGATCCTGGGGAGCGACTCCCGTTTCTGCTGCAAATTGCACTGCCATCCTCTTACCTCTTGCGTAATACGTAAACTCGCCACATGGCATAGAGCGGAATGAAGTCCAGTTGTTCCTGGATTCTGAATCCTGCCTCTTCGAATTCCTTTTCAACCGTAGCGGCCGGTAACACAAACCGGTTCTGATAACCTTCCTGGCCGCGGCGTTTCTCCGCGCGCTTGCGTTTCCAGGCCTTGAAATTGCCGTCTACCCACAACGAAACGATCACACTGTCCCGGGTAACGCGTTCGAATTCGCGCAAAATCGTCCGCCGATGCTCTGCTTCGCCGATGTGGTGCAGCAGACGCATGCAGAAAATGCTGTCCACGGAGTTGTCAGGCAGCGCGATATCGAACGCCGAGGTGTGCAAGGGTTGTACCCGCTTAACCACATCCGCCGGCTGGGCCTGCATCGCCGTCTTGATCATCGACTCGGAATTGTCTGCCCCGATGATTACCCGATTGGGCTTTTCTGCCAGCAACGGCCAGAAACGTCCGGCACCGCACGGCAGATCCAGCACCAGTCCCGGTTCGCCAACCAGCGTCAGCGCCTTGCGGGCCAACTGCTGATCACGCCAGTTGGACAGGCGACGCCCCAGACCATCCTGGTGCTTGCGCAGATATTTCTGCGCATGGTTGTCGTCGTACTTCTCGGAAAAATCGAGTTTGATCGGGCCGGCCATCATCGGGACTCCTGAATTGCTGATATCCCCACCTTATGCAGGGGCGTGTCAGCGTCAGGTCATCCCTTTGTGAAAAAAACGTCGCGTAAACCCACGAACTATTTCAAGGTTATACAGGTTTTGTTCAGGTTGGCAGCTTTTTTGTGCCATTTGGGAGGGATTCTTGTTTGCCCAGATCTACCTCGAAACGGCAGCCATTGGGATCCATCGTACTCAAAGTCACGCTCCAGCCCTGGTTTTCACAGATGCGCTGCACCAATGACAACCCCAGTCCAAGGCCTTCTCCGCGTTTTTCATTGCCACGCACGAACGGTTTGAACATTTCCTCGCGCTTTTCCTCGGGAATGCCTACACCCGAGTCCTCGACCACGAAACCGTTGTCGTTGAGTGTCAGCCGGATGAACCCCTGCTCGGTGTAGTGCAGGGCATTGCGCAGCAGGTTACCCATCACGGCATTGAGCAGTGTGGCGTTGTAACGGGTGTCCGGCGGGTTGCCCGGCTCGAAAATCAGCTTCAACCCTTTGGATTCGATCGGCTCGCGCCACACGCCCAACAGATTGTCCGCCACCTGACCGAGACTGTGCCGGGGCGCCGCCCCTGCATCTTCGCGCTGGGCACGGGCCAGCATCAGGAAGGTCTGCACCAGTTCGCGCATTTCTTCGCTGGCACGGGCAATACGCTCGACCTGGGCGCGGCCGCGCTGATCGATGCCCGGGTTCTCCAGCAGCAGCTCACAGGAGGTGGCCAGTACCATCAGCGGTGTGCGCAATTCGTGGCTGACGTCACTGGTGAACAACCGCTCACGGGTCAACGCCTGACGCAAACGCCCGAGCGTCGCATCGAAGGCCACCGCCAGTTCACCCACTTCGTCAGCGGCGTAGTCCGGCGCCAGCGGCGGTGCCAGCCCCAGCAACTGATCGCGATGACGCACCTGACGCGCCAGCCGGACCACCGGCGCCATCACCTTGCGCGCCAGCACCCAGCCGAGGAAAACCGCCAGCGCCAGACTGAGCACGAAGCCCACCAGCACCACGGCAAACAGCACGCGCTCACGCTCTTCGAAATCGCTTTGATCCTGCAACAGCACGTAACGCCGACCGTCGACGATTTCGACCATCGCGTGATAGGACAGTTGCTCGCGGAAGACTTCGTGGAATCCCGAATCCAGATGCCGCAGGTCCTTGGGCAACTCGAAGTCCCCTGGGCCGCCGCTGAAATAGAACAACTGGTCCGGCTCGGGCCGATGGCTCCAGTCCGAAACATTGTCCATCAGCAACAGACGCTGCAGGTCGCCGCCCAGTCCAGCAGAAATCAGTTTTTCTTCCACCAGGTGCACGGTCGCGACAATGCCCATGGCGAAGGCCCCCGCCACCAGTGCGCTCATCAGCGCAAAAGCGATGATGATCCGCTGGGCAAGGCTCTGCTTAAACTCCATCGCGGCCCTCGGCCAAGCGATAACCCACGCCGTGCACGGTGTGCAGCAGTGGTTTGGCGAACGGTTTGTCGATCACCTGACGCAATTGGTGGACGTGGCTGCGCAGGCTGTCGCTGTCCGGGCAATCGTCGCCCCAAAGGGCCTCTTCGAGAATTTCCCGACGCAGGACGTGCGGGCTCTTCTGCATCAATACCGCGAGCAGTTTCAGGCCCACCGGGTTGAGCTTGAGCAGCTTGCCTTCGCGGGTCACTTCCAGTGTGTCGAGATCGTAGCTCAGGTCGCCGACCTGCAAGGAGCGTCGACCGCCGCCCTGAGTACGGCGCATCACGGCCTCGATCCGCGCAGCCAGCTCCGACAGCGCGAAGGGCTTGACCAGGTAATCGTCAGCCCCGGACTTGAAGCCCTGCAAGCGGTCATCGAGCTGATCGCGGGCGGTGAGCATGATCACCGGCGTGTCACGACGGGCATCTTCGCGCAGGCGTTTGCACAGGGTGTAGCCGTCGATACCCGGCAACATGATGTCGAGCACGATCAGGTCATAGTGCTCGGTGGCTGCCAGATGCAGGCCCGACAGACCGTCCTGGGCGCAATCGACGGTATAGCCTTTCAGGCCCAGGTAATCGGCCAGGTTGGCCAGGATATCGCGGTTGTCTTCGACCAATAGAATTCGCATGGGCACCTCTTCCGTACACAGTAACGGCCGTCATGGCCCGCGCAGCTTAAGGCCTGTTTCGGCTCAGGGCCAGCGCTGGTGCCCCGGCAGATGAAATTGTCCGGACGAAATAAATCTTTAACAAAGTTTTCACTATCGATTCACAACCTGACTACAGTGGCGCCGCGAAACTCCCGCGCCATTGATAAAAGGAAAAGAAAACAATGGGTTTCTTCAAGACAGCGCCTATGCGCTATCTGTTGTTGGTCACCGGCGCCTGGCTGGTCGTGTTTCTCCTCACTCGCACCGTACTGCTGCTGACTCATCTGGATGAGGCCGGTGGCGGTGCGTTGTCCATGTTCGGCGTCGGCCTGGTCTACGACCTGGGCTTTCTCGCCTACGCGGCTCTGCCGATGGGCCTGTATCTGCTGCTGTGCCCGCCGGGCCTGTGGCGGCGGCGCGGTCACCGCTGGTTCCTGCAGGGACTGCTGACGGTCAGCCTGTACGCCATGCTGTTCACGGCGGTGGCGGAGTGGCTGTTCTGGGATGAGTTCGGGGTGCGCTTCAACTTCATCGCCGTCGATTATCTGGTGTATTCCGACGAAGTGCTGAACAACGTGCTGGAGTCCTACCCGATCGGCAAGTTGCTGAGCATCCTGGCGGTGCTGGCCATCGCGTTGAGTTTCGCGCTGCGCAAACCGTTCAACGCGGCACTGGATGCCCCGCTGCCGCCATTGCGCGGGCGCCTGCTCAATGCATTGGCGCTGCTGGTGGTCGCCGGACTCAGCCTGCAAATGATCAGCCAGGACGCCCCTCGCGCCCAGGGCGGCAATGCCTATCAGAACGAACTGGCGAGCAACGGCCCGTATCAGTTCTTCGCCGCGTTCCGTAACAACGAGCTGGACTACAGCCAGTTCTACAAGAGCCTGCCAGCGGACAAAGTCGCCGGTCAGATGCGTGCCGAACTGAACGAGCCCAATGCCCGCTTCGTCGGTCAGGATCCGCAGGACATCCGTCGCGATATCGACAACCCGGGCGTCACCCGCAAGCCGAACATCGTGCTGGTGACCATCGAGAGCCTCAGCGCCAAATACCTGGGCAGCAATGGTGATGGCCGCAACCTGACGCCGAACCTCGACGCGCTGCGCAAGCAGAGCCTGTACTTCAACAATTTCTACGCCACCGGCACTCGCACCGATCGGGGTCTGGAAGCCATCACCTTGGCTATTCCACCGACGCCGGGCCGTTCGATCGTCAAGCGCATCGGTCGCGAAAGCGGTTTCGCCAGCCTCGGCCAGCAATTGAGCGCTGTCGGCTATGACAGCGTGTTCGTCTACGGCGGGCGTGGCTACTTCGACAACATGAACGCGTTCTTCAGTGGCAACGGCTATCGCGTTGTCGACCAGAGCAGCGTCGACGAGTCGGAGATTCACTTCAAGAATGCGTGGGGCATGGCCGACGAGGATCTGTACAAGCAGACCCTGAAACTGGCAGACGCCGACTACGCCAAGCAGCAGCCTTTCCTGTTGCAACTGATGACCACCTCCAACCATCGTCCGTACACCTACCCGGAAAACCGCATTGACATCAAATCCGGTAACGGTCGCGATGGTGCGGTGAAGTACACCGACTACGCCATCGGCCAGTTCCTGGAGCAGGCGCGGCAGAAACCGTGGTTCGACAACACGATCTTCATCTTCGTCGCCGACCACACCGCCGGCAGCGCAGGCAAGGAAGACCTGCCGATCACCAACTACCAGATCCCGCTGTTCATCTATGCACCGAAGCTGATCGAGCCACGGGAAAACGCGCAACTGGCCAGCCAGATCGACCTCGCGCCGACGCTGCTGGGGCTGCTGAACCTGGATTACCAATCGACGTTCTTCGGTCGCAACCTGCTGGCGGACAACCCGCTGCCACCTCGAGTCGTGGTGGGCAACTATCAGCATCTGGGCCTGTTCGACGGCAAGGATCTGGCGATCCTCAGCCCGCGCCAGGGCCTGCGTCGGCATGACGACGCACTGACCGAAAGCCGCGAGTCCCGGGTCAACAGCGACGACCCGCTGGTCAGCCGCGCCATCTCGTATTACCAAACCGCCAGTTATGGCTTCAAGCAACAGCTGCTTGGCTGGAAAGCACCCAAGGAGGGTGCCGCGCAAGTCAGCGATCGTTAATCGAAGCGCCCCGGACTGATGCTCCGGGGCGTTTTCCCGTTCTGGACCCGTCATGTCATCAAGCGTTGTACGCCCTGCCCCTCGCCCGCTGAACTTCTGGCTGTGCCTGGGGATTCCCGCCGTCGCGGCTGCCCTTCTAATCCTGCTGGAACTGACCGACCTGGACATGAACCTGGCCCGGATGTTTTATGACCCCGCCGCCGGCGACTTCATCGGGCGCCACAGTTACTTCCTGGAAAACATCCTTCACGATCGCGCCAAACAGGTGGTGATCGCGTTTTCGGTGTTTTCCGTCATCGGTTTCATCGGCGCGTTTTTCATCGACCGGATCAAACCGTACAAGCGTGAACTGGGCTGTCTGGTGCTGTCCCTGGGCCTGGCGACTTCGTTCGTGACACCGATGAAAGCCGTCACCGCCGTGCAGTGCCCGTGGAGCCTCGAGCAGTTCGGCGGCCATGAAACCTACAGCAAACTGCTGGATCACCGCCCGCCGACCGACAAGCCCGGCCGCTGCTGGCCCGGTGGTCATGCGGCTACGGGGTTCACCTTGTTTGCGCTGTTCTTCGTGCTGCGTGATCGTCGCCCGCGACTGGCGCGACAGGCGTTCATCTTTGCCTTTGCGCTGGGTTCGGTGTTCTCGATCAGCCGGATGATGCAGGGCGCGCACTTCTTTTCGCACAACGTGTGGACGGCGATTTTCTGCTGGCTGATCTGCCTGGGGTCGTATTACTGGGTGCTGTATCGCCCGACCGTCAAAGCGGAAGCGGTCATGAAGACACAACCGGTTAACGCCTGATTACTCAAACGCCAGATAACAAAATCAGGACAATAAAAAACCCCGCCTGCTCATCGCAGGCGGGGTTTTTCGTTTCGGGGTAAGGCTGGCTTACATCATGCCGCCCATGCCACCCATGCCGCCCATGTCCGGCATACCGCCGCCTACTGCACCTTCTTTCTTCGGTGCATCAGCAACAGCGGCTTCGGTGGTCAGGATCAGACCGCCGATCGACGATGCAGCTTGCAGAGCCGAACGGGTTACCTTGGTTGGGTCCAGGATGCCCATTTCGATCATGTCGCCGTATTCGCCAGTCGCAGCGTTGTAACCGAAGTTACCTTTGCCGTTCTTGACTTCGTTGACCACAACGCTTGGCTCGTCGCCGCTGTTGGCAGCGATCTGACGCAGCGGTGCTTCAACGGCGCGACGCAGAACAGCGATACCTACGTCCTGGTCGGCGTTGTCGCCTTTCAGGTTGATGATCGCGTTCAGAGCGCGGATCAGCGCAACGCCACCGCCAGGTACCACGCCTTCTTCAACGGCTGCGCGGGTTGCGTGCAGGGCGTCTTCAACGCGGGCTTTCTTCTCTTTCATTTCAACTTCGGAACCGGCGCCAACCTTGATCACTGCAACGCCGCCGGACAGCTTGGCCAGACGCTCTTGCAGTTTTTCACGGTCGTAGTCCGAGGAAGTCTCGGCAACCTGGGCACGGATCTGAGCGATACGCGCCTGGATGTCGCCTTCAACGCCAGCACCGTCAACGATGATGGTGTTTTCCTTGGACAGGGTCACGCGCTTGGCGCTGCCCAGGTGTTCCAGAGTGGTGCTTTCCAGGCTCAGGCCGATCTCTTCGGAGATAACGGTACCGCCGGTCAGAACGGCGATGTCCTGCAGCATGGCCTTGCGACGGTCGCCGAAGCCTGGAGCCTTGACGGCTGCGACTTTGACGATGCCACGCATGTTGTTCACTACCAGAGTCGCCAGGGCTTCGCCTTCAACGTCTTCGGCAACGATCAGCAGTGGACGGCCGGCTTTGGCAACGGCTTCCAGCACTGGCAGCATTTCGCGGATGTTCGAGATCTTCTTGTCGACCAGCAGGATCAGCGCGCCTTCCAGCTCGGCAACCATGGTTTCCGGCTTGTTGACGAAGTACGGGGACAGGTAGCCACGGTCGAACTGCATGCCTTCTACGACCGACAGTTCGTTTTCCAGGCCCGAGCCTTCTTCAACGGTGATCACGCCTTCTTTACCGACTTTTTCCATGGCTTCGGCAATGATGTCGCCGATGGAGTTGTCGGAGTTGGCGGAGATGGTGCCAACCTGAGCGATCGCTTTGGTGTCGGTGCATGGTGCGGACAGCTTTTTCAGCTCGGCAACGACAGCGATGGTCGCTTTGTCGATACCGCGCTTCAGGTCCATCGGGTTCATGCCGGCAGCGACGGCTTTCAGGCCTTCGTTGACGATCGACTGAGCCAGAACGGTAGCGGTGGTAGTACCGTCACCAGCGTCATCGTTGGCACGGGAGGCAACGTCTTTGACCAGCTGCGCGCCCATGTTTTCGAAACGGTCTTCCAGCTCGATTTCCTTGGCAACGGAAACGCCGTCCTTGGTGATGGTCGGAGCGCCGAAGCTCTTCTCGAGGATCACGTTACGGCCTTTCGGGCCCAGGGTCGCTTTTACCGCGTCAGCCAGGACGTTTACGCCAACCAGCATTTTCTTGCGGGCGGAATCGCCGAATTTAACTTCTTTAGCAGCCATGATCGATATTCCTTAAATACTTTGTAGTAGCGGGAAAATGAACGGGGGTAATCAGCCTTCGATAACGGCGAGGATTTCGTTCTCGCTCATTACCAGCAGGTCTTCGCCGTCGACTTTCACGGTGTTGCTGCCGGAGTACGGACCGAACACAACCTTGTCGCCCACTTTCACGGACAGTGCGCGCACTTCACCGCTTTCCAGTGCCTTGCCCGGGCCTACAGCCAGAATCTCACCGTGGTTGGCTTTTTCAGCAGCCGAACCTGGCAGGACGATACCGCCAGCGGTTTTCTTTTCTTCTTCGCTGCGACGGATGACGACGCGGTCATGCAGAGGACGAAGCTTCATTGTCGATCTCTCCTAATTGTGGTTTTCATCGGCCGGTGTAGTCCCGGCGGGTTTAACGAATCCGGCCTGCGCCGGTTGCGGCTCGTCGAGCGAACCGCGGAAGTCTGTCCGGTTCAAATACCGGAAACCTTTCGGTGACCGATACATAAGGGCGCATAAGCTTATTACAAGGGCAGGCCTAAAATTTTTTCATCGCGGCTCGTCATGTACGCGGCCGTAAACGAACACGGCACCCGAAGGTGCCGTGTGAGTGCAGAAGTTACTTGGTGTCGCGGTGTTCGAACTCGCCTTCGATCACATCGCCTTCGCGGCCCAGAGGCTGGCGCGGTGCAGGACCGCCGCGAGGTTGCAGGTCATCGGCGAACGCACGCTGACGCATGGCCTGTTCTTCGGCGCGCTGGCGCATCTTGTTGGCGAACAGGCGACGGCTGAACGGCAGCAGCAGGATCAGACCGGCCACGTCGCTGATGAAACCCGGCAGGATCAGCAGGCCACCGGCCAGGGCCAGCATCAGGCCTTCGAGCATGGTCTGCGCAGGCAGTTCGCCGCGGTTCAGGCTTTCACGGGCACGCAGGGCGGTGGCCAGTCCGGCGATACGCAGCACGAATACGCCGAACATCGAGCCGAGAATGATCAGCAGCAGGGCCGGGAAAAATCCGATCGAGCCTGCCACTTTGACGAATACGAACAGCTCCAACACCGGGAACAGCAGAAAGAGCAACAAAAAAGGGCGCATCAAAGTTTCCTCAACGCAAGAAATGCCTTGCAGTAAGCCTTAGATGACGTCGCCCTTTCGTGAATTCAAGCGTCGGCCACCGCATTTTTTGGCCAGACCTCGGCGTGAGCCAGAGAAACCAAGGCTTCGCGCACTTGTATCGGCGTATGACAAGGCGCTTGAAACGGCAGCCAGTACAGCGCCTGACCGATGCGCAGGTGCATGCCTTCGGTGTCGATCCCGGCCATTTGTGCCGGGACGGTTTTCGGCAGCCCGGCGAGGTCGACGTAATGCGCGATGGCCTTGGCGTGGTCGCTGTTCATGTGCTCGACCATGCTGATCTCGGCCTTGCCGGCGAACGGGTTGGCCAGGGTCAGGTGATCGACCCAGTGAATCGCGCCGAAACCGCCGATGTAGCGATGACGCACAGGCTTGAGCACCCAGAAATCGAAATCGTGGGCCTTGTGATAATTCTGCGAATCGGGGAAATAGCGGTAGTAACGCTCGGCGGCGGCTTCGATGGCGGCTGCGTCTTCGAGTTTTTCCGCTTCGGCCAGATAGGTCAGGCGACCAACGGCTTGCACATCGTCAGCCTCGCGCTCACCCACCAGCAGCGAACATTTCGGATCTTTCTGCAGATTGTGGGTGTGCTGGGCGATGCGGCTGATCAGGATCAGCGGCCGGCCCTGCTCGTCCAGGCAGTAGGGAACCACGGAGCCAAACGGAAAACCGGGCATTGATTTGGAGTGGGTCGACAGCACGCCACGGTATTCCTTGAGAAGCAATTCTCGGGCATTCTTAGCCGCTTCAACGCTCAATTTATGACTCCTTAAATAGAATCCGTCGAAAAAACGGACGGGCGACACGGATAAGTATCAGTCGCCACAGGGGCAGTTCTCATGTGCAGCCGGGCCATGTCAGGCGCAGATCGAGAGGCTCTCTAAAGGACACCACTCTGACCTGCTCTCGGGGACATGCGAATGCAACTCAACGACAAAGTAATCATTATCACTGGCGGTTGCCAAGGCTTGGGCCGCTCGATGGCCGAGTATTTCGCAGGCAAGGGCGCGAAGCTGGCACTGGTCGACCTGAACCAGGAAAAACTCGATGACGCCGTCGCGGCCTGCAAGGCCAAGGGCGTCGAGGCCCGCAGCTATCTGTGCAACGTCGCCAACGAAGAGCAAGTGACACACATGGTTGCCCAGGTCGCCGAAGACTTCGGCGCGATCCATGGCCTGATCAACAACGCAGGGATCCTGCGCGACGGCCTGCTGCTCAAGGTCAAGGACGGCGAAATGACCAAGATGAGCCTGGCCCAGTGGCAGGCGGTGATCGACGTCAACCTGACCGGTGTGTTCCTCTGCACCCGTGAAGTGGCGGCAAAAATGGTCGAGCTGAAGAACAGCGGCGCGATCATCAACATTTCGTCGATCTCCCGCGCGGGCAACGTCGGCCAGACCAACTACTCCGCCGCCAAGGCCGGTGTGGCTGCAGCGACCGTGACCTGGGCCAAGGAACTGGCGCGCTACGGCATTCGCGTGGCGGGCATTGCGCCGGGCTTCATCGAAACCGAGATGACTCTGGGCATGAAACCCGAAGCGCTGGAGAAAATGACGTCGGGCATTCCGCTCAAGCGCATGGGAAAGCCGGAAGAGATCGCCCATTCGGCGGCGTACATCTTCGAGAACGATTACTACACCGGCCGGATCCTGGAGATGGATGGCGGGTTGCGCATCTGACGTCAGTCGCGCAATGAAAAACGCCCCGGTGCTCAGGCACCGGGGCGTTTTTGTTTAAAACACAGCCATCAATCGTCGCTGATGGTGATGTTCGGCATCGCCGGCGACGCCGCTTCCTGCAACACGATCCGCGCGCCGACGTGGCGGGCCAGTTCTTGGTAGACCATCGCGATCTGGCTGTCCGGCTCGGCAATCACCGTCGGTTTGCCGCCATCAGCCTGTTCGCGGATCAGCATCGACAGCGGCAGCGACGCCAGCAGTTCGACGCCGAACTGGGTCGCCAGCTTCTCGCCACCGCCCTCACCGAACAGATGCTCGGCATGCCCGCAGTTCGAGCAGATATGCACGGCCATGTTTTCCACCACACCCAGCACCGGAATGTTGACCTTGCGGAACATCTCCACGCCTTTGCGCGCATCGAGCAGCGCCAGATCCTGCGGGGTGGTGACGATCACGGCACCGGCCACCGGGACTTTCTGCGCCAGGGTCAGCTGGATGTCGCCGGTGCCGGGCGGCATGTCGATCACCAGATAATCCAGGTCGCCCCAGGCGGTTTGGGTGACCAGTTGCAGCAGCGCGCCGGAGACCATCGGCCCGCGCCACACCATCGGTGTGTTGTCGTCGGTCAGGAAGGCCATCGACATCACTTCCACGCCATGGGCCTGCAGCGGCACGAACCACTTCTGGTCCTTGATCTGCGGACGGGTGCGCTCGGGAATGCCGAACATGATGCCCTGGCTCGGGCCGTAGATATCGGCGTCGAGGATCCCGACCTTCGCGCCCTCACGGGCCAGTGCCAACGCCAGGTTGGCAGCGGTGGTGGATTTGCCCACACCTCCCTTGCCGGACGCCACGGCGACCACGTTCTTGACGTTGGCCAGCCCCGGAATCTGAGCCTGGGCCTTGTGCGCGGCGATCACGCTGTTGACTTCGACCTTGGCCGACACCACGCCGTCGAGGTTTTCGATGGCCAGTTGCAGCATTTGCGCCCAGCCGCTCTTGAACAGACCGGCGGCATAACCGATTTCCAGCTGCACGCTGACACGGTCACCGGTGATTTCGATGTTGCGCACGCAACCGGCGCTGACCGGATCCTGGTTCAGGTAAGGGTCGGTGTATTGGCTGAGGACGGCTTCCACCGCTGCGCGAGTGACGGCGCTCATGGGCAACTCCGATAACAAGACTGGGAAAAGATGGCGGGTATCCTACCCCTTCTGTCGTCCGGACGGCATGTCCGGCAACCATTTGCAGGGGTGAAATATCTTTCCCGGCGCTTTATAGTGGCCGACCTCCGTTTCATCAAGTAGCGAAGCCCCACATGTCCGAACCACGCAAGATTCTCGTCACCAGCGCCCTGCCCTACGCCAACGGTTCGATCCACCTTGGCCATATGCTGGAATACATCCAGACCGATATGTGGGTGCGCTTCCAGAAGCATCGCGGCAATCAGTGCATTTATGTCTGCGCCGACGACGCCCACGGATCGGCGATCATGCTGCGCGCGGAAAAGGAAGGCATCACCCCGGAACAACTGATCGCCAACGTCCAGGCCGAACACAGCGCCGACTTTGCCGAGTTCCTGGTGGACTTCGACAACTTCCACTCCACTCACGCCGAAGAAAACCGTGAGCTGTCGAGCCAGATCTACCTGAAACTGCGTGACGCCGGGCACATTGCCCAACGTTCGATCACCCAGTATTTCGACCCGGAAAAGAAAATGTTCCTGGCCGACCGCTTCATCAAGGGCACCTGCCCGAAATGCGGCACCGAAGACCAGTACGGCGACAACTGCGAAAAATGCGGTGCGACCTACGCGCCGACCGACCTGAAGGATCCGAAGTCGGCAATCTCCGGCGCCACCCCGGTGCTCAAGGATTCCCAGCACTTCTTCTTCAAGCTGCCGGACTTCCAGCAGATGCTGCAGACCTGGACCCGCAGCGGCACCCTGCAGGACGCCGTGGCCAACAAGATCGCCGAATGGCTGGACGCCGGCCTGCAACAGTGGGACATCTCCCGCGATGCGCCGTACTTCGGTTTCGAGATCCCGGGCGAGCCGGGCAAATACTTCTACGTGTGGCTGGATGCGCCGATCGGCTACATGGCCAGCTTCAAGAACCTGTGCAACCGCACGCCGGAGCTGGACTTCGACGCGTTCTGGGGCAAGGACTCCACCGCCGAGCTGTACCACTTCATCGGCAAGGACATCGTCAACTTCCACGCCCTGTTCTGGCCGGCGATGCTCGAAGGCGCGGGTTTCCGCAAGCCGACCGGCATCAACGTGCACGGCTACCTGACCGTCAATGGCCAGAAGATGTCCAAGTCCCGTGGCACCTTCATCAAGGCGCGCACCTACCTGGATCACCTGTCGCCGGAATACCTGCGCTACTACTACGCGGCCAAACTGGGCCGTGGCGTGGACGACCTCGACCTGAACCTCGAAGACTTCGTGCAGAAGGTCAACTCCGACCTGGTCGGCAAAGTCGTCAACATCGCCAGCCGTTGCGCCGGTTTCATCCAGAAGGGCAACGCCGGCCTGCTGGTGGACAACAACGCCGCGCCGGAACTGACCGAAGCGTTCCTGGCTGCCGCGCCGAGCATCGCCGACGCTTATGAAGCCCGCGACTTCGCCCGCGCCATGCGCGAAACCATGGCCCTGGCCGACCGTGCCAACGCCTGGATCGCCGACAAGGCGCCATGGTCGCTGAACAAGCAGGAAGGCAAGCAGGATGAAGTCCAGGCGGTCTGCGCCACGGCGATCAACCTGTTCCGCCAGCTGGTGATCTTCCTCAAACCGGTGTTGCCAGTGCTGGCCGCCGATGCCGAGGCGTTCCTCAACGTCGCCCCGCTGACCTGGAACGACCACACCACGCTGCTGGCCAACCACCAGTTGAACGAATTCAAACCGTTGATGACCCGCATCGACCCGGTAAAAGTCCAAGCCATGACCGACGCCTCGAAAGAAGACCTGACCGCCAGCCAGACCGACACCGGCGCCGCCGCGCCTGCCGGCAACGGCGAACTGGCCAAGGATCCGCTGTCGCCGGAAATCGACTTCGACACCTTCGCCGCCGTCGACCTGCGCGTGGCACTGATCGTCAAGGCCGAACACGTCGAAGGCGCGGACAAGCTGCTGCGCCTGACACTGGATATCGGTGACGAGCAACGCAACGTGTTCTCCGGGATCAAGAGCGCTTACCCGGACCCGTCGAAACTCGACGGTCGCCTGACCATGATGATCGCCAACCTCAAGCCACGGAAAATGAAGTTCGGCATCTCCGAAGGCATGGTGATGGCAGCCGGCCCTGGCGGTGAAGAAATCTACCTGCTGAGCCCGGACAGCGGCGCCAAGCCGGGTCAGCGCATCAAGTAAGGTTCTGCACTGATCGATCCCACAGGCGTACCCCGTGCGCCTGTGGGATTTTTCATATCTGGCCCACCCGTCATGGCGGCCGGATAATGCCTAATCTTAAGTGACGCCCGCCCGCTCTCACCGGCAGAACCATGACCGAACTCGTGCTTACGCTCTTCAGTGCTGCGCTGATCAACAACTTCGTGTTGCACTGGCCGCTGGGCGTCGATCCGCTGTTGGCTGGCGAACGCCGTCAGGTGCATGCGCTGGGGCTGGCAACGTTGTGCCTGATGCTGATTGTCGGTGTGGCGGGTTACGCGATCTGGCATTGGCTGCTGGTGCCGTTGCAACTGGAGTTCCTGCGTCTGTTCGTATTCCTGCCGCTGAGCGTCCTGCTGATCGCGCCGTTGCTGAGGGGGCTGACGCGTTGGCGACCCGATATGCCGTTCGACGGATTGTGGCCGCTGCTGCTGGGCAATGCCGGCGCGCTGGGGCTGACGCTGATCAACGCGCAAGCGGATAAGGGCCTGCTTCATGCCACAGTATTGAGTCTGGGCACCGGCCTGGGTTTCTGGCTGGTGCTGAGCCTGTTCAGCGATTTGCGCGAACGCACGGCCGACAACGATATTCCCCTGCCCTTTCGCGGCCTGCCGATCCAGTTGATCGGCGCCGGACTGATGGCTGTGGCTTTTCTCGGATTCAGTGGACTGATCAAAACATGAGTCTGATTCAACGCATCGATGCCTTGCTGCCGCAAACCCAATGCGGCAAGTGCGGCCATCCTGGATGCAAACCCTACGCTGAAGGCATCGCCGACGGCGAGCCGATCAACAAGTGCCCGCCGGGTGGTGACGAAACCATCGCGGCGCTGGCAGAACTGTTGAAAATCCCGGTACTGGAACTGGATATCAGCCGTGGCACCGCGCCGCCGCAAGTGGCGTTTATCCGTGAAGCCGAATGCATCGGCTGCACCAAGTGCATTCAGGCCTGCCCGATCGATGCGATCGTCGGCGCGGCGAAACTGATGCACACGGTGATCATCGACGAGTGCACCGGTTGCGACCTGTGCGTGGCGCCCTGCCCGGTTGATTGCATCGAGATGCACCCGCTGCCGCTCGGAACGTTGCCAGTGGTGGGCGGCCTGGCCAACAGCCTCGAAGAGCAACAGGCGCGCACCGCCAAGCGCGATCACGCCCGGCAACGTTTCGAACGGCGTAACGCCCGGCTGCAAAGAGAAGAACAGCAGAAGCAGGCCGAACGTGAGGCCCGGGCGCAGCGAGCGGCACAGGTTGAAGTTGCTTCCGCCACGCTAGATCCGGTGCAGGCAGCGCTGGAACGAGTGCGAGCGCAGAAAGCCGCGACCGCCGACGCCGCGCTGAAAAAGGCCAAGATCGACGTGGCGATGAGCCGAGCTCAGTTGCACAAATCGCTGAAAGCCTTCGGTCATCCGCCGACCTTCGAACAACAGTCGCAACTGATCGTGTTGCAGCAGCAGTTCGAAGCCGCCGAACAAGCCCTGGCGAAACTGGAGAGCAGCGCCGCACCTGCGCCGGTCGTGACAGCCGCAGCGAAAGACGCCGATCTGAAACGAGCGAAAATCCAGCTGGCGATGCGCCGTGCCGAGCTGAAAAAGGCGCAGACCGCAGAGGCTCCGCAGGAGCAGATTGCTACGCTCGAACAAGCCCTGCGTGATGCCGAACAAGCGTTGCACGACGCCGAAGCGGCCAGCGAGCAACCGGCTCCCGATCTGGTGCGTGTGGAGAAACGTCCGATCGACAATCAGCTTCGTCAGCTGAAAACCGAACTGGCCTACGCGCGCGCCGACCTGAACAAACTGCAACGACGTGACGGCACGCCAGCCGAAGTCCTCGACAAAGCCCGCGCCCGCCTGCAAGAGGCGGAGCGGCAGGTGGAAGCCCATGTCATCCATTGAAACCAGAGACGAACGCCTGCAACAGGCAATGAAGCTGGTTCTGCTGGCGACATTGCCGGGGTTGTTGGTGTTGTTCTGGTTTTACGGCTGGGGCGTGTTGATCAACCTGATCCTGTCCGTTGCCACAGCCTTGAGCGTCGAAGCCGCCGTAACCTGTCTGCGCCGACAGCCGCCGCAAGCGACCCTGACCGATGGCAGCGCGGTGGTCAGTGCCACGCTGCTGGCCATCGCCCTGCCGCCTTATTGCCCTTGGTGGCTGACGGTCACGGCGATCGGCTCAGGCCTGCTGTTGGGCAAACACTTGTACGGTGGCGTGGGCCGAAACCCTTTCAATCCGGCCATGCTCGGCTTTGCCCTGGTGATGGTGATGTTTCCGCAGCCGATGACTCATTGGCCTGCCCATGGGATGGATCTGACGGCGGCTTTTGGCCAAGTGTTCAATCTGGGCACGCAGCCGGACGCCTGGGTTCAGGCCACCGCACTGGACAGTCTGCGCATCAATAAAAGCCTGACCATGGACGAACTGTTTGCCAGCAATCCGGCATTCGGCCGTTTTGGCGGTCATGGTGTGGAGTGGGTGAATCTGGCGTTTCTCGCCGGCGGGCTGTTCCTGCTGCAGCGGCGGGTGATCGGCTGGCAGGCGCCGGTCGGCATGCTCGCCAGCCTGTTTGTCATCAGCCTGCTGTGCTGGAACGGTTCGGGGTCCGACTCCCATGGCTCGCCGCTGTTTCATCTGCTGAGCGGCGCCACCATGCTTGGCGCATTCTTCATCGTCACCGAACCGGTTTCCGGTGCAAAAAGTCCACTCGCCCGCTTGTTGTTCGGCGTGGGCGTCGGCCTGCTGACCTATCTGATTCGCACTTGGGGCGGCTATCCGGATGGTGTGGCGTTCGCGGTATTGCTGATGAATCTGTGCGTGCCGGCGCTGGAACGCCTTGCAGTCGCTCGTCAGGCGCAGGTGAAACCATGAACCGCACGAACAGCCTGATCACCCTGGTGTTGCTGGCGACGGCAGGCGTCGGCGTGACGTATGTCGTGCAACGCAGCAGTGCGCCGCACATCGCCGCCGAACAGCGCCAGCTCGAAAGTCGCAAACTGCTGGACGTGCTTTCAGTCGATGCCTACGACAATCAGCCGCTGGAACAACCTCTGACGCTGGCCGACACCCACTTGAGCCACAGCGAGTTGCTGGGTGGTTATCGGGCGACCAAGTCCGGTCAACCGGTGGCGGTGCTGCTACGCACCCGGAGCGAGGGCTATGCGGGTCCCATCGAGTTGCTGATTGCCATCGATGCCGATGGCCGATTGCTCGGCGTGAAAACCCTGGAGCAAACTGAAACACCGGCGCTGGGCGGGCACATCGGCGACTGGCCGAACACCTGGCTGCAGGCGTTTATCGGCAAATCCGGCAGCCAACCGACCGATGCCGGATGGGCCCTGAAAAAGGATCAGGGGCAATTCGACCAGATCGCTGGCGCAACCATCACGTCCCGCGCAGCCATCAACGCCATCCACGATGCCCTGCGTTATTTCGATGATCACCGGACGACCCTGCTCGGGAGCGCGCCATGAACACGTCAGCGACACTTTCGAACTCAATGATGCTGGTGCTGTTGATCGGCGCCACCGACTCCGTGGCGGGTGCACTGGCGATTGTGTTGATGTTCGCTGTTGTGGTGAGCCTGTACGGCGTGTGCATGGCACCGCTGCGGGCACGACTGAGCGGCGAGAGCCTGTTACCGGTCAGCCTGGTGCTGGCCGCGACGTTGACGGGGTGCGCCGATATTCTGCTGCAACGCGCCGCTGTGCAGTGGCAGCAACTGGTCAGCCTTTACGTCAGTCTGATTGGTTTGCAGTGCGTCATATTCGAACACAATGGATTCTTTCGACTGCCAGCCCGAGGACGTCTGAAACTGTGCGGCTTGTTCATCGCACTGATGACCGTGCTGGCGGTGTTGCGCGAGCTGCTCGGTCAGGGCAGCATCGGCCATCACCTGTCGGATCACTGGCAAGGTTTGATTCTGTTCGGCGACGGCCTGCATTTCGCGACGCTGGCTCCCGGCGCCTTCATATTGCTGGGGCTGTTGCTCGCCGCCCGTCAGGCCTGGACTCGCTCCGCCGCCCCTCCCGAGGAAACGCATCACCCATGAATGCCGCAAAACGTCTGGAGATCTTCCGCCGGTTTCACGAAGACAATCCCGAACCCAAGACCGAACTGGCCTATTCCTCGCCTTTCGAACTGTTGATTGCGGTGATTCTGTCCGCGCAATCAACTGATGTCGGCGTAAACAAGGCGACGGCAAAGCTTTACCCGGTGGCCAACACACCGGCCGCCATTCATGCCCTGGGCGTCGAAGGTCTGTCCGAGTACATCAAGACTATCGGCCTCTATAACAGCAAGGCCAAAAACGTGATCGAAACCTGTCGCATGCTGGTCGAACTGCACAATGGCGAAGTCCCGCAGACGCGCGAAGAACTGGAGGCATTGCCCGGCGTAGGCCGCAAGACCGCCAACGTCGTGCTCAATACCGCGTTCCGACAGTTGACGATGGCGGTGGACACCCACATTTTCCGGGTCAGCAACCGCACCGGTATTGCCCCTGGCAAGAATGTGGTCGAGGTGGAAAACAAACTGATGAAGTTTGTGCCAAAGCAATACCTGCTCGATTCACACCACTGGCTCATTCTTCACGGGCGCTACGTGTGTCTGGCCCGCAAGCCGCGGTGTGGCAGCTGTCGGATCGAAGACTTGTGCGAATACAAGGCCAAAACTTCGGACGATTGAGCGCCTATTTGAATTATTGATATTGCGATTGAAAAAATCTTTTTTACGATCTGGTGGAATATCGATATAAGGAGCGCCAAAGGCAGTCTTAGCCTGGAGTTAACCTTATGAGCACCAGCAAAGAGCAAGTGGACGTAGAAGACGATTTCGTCGCGGATGCGGACGACGAACCGGTGGTTGAGGTCGCCAAAACGAACCTGAGCAAACGCCGGACCATCGATAACATGCTTGAGGAACGCCGACTGCAAAAGCAATTGGCCGATTACGACTTTGATCTCTGACATTTAAAAGCCTCCGCAACGGAGGCTTTTTCGTTTCTACTGCAAGCTGATGCCGATCTGCCCATGATCCGTCAGCATCTGAAGCGGTCAGACCAGGCCATTGCGCTGGGCCAGTTCGATCAGATCCACCAGCGAACGCGCGTTGAGCTTCAACAGCAACCGTGTCTTGTAGGTGCTGACGGTCTTGTTGCTGAGAAACATGCCATCGGCGATTTCCTTGTTGGTCTTGCCGCGTGCCAGTTGCTGCAACACCATCATCTCGCGCCCGGAAAGACGATCGACCATATCGGCTTCACTGGCATTTCCCAGACTTGTGCGTACGGTGTGCAACGCCTGATTCGGAAAATAACTGTATCCGGACAGCACAGCCTTGATAGCGCTGAGCAGTTCGGTCAGATCCTGTTGCTTACAAACATACCCTGCTGCCCCCGACTGCATGCAACGCATGGAGAAATGCCCCGGGGCCTGGGATGTCAGCACCAGCACTTTCAGGGGCATCGCGCTGGTCGTAAGCCGCGCAATCACTTCCAGACCATCAAGTTTCGGTATACCGATATCGAGAATGACAATATCGGGCATCTGGTCGCGAGCCAGTTGTAAGGCATCCACTCCGTTATCCGTTTCTGCAATGACTTCGTAGCCATGACGCTCCATCAGCATACGCACCGCAAGACGAATGACAGGATGATCATCCACGATCAGCACTTTATTCATGGGCAAGTCCAGTTTCGCTGTTCGAATTTTTAGAACCGGCACAATAACGTAGTCATTTCATCCATGGCATAGCGAAGTTCCCTTGCATCAGTAGCGAGAGACACTTCCTACAGGCAATAAAGATTTATCCTACAGAAAAGACTCATTGGCATGACTACCGGATAGCGGACCTTGAAAAAGATGCAATCAGCAGGACAAAAAAACCGAAACAACATACTTATATCCATCCGGTCTTTTTTACTATAAACACCAAACACCGGAGAACACACTCTCCCGATTACAACATCTCAAACCATCCAACATGACGAGAACAATCACACTCATGAGTAAAGAAAATGTTAAAGAACAACAGAAAAATCACCAACCCCATCAGTGTCATTGCCATATTCGCGTTTATCTCCGAAACGTCCGCAGCGGTGTCCTTGCCCTTCCTTGATAACGACGAACGGGAAATCTACATCTGGTTTCTGATCAGCTTTCCATTTTATTTGTTATTCCTGTTCTTCATTACATTGAACTTCAACTACCGATCCCTTTATGCGCCCTCCGATTTTGATAACGACAAGAACTTTCTCAAAGCTTTTAAAGATGAACCCCCTGACATTCTCGGCGAGTCTACAGCTCAATCGAATACAGGACCGCACACCATAAAATTACCAAAACCACTGAGCACACTGTGCATCATTGATATTCGAGGCCCGAACACCGAATCAAAAATCGACACGCAATTGAAAAAAATCCCACACCCCGGTAAGAACTTACCAAGAATACTCCTCGTTTTAGCCGACGACATGTCAGATATTTTACCGAAAGAAAATTTCGCCAAAACGCTAAAACAAGGAAAAAAAACCATGGGAACGACGCATTGTATTATTTACGATGTCCACTCGCTGAACATCACTGTATTGGGAAAAGTTTAAATTGAGGCGCGGATACACGAAGCGCATCAGTGCGATGCACAAAGTACCCATTGATACGGAAACGCTAATCGGCAACGATCAGGTAAACAGAAGGGTTTTACAACATAGCGGCCTTGTCACAACGACAAGGCCGCTATTTCACATCAGGCCCGATGGGCTCAGAACAGCTTGCGGCCCTTGTTGGCAGCAATACGCATGCGCAGTGCGTTGAGCTTGATGAAGCCCGCCGCGTCGGCCTGGTTGTAGGCGCCGCCGTCTTCTTCGAAGGTCGCGATGTTGGCGTCGAACAGCGAGTCGTCGGACTTGCGGCCGGTCACGATCACGTTGCCCTTGTACAGTTTCAGGCGCACGACGCCGTTCACGTTGACCTGGGATGCGTCGATCATCTGTTGCAGCATCAGACGCTCAGGGCTCCACCAGTAGCCGGTGTAGATCAGGCTGGCGTACTTCGGCATCAACTCGTCTTTCAGGTGAGCGACTTCGCGGTCCAGGGTGATCGATTCGATGGCGCGGTGAGCGCGCAGCATGATGGTGCCGCCCGGGGTTTCGTAGCAGCCACGGGACTTCATGCCGACGTAACGGTTTTCAACGATGTCGAGACGGCCGATACCGTGTTGACCACCGATCTTGTTCAGGGTCGCCAGTACGGTGGCCGGGGTCATTTCGACGCCGTCCAGCGCGACGATGTCGCCGTTGCGGTAGGTCAGTTCCAGGTATTGCGGGGTGTCGGGAGCCTTCTCCGGGGAGACGGTCCAGCGCCACATGTCTTCCTCGTGCTCGGTCCAGGTGTCTTCCAGCACGCCGCCTTCATAGGAGATGTGCAGCAGGTTGGCGTCCATCGAGTACGGGGATTTCTTCTTGCCATGACGCTCGATCGGGATCGCGTGCTTCTCGGCGTAATCCATCAGCTTCTCGCGGGACAGCAGGTCCCACTCACGCCAAGGGGCGATCACTTTCACGCCTGGCTTGAGCGCGTAGGCACCCAGCTCGAAACGTACCTGGTCGTTACCCTTGCCGGTCGCGCCGTGGGAAATGGCGTCGGCGCCGGTTTCGTTGGCGATTTCGATCAGACGCTTGGCGATCAGCGGACGCGCGATGGAAGTACCCAGCAGGTACTCGCCTTCGTAAACGGTGTTGGCGCGGAACATCGGGAACACGAAGTCACGCACGAATTCTTCGCGCAGGTCGTCGATGTAGATTTCTTTGACGCCCATGGCCTGCGCCTTGGCGCGAGCCGGCTCGACCTCTTCGCCCTGACCCAGGTCAGCGGTGAAGGTCACGACTTCACAGTTATAAGTATCCTGCAGCCACTTGAGGATCACCGAAGTGTCCAGGCCGCCGGAATACGCCAGAACGACCTTGTTTACGTCCGCCATGCCATCACTCCACGGGGTTCTACGGAAAGCCGAGGAGTCTACCGCTCAAACGCGATAATTTACAGAGGCGCGACAGCTTAAGACGACAAAGCGACAGAATCTGTCGAGAGCGCGACGATGACCGACCGGTCAGGAAGTCGCCGCGGCGTTGGCAGGCGTACTGGCTTGAGGTGCTGGAGCGGTAACCGGTGCCACCCGGGCCAACTTCACGCTGACCCGCCGGTTTTTCGCCCGGTTGGCGGCGTTGGTGTTCGGTACCAGCGGGTATTGCTCGCCGTGGAAACGCACGGTGATTTGCGATTCGGCGATGCCGTTGGCCTTGAAGAAATCGACCACCGCCAGCGCACGACGGCGCGACAGCTCACGATTGGTCAGGCGATTGCCGCTGTTGTCGGAATAGCCATCAAGCTCAATATGATTGACCGTCGGATCGGCCTTCATGAACTCGAGCATCACTTGCAGTTTGGCTTTCGCGGCGGCATCCAGATCGGTGCCTTCGCCCGGAAAACCGACCTGCGAATTTTTGACCTGATCGAAATTCTGCGGGAGCAGTTTCGCCACGCAGGTCTGATAGTCGTTGAACGCCTTGCTGAATTTGACCGGCAGCAGACGCACTTCGGAGACCCGGCCATCACCGGAGGCACGTCGCACCACCGGGCTGCGACCCTCCAGCAAACCGCTGATCAGCCCGCCGGCCTGCGATTGCGAACTGTTGAACAGCACGTTGCCGGTGCCGATCCTGACGCTGCCCAGATTGATGTCATTGCGCCCCGGCTGCCAGGGCGCTGCCGCCGCCAGCAAGGTTGCCGAACCACCGCCCAGCATCGCGTTGTAGGCATTCAGGCGAAAGATCGCTTGCTCGCCGGCCTTGCGCACGAACTGGCCCGAGCCGAAATCGGTGATCGGCTGCGTCAGGCGGCATTCGAACTTGTCGCCTTCGACCGTCCACTCAATGTTCTCCAGACGGGTCTGGTAGGTCAGTGCCATCGCGGGAAGACTGGCAAACACACTGAGCAAGGCTAAATAACGCTGGCGCACGGGAGGCTCCATTGGCTTCTACAACAAAAAAGACCGATACATACATGTTTACGGCATACCTATGGGATATCGGACGCTCGTCGCAAAACTTGATAGCGAGTGCCTGCAAGAGTCTTTTCCGGTAGCATTCGCCTCAGTTTGACCCGCCTGGAATCCCCTCATGTCCGACAGCCTGACCCTGCTGCGTCCCGACGACTGGCACATTCATCTTCGCGATGGTGCCGTGTTGACCAATACCGTTGCAGATGTTGCGCGCACCTTTGGTCGCGCCATCATCATGCCTAACCTGGTACCTCCGGTGCGCAACGCCGCTGAAGCCGACGGCTATCGCCAGCGGATTCTCGCTGCCCGCCCGGCCGGCAGTCGTTTCGAGCCGTTGATGGTGCTGTACCTCACCGACCGTACCCAGCCCGAAGAAATTCGTGAAGCCAAGGCCAGCGGTTTTGTCCACGCGGCCAAGTTGTACCCGGCCGGCGCCACCACCAACTCCGATTCCGGGGTCACCAGCATCGACAAGATCTTCCCGGCGCTGGAAGCCATGGCCGAAGTCGGCATGCCGCTGTTGATCCACGGTGAAGTCACCCGTGGCGACGTCGACGTGTTCGACCGCGAAAAAATCTTCATCGATGAGCACATGCGCCGCGTGGT
Organism: Pseudomonas sp. MWU12-3088; assembly: GCF_023242405.1. NCBI lineage: Bacteria > Pseudomonadati > Pseudomonadota > Gammaproteobacteria > Pseudomonadales > Pseudomonadaceae > Pseudomonas > Pseudomonas sp. MWU12-3088. The sequence goes on from NZ_JALJEA010000003.1 coordinate 288,812, forward strand.
CGAGCGTTTCCCGACCCTCAAGGTCGTGTTCGAACACATCACCACCGGCGATGCCGTGCAGTTCGTCAACGAGGCTTCGGCCAACGTCGGCGCGACCATCACCGCGCATCACCTGCTGTACAACCGCAACCACATGTTGGTGGGCGGGATCCGGCCGCACTTCTACTGCCTGCCGATCCTCAAGCGTAATACCCATCAGGAAGCTCTGCTCGACGCGGCCACCAGCGGCAGCGCGAAGTTCTTCCTCGGCACCGACTCGGCGCCGCACGCCCAGCACGCCAAGGAAGCCGCCTGCGGCTGCGCCGGCTGCTACACCGCGTACGCTGCCATCGAGTTGTATGCCGAAGCCTTCGAGCAGCGCAATGCGCTGGACAAGCTCGAAGCGTTCGCCAGCCTCAACGGCCCGCGCTTTTACGGTCTGCCGGCCAACACCGACCGTATCACCCTGGTTCGTGAAGAATGGACCGCCCCGACCAGCCTGCCCTTCGGCGAGCTGAACGTTATCCCGCTGCGCGCCGGTGAAAAACTGCGCTGGCGCCTGCTGGAGGAACACGCGTGAGTGAAGACCATTTCGACGACGAACTGGACGGTCAAGGTGGCGGCGGTTCGCGCCATCCGATGGCAGCACGCTTTCGCGGCTACCTGCCGGTTGTCGTCGACGTAGAGACCGGTGGCTTCAACTCGGCCACCGATGCGTTGCTGGAGATTGCCGCGACCACCATCGCCATGGATGAAAAGGGTTTCGTCTACCCGGATCACACCTACTTCTTCCGTGTCGAGCCGTTCGAAGGCGCCAACATCGAAGCGGCCGCGCTGGAGTTCACCGGGATCAAGCTCGATCACCCGTTGCGCATGGCAGTCAGCGAAGAGACGGCCCTGACCGATATCTTCCGTGGCGTGCGCAAGGCCTTGAAGGCCAACGGTTGCAAGCGCGCGATTCTGGTCGGCCACAACAGCAGCTTCGACCTGGGCTTCCTCAACGCTGCCGTCGCGCGGCTGGACATGAAGCGCAACCCGTTCCACCCGTTCTCCAGCTTCGACACCGCGACCCTCGCCGGTCTGGCGTACGGTCAGACCGTACTGGCCAAGGCCTGTCAGGCAGCCGACATCGACTTCGATGGCCGTGAAGCGCACTCCGCGCGTTACGACACAGAGAAGACCGCCGAGCTGTTCTGCGGCATCGTCAACCGCTGGAAACAGATGGGCGGCTGGGAAGACTTCGACGACTGATGGTCGTCGGGTTAAATCCCGCGCATGAAAAAACCGGCTCAAGAGCCGGTTTTTTTGTACCTCGACGTTGCGCCTTACAGGGCAGCAGCGTTCTCGGTCAGGTAAGCCGCAACGCCTTCCGGCGAAGCGTTCATGCCTTTGTCGCCTTTTTTCCAGTTGGCAGGGCAGACTTCGCCGTGCTCTTCGTGGAATTGCAGAGCGTCGACCAGACGGATCAGCTCTTCCATGTTACGGCCCAGCGGCAGGTCGTTGATGATCTGCGAGCGGACAACGCCTTTGTCGTCGATCAGGAACGCGCCACGGAAAGCCACGCCGCCTTCGGATTCAACGTCGTAAGCCTTGGCGATTTCGTGCTTCATGTCGGCAGCCATGGTGTATTTCACCTGGCCGATGCCGCCATTGTTGACCGGGGTGTTGCGCCAGGCGTTGTGGGTGAAGTGCGAGTCGATCGACACAGCGACCACTTCTACGTTGCGCGCCTTGAAGTCAGCCATGCGGTTGTCCAGAGCGATCAGCTCGGACGGGCAGACGAAGGTGAAGTCCAGCGGGTAGAAGAACACCAGGCCGTATTTGCCTTTGATGGCCGAGGACAGGGTGAAGCTGTCAACGATCTCGCCATTGCCGAGTACGGCCGGGACGGTGAAGTCAGGGGCTTGTTTGCCTACGAGTACGCTCATTGATATCTCCTGGTGTAGAAACTTGAAGTTCAGGGTCCGCGCCAGCCTGTCACCCTCAGGCGACAGCCCTGTGACACGAACCCCCTTCGCAAGGGCCGACCATCATACACTGCGTTTTTCGACTGTCCTCAAAGGTTTTTCGCGAAATCCCGGCTGGCATTCAGCCATGTACCACCGTTCGTCAGTCACAGCCGTTGGTGATGAAAACCGTTGGGAAAGCACTTTGACAATCATTCTCGTTAACATTAAGATCCATCGCAATTGAGCCACAACCAGCGACGGTTCTCACTTATGTATGTTTGCCTCTGCACTGGCGTCACCGACGGACAGATCCGCGAAGCGATCTATGAAGGTTGCTGCAGCTATAAAGAAGTCCGTCAGGCCACCGGCGTAGCCAGCCAATGCGGCAAATGTGCCTGCCTCGCGAAGGAAGTGGTACGCGAAACCCTGACCAAGCTGCAAACCGCCCAGGCCGCGATCCCCTACCCTGTAGAATTTACTGCAGCGTAATTGCACCCAATTCGAAGAACCGGACTAATGTCCGGTTTTTTTATGCCTGCAAATCAATTGCTTAGCGACTAGACGCGGAACACAAACATTCTTATTCCGATTAATTTTCATATATTATTCAATAACTTAGGTTTGACACTTATAAATACCAAGCTCAAACTCTGCCGTATATACCGCTACTTAGGGCAGGACTCCCATCATGAAAGGCGACGTAACAGTCATCCAGCATCTCAACAAGATCCTTGCCAATGAGCTGGTCGCGATCAATCAGTACTTCCTGCATGCGCGCATGTATGAAGATTGGGGCCTGAACAAGCTGGGCAAGCACGAGTACCACGAATCCATCGACGAGATGAAGCACGCGGACAAGCTGATCAAGCGCATCCTGTTCCTCGAAGGCCTGCCAAACGTGCAGGATCTGGGCAAGTTGCACATCGGCGAGCACACCAAGGAAATGCTGGAGTGCGACCTGCGTATCGAGAAGACCGGCCACGCCGATCTGAAGGCCGCCATCGCTCACTGCGAATCGGTTGGCGACTTCGGCAGCCGCGAACTGCTTGAAGACATTCTCGAATCCGAAGAAGAACACATCGACTGGCTGGAAACCCAACTGGGCCTGATCGATAAAGTCGGCCTCGAGAACTATCTGCAATCGCAGATGGGCGAAGACGAGTAATCAGCAAGCGCTGAACCCGAGACATTAAAAAGCCCCGCCCTCTTTCGAGAGGCGGGGCTTTTTATTGCCCGGACTTCAGACTCGCCGAAATCCGGGCTGAAACCAATCAGGCTTCGGACTTGGCCGCAGCAGCCTTGGCGGATGCTTCCTTGACCAGAGTCTGCAGCTCACCGTTGGCGAACATTTCAGCCATGATGTCGCTGCCGCCGACCAGTTCACCGGCTACCCACAGCTGCGGGAAAGTCGGCCAGTTGGCGTACTTCGGCAGGTTGGCACGGATTTCCGGGTTCTGCAGGATGTCGACGTAGGCGAACTTCTCGCCACAGCCCATGACGGCCTGCGCAGCTTTCGCGGAGAAGCCACACTGCGGGGCATTCGGCGAGCCTTTCATGTAAAGCAGAATGGTGTTGTTGGCAATCTGCTCTTTAATCGTTTCGATGATATCCATGGAGCACCTCGGCTGAACTTTCCGACTCATGGGTCGGCACGGTGGCGCATTGTAACGGAATCCCGAGCGCGCTGCTCGGTCTCCCCGACAGACATGCTCAAGCCGCCGCCACCGTCACCGGTACACCATTGAGCGCTGCATTGCCCGACAACTCGTCGAGCTGGCATTCATCGGTCAGATCGTTGGCGCTGGAGCCCGGCTGGCCGCTGGCAATCGCCATCTGCACACCCGGTCGAGCATGGCCCCAGCCGTGGGGCAGGCTGACCACGCCCGGCATCATGTCCGCACTGCCGAGCACCTCGACCTCGATCTGCCCGACCCGTGAGCTGACGCGCACAAGCTGGCCATCAGTGAGCCCGCGACTGGCGAGATCCTCCGGGTTCATCAGCAACTGATGACGCGGCTTGCCCTTCACCAGTCGATGATAGTTGTGCATCCACGAGTTGTTGCTGCGCACATGACGGCGACCAATCATCAACAGTTCATCGGCGGCCGGCGCCTGCAAGGCAGAGAAACGCGCCAGATCGGCGAGAATTTCCGGCGGCGCTGCCTGGACGCGTTGATTGGCAGTCTTCAAGCGCGGTGCCAGATTCGGCTTCAGCGCCCCCAGATCGACGCCGTGCGGATGATCGAACAGCGTCGCCAGCGATAACTTGTGCTCGGATGCATCGCCATACAAGCCCATGCGCAAACCCATGTCGATCATCTTCGCCGGCGGCATCGTCGGCTTCAGCTCCTTGTCGGCCTTCGCCGCAAAGGCCTTGGCCAGGCCGACGAAGATCTCCCAGTCATGCAGCGCACCTTCAGGTTTGGCGAGAATCGCCCGGTTGAAACGGGTGACGTTGCGCACCGCGAACAGGTTGAACGTGGTGTCGTAGTGATCGTTTTCCAGCGCCGAGGTGGACGGCAGGATCAGGTCGGCATAACGGGTGGTTTCGTTGATGTACAGATCGACGCTGACCATGAACTCCAGCCCGTCCAGTGCCTGCTCCAGTTGCCGGCCGTTGGGCGTGGACAGCACCGGGTTGCCGGCGACGGTGATCAACGCGCGAATCTGACCCTCGCCTTCGGTGAGCATCTCTTCGGCCAGCGCCGAGACCGGCAGCTCGCCACCGTACTCCGGGCGCCCCGAGACACGGCTTTGCCATTTGTTGAAATGCCCGCCCGAGGTGGACGCCACCAGATCCACCGCCGGCTCGGTGCAAAGAGCACCGCCCACCCGGTCGAGGTTGCCGGTCACCAGATTGATCAATTGCACGACCCAATGGCAGAGCGTGCCGAAGGCCTGAGTGGAAACCCCCATCCGGCCATAGCAGACGGCGCTTGGTGCAGCGGCGAAGTCCCGGGCCAGTTGGCGGATCTGTTCGGCGGGAACGGCACACAATGGGCTCATGGCTTCGGCCGTGAATGCCGCCACCGCTGCGCGCACGTCGTCGAGACCGTCCACCGGCAGATGGCTGTCCGACGTCAGTCCTTCGCTGAACAGCGTATTGAGCACACCAAACAGCAACGCCGCATCGCCACCGGGACGCACGAACAGATGCTGGTCGGCCATCGCCGCCGTCTCGCTGCGCCGCGGATCGACCACTACCACTTTGCCGCCCCGGGCCTGAATCGCCTTCAGGCGCTTTTCCACATCCGGCACGGTCATGATGCTGCCGTTGGACGCCAGCGGATTACCGCCCAGGATCAGCATGAAGTCGGTGTGATCGATGTCCGGGATCGGCAGTAGCAAGCCGTGGCCGTACATCAAGTAACTGGTCAGGTGATGGGGCAATTGGTCGACAGAAGTGGCCGAATAGCGATTGCGGGTTTTCAGCAGGCCCAGAAAGTAATTGCTGTGGGTCATCAGCCCGTAGTTGTGCACGCTCGGATTGCCCTGATACACGGCGACCGCGTTCTGCCCGTGTTGCGCCTGAATCGCCGAGAGCTTTTCAGCCACCAACTCAAAGGCCTCCTCCCACTCGATCGGCAACCATTCACTGCCAACCCGGCGCATGGGCTGGCGCAGGCGATCCGGATCGTTCTGGATGTCTTGCAGCGCCACGGCCTTGGGGCAGATGTGCCCGCGACTGAACGTATCCAGTGCGTCACCCTTGATCGAGGTGATCTGCACCTGGCCGTCGGTTTCAGTGGTTTCGATGCTCAGACCGCAGATGGCTTCGCACAGGTGGCACGCACGGTGATGGAGAGTCTTGGTCATGGCCAGTCTCTGTCTTGTTCTGGGCAGACAATAACGCCTGCGGGAACAAAACTATGGCGCGTGGCCGGGCGTGGCGCCAGCGACGTTCGTCTTGTGAATCGACGACCATCAGGCGTGCCGATAGCCCTTCATCGCGATCAGTTGGAAGGCAACTGGGGCGGTGCGGCCAGTTGGATTTCCTGAATGGTTTCAATCTGCTCGTGGGCGACGTGCACGCCGGTGAGTTCGCCGATCAGTCGCCAATGCTCGTCGAGCCCGGTGCTGATGGTCGCCATGCGATCGATCATGTGGCGGCCGGCGGTCTTGACCACTTCGTCTTCACTGCGCAGCAGTTCGAAGGACAAGGAGGTGACCGATGCGGTCAGGTGGGTCAGTGAGCGAGCCGTGTGGCCCAGCAATTCCATTAACAGTTTTTCTTTCGATTCCATGCGGAGGCTTCCTGCGTCGCTCGTGAGTTATTTATAACCCAGCACTTTGCTTTAGCAAATGTTTCAGGTCTGACATCCGACCGGCGCTTCCATGGCCGAGCGGTCGTAAACCGACCAGGCCTGCTCCATCCCCGCCCTGCCTGATTGCCAAGCCCGGCGGCGCCAGTGTACAAAGGTCTGGAATCCGGCTCAAAACCGGCGCTTCGAGTGACCGCGCCACTCCCGCACACTCCGCAAAAATCGTAGCCTATTGGAAAAACGCGACATTTAGTGTCAATATCGCGCCTCCCCCTATTTCGTCGCCCCGTGCGGCTTACGCCGCAGGTCTCGCCCGTTGTTCCTGTAAACAAGGCTTTGAGCATCTGCGGTTTGTAGCAAAAAGGTAGTCAATGATGAGCGCAAGGCACTTTCTCTCCCTGATGGATTGCACGCCCGAAGAGCTGGTCAGCGTGATCCGTCGAGGCGTTGAGCTCAAGGACCTGCGTAACCGCGGCGTACTGTTCGAGCCTCTGAAAAACCGCGTCCTGGGGATGATCTTCGAGAAATCCTCGACCCGTACCCGGATCTCTTTCGAGGCCGGCATGATCCAGCTCGGTGGCCAGGCGATCTTCCTTTCGCCGCGCGACACCCAACTGGGCCGTGGCGAGCCCATCGGCGACTGCGCCATCGTCATGTCGAGCATGCTCGATGCGGTGATGATCCGTACCTTTGCCCACAGCACCCTGACCGAATTTGCCGCCAACTCCCGTGTGCCGGTGATCAACGGCCTGTCCGACGACCTGCACCCGTGCCAGTTGCTGGCCGACATGCAGACCTTCCTCGAACACCGTGGCTCGATCCAGGGCAAGACCGTGGCCTGGATCGGCGACGGCAACAACATGTGCAACAGCTATATAGAAGCGGCGATCCAGTTCGACTTCCAGTTGCGTGTGGCTTGCCCGGAAGGCTACGAGCCGAATCCCGAGTTCGTGGCCAGGGCCGGTGATCGCGTGATCATCGTCCGCGACCCGAAAGACGCCGTGCGCGGCGCGCACCTGGTGAGCACCGACGTCTGGACCTCCATGGGCCAGGAAGAAGAAACCGCCAAGCGTCTCCAGCTGTTCGCGCCTTTCCAGGTCAATCGCGCCCTGCTCGACCTGGCCGCCGAGGACGTGCTATTCATGCACTGCCTGCCCGCCCATCGCGGGGAGGAAATCAGCCTCGATCTGCTCGATGACCCGCGCTCCGTCGCCTGGGATCAGGCAGAAAACCGTCTCCACGCACAGAAGGCCCTGCTCGAGTTCCTCGTAGAACCGGCATATCACCACGCATGAGTCATGAATTACTGCTGAACCTGCGCAACCTCGCTTGCGGCTATCAAGATCAACGTGTGGTGCAGAACCTCAATCTGCACCTCAACGCCGGTGACATCGGTTGCCTGCTCGGCTCCTCGGGCTGCGGCAAGACCACCACCCTGCGCGCCATCGCCGGTTTCGAACCGGTCCACGAAGGGGAAATCCAGCTCGGCGGTGAAACCATCTCCAGCGCCGGTTTCACCCTCGCCCCGGAAAAACGCCGGATCGGCATGGTGTTCCAGGACTATGCGCTGTTCCCTCACCTGAGCGTCGCAGACAACATTGCCTTCGGCATTCGCAAGCACCCGAACAAGGAGCGCGTGACCGAAGAACTGCTGGAACTGGTGAACCTGAAGAACCTCGGCAAGCGCTTCCCGCACGAATTGTCCGGTGGCCAGCAACAACGTGTCGCCCTCGCCCGCGCCCTGGCGCCGGAGCCACAACTGCTGCTGCTCGACGAACCGTTTTCCAACCTCGACGGCGAACTGCGACGCAAGCTCAGCCATGAGGTGCGCGACATCCTCAAGGCCCGTGGCACCAGCGCGATTCTGGTGACTCACGATCAGGAAGAAGCCTTCGCCGTCAGCGATCACGTTGGCGTGTTCAAGGAAGGCCGGCTGGAGCAGTGGGATACGCCGTACAACCTCTACCACGAACCGGCGACGCCGTTTGTGGCGAGCTTCATCGGTCAGGGTTACTTCATTCGCGGCCAGCTCGGCAGCCCGGAATCGGTGCACACCGAACTCGGCGAACTGCGCGGCAATCGCGCCTACACCTGGCCGACCGGCGGTGCGGTGGATGTGCTGCTGCGTCCGGATGACATTGTTTATGCACCGGACAGCGGCTTGAAAGCACGGATCGTCGGCAAGACATTCCTCGGCGCCTCGACTCTGTATCGCCTGCAGCTGCCGACCGGCGCGCAACTGGAATCGATCTTCCCGAGCCATGCTGACCATCAGGTTGGTGCGGATGTCGGGATTCGCGTGGCGGCGGAACATCTGGTGTTGTTCCAGGCGTCCGGCAGCACTGCTGCGCAGATTCCGGCCGTGGAAAACGGTGTTCGCCGGTATAGCACTGCCCACTGACCCGCATGAAGAAGAGGGAGCCTGATGGCTCCCTCTCTTTTTGCCTTAACCCAGCATCAGGGTGCCGCTCGCAACGAGCGTCGCATTCCCGCCAATCTTCACCCGCTCGCCTTCCAGCCGACAGAACAACTCCCCGCCTCGCGCCGAACGTTGGCAAGCGGTCAGGCTCGACTTGCCCAGACGTTTTGACCAGTACGGAATCAGGCTGCAATGGGTCGACCCCGTGACCGGGTCTTCATTGATGCCGATGGCCGGAGCGAAATAGCGCGAGACAAAATCATGCTGATTGCCCCGGGCCGTGACGATGGCGCCGAGCCAAGGAAGCTTGGCCAGGGCGACCATGTCCGGCGTGCAATCGAACACCGCCTGCTCCGATTCCAGCACCACGAACAGCTCGTTGGAACTCAGAACATCCACTGCCTGGACATTCAGCGCACGCTCGATCTCCACGGTGACGCCTTTCTCCACCGCTTCGATGGCCGGGAAATCCAGCCACAACCGGCCACCCTCGCGGCTGACACTCAACGGCCCGGACTTGCAGATGAAGTCCAGACGCTCGGCGCTTTCCTTATAGATCTCGAACAGCACATAGGCACTGGCCAGCGTCGCGTGACCGCACAACGGCACTTCGGTGGTCGGCGTGAACCAGCGGATATGCCAGGCCTGGCCTTCGCGCACCAGAAATGCGGTTTCCGCCAGGTTGTGCTCGGCGGCAATTTTCTGCATCAAATCGTCCGCGAGCCAGGCGTCGAGCCGATAAACCATCGCCGGATTGCCACTGAAAGGCCGATCACTGAATGCGTCGACCTGATGAAACTCGAGCTGCATAACCTTCTCCCTGTGTCAGTCGAAAGAGCATGCCGCCACAGCTCGTCCATCGCCAGTGACAGAACCGGTCAATTTTTCTCATACAGAACTCAGGCGCGACCAATGTCGGCGAACTTCGCCTGGGTGTGCTCGGCGAGGACGGTGGGCGCCAGTTCGACTTCCAGGCCACGTCGACCGGCGCTGACATAAATGGTCGCAAAAGCCTGGGCGGAATTATCGATAAAGGTGCGCAGGCGTTTTTTCTGCCCCAACGGACTGATGCCGCCCAACAGGTAACCGGTGGAACGTTGCGCGGCGGCCGGGTCGGCCATTTCCACTTTCTTCACTCCGGCAGCGTGGGCCAGCCCTTTGAGGTCGAGACTTCCGACGACCGGCACCACCGCCACCAGCAATTCGCCTTTTTCACTGGCCGCCAGCAGCGTCTTGAACACCTGCGCCGGCTCCAGCCCCAGTTTTTCCGCGGCCTCCAGCCCATAAGACGCAGCCTTTGGGTCATGTTCGTAACTGTGCACGCGATGTTCGGCACGAACTTTTTTCAACAAGTCCAACGCAGGGGTCATGGCAGCTCCGGGCTCGGCAGTGGCAAAAAATCCTGCGCCGGATTCTAGGCCATCGCCACGTAAAAGGCTCTACTGCGCGCCACGTTTCCCGGGGCTTGCAGACCGATAACAAGATCGTCTGTGCGGTGACCCGCAGGATCATTCACATGACTGATAGTTTATTTGTGACTGACGGTTCACTTTCGACCTTTGACAGCTTTGTTTCTTGTCTATATTTTTTCGAATCTGAATAATGTAAGAATTATCGTCACCGCAGCACCCAGCAGTAAACCGGGAACAGGATGGGGATCCTGCCCCGGCGAAAATCGCGCCTTGCCCTGTCGGCAAACGCGCCAGACAACAACAAAAACCGAGGTTTTCAATGACAACTGCGTTACAGCAACCATCGCTCTCGAGCCAGTGCCTGGCCGAGTTTCTGGGTACTGCACTGCTGATCTTTTTCGGTACGGGCTGCGTCGCCGCGCTCAAGGTCGCGGGCGCGAGTTTCGGTCTGTGGGAAATCAGCATCATCTGGGGCGTCGGCGTGAGCATGGCGATCTACCTCACCGCCGGAGTTTCCGGTGCGCACCTGAACCCTGCCGTCAGTATCGCCCTGAGCATTTTCGCCGACTTCGAAAAGCGCAAACTGCCGTTCTACATTCTTTCCCAGATTGCCGGCGCCTTCTGCGGCGCTCTGTTGGTTTACACGCTGTACAGCAACCTGTTCTTCGATTTCGAACAGGCTCACCACATGGTTCGTGGCTCGGCCGCCAGCCTGGAGCTGGCCTCGGTGTTCTCCACCTTCCCGAACCCTGCGCTGTCGACTGCCCAGGCGTTCCTGGTCGAGGTAATCATCACGGCGATCCTGATGGGCGTGATCATGTCCCTGACCGACGACAACAACGGCCTGCCGAAAGGCCCGCTGGCGCCGCTGCTGATCGGCCTGCTGATTGCCGTGATCGGCAGTTCGATGGGCCCGCTGACCGGTTTCGCGATGAACCCGGCCCGTGACTTCGGTCCGAAACTGATGACTTTCTTCGCAGGCTGGGGTGAAATTTCCTTCACCGGCGCCCGTGAAATCCCGTACTTCCTGATTCCGATTTTTGCACCGATTGTCGGTGCCTGCCTCGGCGCTGCCGGGTATCGCGGGCTGATTGCCCGTCACCTGACCGGCGCCACACCTGCTACAAAGGACGCAGAACCGGCCATTGACGGCAAACCAAGAACTTCTTGAAACAGTCGGCGCGGGCTCCTGCCCGTTTCGAGCCCGCGCCACGGCCCACTCACCCTTATTTCGTCCAAGGCAATCGACATGACCGACATTCAGAATAAGAACTACATCATTGCCCTCGATCAGGGTACGACCAGCTCCCGCGCGATCATTTTCGACCGCGATGCGAACGTGGTCTGCACCGCGCAGCGCGAATTCGCCCAGCATTACCCGCAAGCCGGCTGGGTCGAACACGACCCGATGGAAATTTTCGCCACCCAGAGCGCAGTGATGGTCGAGGCGCTGGCCCAGGCTGGTCTGCATCACGACCAGGTCGCCGCCATCGGCATCACCAACCAGCGTGAAACCACCGTGGTCTGGGACAAGACCACCGGCCGCCCGGTCTACAACGCGATCGTCTGGCAATGCCGCCGCAGCACCGAGATCTGCCAGCAGCTCAAGCGCGACGGTCATGAAGACTACATCCGCGAGAACACCGGCCTGGTCACCGACCCGTACTTCTCCGGCACCAAACTGAAGTGGATTCTCGACAACGTCGAAGGCAGCCGCGAACGTGCGCGCAATGGCGAACTGCTGTTCGGCACCGTCGACAGCTGGCTGATCTGGAAATTCACCGGCGGCAAGGTGCACGTCACCGACTACACCAACGCCTCGCGCACCATGCTCTTCAACATCCACTCGCTGGAGTGGGATTCGAAGATGCTGGAGATCCTCGACATCCCGCGCGAGATGCTGCCGGAAGTCAAAGCCTCCTCGGAAATCTACGGTCGCACCAAGAGCGGCATCGCCATCGGCGGTATCGCCGGTGACCAGCAGGCTGCACTGTTCGGCCAGATGTGCGTGGAGCCGGGCCAGGCGAAAAACACCTATGGCACCGGCTGCTTCCTGCTGATGAACACCGGCGACAAGGCGGTGAAATCCCAGCACGGCATGCTCACCACCATCGCCTGCGGCCCGCGCGGCGAAGTGGCCTACGCACTGGAAGGCGCTGTGTTCAACGGCGGTTCGACCGTGCAATGGCTGCGCGATGAACTGAAAATCATCAACGACGCCCACGACACCGAATACTTCGCCAATAAAGTGAAGGACAGCAACGGCGTGTACCTGGTACCGGCATTCACCGGTCTCGGCGCTCCGTACTGGGACCCGTATGCCCGTGGCGCGCTGTTCGGCCTGACTCGCGGTGTGCGTGTGGATCACATCATCCGCGCGGCGCTGGAATCGATCGCCTACCAGACCCGCGACGTACTCGACGCCATGCAACAGGACTCCGGCGAACGCCTGAAAGCCCTGCGCGTGGACGGCGGTGCGGTGGCGAACAACTTCCTGATGCAGTTCCAGGCCGACATCCTCGGCACTCAGGTCGAGCGTCCGCAAATGCGCGAAACCACGGCACTGGGTGCCGCTTACCTGGCCGGTCTGGCGTGCGGTTTCTGGGGCAGCCTGGAAGAACTGCGCGGCAAGGCAGTGATCGAACGCGAGTTCGAACCGAGCCTGGACGAAGCGGCAAAAGAGAAGCTGTATAAAGGCTGGAAAAAAGCCGTCAGCCGTACCCGTGACTGGGAACGTGAGGACGCTGAATAAGCCAGTCTGAGGACTGGTAACGGCATGTAACTGGTCGGGAGCGGATTCCTGCGGCATCATGGGCAAATTTTGCACGGCAGCCCAAAGGAAGCCCCATGAATCTGCCTCCCCGTCAGCAGCAAATCCTCGAGCTGGTCCGCGAACGCGGCTATGTGAGCATCGAGGAAATGGCCACGCTGTTCGTTGTTACCCCGCAAACCATCCGCCGCGATATCAATCAACTGGCGGAAGCCAATCTGCTGCGTCGCTACCATGGCGGCGCTGCCTATGATTCCAGCGTCGAAAACACCGCCTATGCGATGCGCGCCGATCAGATGCGCGATGAAAAGCAACGCATCGGTGAAGCCATCGCCGCACAGATCCCCGATCACGCCTCGTTGTTCATCAACATCGGCACCACCACCGAATCCATCGCCCGCGCCCTGCTCAACCACAGCCACCTGAAAATCATCACCAACAACCTGCACGTCGCCTCGATGCTCAGTGCCAAGGATGATTTCGATGTGCTGCTCACCGGCGGCAATGTCCGACGCGACGGTGGCGTTGTGGGCCAGGCGAGCGTGGACTTCATCAATCAGTTCAAGGTCGACTTTGCGCTGGTGGGTATCAGCGGCATCGACGAAGACGGCAGCCTGCTCGATTTCGATTACCAGGAAGTGCGGGTGTCCCAGGCGATCATCGCCAATGCCCGGCAGGTGATCCTGGCGGCGGACTCCAGCAAATTCGGCCGTAACGCGATGATCCGCCTCGGTCCGATCAGCCTGATCGATTGCCTGGTCACCGATCAGCAGCCGGTGCCGGCCCTGGCGCAACTGCTGAGCCAGAACAAGATTCGTCTGGAAGTCGTTTAACCCTCCTCAAGCATAAGGCGCCTTCATGGGCGCCTTATGCGCATCTGATGTTCGAATATTTTCTTTTAGCCGCCCTTCGATGAGTTTTTTCAATCGAAGTCGACTGGCTGCGCGCGTCTTTATGGGCTACCATTTTCGCAAATGAACATTCATGTTCGATTTCCAAGACAGAAAATCAAAAGAGCCCGAGGCCAGCCGATGTCCACCTCTACCTTGCGTACGCCCCCTATCTCCGAGATCTACGATATCGCCGTCATCGGCGGCGGGATCAATGGCGTGGGGATCGCAGCGGATGCTGCCGGTCGCGGTCTCTCGGTGTTCCTTTGCGAAAAGGACGACCTGGCCAGCCACACCTCGTCGGCCAGCAGCAAGCTGATCCACGGTGGTCTGCGCTACCTCGAACATTATGAATTCCGTCTGGTGCGCGAAGCCCTGGCCGAACGCGAAGTGCTGCTGGCCAAGGCCCCGCACATCGTCAAGCCGATGCGTTTCGTGTTGCCGCACCGCCCGCACCTGCGTCCGGCGTGGATGATCCGTGCCGGCCTGTTCCTGTATGACAACCTCGGCAAGCGCGAAAAGCTCGCCGGTTCGAAAAGCCTGAAGTTCGGCGCCGACAGCGCACTGAAAAGCGAAATCACCAAAGGCTTCGAATACTCCGACTGCTGGGTCGATGACGCCCGCCTCGTCGTATTGAACGCCATGGCCGCCCGTGAAAAAGGCGCCCATGTGCACACCCAGACCCGTTGCGTCAGCGCCCGCCGCGCCAAAGGCCTGTGGCACCTGAACCTGGAACGCGCCGATGGCAGCCTGTTCTCGATCACCGCCAAGGCTCTGGTGAACGCCGCCGGCCCGTGGGTCGCCAAGTTCATCCGTGACGACCTGAAGATGGAGTCGCCGTATGGCATCCGCCTGATCCAGGGCAGCCACATCATCGTGCCGAAACTGTACGAAGGCGATCACGCGCACATCCTGCAAAACGAAGATCAGCGCATCGTTTTCACCATTCCGTACCTGAACAACCTGACGCTGATCGGCACCACCGACCGCGAGTACACCGGCGACCCGGCCAAAGTGGCGATCACCGACGGCGAAACCGATTACCTGCTCAAAGTGGTCAACGCCCACTTCAAGAAGCAGATCAGCCGTGACGACATCCTGCACACCTACTCGGGCGTCCGTCCGCTGTGCAACGACGAATCCGACAATCCTTCGGCCGTGACCCGCGACTACACCCTGGCGTTGTCCGGCAGCACCGAAGAGGCACCGCTGCTGTCGGTGTTCGGCGGCAAGCTGACCACCTACCGCAAACTCGCCGAGTCGGCGATGGCGCAACTGATGCCGTTCTTCACCCAGATGCGTCCGAGCTGGACCGCCAGCGCCACGCTGCCGGGCGGCGAAGACATGACCACGCCGCAGGCCTTGAGCGCGCTGATCCGCGACAAATTCGACTTCGTGCCAAGCGAAATCGCCCGCCGCTGGGCCACCACCTACGGCAGCCGCACCTGGCGCATGCTCGAAGGCGTGGACAGCCTGGCCGACATGGGCGAACACATCGGCGGCGGTCTCTACACCCGTGAAGTCGACTACCTGTGCGCCGAAGAGTGGGCGACCACCGCTCACGACATCCTGTGGCGCCGCAGCAAGCTGGGCCTGTTCACCACCCCGGCCGAACAGGAAAAACTGGCGACCTACCTGAACCAGGTCGAGCAGAACCGCAGCAAGATCGAAGCGGCCTGATCTTCAAGCCGCGTTGACGAAAGCCCCTGAATCTCGCGATTCAGGGGCTTTTTGCGTTACTGCGCCAGGTGCAGCAGGAGGAAATCGATAAACGCCCGCGACTTGTGCGGCAGATGCGCGGTATTGGGAAATACGACGTTGATCGACTGAGAAGGCAACGTATACGCCGGCAACAGGCGAACCAGCCGTCCGCTGGCAATATCGTCCTCGACCACCCAGCCCGGCAGCACCGAGACACCGAGCGACGACAAGGTCATCGAGCGAATCGCCGTGGAGGAATTGGATTCGAAATGGCTGGTGCCATTGACCTCCACCGTCCCTCCCCGATCATCGCGCAGTACCCATTGCGTGGGCGCCTGCAAATTGCTGTTGGCAATCCATGGCACACCGTTAAGGTCTTGCGGCTGTGCCACCGGGTGACGCTTGACAAACGCCGGAGTCGCCACCAGCACGATTTGATAATCCGCCAGCTTGCGGCTCTTGAAGGCGGAATCCGCCAGATTGCCCAGACGCACCACCAAATCCAGTTTTTCCGCCACCAGATCATTCAGCGATGAATTGAAGTTGTAGCACAGGCGAATTTCCGGATAACGCTCGCTGAACAATGGAATCAACGGAAGAATGAACTTCTCGCCGTATTCACTGGTTGAACTAATTCGTAACTTTCCAGAAACCCGGTTATTACCCTTCAGTACATTATCAAAGGCATTATCGATGTCCGCGACAATCCCCTTGAACTCTTCATAAAAGTCCTGACCGATTTCAGTCAGCGATATATTCCGGGTATTGCGGATCAGCAATGTCGCCGAAAGAACTTCTTCCAGCGCCTTGACATGCAGGCTGGCCATGGCTTTGCTGATACTCAGGTAGTTCGCGGCCTTGGTGTAAGAGCCGAAGTCGACCACGGCGAGAAATGTCTGAACCCGATTCAGATGAGAATGCATGGCGGTAGCGTTCACTGTTTAATCCTTTCAAACATTGTTTCAAGGATAGTCGTATCGACACTCCGAGTCCATCGCCCCTATGCTTTGCGACAAAGAGGAAACAACAATGAACTATCGCTACAAGATCGCGCTGATCTTTCTGATCGGCTTTTTTATTGACTGCATAAACATATTCATGTCCGCCGTGGCATTACCCAGCATATCGGCGACATTGCAAGTAAGCAGTTCTTCGGTGGCCTGGGTGGCGAATGCCTACATCCTCGGCCTGACCCTGATCATTCCTGTCAGCACCTGGCTCGCCGGGCGTTTCGGCAGCCGCGAGATTCTCACCGCATCGATGCTGGTATTCACCGGTTCCGTGTGGATGTGCGGCCTGGCCGACAGTTTCCATGAGCTGGTGATCTGGCGCTTCGTCCAGGGCATCGGTGGCGGGTTGTTGATTCCGGTGGGTCAGGCGTTGACCTTCAACCTGTTCCAGGGCGAGCAACGGGCGAAAATCTCCACGCTGGTGATGGCCGTGGCCCTGATCGCCCCGGCCATTTCGCCGACCGTCGGCGGCATCATCGTCGACAGCAGTTCGTGGCGCTGGGTGTTCTACAGCAACATTCCGTTTTCGCTGATCGCTGCCGGATTATCCTGGTTCTGGATCCGCGAAAGCCGACCGACCAGCCTGGCGCGCCCGGACATCCTCGGCCTGCTGCTGGTCAGTGCCGCGCTGGGCAGCCTGCTGATGGGCATGTCGCTGTACGGCGGCGACTATCCTGCCATCGAGGCCATTGCCTGTGTCGCAGCGGGCCTGATGTTCGTGGCGCTGTACCTGCTGCATTACCGTCGCAAGCGCGACGCGATCATTGACCTGAGCCTGCTCAAGAGCAAAAAGCTCAGCACCTCGATCTTCATCTATTACGCGATTCCCGGCGTGTTCACCGGGGTCAACCTGATGAGCATCTTCTTTCTGCAGAACACCCTGCACTTCAGCGCCCGCCTCACCGGCATGTTCATGATCCTCTACGCCACCGGCGCATTCATCGCGATGCTCACCTGCGGCCGGGTCTACAACCGAATCGGCGCCCGGCGCCTGTTCACCCTCGGCATGCTGATCCACAGCGCCGGCATCGCCACCCTGATGCTGGTGGATGCGCCAACCGATATCGGGGTGATCGTGATCGCCTACAGCCTGATGGGCATCGGCGGCGGAATCGGCGCCAACACCGCGCAAACCACCTCGCTGATGGACTTCAAGGGCAGCGAAACCCACAAGGCCAGTGTGATCTGGAACATCAACCGGCAGATGTCGTTCAGCGTCGGCGCGGCTTTGTTCCTGATGATCTACAACCTGCTGCTCAAACAGTTCGACTCGACCCCGGCCTATCACGCCACGTTCGCGATTGCTGCACTGGTCGGACTGTTCCCGCTGTTTCAAATGAGCCAACTGAACCCTCCAAAGGAATGCCATGAACAACAACCCGGTTGAACTAGCCCGCCACAGCATCCACCACGTGCATGAACTGATTCATCGTGTCTTCACCAATGCCGACGGCGCCGGCGAAGCCGCCATCGCGCCACTGATGGATGTCTTCAGCGAAGACTTCAGCATGGTCACCACCTCGGCCGCCGTGGTCGGGCGGGCCCAGGTCGAGCAACTGTTCAAAGGTGCGGTCGGTGCCCGTCCGGGCCTTGAAATCGACATCAGCGACCTGCACACGATCTGGCACGAAGGCCCGACCGTCGCCCTGCGCTACAAGGAAACCCATCGCCAGAACCAGCGCGAGACTTCGCGCATTTCCGTGGCGATCCTGCGTGTGCATCAGCACAGCACCCGCTGGCTGTACCTGCACGAAACGCCGCTGGCCCAGGAAAACCCGGCATGAATTACACCGTTACCCATTGCCGGATGCTGTCGGCATCGATCAAGGAAATCACCGTGAGCGGCGTCCCCGCCGCCCCGCAATCGGCCCATGCCGGTGCGCACTTCAAATGGCTGATAGCGCCCTCGGGTGAATGGCGTCATTACTCCACCGTGGAGCTGGGCGACAGCGCCGAAGGTCACTTCACCTTCGCCATTCGCCTCAGTGACGACTCCCCCAGCAGCCAGTACCTGCGCTCGCTGGCGGCCGGCGACCAGGTGCAGCTCGAAGGCCCGTTCAACACCTTCAACTACCCGCTCGACGAGCAGAGCGGTCGCGACATCGCGATTGCCGGCGGTATCGGCATCACTCCGCTGACCGGCATCCTGCGGCATCTGACAGCGCTGGAGCGTTCGGCGCACCTGCATTACTTCGCCCGCAGCGTCGACGATGCAGCCTACGCCGAAGAGCTGCGTTCACTGCTGCAAGACCGCATGAGCCTACACCTGCCCGGCCAGCGCCCGGCGATTCACCAGGTACTCGCTGACCTGTGCGCCGAAGACCGGCTCTACGTCTGCGGCCCGGCGGCGATGCTCAGCGACATCCTGAGCCACGCCGAATCCTCCGGGCTGCCCCGCGATCGCATTCATCTGGAGGTGTTCAATGTCGCCCGGGATGAAGGCGCCCGGGGTTTCACGGTCGAGGCGGCAGATTCCGCTGTGAGCATCGAGGTCGGTCCCGACCAGACCTTGCTCGAAGCCCTGGAAGCCGCGGGTCTGGACCCGATCTCTGACTGCCGTCGCGGCGAGTGCGGCGTCTGCGCGCTGGACGTGCTGGAAGGCGACGTCGAGCACCGGGATTTCATCATGAGCGAACAAGAAGCGGCCTGCAGCGCACGGATCTATCCCTGCGTTTCCCGAGCGAAAAGCCCACGCCTGAAGCTGGCGATCTGAAGAGGACACCCCGTTGGACAACTATTTCAATGGCAGAGAAGTGCACAAGTCTCTGTTCCTTGATCAACAACTGTTCGAACAGGAACAGCAACGCGTCTTTGCCGCAAGCTGGTGCTACCTGGGCCACGACAGCCTGATCCCCGAAACCGGCGATTACTTCACCACCACCCTCGCCGCCCAGCCGCTGGCCATGGTGCGCCAGAAGAACGGCGACATCGTGGTGCTGCACAACCGCTGCCCGCACAAGGGCGTGAAGGTGCTGGCCGAAGCGCGTGGCAACGTGGGCCGCTTCATGCGTTGCCCCTATCACGCCTGGACGTTCAAGACCGACGGCGAGCTGCTGAGCATCCCGGTGAAAAAGGAATACGACGACTGCGACCTGAGCAGTTGCTCGGCCCACAAGGGCATGCAGCCGGTCGCGGCGGTACGCAACTATCGCGGCTTCGTGTTCGTGCGCCTGAGTGAGACCGGCATGGGGTTCGACGAATTTTTCGGCGAGTCGCTGTCAACCCTGGACAACATGGTCATGCGCTCCCCGCAAGGCAAGCTGCGCGTGGTCGGTCAGCCGCTGCTGCACAAGCATCGCTGCAACTGGAAGATGGTCGTCGACAACCAGACCGATACCTGCCACCCGATGATCGCCCACGAATCCTCGGCCGGCGAAGCCATTCGCCTGTGGAAGGAAACCGGTGACCAGAGCCAGCCTGCGCCGATGGCCGTGGAACTGTTCTCGCCGTTCATGGCCTCGTATGAATTCTTCGCCGGCATGGGCATCCGCGTCTGGCCCAACGGCCACGGACACACCGGGGTCAGCAACTCGATCCACAAGGCCTACACGGGCATTCCCGGCTACTGGGAGTTGATGGTGGAAAGCTACGGCGAGGACCAGGCCCGGGCCATTCTCGACGACACCCGGCACAACACCGTGTATTTCCCCAACCTGATGGTCAAGGGCCCGATCCAGACGCTGCGGGTGATCCGCCCGGTGAGTGCGCAGGAAACCATCGTCGAGTCGTGGATCTTCGAACTGCAGGGCGCCCCGGTGCAGTTGCTGGAACGCACCGTGCAATACAACAACCTGATCAACTCGCCATGCTCGATGGTCGCCCATGACGACGTGGAGATGTACGAGCGCGCCATGGAGGGCCTGCACAGCGACGCCAACGAATGGGTCAACGTTGCCCGCCTGTTCGAACCGGGCGAGACCTACGACCAGACCCGCGTGGTGTCCGGCACCAGTGAACTGGCGATGCGCAACTTCTACGACAACTGGCAAAACCTGATGCGGGACGACCATGCACCACGATCAAACTGAACGGGCGATCGAGCGTTTGCTCGAGACCGAAATGCACCTGCTCGATCAACAGGACTTCGACGCCTGGCAACAATTGCTGAGTGATGACTACACCTACTGGATTCCGATGACTCGCGAACAGCGCAGCCCGCTGCACGAATCCTCGCTGGTGTATGAAGACCGCTTCCTGACCACCCTGCGCATCAACCGCCTGGCCAATGCCCGCAACTTTTCCCAACAGCCGAAAAGCCGTTGCCTGCACATTGCCCAGCGCCCCCGGATCACGATTGAAGAGCCGTCCTGCAGCGCCGTCGCCAGCAGCAATCTGCTGTATTGCGAGGCCCGTGGCGAGCGCGAATGGCATTACCCCGCCACCGTCGAACATCGCCTGATCAATCTCGACGGCGAGTGGAAAATCCAGGGCAAGAAGATCCTGTTGCTCAACCCCGACCGCGCCCTCGAAAGCCTGCAGCTCATCATCTGACCGACCGAGAATTACCCCTGTGAACTCCATGAACCATCCTGCCAGCCAGGATACCGCGTGCCTGTCTTTCCCCTATGTCGACCTGCTCTACGATTACGGTCAGTTCCTGCGCAACGCCGACCAGGCCATCGGAAACCTGCCGGCACACACGGCAGAAAAACACATCGGCATCGTCGGCGCCGGCCTGACCGGGCTGGTGGCGGCCTATGAACTGCTGCGTGCCGGTGCCCGTCGCGTGACCCTGTTCGAGGCCGAAGAAAGCCACATCGGCGGTCGCCTGTTGACTCAATGCTTCGATGAAGAACAACCGCAGTTCATCGCGGAAATGGGCGCCATGCGCTTTCCACCGAGCGAGGTCGGGCTGTTCCATTACCTCAACAAGTTCGGCATCCAGACCACCGAAGCCTTTCCCGATCCGGGGGTGGTCGATACCGAACTGCATTATCGTGGCGAGGCCCATCACTGGGCCGCGATGCAACCGCCGCCGGCGCTGTTCAGCACCGTGCATCAGGGCTGGAATGCGTTTCTGCGCGAAGGCGCGGTACTCGACGACGGCACCAGCCTTGCCCCGCCGCTACTGCTGACCGAACTGCTCAAGCAGCACAATTACTGCGAAGTGCAGCCGGAATGGCAACGCTATCTGGACTGCTTCGGTGACAGCTCTTTCTATTCGGCGATGGTACGTATCTTCACCAGCAAGAACCCGCCGGGCGGCAAGGTCTGGCGCAAACCGGAAGACTTCCACCTGTTCGGCTCGCTGGGCATCGGTTCCGGTGGTTTCCAGTCGGTCTATCGCGCCTCGTTCACCGAGATTCTGCGGCTGGTGGTCAACGCGCTGGAAGTCAATCAGCGGCTGGTGCCGAACGGCATCTCCTCGCTGGCAGAGCTGATCGCCGACACCCGGTTCAACGGCATGCAACTGCGCGACATGATCTGCCGTACTCGCATCGAATCGATCAACAAGGGCCCCGACGGACAGATCCTGCTGGCCGGCAGCAACGGTGAAACCTACGCCTGCGACCGGGTGATCACCACCACCACGACCCGCGCCTTGCAGGTCAATCTCAAGCTCACCCAGAACCAGGCGTTCGTGAATCGCGACGTGGCCCGGGCCATCAACGAAACCCACATGGTCGGGTCCTCCAAGCTGTTCATCCTGACCAGGGACAAGTTCTGGCTCAAACACGGCCTGGCGCAGAACATCCAGACCGACACCCTGGTCAAGGGCGTGTACTGCCTGGACTACGCGCCACAGGACCCGGACTCCTGGGGCGTGGTGCTGATCAGTTACACCTGGGAAGACGACTCGCACAAGATGGTTTCGATGACCGACAAAGTGCAGCGCTGCCTGCGCCTGGTGGACGAGCTGGCGATAAGCGCGCCGGAATTCGCCCGCCACCTGGTCCCGCTCAACGGCGACTACCAGCGCTACGTGCTCGAATACGACTGGCTGACCGACAAGCATGCCCTCGGCGCCTTCAAACTGAATTTCCCCGGCGACGACATCTATTCCGAGCGCCTGTTCTATCAGTTCCGCACCGCTCTCGATCCGCGTCAGGACACCGGTCTTTACCTGGCGGGCTGCGGCGCTTCGTTCACCGGCGGCTGGGCCGAAGGTTCGATCCAGACGGCCCTGAACGCCGCCTGCTCGGTCATCAGCAGCCTGGGTGGCGACCTGATCGACGGCAATCCACTCGACGGGCTGGTTCCGCAGTATCGCTACTGCTGATTGCGTCCCTTTCTTTTCGCCGAGACTTTCCATGTACAGACAGTTTTCCATCGAACAGCTCGTCAACGGATTTCGCCGTGGCGAGCTCTGCCTCGACACCTGGCAGCAAGCCCTGCGCGAGCGCCATGAGCGGGCGCAGCATCTGCACAGTTTCATCACGTTCGACCCCGCGACGTTCGCCTACACGCCGGACGCGGATCGCCAGGCGCCGCTGTACGGGCTGCCGGTGTCCTTCAAGGACAACATCAATGTCAGCGGGATGCCGACCACTGCCGGCACCCCCGGCCTGGCCGATTACCGGCCACAGCACGATGCCAGTATCGTGGCGCGCTTCAAGCAACTGGGCGCGCGGGTGGTGGGCAAGAACAACATGCACGAACTGTCGTTCGGCGTGACGTCGGCCAACCACACCTACGGCGCGGTCATCAACCCGGCCAACGAGCTGCATGGCGCCGGTGGCAGCAGCGGTGGCTGTGCCGCCGCTGTCGCCGCCGGGCTGGTGCCCTGCGCGGCAGGCACCGATACCGGCGGCTCGGTGCGCATCCCGGCGGCGTTCTGCGGCGTCGTCGGCCTGCGCCCGACAACCGGCGAATACCCGGCCGACGGCATCGTCCCGGTCTCGCAGACCAAGGACACACCAGGCCTGCTGACGCGCACGGTGGAAGACTGCCGGTTCGTCCACGGCCACCTGACCGGCCGGCGCCTGCCGGCACTGCCCGAAGATCGTGCGCTGCGCATCGGAATTCCCGAACGCTTCCTCTGGGCCGATCTGGACAACAACGTCAGCCGCGACTGCCGCGCCGCCATCGACGCACTCGCCAGCGCCGGCATGGAAATCGTTGCGATCGACGATACGGTGATCGGCGAGATCAACGAGTGCATCCAGTTCCCGCTGCCGATTTACGAATTCTTCATCGACTTTCCACGGTTCCTGATGAAGGAAGGGCGCGGCGGAGAATTCCTCGACATCCTGGCGCGGATCGGCGATCCCGGGATCAAGAAAATCCTCACTGCACAGCTGGAAAGCCCGGCGATTTCCTATACCGACTATGTGCAGGCGTTGATGGGCAAGGTCCGGCTGGAGCAGGAGTACCGGCAACTGTTCAGCCACCACCAGCTGGATCTGATGGCCTACCCGACGGTCAGTTGCAGTGCACCGTTGCTGGCTGATTGTGCGGATGAAAGCCATTTCGAGCGGTTCGTGCGCAACACCGATCCGGCCAGCAACCTGGCAGCGCCGAGCATGACCGTGCCGGTGGCGGCCAAGGGTTCGCTGCCGGTGGGCCTGTCGTTCGATGCATTGCCCGGGCAGGACGGATTTCTGTTGCAGGCCGTGAGCCGGTTGTCCCCCCTGCTGAACATCCGATGAGTACGGCTCGCCCCGACAAGGGGCGAGCCGGATCGAACCTTCCATAACAATATCAATGCAGGCCCAGCCATGCGTGCCACGTCACTTGTTTCATCCCCTTCCCCCGCCGCACTCGAACGCTCGCCCTCGGTCCTGGGCGGCGCCATGATCATCGGCGGAACCATCGTCGGCGCCGGAATGTTTTCCCTGCCGGTGGTCATGTCCGGGCTATGGTTTTACGGGTCGGTCGCCGTGTTGATGTTTGCCTGGTTCTGCACCTTGCATTCGGGCCTGATGATTCTCGAGGCCAACCTCAACTACCACGAAGGCGCGAGTTTCTCGACCATCACCCGTGATCTGCTGGGTCGTACCTGGAACCGGATCAACGGTCTGAGCATCGTCTTCGTGCTCTACACCCTGACCTACGCCTACATTTCCGCCAGCGGTTCAGTGATCCATCACACCCTGCAGTCCATGGGTGTCTCGCTTTCACCGCGTGCCGGCGGGCTGGGTTTCACCGTGCTGGTGGCGTTCATCGTCTGGCTCAGCACCTCGGCGGTGAGCCGGATGACCACCGTGGTGTTCGGCGCGAAGATCCTGGCATTCTTTCTGACCTTTGGCGGCCTGCTCGGCCATGTACAACCGGCCACGCTGTTCGACCTGAACAACGGCACCACCAGCTACTGGCCCTATCTGCTGGTAACCCTGCCCTTCTGCCTGACTTCGTTCGGGTTCCACGGCAACGTGCCGAGCCTGATGAAGCATTTCGGCAAGGACCCAAAGCGAATCCGTGCCTGCCTGCTGGGCGGCACGCTGATCGCACTGGGCCTGTATCTGGTGTGGATGCTGTGCAGCATGGGCAACATTGAGCGCGAAGCCTTCAAGGGCATCGCCCAGCGTGGCGGCAACATCGACGTGCTGATCAGCGCTCTGGGCTCACGCCTGGACAGCGCCAATGTCGACCTGCTGCTGACTTTCTTCTCCAACTTCGCCGTGGCCTGCTCGTTTCTCGGCGTGACCCTGGGCCTGTTCGACTATCTGGCCGACGTGCTCGGTTTCGACGATCGGCCCACGGGCCGTCTGCGAACCGCTGCCGCGACATTCCTGCCACCGATGCTCTGCGGGTTTCTCTGGCCGGAAGGCTTCATTCACGCCATCGGTTTCGCCGGGCTGGCCGCCACGCTCTGGGCCGTCATCACCCCGGCACTGCTGGCCCGGGCCTCGCGCAAACGCTTTGGCAGCCCGCTCTATAGGGTCTGGGGCGGGACGCCAATGATCGCTCTGGTGCTGTTTTTCGGCGTGATCTGCGCGGTCGCGCACCTGCTGTTCACCCTGGACCTGCTGCCCGTCTGGCGCTGAATTGCCGGCATTCGGTTTTCCGAACGCGACCTGTCGGTCGGTTCGGATAACCGGATCAGAAACGCTGAAAAACACCATCACAAAACTTTAATCACCAGCAAAATCAACCAGTTAACTTGTTGCAACTGGTCTGGCACGACTCATGCTCTACACTCCTTCGACGAATGCCTGTTGCGCCAGCACAACAGGAGCCGTCAGGCATTCGAAGCACAAAAGGGCCCGCTCAACCGGCTCCATAAAAAAAACAATGTCGAGGAAAATTTGATGCGCATCGTTCCCCATATCCTGGGCGCAGCCATTGCTGCCGCTCTGATCAGCACACCAGTTTTCGCTGCCGAACTCACCGGCACCCTTAAGAAGATCAACGACTCGGGCACCATCACCCTCGGGCATCGTGACAGCTCCATTCCCTTCTCCTACATCGCCGATGCTTCGGGCAAACCTGTGGGCTACTCCCACGACATTCAGGTCGCTATCGTCGAAGCCCTGAAAAAAGACCTGAACAAGCCTGACCTGAACGCCAAGTACAACCTGGTCACCTCGCAAACCCGTATCCCGCTGGTGCAGAACGGCACCGTGGACATCGAGTGCGGCTCCACCACCAACAACGCCGAACGCGCCCAGCAAGTCGACTTCACCGTCAACATCTTCGAAATCGGCACCCGTCTGCTGGTCAAGAAAGACAAGGAAGGCAAGCCGTCCTACGCTGACTTTGCCGACCTGAAAGGCAAGAACGTCGTGACCACCGCCGGCACCACCTCCGAGCGCATCATCAAGGCGATGAACGCTGACAAGCAGATGGGCATGAACGTCATCTCCGCCAAGGACCACGGCGAATCCTTCCAGATGCTGGAAAGCGGCCGCGCCGTCGCCTTCATGATGGACGACGCCCTGCTGGCCGGCGAAGAAGCCAAGGCCAAGAAGCCGGACGACTGGGTCATCACCGGTACTCCACAGTCCTTCGAAGCCTACGCGTGCATGGTTCGTAAAGACGATCCGGCCTTCAAGAAGGCTGTAGACGACGCCATCGTCGCGCTCTACAAGTCCGGCGAGATCAACAAGATCTACAGCAAGTGGTTCGAGAGTCCGATCCCGCCGAAGGGTCTGAACCTGAACTTCCCGATGAGCGAAAAGGTTAAAGAGCTGATCGCCAATCCGAGCGACAAGCCTGCGCCAGACGTAAAAATCTGACACTGATCTAACCTTGTCACCTGAGGGAGCCAACCCTCCCTCGGGCGA
Organism: Pseudomonas sp. MWU12-3088; assembly: GCF_023242405.1. Taxonomy (NCBI): domain Bacteria; kingdom Pseudomonadati; phylum Pseudomonadota; class Gammaproteobacteria; order Pseudomonadales; family Pseudomonadaceae; genus Pseudomonas; species Pseudomonas sp. MWU12-3088. The sequence continues at coordinate 315,370 of NZ_JALJEA010000003.1, forward strand.
CAGTTAATACCTGCTGGTTTCAACTGGAACACTCGACCTGGTGGTTTTCGAGCCGATCGCGTGTGCCTGACGTTCAACGTCAGACGGGAAAGGATCTTCCCCAGGCGGGCACTTGTACATCGATCGAATCGAGGGGAGACCCTAATGAATTACAACTGGGACTGGGGCGTGTTCTTCAAGTCCACCGGCGTGGGCAGCGAGACCTATCTCGACTGGTTCATCTCCGGCCTGGGCTGGACCATCGCCATCGCCGTCGTGGCCTGGATCATCGCCCTGTTGCTGGGCTCGCTGCTGGGCATCATGCGCACCGTGCCGAACCGCATCGTGGCGGGCATCGCGACCTGCTACGTCGAACTGTTCCGCAACGTGCCGCTGCTGGTTCAGCTGTTCATCTGGTACTTCCTGGTACCCGACATGCTGCCGCAGAACCTGCAGGACTGGTACAAACAGGATCTGAACCCGACCACCTCGGCCTACCTGAGCGTTGTCGTGTGCCTGGGCCTGTTCACCGCCGCCCGGGTCTGCGAACAGGTTCGCACCGGTATCCAGGCGCTGCCGCGTGGCCAGGAATCCGCCGCCCGCGCCATGGGTTTCAAGCTGCCGCAGATTTACTGGAACGTGCTGCTGCCCCAGGCCTACCGGATCATCATTCCGCCGCTCACCTCGGAATTTTTGAACGTGTTCAAGAACTCCTCCGTGGCCTCGCTGATCGGTCTGATGGAACTGCTGGCACAAACCAAACAGACCGCCGAGTTCTCGGCCAACCTGTTTGAAGCCTTCACCCTGGCGACCCTGATCTATTTCACCCTGAACATGAGCCTGATGCTGCTGATGCGCATGGTCGAGAAGAAAGTCTCCGTGCCCGGCCTGATCTCCGTGGGGGGTAAATGATGGAATTCGATTTCAGTGGCATCGTCCCGGCCATTCCCGGCCTGTGGAACGGCATGCTGATGACCCTCAAGCTGATGGCGCTGGGCGTGGTCGGCGGGATCATCCTCGGTACCATTCTTGCGTTGTGCCGTCTGTCCCACAACAAACTGCTGTCGAACCTCGCCGGCGCCTACGTCAACTATTTCCGTTCGATCCCGCTGCTGCTGGTGATCACCTGGTTCTACCTGGCGGTGCCGTTCGTGCTGCGCTGGATCACCGGCGAAGACACCCCGATCGGCGCGTTCACCTCGTGCATCGTGGCCTTCATGATGTTCGAAGCGGCGTACTTCTGCGAAATCGTCCGGGCCGGCGTGCAGTCGATTCCCAAGGGCCAGATGGGTGCCGCTCAGGCACTGGGCATGACCTACGGCCAGATGATGCGCCTGATCATCCTGCCCCAGGCGTTCCGCAAGATGACCCCGCTGCTGCTGCAGCAGAGCATCATCCTGTTCCAGGACACCTCGCTGGTCTACACCGTGGGCCTGGTGGACTTCCTCAACTCCGCCCGCTCCAGCGGCGACATCATCGGACGCTCCAACGAGTTCCTGATCTTCGCCGGTGTCGTCTACTTCATCATCAGCTTTGCCGCCTCGCAGCTGGTCAAGCGTCTGCAAAAAAGGTTCGCCGTATGATCTCTATCAAGAACATCAACAAGTGGTATGGGGACTTCCAGGTGCTGACCGATTGCAGCACCGAGGTCAAAAAGGGTGAAGTGATCGTGGTCTGCGGTCCGTCCGGTTCGGGCAAGTCGACCCTGATCAAGTGCGTCAACGCGCTGGAGCCGTTCCAGAAAGGCGACATCGTGGTCGACGGCACGTCGATTGCCGACCCGAAGACCAACCTGCCGAAACTGCGCTCGCGCGTCGGCATGGTGTTCCAGCATTTCGAACTGTTCCCGCACCTGACCATCACCGAAAACCTGACCATCGCGCAGATCAAGGTACTGGGCCGCAGCAAGGAAGAGGCGACCAAGAAAGGCCTGCAACTGCTTGATCGCGTCGGTCTGTCGGCTCACGCCCACAAGCACCCGGGCCAACTCTCCGGCGGTCAGCAACAGCGTGTGGCGATTGCCCGTGCGCTGGCGATGGACCCGATCGTCATGCTGTTCGACGAACCGACCTCGGCGCTGGACCCGGAAATGGTCAACGAAGTGCTCGACGTGATGGTGCAACTGGCCCACGAAGGCATGACCATGATGTGCGTGACCCACGAAATGGGCTTCGCCCGCAAAGTGGCCGACCGCGTGATCTTCATGGATGCCGGCAAGATCATCGAAGACTGCAAGAAGGAAGAGTTCTTCGGCGACATCAGCCAGCGCTCCGAACGCGCGCAGCATTTCCTCGAGAAAATCCTGCAGCACTAAAAAACTGCCGGACTCCCCGACAGCAACTGTCGGGGAATCCGGGTGGTTGACCCAAGGCATCTGTGATGAAATGCGACCCCAATCTCTATCGCGCAACCACGCCATCACTTGCCGTGAAACCCCGTCTGATCCGCCATTTGTTCCTGCCGCCGCTGATCATCATCCTGATGGTCGGACTGGGTTACGCCGGCTTCTGGATCAGTGAACGCTTCGGCATTCGCAGCCTCAGCGAAAACGGCCAGCGCCAGCTCGAACTGAACGCCCGCGCCGTCGAAAGCGAAATCAGCAAATACACCTACCTGCCCAGCCTGCTGGAACTCGAATCGAGCGTTTCGCAGTTGCTTGGCGACCCGACCCCGGAACACCGGCAAACGGTCAACGATTACCTGGAAGGCCTGAACCGGCGCAGCCGCAGTCGGGCCATCTATGTCATGGACACCACCGGCCGGGTGATGGCCACCAGCAACTGGCGCGATGTCGACAGTTACCTCGGCGAAGACCTGTCCTTCCGCGCCTACTTCCAGAAAGCCGTGCGTGGCGAACCCGGACGTTTCTACGGGATCGGCAGCACCAATGGCGAACCCGGCTACTACCTGGCCCACGGCCTGGAAGAACACGGCAAGATCATCGGCGTCGCGGTGGTCAAAGTGCGCATGGAAGCCATGGAAGAGCGCTGGCAACGGGCGCGCCTGGAAGCCTTCGTCAGTGACGAGAACGGCATCATCATTCTCTCCAGCGACCCGGCCCGACGTCTGAAATCCGTGGTGCCGCTGAGCGACGAGACCAAGGAAAAACTCGCCCGCAGCCTGCAGTACTACTGGTTTCCGCTCAACGAACTGCAACCGCTGGCCCGGGAAACCCTGGCCGAAGGCGTGGAGAAACTTACCTTCCCGGCCAACAGCGAAGTCCTGCCGCAACAGGACCGCGACGAAGAGAACATCAGCTACCTGGCACAGACCCGACCATTGAGCGACACCCCGTGGAATTTCACCCTGCTCACGCCGTTGCAGGACCTGCGCCGCGAAGCGATCAATCAGGGAATCCTGGTGGCGGTCGCTTTTGCGCTGGTGGCGTTCCTGCTGATTGCCTGGAACGAGCGCCGCAAGGTCATCGCCACCCGCCTCGCCGCCCGGGAAGCCCTGCAGGAAGCCAACAATCAGCTGGAGCGTCGGATTACCGAACGCACCGCCGACCTGCGCGCGAGCAACGAGCGGCTCAAGAGTCAGATCCGCGAACGCCGTCAGGCCGAAGAAACCCTGCGCCGGGCCCAGGACGAACTGGTGCAGGCCGGCAAACTTGCGGCCATCGGCCAGATGTCCACCAGCATCGCCCACGAACTGAACCAGCCACTGGCAGCGATGCGTACTCTGTCGGGCAATACCGTGCGCTTCTTGGAGCGCGGCCAGCTCGACGTCGCCAGCACCAACCTCAAGACCATCAACGACCTGATCGACCGTATGGGCCGGATCACCGCCAGCCTGCGCTCGTTCGCCCGGCGCGGTGACGACAAGGGCCGCGCCAGCCTCGGCAAAGCGGTGGACGCGGCGCTGCAAGTGCTCGGAGCCCGTGTCGAAAAAGCCGCGTTGCAAGTGCATCGCCAGTTTATTGATGAACAAGTGCAGATCGACCAGACGCGACTGGAACAGATTCTGGTCAACCTGATCGGCAACGCCCTCGACGCCATGCAGGCCCAACCGCTGCCGGAACTGTGGCTGGAAGGCGAAGAGTTCGACGGCAAATATCGCCTGCGGGTGCGCGACAACGGTCACGGTATCGACGCCGAAGCGCGCAAGCATCTGTTCGAACCGTTCTTCACTACCAAACCCGGCGAACAGGGCCTGGGCCTCGGCCTGACCCTTTCCGCCAGCCTGGCCGCCGCCACCGGTGGGCATCTGGGTGTCGAGCACCCGGCCGGCGGTGGTACCACCTTCGTCCTCAGTTTACCGTTGGTAAGCCCTACTCCTGCCGAGCCAATATGAACAACGACCTTAGTGTGCTGATCGTCGAAGACGATCCCCATGTGCTGCTCGGCTGCCAGCAGGCACTGACCCTGGAAGACATCCCCTGCATCGGCGTCGGCAGTGCCGAAGAAGCGCTGGAGCGGGTCGGCGACAATTTCGCCGGCATCGTCATCAGTGACATTCGCCTGCCCGGCATCGACGGTCTGGAACTGCTGACCCGCCTCAAGCAGCGTGATCGCAGCCTGCCGGTGGTGCTGATCACCGGTCATGGCGACATCTCCATGGCGGTCGGCGCGATGCAGAAAGGCGCCTACGACTTCATGGAAAAACCGTTCTCCCCCGAACGGCTGGTGGATGTGGCCCGGCGTGCGCTGGAGCAACGCAGCCTTGCTCGTGAGGTCTCGTCCCTGCGCCGGCAACTGGCCGAGCGCGATTCCCTTGAAGGACGAATCATCGGTCGCTCGCCGGCCATGCAGAACCTGCGCGAACTGATCGCCAACGTCGCCGATACCTCGGCCAACGTGTTGATCGAAGGCGAAACCGGGACCGGCAAGGAACTGGTCGCCCGTTGCCTGCATGACTTCAGCCGCCGCCACACCAAACAGTTCGTCGCGCTGAACTGCGGCGGCCTGCCGGAAAACCTGTTCGAAAGCGAGATCTTCGGCCACGAGGCCAACGCCTTCACCGGCGCCGGCAAGCGGCGGATCGGCAAGATCGAACACGCCGACGGCGGCACGCTGTTTCTCGATGAAGTGGAAAGCATGCCGCTGTCGTTGCAGATCAAACTGCTGCGGGTGTTGCAGGAGCGCACCCTCGAACGCCTCGGTTCGAACCAGAGCGTGGCGGTGGATTGCCGGGTGATCGCGGCGACCAAGTCCGACCTCGACGAATCGAGCAAGGCCGGCGAATTTCGCAGCGACTTGTACTACCGCCTCAACGTGGTGACCCTTGAGCTACCGCCCCTGCGCGAGCGCCGCGAAGACATCCTGCAACTGTTCGAACACTTCACTCAGCAATCGGCCCTGCGCTTCGACCGCGCGCTGCCGGAGCTGGACAACCAGACCCTGTCCAGCCTGATGAGCCACGACTGGCCGGGCAACGTGCGCGAATTGCGCAACGTTGCCGAACGCTTCGCCCTCGGTTTGCCGGCGTTCAAGAAGTCCGGCGCCGGCAGCGGCGGCCAGGGCCTGGCGTTCGCCGAAGCGGTGGAAGCCTTCGAACGCAACCTGCTCAGCGATGCCCTGCAGCGCAGCGGCGGCAATCTGACCCAGGCCAGCCTGGAGCTGGGGATGGCCAAGACCACGCTGTTCGACAAAGTGAAAAAATACGGCCTGAGCCATTAAGCGAGAACGACGTGGATCTGATTTTCAAAGCCTTTCTGGGTGCGGCGGTGGTGGTGATCCTCGCCATGCTGGCCAAGACCAAAAACTACTACATCGCCGGTCTGGTGCCGTTGTTTCCGACTTTCGCCCTGATCGCCCACTACATCGTCGGCAAGGGTCGCTCGGTCGATGACCTGAAGACCACCATCGTGTTCGGCATGTGGTCGATCATTCCCTACTTCGTTTATCTGGCGACGCTGTACGTGATGGTCGACCGGATGCGTCTCGAAGCTTCGCTGGCCGTGGCGGCTGTCGCGTGGCTGATGGCGGCGACGGTGCTGGTCAGCGTCTGGGTACGCCTGCACGCCTGAGCTGCCGTGCGGGAGAGGGGCTGGCCCGTCCCTTGCATTTACCCCCGAAAGCCCGCCCGGCCGGCGCTCATGTTCGATGAGGCCGGTGTCTGGGAGGGTCTGCCAAGGGTGAATTGCGACCTTGAATATTTTAGATCTCGACCACAGCCTGACCGGTCAGGCGTCCATCGCGCGGCTGCTCGACAGCGGCCGTGCCCGGCGCCTGGACCTGCTCGACCTGGGCCCGAAATTGCGGCTCTGGTCCAGCGAACGCACCTTCCGCCGGTTTGCCGAACGCTTGCGTGAACGGCCCCGGCACAGCGGCCCCACGCCGGAAATCTTTTTCGTCGGTTCCGGCGACTATCACCATCTGACCCCGGCCTTCCTGACTGACCTGCCGGAGCCGGTAAGCCTGATCCACTTCGACAACCATCCCGACTGGGTGCACTTTGCCCCCCGTCGCCACTGTGGCTCATGGGTGAATCAGGCCCTGAAACTGCCGAACATCGAACGCATCGTCACCCTCGGGCCGTGCAGCGACGACCTGCAAAATCCGCAGATCAAGGGCGGCAATCTCGGCGCCCTCAAACGCGGAGTATTGCAGCTGTTTCCGTGGCAGCATCCGCCGTCGAAAGTCTGGGGCCGGGTCGGCGATGGCGCCGGTCATCAGCAACAGGAGAATCTGCTGCACTGGAACAATCTGGCGGATCAGGACTGGTCGGCATTTCTCGATCGGATGATCGCCAGCCTTCCGACCAAAGCGGTGTGGATCACCATCGACAAGGACGTGCTGGCCAGCGAAGACGCCGCGACCAATTGGGATCAGGGGCAAATGCGCCTGAGCCACCTGCTTCAGGCCATCCGCAGCCTCGCCGCCAGCAAGCGCGTGATCGGCATCGACATCTGCGGCGAGTTCGCCCGCCCGGCCTTCAGCAACGCGTTCAAACGCTGGGAGGCCAAGTCCGACCAGCCCCCGGCCGAACGCTGGAGCGAGACCGATCTGCTGCGCAACTCGGCGACCAATCAGGCTCTGATCGAGTTGTTCGAGGAGCTGTTCCCATGACCTTGACCGTGATTCTGCTGGTGGCGTTTTCCATCGTGCTCGACGTGATCGGCCAGCTCTGCTTCAAGCTCGGCCTGGACCGTTTGCCGGAACTGGAAGGTGGTTTTCGGCTCGGTGCGTTCTGGGGCCAGGTGTTCAACGCACCGCTGCTGTGGTGCGGCATCGGCGCCTACGTGATCGAGTTTTTCGTCTGGCTCGAAGCCCTGTCCCGGGCGCCGCTGAGCCTGTTGTTCCCTGCCGCCGCGCTGGCCTATTGCGGCGTGGTGCTGGCCGGCAAGGTGTTTCTCGGCGAAACCGTCAGCCGACGGCGCTGGATGGGCACACTGGTGATTACGGCGGGCGTGATGCTCGTGTGTGTCGGCCATGCCTGACTCTCAACTGATACTCAAAAGGAATGGCTCGATGGATTGGCTTCACGGCCGCCTCGGCACCGTGGTGCTCTGGGCGTTGCTGATCATTCTGGAAAGTGGCGGGCAGATCGCGACCAAGGTCGGCGGCGATCAACTGGGGCAAATGGACTTCACCCTGCAATGGCTGCTCAGCGTCGCCCAGGCACCGGGAGTGCTGGTGGCGATTGCCTGCTACATCGGCGCGTTCTTTGTCTGGATGCTGATTCTGCGGCGCAGCAGCCTGTCCCTGGCGTTTCCGCTGAGTTCGCTGGTATTTGTCGGGGTGTTGCTGGGATCGTGGCTGGGGCTGGGTGAAGAGATCAGCCTGCTGCACTGGGTGGGTGTGGCCGTGATCATGGGCGGCATTGCGCTGCTGGCCGAAGGCGAGGAAAACTGAGGTGAACGGTCGTGGGAGCCTGCGGGCTCCCACATTTCTTACGGTTCAATTCTTGCGATGCGCCACCAGAAATCCGAGGCCGTGGGCCATCGGAATATCCTTCACCCCCGCCTCTCGCTGCTGCCCGGCGATTTCCCGGTGAAACGCCTTGACCCGGGTCCAGTGCATTTTCGGCCGGTAGTGATGCTCGGCGTGGTAGCCGTTGTTCATCCATAACAGGTTGTAGAGCGGGCTGTAGGCGCTGACGCCCCAGGCGATGGGCGAATCCGGGTTGCCGCCGAAATGCTCGTAGTAACCGTTGAGCGAAGACAGCGCCTGACCCAGGTACCAGAACGGCAACAACACCAGCACCGCCCGCCAGTCACAGATCGCCAGCCCCAGATAGAACGCCACTGTCACACCGATCTCCACCTTGACCCAGCGCGCATCCGCGGGACGCTTGCGCTGCATCTCGTCGTAGATCGGCTTGGGGTCGTCGCGAAAGAAGCTCAGGAAGGTGTAGGCCCAGGGATTCTCGGGCTGACCATCCTTGCCGCGCTGATAGATCGACAACGGATCGATGGTCTTGCCATCCGCCCCCGGCCGGTCCGAGTTGCCCCGGTGATGACGGTTGTGGATATCGCGATAGAGGGTCTGGGAGAAACCGATGGTCACCGACAGCAACAGGTCAAAGGCGCGATTGAGCCACGCCGGGGTGAAATAGGCATTGTGGATCTGGTTATGGGAAATGCTGTTGATGCTCCATGACAGGCTCACCGCATACAAAAACGCCAGCGGCAGCAGTGCCCACCAGGACAACGCATGGAAGGCCAGGACCAGCCACACCACGAAGGCGAAATGGGCCAGGCCGAGGGCCACGGGAATCAGGTCCCACAACGAATGGGCCAGCAAACGGTAAGCAGGGCGAGCCATGAAGAACATCCTGAAACAATGGGTTCGTCACGGCTGTCTGCAAAGGCCAGACCAGTTCCCGTCGGGCTTACTTGAATTTATAGGCGATCGCCATCTGCACCTCGCCCTGATTGGTATCGCCGACGCTTTTCACGATGCTGCTGTCGGCGGCCGAACCGGTCAGGTGAATCCAGCTGGCGCTGGTCACCAGCGACCATTGCGGGCCAAGCGGGAACTCGAAGCTTTGGGTCAGCGCAATGTTCTGCAGGCCGCCACCGGCGTTGTAGGCACGGATGCCGGACGCCAGGGCTTCCTTGTCGCTGACACCGAAGAAGGTGTTGTTCTGCCGGGCGTTGGCGAAATGCGCGGTCAGATTGCTGCTGCCAATCACGCCACCACCCAGTGGATAACCGATCTCGCCGCCGACCCGACCGAGCACGCCGCCCTGCCCGCCATTACCGCCGATGGCCTGGCCGACGGAGGCGAACACCCGCCAGAAGTCGGCCGGCGCGTATTGCACGAACCCACCGGCCTCGGCCATGTCCGGCACATCGCGCAAGCCGCGCAGTTCGCCGTTGGAGGTGCGGCCCGGCAGGTAATTCACATAAGGGCCGGCGCTGAAGCCGTTGGTCTTCAAGGCGCTCCAGGTCAGGCCGTCGTCGGTGCTGAGGCTGACGTCGCCCCAGTCCAGATCCAGATACGGTATCGGCCGGGTTTCATAACGGCTGCCACTCGGGTCATGGGGCTGATAACCCAGGCCCACGCCCGCCTCCCCGGTAATCCCGTCCGCCATGGCGCTGGCTGAGAAAGCGCCCAGCGCTGCGAATAAAAACAGTGTCTTCCTCATCATGAGGCCATTCCTTTAATTGAACATGCGCGCATCAATCCCCGGATGCCACCCGCCGCGCAAGCACTCATGTTGTTTGTAGCAAGCTACAAAAATTGTAGCTTCGAATTGCCAAAGCACCTCATCGGCCCCGCCGGCAAGGGGCTGATGGCACTTGGCACAGTCCCTGCTCTACCCCTCGGCAAGCGCACACAACGCGCTCTGACCAATAGGTAATGCAGATGATTGACTGGCATATCGTGTGTGATTTCGACGGGACCATCACCCGCACCGACGTGATCGACAGCATTCTCGAACGTTTCGCCGACCCGAGTTGGGAAACGATCGAAAACCAGTGGCTGGCCGGTGAAATCGGTTCCCGTGAATGCCTCAGCCGCCAGCTCTCGCTGGTCAAGGCCACGCCCGGCCAATTGCTGGACTTCTTCGACAGCATCGAGATCGACCCGGACTTCCCCGACTTCGTCGACCACGCCATCGGCCTGGGCGCTTCGTTCGAAGTGGTCAGCGACGGCATCGAGCAAGGCATCGCGCGGATCCTGTCGCGCAACTACGTGACCCTGCTGCCGATCCTCGCCAACCGCCTGCGACAGCTCGACCACGAAAGCTGGCGCATCGACTTCCCGCATTCCAGCGACGCCTGCCGCGCGGCCTCTGGCAACTGCAAATGCAAATCCACGCCGGGCAACAAACGGGTGCTGGTGATCGGTGACGGCCAGTCCGACATGTGCGTGTCGTCCACCGCCGACTTCGTCTTCGCCAAGGGCCGCCTCGCCGAGTACTGCGAACGCAACGCGATCCCTTACGCGCGCTTCGACAGCTTCGCCGAACTCCCGGCGCTGCTGGCGCTGCTGCCAAAGGCCAGCGCCGCCAACGCCACCGCTTTCAACTCCGACACCTTCAATACCGAAACCCAGGAACTCTTCCACCATGTCTGATATTCGAATCGCTACCCAGGAAGACCAGATCCTTCTGGAAAAAGAAGCCAAGTACTGCTCCTACGGCGACACCGTTCACTACATCGAACCGCCGCGCATCTTCAGCCGCTGCGAAGGCTCCTACGTCTGGGACACCGAAGACCAGGCCTACCTCGACCTGCAAATGTGGTACTCGGCGGTCAACTTCGGTTACGCCAACCCGCGCCTGAACAATGCGCTGAAACAGCAGATCGACACCCTGCCGCAGATCGCCAGCCAGTACCTGCACAAAGGCAAGATCGAGCTGTCGGAAATGATCGCCGTGGACGCCAAGAAGAAGTTCGGCCTCGACGGTCGCGTGCACTTCAACGTCGGCGGTTCGCAGTCCATCGAGGACTCGCTCAAAGTCGTGCGTAACGCCAGCAACGGCAAGAGCCTGATGTTCGCCTTCGAGGGCGGTTACCACGGTCGTACCCTCGGCGCCTCGTCGATCACTTCCAGCTACCGCTATCGCCGCCGTTACGGCCACTTCGGCGAGCGCGCCAACTTCATCCCGTTCCCGTACCACTTCCGCGGCCCGAAAGGCATGACCAAGGAAGAATACGGCAGCCACTGCGTGCAGCAGTTCGCCCGTCTGTTCGAGACTGAATACAACGGTGTCTGGGATCCGAAGGTCGGAGCCAGTGAATACGCCGCGTTCTACGTCGAGCCGATCCAGGGCACCGGCGGCTACGTGATTCCGCCGATGAACTTCTACAGCGAACTCAAGCATGTGCTGGACCAGCACGGCATCCTGATGGTGGTCGACGAAATCCAGATGGGCTTCTATCGCACCGGCAAGCTGTGGTCGATCGAACACTTCGACGTCAAACCGGACGTGATCGTCTTCGGCAAGGCACTGACCAACGGCCTCAACCCGCTGGGCGGCATCTGGGCCAAGGAAGAGCTGATCAACCCGAAAGTCTTCCCGCCAGGCTCGACCCACTCCACCTTCGCCTCCAACCCGCTGGGCACCGCCGTGGGCCTGGAAATGTTCAAGATGACCAGCGAAGTCGACTACGGCGCGATGGTCATGGCCAAGGGCAAATACTTCCTCGAAGGCCTGCAGGACCTGCAGAAACGCTACCCGATCATCGGCGACGTCGATGGCCTGGGCCTGGCCCTGCGCTGCGAAATCTGCGCCCCGGACGGCTTCACCCCGGACAAGGCCACCCTGGACTTCATGGTCGAGGAAGGCATGAAGGGCGACATCGAGATCGACGGTCGCAAACTGGGCCTGATCCTCGACGTGGGCGGTTACTACAAGAACGTGATCACCCTCGCGCCGTCGCTGGAAATCAGCTACCCGGAAATCGACCTGGGCATCGCCCTGCTCGACCGTCTGCTGGCCCGGGCGATGAAACGATGAACGCGGCCGGGATCGATCTGGGCGAAGGCGACGCCGGTTTCGTTCTCGGCACAGGGGAGGTCGCGGTGTTGTTGATCCACGGCCTCACCGGCACCCCGACGGAGTTGCGTCGGGTCGCCGTGGGACTGGCCAAGGCCGGTTGCACGGTGTACGTGCCGACCCTGGCCGGGCACTGCGGCGGCAATGCCGACCTGCAGGCCACCGGCTGGCGTGACTGGTACGAAGGCGTGCGCAAGACCTTCGTCGGCATTCGTCGTCAGCACAGCAAGGTATTTGTCGGCGGTCTGTCGATGGGTGCAGTGATGTCGATGTACGTGGCGTCCGAGCATCCAGGCCAGGTGGCCGGGTTGCTGATGTATTCCACCACGCTCAAGTACGACGGCTGGAGCATCAACAAACTGGCGTTCCTCACGCCGTTGCTGATGAAAATCCCGTTCGGCGTGCATATCTGCAAGTTCGAAGAGAAACCGCCCTACGGCATCAAGAACGAGCGCCTGCGGGCTATCGTCGAACGGCAGATGAAGGAAGGCCACAGCAGTGAGGCCGGCCTGTTGACCATGGAAGGCGTGACCGTGCGCGAACTGCACCGGATGAACGCCGTGGTGCGCAAGCGCATGCCTTCGATCACCGTGCCGGCGCTGGTGCTGCATTCCATCGAGGACGACATCACCAGCCGCTGGAATGCCGACTACGTGGAACGCAAGCTCGGTGGCGAAGTGGTGAAGATTCTGCTGGACGACTGTTATCACATGATCACCGTCGACCTGCAGTACCGACGCGTCGTGGAACTGAGCGTGCAGTTCATCAACAACCATCGCACCGACCTTGCGCCCTCCGCTGATTCCCTGCCAACCGAGGAATACCGGCAGAGAGCGTGAAGCGCCTGCAAAACGACATGCCATGCCGGTTAAGGAAACGACGTGATCACGGCCCAAGCCTTTTCAACCATCGAAGCGATTGATCGCGACGCGTGGAATGCCTGCTTTCCCGAGGAGCTCGAAGACTGGGCCTACTATCGCGCCGTGGAACAGGCCGGCATCGACGGCTTTCACTGGCGCTATCTGGCGCTGTTTGAAGACGACCGGCTGATTGCGGCCGTCGTCGCCTTCACCACGGCTTATTCGCTCGACACCACCCTGCAGGGCACCGGCAAGCGCTTGAGCCAATGGCTGCGCAGTTGCTGGCCGGGGCTGTTCGACATTCGTCTGTATGCCCTCGGCTCGCCGGTGGCGGAGCAGTGCCATGTCGGCACGCACCCGTCGCTCGATCCGGCACGTTTGCCGTCACTGTTCGCACGCCTGCTGCAACTGGCCCGCGAGGACGCGGACCAGTCCGGCGTCGGCCTGCTGGCGGTCAAGGACGCTTCCCACCGCAACCCGCAATGGCTCCAGGCCTGTCGCGAGGCCGGTTTGCAAAGCATGCCGGGATTGCCCGGTGCCGAGCTGCCGATCAAATTCGCCTCGGTTGACGCCTACCTCGGCACCCTGGGCAAATCCACCCGCAAGGACCTGCGCCGGACCCTGCGCGGTTCAGGCCCGCGCATCGAATGGCGACGTTCGGTGGACGACCTGCTGCCGACCATGATGCGGCTCTATGAAGCGACACTGGCGCGCAGCGACCTGACCTTCGAATGCCTGCCGGCTGCGTATTTCCGCCAGGTGCTGGAACACCTCGACGAGCGTGCCGCCTGCGTTTTGTACTGGGTGGACGATGAGCTGGTGGCGTTCAATCTGGTGCTGCTGGACGAACAGCGGCTGGTGGACAAGTTCTTCGCCCACGATCTGGCCCGCACCCGCGAGCACAAGCTGTACATGCGTAGCTGGCTGGCGAATGTCGGCTACTGTATTGAGCACCGGATTCCGATCTACGCGTGCGGCCAGGCCGGTTATGCCAGTAAGCTGCGCCTGGGCTGTTCGTTCATCGGCAATACGGTGTTTTTCCGCCATCGCCACCCCGTACTCAATCACCTGCTGCGGCTGGTGAAGATTTTCATCCGCCCGGACCGTACCGATCCGGCCATGGCGACTGCGATAAGCGAACAACAATAAGCGAGCATGATGAGCAAAGACCGACGCGCCACCGCCCGACCCTTCGCCCTCTCCGGCTGGAGCCTGCAACGCAAACTGGTGCTGGCGTTCTGGCTGGTCAGCGTGATTCCGACCATGATCGCCGCCGAACTGGCGGCCACCACCCTGTCGCAGATTTTCGACAGCAACGTGCGGATCTGGCTGCAGGAATCGACCAAGATCGTCGAGGACGAGATCCGCGAGATCGTGCGCGACAATGCCCGGATCGCGCAGTTGTTCCTGCGCTACACCCGGCCGCCCACGGACCGGCAGTCGGCCCGGCGCGACAAACTCACCGCCGACATTGCCGACTCCATGGGCATCGACGTGGTCGCGCTGGTGCGCAACAGCGATCACAAAGTGGTGTTCAGCACCGCCGCCGATGACATCGTGCGGCAGATCAGCACCGCGCCCAAAGCCGTGCTGCAAACCCTGCAGGTCGGCGGCGTGGCGACCGGCGCCGTGGTGTCGACCTTCGAGAGCGAGCAGGACGGCACCGACTACAAACTGATCGTGGTGACCTACCTCGACAACAGTTTCCTCACCAGCGTTGCCGACGTGCACTCTCTGGACCTGCGTCTGTACCTGGCCAGAGACGCCGATTTCTCCGAGATCTTTTCCACCCAGCGCTTTGAAGATCACCCGGCAATCGTGCCCGCCAAAATCGAGGACCAGTTGCGCAGCACCAAGCTGCCGATCGAGCAGTCGACCAAGCGCTACAGCGGCATCTACCGACCGATTCTCAACGAAAACGGCGAACTGCAAGGCGTGGTATTCAGCGGCCTGCTGCGCCACACCACGCTGGTCGGGCTGGTGAACCAGAGCAACCTGTTTATCCTGATCTTCATCCTCAGCTCGGCGGCTTCGCTGGCGGTGGGCTGGCTGGTGTCGGAGCGCATGACCAAGCCGCTGCGCGGTCTGGCCAAAGGCGTACAAGCGGTGATCGCCGGGGATTACCGCCAGCGCCTGCCGGTCACCGGTGGCGATGAACTGGCGGAACTGAGCAGCATCTTCAACCACATGAGCGAACGCCTCGGCGAGCTGCAGCACCTGGAGTCGCAACTGCGGCGCCGCGACCGCCTGCATGCGCTGGGCGAAGTGGCGATGGGCCTGGCCCATGAAATCCGCAACCCGCTGGGCATCATCAAGACCGCCACGCAACTGCTGCACCGGCGCGCCGATCTGCCGGAGACCGACAAGCGTCATCTGGAATACGTGGTCAGTGAAGTCAGCCGCATCAACGACCTGATCACCGAATTTCTCGACTTCGCCAAACCCAGCGCACCGCTGCGCTCGACCCAACTGGCACGGCCACTGGTGGATGAACTGGTGGGCTTCTGTGCCCCGGAGTTGGCCAGCCACAACATCGATGTGCAGATCGAGGATCGCGCCCCGGGTGCGACCCTGTACGCCGATGCACGGCAACTCAAACAGGCGGGCCTGAACCTGATCGTCAACGCCATCGACGCCATGCCCGACGGCGGCCGCCTGACCCTGGGCATCCACAGCGATCAGCACAACACAGTCATCAGCATCAGCGACACGGGCCAGGGCATCGAAGCGGACATGCTCGAGCGGATTTTCACGCCGTTCGTCACCACCAAGGCGTCCGGCACCGGACTCGGTCTGGCCAAAGTCTTCTCGATCATGGAAAACCATGACGGACGTATCGAATGCGTCAGTGAAAAAGATGCCGGAGCCACCTTCAGCCTGTACATTCCGGCCAACGGTGAAGATTTCGACGAGGACAGCGATGACGCATAACGTACTGGTGGTGGACGACGAGCCCAAGCTCTGCGACCTGCTGGCATCGGCCTTGAGTCAGAACGACATTGTGGTGTTCACCGCCGGCAACGGCCTGCACGCGCTCAAGGTGCTGGAGTCCGAAGACATCGATCTGGTGATCAGCGACTGGCGCATGCCCGGCATGGACGGCCCGCAACTGCTGGCGGAAATCAAGAACCGCTATCCGCAGTTGCCGGTGATCGTGATGACCGCCTACAGCACGGTGAAGAATGCCGTGCAGTCGATGCGCAACGGCGCCTTCGACTACATCGCCAAACCCTTCGACATCGATGAGCTGGACATCACCGTCAGCAAGGCCCTGCAGTTTCGCGACATCCTCAAAGACAACCTGCGCATGCGCGCCGAACTCGACGAGCACCAGCAGATCGACAGCCTGGTGGGCGACAGCCCGAGCTTTCGCCGGGTCCTGAGCGCGATCGATTCGGTGCGCGAAAGCAACGCTACCATCCTGCTGACCGGCGAAAGCGGCACCGGCAAGGAAATGGTCGCCCGGGCCATCCACAAGCACGGCAACCGCGCCGACAAGCCGTTTGTCGCGGTCAACTGCGCGGCGATCCCGGAAGGGCTGCTGGAAAGCGAAATGTTCGGCCACCGCAAAGGCGCGTTCACCGGTGCGGTGGCGGACCGGGTCGGGCGTTTTCAGCAGGCGGACAAGGGCACGCTGTTTCTCGATGAAATCGGCGAAATGCCTTTGGCGTTGCAGGCGAAAATCCTCCGCGCCCTGCAGGAACGCATCATCGAACCGGTAGGCGATCCACGCGAGCGCAAGGTCGATGTGCGGGTCATCGCCGCGACCAACAAGAACCTGCTGGACGCGGTGGCCAACAAGGAATTTCGCGAAGACCTGTATTACCGCCTCAACGTGTTCCCGATTCCGTTGCCGGCCTTGCGGGATCGGGTCGAAGACATCGCCCCGCTGGCCCGGCATTTCGCCCATACCCTGGGCGCTGCGGCGGGCAAGCGCTTCAGCGGTTTCAGTGCCGAGGCGTTGCAGGCGATGGCCCGTTATTCGTGGCCGGGAAACATTCGTGAACTGCAGAACTGCGTCGAGCGCGCGACCATCGTGGCGTCCGGCGCGGAGATTGAAGAGCAGGACTTGCCGGCCTATCTGTTCGCCTCACAACCGACCCAGCCGGGAGCGCTGGTCGCCGAAGGCAGCGTGCCGGCGGACCTGGAAGCGGCGCTGGCAGAGGTGGAAAAGGCCTACATCCTCGCCGCGCTGGCCCAGAGCAACGGCGTGCAGGCTGCGGCGGCGCAACTGATCGGGATTTCCGAGCGCAGCTTCTGGTATCGCCTGAAGAAACTGGGGATTCACGTCGACAAGATCGTCCGCTGATCCGGGTTCCCGGGTCTTGCCCGGGAACCTCGCGGCCTCAGTTCACCGTGCCGCCCTTCGCCTCGCTCATGATCTGCCGGATCGCCCCGACAAAGGTGTCCACCGGTTGCCCGCCAGTCACCGCGTATTGGCCGTTGAACACCACGGTCGGCACCGAACTCACACCGCGCGACAGCCACATTTGTTCTTCCTCGCGCACGTCGCTGGCGAATTCGTCGGACGCCAGGATCGCCTCGGCACGCTGCCGGTCCAGACCCACGCTTTCGGCGATCTGCGCCAGTTGCCCGAGATCGGACGGGTTGCCACCATCGGTGAAATACGCCTTGAACAGCGCCTCTTTCAACGGCAACTGCAAGCCCTCCTCGCCCGCCCAATGCAGCAACCGATGCGCATCGAAGGTGTTGTAGATGCGGCTGTTGGAATCGGTGCGGAAGGCGAAACCGACATCGGCGCCACGGGCGCGGATCACTTCACGGTTCTTCTGTGACTGCTCCGGGGTCGAGCCGTATTTTTCCTGGATATGCTCGCCAATGTTCTGCCCTTCGACGCCCATCTTCGGGTTCAGCTCGAACGGCTGGAAACGGATCTCGGCCTGCACCTCGTCACGCAGAATCTCCAGCGCCCGCAGCAAACCGTACAGACCGACGACGCACCACGGGCAGGACACGTCGCTGACAAAATCGATTTTCAGGGCAGAACTCATGACACACCTCGCGCGTTCAATCGGGGTCAAAGACCTGCACGATACACCCGCTAGAGCAGGTTGCGCTCGCCCACCGGTTCGATCTGCGCCCAGTGCGAGGTGTCTTCACGGTGTTGCTGCAAGTACGGCAGCACCGCCGCCAGCAACGGCGCCTTGAACGCCTCCTGAAAACGATGGGCCAGACCCGGAATCAGCTTCAACTGGCTGCCGCGAATGTGCGCCGCCAGATGCACGCCGTGCATCACCGGCAGCAACGGATCGGCGGTGCCGTGCACCACCAGGGTCGGCACTCGCAACTGATTGAGCAGCGCCACCCGGCTCGGTTCGGCGAGGATCGCCATGATCTGGCGCTTCACGCCTTCGGGGTTGAAGGCCCGGTCATACGCCACCGCAGCCTGATGCAACAGCATCTGACGATCATCGGTAACCATCGGGCTGCCCAGCGCCGCCAGCAGATCCGCTTGCTGCTCCAGCGCCACTTCGCGGTTGGGTGCGCCGCGCCGCGACAGCAATTGCACCAGTGCCGCGCTCGGTGCCGGTAAACCTTCGGCACCGGAGCTGGTCATGATCAGCGTCAGGCTCTCGACCCGCTGCGGCGCCATGGCCGCCAGGTGCTGGGCGATCATCCCGCCCATGCTCGCGCCGAGCACGTGGAATTGCTCGACGTGCAACGCGTCCATCAGGCCCAGCGCATCGTCGGCCATGTCGGTCAGGCTGTAAGGCGCCGCCACCGGCAGACCGAGTTTGTAGCGCAGCACTTCAAACGTCAGGTTGGCCTCGGCCGGTGCCTGGCGCCAGGTCGAAAGACCGACATCGCGGTTGTCATAGCGGATCACCCGGAAACCCTGCTGGCACAGGGCGACCACCACTTCATCCGGCCAGTGGATCAACTGCCCGCCCAGCCCCATCACCAGCAACAAAGCCGGATCCGACGCACGACCGATGCTCTGGTACGCCAGGCTCACCTGTGCCAGATCGACCCGTTCAGTCGGAACATTGACATCACAACGCGACGCCGCAGAAGACGCCGGAACGAAAAAAACCGCGGCCAACAACGCCGCGATTGCAAAAATTCCCTTGAACATGAAAAACACCGAAACGCAGAACCCCAGTAGAGCGCGAGTCTGATGAAGTTTGTTCAAGCGCGCTGCCACAGTTCGATGACAGTTTGATGAAGAGTGCCGAGCGGTCGAACGGGCCGATAACTATGTAGCACCCGGGCATCCGGTGATTTTCCTTGAATGGCGCTTGAGTGGAGC
Organism: Pseudomonas sp. MWU12-3088; assembly: GCF_023242405.1. Classification (NCBI taxonomy): domain Bacteria; kingdom Pseudomonadati; phylum Pseudomonadota; class Gammaproteobacteria; order Pseudomonadales; family Pseudomonadaceae; genus Pseudomonas; species Pseudomonas sp. MWU12-3088. Next base: position 334,375 of record NZ_JALJEA010000003.1, read on the forward strand.
GGATCCGCCGCCCTTCCCTTGAGCCCCATTGCCATGATCGAACGTTTCTTCCTAGTGAACACCCCTGCGCCGTTGCCCTCGTTTCCCGGTTTTACCGCCCTGCCGGCGTCTGTCGATGAAAGCCTGCTGCACAGTGCAGCCACCCGCCGACAAGCGTGCAGCGAAGGACTGCGACAACTGTGTGCCGGCGTACCGTCGGTACGCGAGACGCTCAACCGGTTGCTCCGTCAGGAACTGGACCTGGACGGTGAGCAGGCTGGCTTGTCGTTCTCACCCGGTGGCGGGTACCCGGAGCGTCGGGTCAGCCTGGTGACAGCCTGCGCCTTCGTCACCCAATCCACCCGACCAGAGGAATGGCTCGACAGCCGGTGCCGGGTGACCGGTGTGAACAGCAGTCATGCATTGGCGGTACTCACCCCGTCGCAACTGCTCGCCCGGATCAAAGCCCTCGAACCGGCACTGGCGCTCGACGAGCGCTGGAATGCCTACTGGCAGAGCCGCGCTCCGGGTACGCCCCGTTCCCGCCGGGAACAGGTCGGCCGCTTGTATCACGGGCATATCGAGGCGGCCGCGCAAGTGGCCTTCGCCCGACGCACGGTGACAGCCGACCAGCTTCAACCACTGTGGTCGTTGATGGGGGAGCCGGGTACGCGGCCTGCGGCTGACGATGCCCTCCGCGTCGAGCTGCCGACCTTGCGCCTGCACAATGGCGTGCGGGTGAAACTGCCGGCAGCCTGGGTCATCAGTGGTGGAGACGATGCCGCACAGTTGCTGTACGTGCCTGATCGAGCGGACGCAATCCAGGCTTTCGCCCGACGCTGTGACTTGCATGCCTGGCTGGCACAACGACCTCTGGTGCCCGCCGGTCTGCCGCTCGAAAACCTTCAGGTCGAATACATCCCGGCCGGGCAATCGCTGGTCACGGCTGTCAACGAATGGCTGCTGCAGCAGCAAATCGCGCAGGTTGCTTCCCTGCGCAACGGCACGGACGGCACGCGCGGTCTGGCCGAACAGGGCCTCCACGCGCTGGACCTCGCCGACAGAGTCGACCGGCAACGCAGCACTGCCGTCTTCTGCGCCCCGCCCGGCCTGGACAATCAACCGTCCGGCGTCCGGGCAGCAGACGAAGACGAAGTCTCGCTGTTCGGCAGCCTGCATCCCGATATTCCCCGTTCCCTGAGACAGGCCAGCGTCACCCGGGCAGACGCTGCGCTCGAATCATTAAGCAACGGCGACACCCTGAAATCGTTCGAGGCGCTGCAAACGACACAGGAAACGGCCGAGCAGGCCGCCGATCTCGCAGCACGCGCTCTGCTCTATCGCGAACGGGTGCTGGACCTGACCACCTTCAACCGCCAGTTCACCGCGCTGTACAACGCACACATGCAAGGTCTGCGGGCCGAAGCCGGGATGCAACGGGCGCTGAATCGCCTGAGTGTCGAAGAACATGACCTGCTCATCGCATGGCTCGATGCCCCCGATCGAACCGATGCCGACCGGGTGGTGAAAAGCCTGACGCTGTCACTGATTGAATCCGCAGGAGGCAAAGTCACCAACCATCGCCAGACGCTCCTTGGCCCGCTCGTTCTGATGTTCATGGGCTCGATACAGAGCCTGTTGCTTTACTGGCCCGGCAGCGGTGGCGGCCTCCAGCGATTCGCCAATCGCCAGGCACTTGAACGGCACGTGTTCAAGCTGCACGCCAGTGACGCACAGCAAACCTTGCAATTGAACACCCAGACCGACGACCCGTTGCTCCATATGTTGAATCAGTTGACCGGCGAGTTTGAAACCCGGGCGGCAACGATTCGCCAGCGATACAGCGAGCCGTCACAGGCACAACAGCGTGCAGATGAACTGGAGCAACTGCGCCGCAAGACACTTCCCTTGCTACAGGTACCTGCCGATGCCGCACGACGCCTGGCGCTGTCTCATCGCATCCAGCAGGAACGCAGCGCGACCCTCGCCACACAGGTACCGGCCTGGCTGGCCGACCTGAGTGACAGCGAACGAGGCACACTCAAGGAACTGATCCAGGCCTGGATCACTGCGATGCACCGCAGTCACGAATTGCTGACTGTCGCGCTGCCACCCAGGGAGGATTTCACTCGACAGCATCTGCACACCCGACTGCGTCGGGATTTTTCTCTCACGGGACACTTTTCGGTACAGCTGGATCTGCCGGACTCGGTTGTACTGCAAAAACAAGCCTTCAGTGTGCCCGGTGCACCGGGCACCCCGCAAAAACTGGTCGCCGTCCCCAGTGCGACACGCAGCCGGATGCCCCTCGAAACCCTGGCCCAGCTCAATATCGACAACACCCCGTCGATGAACCTTGAACAACTGCCCCTGCGCCTTGACTTCATGCGCGTCGAAGTCAGCGCCACCGATGAGCGGGAGCGTCAGACCCTCACTGCCGGTATTACCCGGGCTTACCTGCGCAAACTGATGCCGGAACTGGACCTGCCCAAGGCTTACGAAAACAGGATTTACGACACCTTCAAAGGCACGGCCGAAGAACCGCCGTTCCAGCGCGAGCACCGTCAGGAATGCCTGCTCGAACCCTGGCGGGTGATGCTCAAGCTGCAAGGCCGATGCGCGCGGCTGCAACACCACATTGGTGACGCGGACCTGAACCTGTTCGAAACCGCCATCGACGCCGACACGCCCGATGCCTGGACAGCCGCCGGTCGCCGCATTGCCCTGCTTCCGGCGTTCCTCGCCGCCGGTGGCACTGATACACCGAATGAAGGCCCCGTCACGCTGTCGGGAGTGACCTTCATCGAAGAACAAATCAGCGGCACGACGCTGCTCTATTTGCCGGACGCTCCCGACGCGAGGTTTCTGCGCCGCTACGACAGCCTTGAAGCTGCGCGCAAGGATCTGTTCAACCGTTGCAGCCAGGACGAGATGATCCGCTATCTGGCCGGCCGGGCCTTGCAAGGCAATGTAAACGCCCACGAACGTCGTATCGCTCAGGCGGTGGACAAACGCTTCGATGCCATGATCGGTGTCGGTCCACGCTGGCCGGCAACCACGTCGCTGGCCGCTCATCTGCTCAATGCATACATGGGCCGTCTGATCGAGGCCCATCGCGGTTCCTCGCGCTCCAACGACACGCTGTATCGGGAACGTTATGCCCTGCAGGGCACACGGGTGTTCGATTACATCAAAATGGCCTTGGGCATGCTGCCATTCGTTGGCAGTGCCATCGCCCTGTACGACGCCTGGAACGCGGCCAACCAGGCAGTCGCGGCTTTTTTGCGGGGCAGGCTCGGCGACGGCCTGGCCGAAGTCGAATCGGTGTTGCTGTGCCTGATCGACGCGCTGATCGACATCGTTCCTGGCGCCGGTGCAGCCCTGACGGCCCGTTCGGCCACTCGTGCCCGCCTGCTGCGAAACCTGGCCTCGGAGGTCGTCACGCTGACCGCTCCCGATACACAGCAGGCCCGGCGCATCGTCGAGCGTTTTGCCGGTTACGAATATGAGAAACCCGTTTCGCTGGCAGGCCTGCGACCGGCCGAAGGAGGCGTCTGGCGCAACATTTACCGCCACGCCGACGGTGATTTCATCGTCCGGCAGGGCCGGATCTATCAGGTCGAATGGAGCCGCGACTCACGCAACTGGCGCCTGAGCGGCACTTCACAAAATACCTACAAGCAACCCGTCGCCTTGAACGAGGCCGGAGAATGGGACACCTGGTTCGGCGTCTACGGCACCACCTTCGAAGGCGGCGGTGCCGGTGGCGGCGGCGTGCTCGGGCACATGGCCGATACACTCGACCCGCTCTGGCCACTGGCAATCCGCGAGCGCCTTCCGCGCTGGCTGGTCGACCGGACCTACCGCCGACATCATCAACTGACGCTTGAATGCGATGACCTGAGTTACCGCCTCGATCCCCAGATCGAACGAACCGACAGGGCAATCAACGCTTACAGCCAGGCTCCCGATGACGCTCTGCTGAGAAACGTCGCACAGAAAGCCTGCGACGAGGATATTGCCCTGCTCACCCGGCAATACCAGACAGTCGCCGAGCTGCGCCCCCTTACCCATGGCAACAAGTTGCGCGCCCTGCTTGAAATACAAAGCCAGGACGCCGCAAGGGTGACCGACCGGCTCAAGCACCGTGTCTATATGGCCAACCACCGGATCTACAAATGGCTCGACGAGATCGACACCCGGCACGCAACCCTCGATGCCCTGCCGGACAACTCGGTTGCCGAACGCCTGGTCCTGCTGCAGGAAATGCGCAGATTGCGCGTCGATGTGACCATCGCCATTGAAGAAGTCGAAGCGCTCATGGGCGAAATGAACCGCTGGTACGCACTGATCGGGGTACGTGCGGACAAGGCCAGACTGACCGAGGCCGTCACCTATTTGAACGGGCGCATGAACGATTTCAATCTGGGATATCTGAAGACCGCTCACCGCCTGGAATCCATCAAGAATTTCGAAAACACCGGTGATGTCTCCTGGCTCTACCTGCAACAACGGGCCTGGCAACTACGCGTGGACATGGATCGTGCGCTCTTCACCCAGTTCAGCCTGTCCGAAGTGAGCGCCAACCGTGCGCAGCGCACACAGATCCTGGGCAACTGCCTCGACACCTACACCCGATACTGCCGGGAAATGAACCAGTGGACGGCCAGCTATCCTCAGTACTTTCACATGGAAGAGTTCGAACCGCTGATGGCCGGTATCGAAGCCATGGCCGAACGCGCCAGGAAGGCTATCGATCATCCCGCTCCACCTCGTGCAGCGGCACAAAGCGAGAAGAAGATTTTCCAGACCGAAGACCAGCAGTGGCTGATCGGGGTGGAAAACTGGGAACCCAGAACCCGCAAGCGGCAGTTCGTACTGAACCATGGCAAAGCGGGCCGGGAAGTCTGGGAGCAGGCTGACAATGGCAAGTTCCGTTTGCTGACGGAGAACACACCGCAGTCTGCCCCTTCCCGCAATCTCGCATCACTGCTGGCCGACGCCCGCAAGCGCCTCGACGGGCAAGCGGCCTATCAGGCCAAGGTGCAGGGACACGCCGAGCGCGACATGCTCCCGGTGGATGTGGAACACATGATGCTCAGTGAAGCCGATGACCTGGGCCGTCGGGCCAGCGACATTGAAGCGATGTCGGCAGAGAACCCGATCATCGGCGAACTGAAATCGAAGGCCGACGAATTGCGCCTCACCGGACGGCAACTGCGCACCCGACAAACCCTGAGGAGTCGTAAACCCACCGACGGCATGCTCGATGACCTGCTCCGGCAGAACGCCGTGGAAGTGCGCAAGGTGGCCCTGATGAAACAACTGCGCAATCGCGCCGACGGTCGTCCCGACCATATGCAGGAATACGAAATCCACGACCTGAGCGTCCGCCCGCCGCGTCTGCTGTGGTATGCGCATTTCCACTACAACAAACTCAGGCCGTCATTCGCCGAGTTCGAGAAAGCGCACCTGAAACTGCCGGACCACCGCTACCTGACTCACGCCGACAATGCGGCGCTGCCGTATGCCGACATCGGCAAACGCTCGCCGGTTCTGCCCTGGTTCGAAGCGTTGTAAAACAAAACGGGGAGCGGTTGGCCGCTCTCCGTTTTGCTGTGCGTCAAGCCAGCTGACTGCGCAGTTGCCGCGCTGCCGCCACCATGTTCACCAACGCTGCTTCCGTCTCCGGCCAGGCACGGGTCTTCAGCCCGCAATCGGGGTTGACCCACAACCGCGCTGCCGGAATCCGTTTCACGGCCTTGCTCATCAGCTTGACCATTTCCGCCGTGTCCGGCACCCGTGGCGAGTGGATGTCGTAGACACCCGGGCCGATGTCGTTCGGATAGTCGAACGCTTCGAAGGCATCGAGCAATTCCATGTCCGAGCGCGAGGTTTCGATGGTGATCACGTCGGCGTCCATGTCGGCGATGGCCTTGATCACGTCGTTGAATTCGCTGTAGCACATGTGGGTGTGGATCTGGGTTTCATCCTTCACGCCCGAGGCGGTCAGGCGGAACGCTTCCACCGCCCAGTCCAGATACTCCTGCCATTGTGCGCGGCGCAGCGGCAGGCCTTCGCGGAACGCGGCTTCGTCGATCTGCACGATTTTGATCCCGGCGTTTTCCAGATCCACCACTTCGTCACGCAGGGCCAGCGCCAGTTGCTGCGCCTGGACTTTGCGCGACACGTCTTCGCGGGGGAACGACCACATCAGCATGGTCACCGGGCCGGTCAGCATGCCTTTCATGACCTTGTCGGTCAGGCTCTGGGCGTAGCTGATCCAGTCGACGGTCATGGCGTTCGGACGGCTCAGGTCACCGTAGATCACCGCCGGTTTTACGCAACGGGAACCGTAGCTCTGGACCCAGCCGAAACGGGTGAACAGGTAACCGTCGAGCTGCTCGGCGAAGTACTCGACCATGTCGTTGCGTTCGGCTTCACCGTGCACCAGCACATCCAGGCCCAGACGCTCCTGCACCTGTACCGCGTGGCGGATTTCGCTGCGCATGGCGTCGTGGTAATCGTTGGCCGACAGCTTGCCCTGCTTGAACGCCTGACGGGCCAGACGGATCGATCCGGTCTGCGGGAACGAACCGATAGTGGTGGTCGGGAACGTCGGCAATTTCAAACGTGCCTGTTGCGCAGCGATGCGCTTGGCGAACGGCGAATGACGCTGGCTGTCGCGGGCGTTGACCGCTTCGATGCGCGCCTGCACATCGGCCTTGTGAATACGCGGCGAGCGAGCGCGGCTTTCCTGAATGGCGCGGCTTTCGGCCAGTGCGCTTTGCACTTTCGGCGCTTGTGGATCGTTCAGCGCATCACGCAACACGGAGATTTCGGCGCACTTCTGCACGGCGAATGCCAGCCAGCTTTTCAGTTCCGGATCGAGCTTGTCTTCACGCTCGACATCCACCGGACTGTGCAGCAACGAACAGGAACTGCTGACCCACAGATTGTCGCCAAAACGCTCCTGCGCCGGTTGCAACTGCGCCAGTGCCTGCTCCAGCTCGCAGCGCCAGACGTTGCGGCCGTTGACCAGACCCACCGAAAGAATCTTGTAGGTCGGCAGGCGATCCAGCACCTGACCGAGCTGATCCGGCGCACGCACCGCGTCGATGTGCAGGCCTTGTACCGGCAGGCCGACGGCCAGACCGAGGTTGTCTTGCAGACCGCTGAAATAGGTCGCCACCAGTTTTTTCAGCGGCGAGTACTGAAGGATGTGATAGGCGCGTTCGAAAGCATTTTTCCAGGCCTGCGGCAGGTCGAGAGTGAGGATCGGTTCGTCGATCTGCACCCACTCCACACCCTGTGCGGCGAGGCGACCGAGGATTTCGTTGTACACCGGCAGCAGGCGCTCGAGCAGGTCGAGCTTGTCGAAATCGTTGCCTTTCGCCTTGCCCAGCCACAGGTAAGTCAGCGGGCCGATGATCACCGGTTTGACGTTATGACCGAGGGCCTTGGCTTCTTCGACTTCATCGAACAGTTGCTCCCAGCTCAGCTTGAACGACTGATCCGCGGTGAACTCCGGGACCAGGTAGTGGTAGTTGGTGTCGAACCACTTGGTCAGCTCTTGTGCGTATTGAGTCTTGCCGTGCTCGCCGCCGCAGCAGGAGGCCGTGGCGCCACGGGCCATGGCGAACAGGGTGTCGAGAGTCGGCAGGCCACGCTCGTCGCGCACACCGTCGAAGCGCTCAGGGATCACACCGAAGGTCAGCGAGTGGGTCAGCACCTGGTCGTACCAGGCAAAGTCACCGACCGGCAGCAAATCAATGCCGGCGTCTTTCTGAAGTTGCCAATGTTTTGCGCGCAACTCGCGGCCGACCTGATTCAGGGACGCCTGATCGAGATCGCCTTTCCAGTAGGCTTCGAGGGCTTTTTTCAGTTCGCGGTCGGCGCCGATGCGCGGGAAACCAAGGGTGTGGGCCACGGCCATGTCGAGTGTTCTCCATTGCGTAAAAGATGGTGCCATTGTCGACAGCCAGGGCAACATGAGACAAACTCAACCTTTTCGTGTTGATCACAAATTTTCCTCATGGAGCCTGCGGTGCTTGAGATCCGTCACCTGAAAACCCTGCATGCCCTGCGCGAAGCTGACAGCCTGGTGGATGCGGCCGACCGACTGCACCTGACCCAGTCGGCGCTGTCCCACCAGTTCAAGGAATTGGAAGAGCGCATGGGCATGCCATTGTTCGTGCGCAAGACCAAACCGGTGCGCTTCACCAGCGCCGGCCTGCGCCTGCTGCAACTGGCCGACGCGACCCTGCCACTGCTGCGTGCTGCCGAACGTGACATCGGGCGCCTGGCCGGGGGCACCGCCGGGCGTCTGCACATGGCCATCGAATGCCACAGCTGCTTCCAGTGGCTGATGCCGACCATCGACCAGTTCCGCGATGCCTGGCCGGAAGTCGAACTCGACCTCGCTTCGGGTTTCTCGTTTGCACCGCTGCCGGCGCTGGCCCGGGGTGACCTGGATCTGGTGGTGACCTCCGACCCGCTGGAAATCGCCGGTATCACCTACGTGCCGCTGTTCACCTACGAAGCCATGCTTGCGGTCGCCAACCAGCATGCATTGGCAAGCAAACCGTACATCGTCCCCGAAGACCTGCTGACGGAAACCCTGATCACTTATCCGGTGGAGCGCGACCGCCTCGATATCTTCACCCGCTTCCTCGAACCGGCCGACATCGAACCTGCGCAGGTACGCACCTCGGAACTGACGGTGATGATGATGCAACTGGTGGCCAGCGGTCGTGGCGTGTGCGGCATGCCGCACTGGGCGCTGCATGAATACAGTTCACGGGGTTACGTGAAGGCCAAGCGGCTGGGTGAGAAAGGTCTGTTTGCAACGCTGTACGCGGCGATCCGCGCCGACATGCTGGATGCGCCGTACATGCGCGATTTCCTGCTGACGGCCAAGGACACCTCGTTCTCGACCCTGGATGGGGTCAGCGCGGTTCGTTGAGGCTGGCGGATGGCACCAAAGGCGCGCACCACATGTGGATCTTGTCGAAGTAGTCCTCGCCGACCCGCACCGCCATCGGTTCCAGACCGAACTGGATGAAGCCGCAGCGCTGGTACAGCTTGAACGCCGCGTCATTGCCGGCGGTGACGGTCAGTTGAATGACTTTCAGCGCCGGATGCTGCTGCGCCTCACCCAGCACCGCCTCCATCAACTTCAGGCCCAGCCCGCGCTGACGAAACTCCGTTGATACATACATGCCGAATACCGTTGCCTTGTGCCGGGCCTTTTCCCGAGGCTCGAACGCCAGGCCAACGATGCCCGCCAGGCGGCCTGCTTCGAACGCGCCAAACACCGCGTCGAGCTTGCTGGTCAGGCGCGACTCCCACCAGCTCAGCGGCATCGCCGCGCGCTCGCGCACGCTGGAGGTGAAGGCCTGCGGATGCCGGTCATACGCTTCCAGCATCAATTCCCGATAGGCCAGCGCATGGCTGGCATCCAGCCGTTCGATCCACATGTTCACGCGGTCCTGCGCTGCTCGAGCATCAGGCGCACCGCCAGGCCGCCGAGCACGAAGCCCATGAAATAACGCTGCGCCGCAAGCCATGTCGGGTTGCTGGCGAACCACGAGGCAATGCCCGCCGCCGACAGGGCGATCAACAGGTTGACGCTGAAACTGACGCTGATCTGGGTCAGGCCGAGGATGATGCTCTGGCTGAACACCGAGCCGTGTTCCGGCGTGATGAACTGCGGAAAAACCGAGAGGTAGAACACCGCGATCTTCGGGTTCAGGGCGCTGGTGAGAAAGCCCATGGTGATGAGCCTGCGCGACGAGTCCGCCGGCAATGCCTGCACTTCGAACGGTGAACGCGCACCGGGTTTCACCGCTTGCCAGGCCAGCCACAGCAGGTACAGCGCGCCGGCCCACTTCAACACTTCATAGGCCATCGGCACCGCAAGAAATACCGCCGTCAGACCGGCCGCCGCCGCAAACATATGCACGAAGAACCCGGCCACCACGCCGAGCAGCGACGTGACCCCGGCCTTGCGCCCCTGACAGATCGAACGGGAGATCAGGTAAATCATGTTCGGCCCCGGCGTCAGTACCATCAACAACGCGGCAGCAGCAAAAATCAGCAGGTCTGGAAGCGGGATCATGACGAAGTCCTTTGCACGAATGATCAGGCGATCGCGGTCAGCGAGGCTCGATAAAACGGCAGGATCAGGTCGCGTGTCAATGGGGCGAGAACCACATCGCCGTCGGTGGCCGGGTCGATCCAGATCACCTCTTCGATCTCGGCCGCCGGGAAGACTTCGGCGTCGATGGTCAGCTGAAAGATCTCGGCCTGCACGACAAACCCCGGCTCGTTGGCAGCCGGTGCCGAGAACTGACCGAGAAAACTCGCCTGCGCCGGATCGATCACCAGCCCCAGTTCTTCCTCCAGCTCGCGGGCCAGCGCACGCACCGGCAGTTCATGGGCCTCGATCTTGCCGCCCGGTTGCATGAACGCGGTGGTATCGCGCTTGCGCACCAGCAGGGTCTGGCCGTCGGGGTTGAGCAGCAGCGCGGCGGCAATGCGAATGGTACGGGGGGAAACAGCGGATACAGAGGTCATGGGTCAGCCACCGGCCTTGAGAAAAACCGCAAGGATCCCATGCCGGCTGCGCCAGCGTCACCTCGTACGGCCTCAAGAACCGGCCAGCAGCGCCGCTTCGCCCTCCTCCGGCACTTTCACGAACACCTTGTATTTGGCCCCCTCCATGGCTTCGAAACTGATCAGTTTGTCCACCAGCAGCGCACTCAGCACCTTGCCGGCATTGAGCAGCAACATGCCGTTATCGGCATTGAGGTTGCGTGCCAGGATCATCCCCGCCGCCAGCTCCCGGGTGCCCAGAACCTTGACGCTCGGATCGGTCAGGGTGATATCGCTGACCAGCGCGCAGACCTTGATAAAGTCCTCAATCAGCTCGGGATCATAGAGTCTGCCGGCGTACTGGCGCAGGTACAGCAACGCCTCGTCGCTGTTCATCTGTCGTTCGAGAATCAACCCGCGCTGCAACTCGACGAAATCCACCGCCAGTTTCAACAGCCGCGAACCCAGGGGAATGGCCTCGCCCTTGAGCCGGTCGGGAAACCCGCTGCCGTCCCAGTGTTCCTGATGGTGCAGGATCAGCCGCGCGGCATCCTTCATCGGGTCCAGGGTCATCAGCAGTGACTCGCTCTGTTTCGGATAACCCCGATAGCGGTCGCGGTCGGTGCTGTGCAACAGGTCCGAAGGGGTGGTCATCATGCTGTCGGTCCAGCTCAGCTTGCCGATGTTGTACAGCGCGGCGGCCATGGTCAGGTCGCGGCTGGCGGCTTCGTCCAGCCGATGCACCTTGCAGTAGCCGCGCACCAGTTCGATGATCTGCCGGTTGGTCTGCTTGGCCGGCGGCAGGCGCAGGTTGGCCAGCAGCGAGAACACTTCGGTGCCGGTCACATAGCTGTGCTTGAGTTCTTCGTAGGCCAGATCGAGCATGTCGGCGGTCTGCTGCAGCTCGGCGGTACGGGCGCTGACATGTTTTTCCAGAGTGCTGTTGAGCAACTTCAACTGATCGTTCTGCACCCGGGTCAGTTGCTCCAGACGCTCGCGCTCACGGGCCAGGTGCTGATGTTCCAGAGCCTGGCGCAGGATCAGCAGCATCTCCTCGTCGTTCCAGGGTTTGCTGATATAGCGGTCGATCTGGCCTTCGTTGATGGCCTTGATGATCGCCGAAGGGTCGGCATAGCCCGTCAACATGATCCGCGTGGTTGCCGGATACAACTGACGAACGCTGGCCAGCAGCGTGGCGCCGTCCATATTGGGCATCCGCGCGTCACTCATCACCAGATCGACCGGACGTTGCGCCAGCATTTCCAGCGCCTGGGCACCGCTGCTGGCGAGCAACACCTCATAGGGCTGGCCCCGCAGCAGACGGCGCAGGCTGTTGAGGATCGACTCCTCGTCATCGACCAGCAACACGGCAGGCCGATGGGCCGGAGTCGGGGCGGATTGCGCTTCCATGGCGAGGCCTCGCGATAGACGATGGACGTGGCAGGCGTGTCGACAGACTTCCTCCCTTGCCCGCGCCTGAGTGACAGGCTAGATGATTTTTGCGCCGGGACCGCGCAAGTCATCGGGTAAGGCGAAGTACCCACAGGGCAACTATGCTCAAGTCGCTGGACGACACCATCAGCCTGCGCGCAGGCCTGTGATGAGGGGAAAAGGATGCTCCCGATGACGATCGTGCGTGAACTTGCGGGTAGGGCGCCATGAGTGCGCCACCTGGTCCCATCAATCGCCGTGTGCTGATCGTCGACGATACGGCATCGATCCACGACGATTTCGCGAAAATCCTCAAGTCATCCACGGTTGAAGACGACAGTCTGGGCGAAACCGAAAGCCTGCTGTTCGGTACTCCGACCGGCGCGTCTGCCACACAGAACGAAAATTTCGAGCTGGATTCGGCCTTCCAGGGGTGCGAAGCACTGGACATGGTCGAAGTCGCGCTGGCCGCCGGTCGCCCTTACGCCATGGCCTTCATCGACATGCGCATGCCGCCGGGCTGGGATGGCCTGGAAACCATCGAGCGGCTCTGGCAGGTCGATCCCAAGCTGCAAGTGGCCCTGTGCACCGCTTATTCCGATTATTCCTGGGAAGAGATCGATCAGCGGTTGCCGCTGAACGATCGCCTGCTGATCCTGAAAAAACCCTTCGATGCGATCGAAATACGCCAGATGGCCAGCGCCCTGACGGTCAAATGGCAAATGACCGAAGACGCCGCGCTGAAGATGAATCAGTTGGAACAAAAAGTGACCCTGCTGGCCCGCACGGACGGCCTCACCGGGCTGGCCAACCGCGCCACGCTGATCGAGCGTCTGCATCAGGCCTTCGCTGCCGCGCGCCGGGGAGCAACGCCATTTTCGGTGTTTTACCTGGACCTGGATCACTTCAAACGGGTCAATGACACCCTCGGTCATCCGGTCGGCGACCTGCTGTTGGAGCAAGTGGCACAACGGATCAAGACCGTGGTCCGGGAGAACGACGTGGTGGCGCGTCTGGGCGGCGATGAGTTCGCGATCCTGCAACTGGACGTCAGCGAACCGACACAGTCCGCCGCCATGGCCACCAAAATCCTTGAAACACTGCAGGCGCCCTACCAACTGGGCGGCAATGCCGTGCGCATTTCGGCCAGCATCGGCATCAGCAGTTATGCGCCCGTCAGCTTCGATGCCGACAGCCTGTTGGGGCAAGCCGACATGGCGCTGTACCGCGCCAAGGAGTCCGGACGCGATCAGTTTCACTTCCACTCGGAGGACATCACTCGGGAGGTGGCCGAGCGCATGGTCCTTGCCGAGGAGTTGACCACGGCCCTCATCCAGGGAGGACTGAAGCTCGATTACATGCCGGAAGTGGACCTGCACAGCGGCAGGATTCTCGGCATGGCCGCGCAGGTCAGTTGGCAACACCCCAGGCTTGGCCTGCTGCCGGCGTCAGCCTTCGTTCCGGCGGCGGAAAAGACCGGTGCAATCATTCCTCTCGGACGCTGGATTCTGGATCAGGCCTGCTGGCAGATGCACCGGTGGCAAAACGACGGGGTGGCGCCTCCGGTGATGGCGATCAAGATTTCCCTGGCGCAGCTCAAGTCCGGCCCCGAACTCATCTACGACGTGTTGCGCACCACGGCGCGCTGGGAACTGGCGCCATGGGACCTGCGCTTCGATGTCACCGAGGCCACCCTGGCCCAGACCCAATGGACCCACAACGATGCGTTGCCGCGCCTGCGCGAGCTGGGTGTGACCATCGCCATCGATGATTTCGGCACCGAATACTCATCGTTCGATTACCTGAAAACCTACCGGGTCAATCACCTCAAACTCGCCCAGTCCCTGATCGACAATGCGGCCCGGGATGAAGACGGCGCCAACCGGCTGCGGGCGATCGTCAATTTCGCCCGGGACCTGGCCATCGACATCAGCGCCGAAGGCGTCCAGCCGGACGTTCAGGGCGCAACCCTCGTGCCCGGCGTGCCGTTGAAAAACGTGCAGGGCTTTTGCCTGAGCGCGGCGGTCAGCCCGGAACAGGCCGCCCGACTGCTGAAGGACGCCAGCGCAGCCGCCCCGCTGCCCAGGGAGGATGAAGGATGAAAACGCCTTTTCCCCAGACCAACCGGCGCATTCTGATCGTCGACGATACGCCAGCGATCCATGCCGACTTCCGCAAGATCCTCGCCCCCGAGACGGCGGCTGAAGCGGATCTGAGCGGTCTCGAACAGACGCTGTTCGGCACCCGTCAGTCGCCGCACCTGACCTTTCAGCTCGATTCCGCCTATCAGGGCCAGGAAGCGTTGAAATTGGTGCAACACGCACTGGACGAAGGTCGTCCCTATGCCCTCGCCTTCACCGACATGCGGATGCCGCCTGGTTGGGACGGTCTGGAGACCATCGAAAAACTGTGGGAGGTCGATCCGAACCTGCAAATCGCCTTATGCACCGCCTACTCCGATTACAGCTGGGAAGCCATGGCCGAACGACTGGAATTCGGCGATCAGTTGTTGATCCTGAAAAAGCCGTTCGACACCCTGGAAATCCGTCAGATGGCCAATGCCCTGACCTGGAAATGGCAACTGGCCCAGGACGCGGCGCTGAAGTTGCTCAGCCTCGAGCAGACCGTCGAAGCCCGGGTGCATGAGCTGCTCAAGGTCTCGCGCCTGTTGCAGTACGACAGCCTCACGGGCCTGCCCAACAGCACCTTGCTCGGTGACCGTCTGACTCAGTCGCTGGCCGCTTGCCGGCGCCATGACAAACAGTTGGTGGTGATGTTTCTCGGCCTGGATCGCTTCAAGCGCATCAACAATGCCCTGGGCCATCCGGCGGGCGACGAGATGCTCAAACGGGTCGGCCAGCAACTGCTGACCTGCGTGCGCGAATCGGACTCGGTGTTTCGCTATGGCTCTGACGAATTCGTGGTGATGCTCAGCGACATCAATCACCCGCAGCAGACCCGCAGCATCGCTGAAAAACTGCTGGCGGCCATCCGTGAGCCACAGACGATTGTCGGTCACGACGTCAGTGTCACCGCCAGCGTGGGTATCAGCCTTTATCCGGACGACGGGCTGGAAGCCATCGACCTGATCAAAAAAGCCGAGACGGCCATGCGCAATGCCAAGGAAAGCGGTCCGAACGAGATCGGTTTCTTCATCGAGGCCATGAACCAGCGCGCCCGGGAACAGCACGGCATCGAGTCGGGCATTCGCCTGGCCCTGCAACGGCACGAATTCGTACTGCACTACCAGCCGAAAATCGACCTGGGCAGCGGCCGGGTGGTAGGCGCCGAGGCACTGGTACGCTGGCAGAAACCGGGGCATGGCTGGGTGTATCCATCGGAGTTCATCCCCGTGGCCGAAGACAGCGGCCTGATCGTGCCTCTGAGCAAATGGGTGCTGGGTGAGGCGTGCCGTCAGACGCGGGACTGGCAAAAAGCCGGGTTGCCGCCGATCCGCATATCGGTCAACACCTCGGCCATCGACTTTCGTCAGCGCCTGTTTGTCGAGGGCATCGAACAGGTGCTCAAAGAGACCGGGCTCGATCCCGCCCTGCTGGAACTGGAGATTACCGAAGGCGTACTGATGCAGAACGTCGACGCGACCATGAGCGCGTTGAACCGGCTCAAGGCTCTGGGGGTCAGGCTGGCCATCGATGACTTCGGCACCGGCTATTCCAGCCTGAGTTACCTGCGGCGGTTCCCCATCGATGTGCTGAAGATCGATCAGTCGTTCATTCGCGGCCTGAGCCATGACAGCAGCGATGCCGCGCTGGTCGGCGCGATCATCAGCCTGGGCAAGAGCCTGAACCTGAACGTCATCGCCGAAGGCGTGGAGACCGCACAACAACTGGCCTTTCTCAGGGACCACGACTGCGAGGAGGGCCAGGGTTTCCACTTCAGCAAAGCCTTGCCGGCGGACGACTTCGCCCGCCTGCTGGTGGCCGGGGTGCCTGGTCCCTGGAGCGTTGCATGAACACGCCAACGACGTGCCCGTCGCGCAGCGTTTTGTTCCTGATGCTTTTCGCGCCCTGCGTCGAGATTGTTGCCGCGCCGCTGGACGAGCCGCTGAAACCGCTGCCCGACATTCCGAAACAGGATCCGAAACGCGTCGAGCTGGGTCGCCGGCTTTTTCTCGATCCACGGTTATCCCTCAACAACACCCTGTCCTGCGCCAGTTGCCATCAACTGGACAAGAACGGCGCTGACAGCCGGGCCCTTTCCCTGGGCTTCGATGGCCAGCCGGTGGCGGTCAACACCCCGACCGTGCTCAACGCCAGCCTCAATTTCCGCCAGTTCTGGGACGGTCGCGTGGAAACGCT
Source organism: Pseudomonas sp. MWU12-3088 (assembly GCF_023242405.1). Classification (NCBI taxonomy): domain Bacteria; kingdom Pseudomonadati; phylum Pseudomonadota; class Gammaproteobacteria; order Pseudomonadales; family Pseudomonadaceae; genus Pseudomonas; species Pseudomonas sp. MWU12-3088. Next base: position 350,700 of record NZ_JALJEA010000003.1, read on the forward strand.
GGAAGAGCAGACCAATGTCGTCATCACCAGCCCCCACGAAATGGGCAGCGACTGGAACACTGTCGTGCAACGGATTGCCGACGATTCCGGTTATCGCCAGTCTTTCAGTGCCGCCTATCCGGATGCCGTGACGCAAGCCAATATCCAGAACGCCCTGACGAGCTACGAACGCACGCTGCTGACACCCGGCTCACGCTTCGATCAGTACCTGCTCGGCAACACCGAGATCCTGACCCTCGATGAGAAATACGGCTATCAGCGCTTCAAGGACTACGGCTGCATTGCCTGCCATCAGGGGGTAAACATCGGCGGCAACATGTACCAGAAATTCGGGGTGTTCGGTGACTACATCGCCGATCGCGGCAACCCGACGCTGGCGGATCAGGGCCGGTACAACGTCACCGGCGACGAAAACGATCGGGCCGTGTTCAAGGTGCCGAGCCTGCGCAACGTCGCGCTGACCGCGCCGTACTTCCACGACGGCTCGGCGCCCACCCTCGAACGGGCGGTGGACGTGATGTTCCAGTATCAGTTGGGACGCATGCCGAGCGAGGAAGACAAGGCGCTGATCATCGAGTTTCTCAAGACCCTGACCGGACACTGGGAGGGTCAGTCATGATGACAACCGTCGCGGGGCGGCGCAGCCTGCTTTTGCTCAGCCTCCTCGCCGTATTGCTGGCCTCGGTCCTGGTGTTTCTGTACCTCAAGTCCAGTTCCGAACAGACCACCACTTACACCGAATCCCGGGACCTGATCCGTCAGATCAAGCAACAGGATTCGCAGTGGGAAAGTGAAGTCCTCAAGGCCCGGGTGGCGATTACCCACAATTACGACCCGCTGGTCTCGCCGATGAACGAGATGAATCGCCTGTGGGCACATTTCGAATCCATGGAATCCGGGCATGGACGCAACGAATCCAGGCAGTGGGACCATGCCCACGAACGCTACCTGGACGCCATGCAGGAAAAAACCCGTCTGGTGGAACAGTTCAAGTCACACAACGCGCTGTTGCGCAACTCCCTGGCGTTCCTGCCCAGCGCCGAGGATGACATTCAGGCGCAACTGGCCAATCTGTCCGACCTCGACAAGATTCAATTGCAGAACATCGTCACTGACACCTATGACCTGTTGCTCAGCGCACTGGAGTTCGCCCAGGTCGCCTCCGACGACAAAGCCTCAGACATCGAAGTGGGTCTGAACAAACTGGCGGTGAACGCGCAACGTCTGCCGGCGAATTTTCAGACCCCGATCCGGATCCTGAGCAATCACATTGCGCTGATCCTGCGCGAGCAACCGATCGTCAACCGCCTGCTCGATCAGATCGAGGCGATTCCCGTGGCCGAGCGCCTGGACACCATCACCAACATGCTCGATCTGGATCAGCAACAGGCCGAACGCACCGACCAGAAATACCATTTCTACCTGTTGCTGTTTTCCGTCCTGCTGATGTTGTCGCTGCTGTGGCTGGCCATCCGCCTGATCCGCAGTTTTGCCGAAATCAACCGGGTCAATGCGGCCCTGCAAACCGCCAATGACGTGCTCGAGCAACGGGTCGACGAGCGCACTCGTGAACTGAAGAACGTGCAGAGCGAATTGCTCGATGCCGCGCGCCAGGCCGGCATGGCGGAAATCGCCACCAACGTGTTGCACAACGTCGGCAACGTGCTCAACAGCGTGAACATTTCCTCCGACCTGATCTCGCGAAAACTGCGCAGCAGCAAAGCCCTGGGGCTGGGCAAGGCGATGCAACTGATCAACGAACACCCGGACGACCTCGGGCCGTTCCTGACTGAAGATGCCAAGGGCAAGCTGCTGCCCGGCTACCTCAACCAACTGGTGGGCGCCATCGCCCAGGAACAGCAGGAAATGGCCGACGAACTGGCCCAGATGAACAAGAGCGTCGATCACATCAAGGACATCGTCGCCACCCAGCAATCCTATGCCGGCGCCAACAGCCTGACCGAGCCGCTGTACATCAACGAACTGCTCGAAGACGCGCTGCGCATGAACGCCGGCGCGCTGACCCGGCATCACGTCACGGTGTTCAAGGAATACGGCGACGTGCCCCAGGTGATGGGCGACAAGCACCGACTGCTGCTGATCCTGATCAACCTGATCAGCAACGCCAAGTACGCGATGTCAGACCTCAGCAACCGCCCGCGGACCATGACTCTCGGCGTGAAGATCGTCGATGAAGGTTTTCTGGAGATCAGCGTCAAGGATGATGGCGAGGGCATCGCACCGGAGAACATGACGCGGATCTTTGCCCACGGCTTCACCACCCGCAAGGATGGCCACGGCTTCGGCCTGCACAGTTGCGCCCTGGCGGCCATCGAGATGAACGGCCATCTCACCGCCCACAGCGACGGGCCTGGCCTGGGCGCCCTGTTCACTTTGCAGATCCCGCTGATCACGGTAACGGAGAACGCATGAGCGAACTGTCGAACCGCCGCATCCTGCTGATCGACGACATGCCGTCGATCCACGAAGATTTTCGCAAGATCCTCACCCCGAACCGGGCGCAGTCGGCGGAACTGGACGAGATGGAAGCGGCCCTGTTCGGCGCCCCCGCCAAACCCAGGCGGGCGATGTTCGAACTGGACTCGGCCTATGGCGGCGAGGAAGGCCTGGCCAAACTCAACCTGGCCCTGCAGGAGCAATGCCCCTACGCCCTGGCCTTTGTCGACATGCGCATGCCCGACGGTTGGGACGGCGCGAAAACCATCGAGCAGTTGTGGCTACAGGATCCGCAATTGCAGGTGGTGGTCTGCACCGCGTATTCCGATTATTCCTGGGATGAACTGCTGGATCGCCTGCACGCCCATGACCGGTTACTGATCCTGAAAAAGCCGTTCGACAACATCGAAGTCCAGCAGATGGCCAACACCCTGCTGACCAAATGGCAGATGACCGAACGTGCCTCATTGCAGATGCATCACCTGGAACACCTGGTGGACCAGCGCACCGCCCAGTTCAAGCAGGCCAGCGAAGCCTTGCAGCGAGAGATCGATGAACGCAAGCAACTGGAAGGCCAGTTGGTGCAGTCGGAAAAACTCGCCTCGCTGGGGCAACTGGCCGCCGGGGTCGCCCATGAAATCAATAACCCGATCGGCTTCATTTCCTCCAACCTCGGCACCCTCGACGGTTACTTCCAGCAACTACTGGCCATGCTCGGCGCCTATCACGCCGTCGGGCAGACGCTGGCTGCCGAGCCGGCTGCGCAGTTGCAACAACTGCGCGAGCACCTTGAAGTGGATTTTCTGCTGGAAGACATTCCGGTGCTGATCCGCGAGTCCAAGGAAGGCATCGGCCGGGTCGGGCAGATCGTCAAGGACCTCAAGGACTTTTCCCGGGTCGACACCCAGCAGCAATGGCAGTGGGCGAACCTGCAGCAGGGCATCGAGTCGACCCTGAACATCGTCGCCAGCGAACTCAAGTACAAGGCCGATGTGGTCAAGGAATATCAGGACATCCCGGAGATCGAGTGCCTGCCCTCGCAGATCAATCAGGTCATCATGAACCTGGTGATCAACGCGGCGCAGGCCATGGGTGCCGAGCGCGGCACCATCACCCTGCGCACTGCGGTGCAGGGCGAGTCGGCGATCATCGAAGTGGCCGACACCGGCTCGGGCATTGCGCCCGAGACCCTGCAGAAAATCTTCGACCCGTTTTTCACCACCAAACCCGTAGGCCAGGGGACAGGGCTGGGTCTGTCCCTGTCCTACGGCATCGTGAAGAAACACGGCGGGGACATCTCGGTCAGCAGCACTTTGGGCGCCGGCACCACGTTTCGCGTGCAACTGCCATTACGCCAGACCCGGCCTGCGGCCTGATCAGGTCGCTTCCTGAAAATCCATTTCCGGTGGCTGGCGACGGAAACCGCCGGTCAGCACCGCCAGATACACCACGCCAATCGCCAGCCAGCTCAGGCCCAGATACACCGCCAGGTGATCGAGGCTGACCATCAGCCACAGGTCCGCGACCAGACCGATGAACGGGAACACCAGAAACAGCAGCAGCTCGCGCGGGCCTTTTTTCTCGCCACCGATCCAGTAGTGAAAAATCACTGACAGGTTGACCAGGCTGAAGGCCAGGAACGCGCCGAAGTTGATGAACGAGGTCGAGGTGGTCACGTCGAGTTTCAATGCGAGCAAGGCCACCACGGCGCACAGCAGGATGCTGTTGACCGGTGTGCCGAAGCGTTCGTGCAAGGTGCCGAAAAATGACTTCGGCAACACGCCGTCACGCCCCATCGCAAACAGCAGCCGCGAACCGCTGGCCTGGGCGGACAGACCCGAAGCGAACTGACCGACGATCAGGCCGATGAGGAAGATCGACACGAACAGGTCGCCGCCAATGTTGCGCGCAATCTCGTAGGCTGCCGAGTCGACATTGTCGAACTGGAACGACGGATGGGCGACCTGCACGAAGTACGACACGCCGACGAAGATCAGCCCGCCGATCAGGGTGATCAACATGATCGCCCGAGGAATGGTGCGGCGCGGATCGCGGGTTTCTTCGGTGAGGGTGCTGACTGCATCGAAACCGAGGAACGAGTAGCAGGCGATGGCCGCGCCGCTCATGATCAGCGGCATCTGCATGTCGCCGTTGAAGAACGGTTTGATCGACCACAGTGGCGTGCTGGCGTCGCCGCCGATGTAATGCACGCACAGCACAACGAACGCGACCAGCACCAGGAACTGCACCAGCATCAGCAAGGCGTTGATGCCGTTGGCCAGCTTCAGGCCGATGATGTTGATCGCACTGGTGATGCCGATGAACGCCAGCACCCAGATCCACTGCGGGAGCGACGGGAAGGCCGACGCGAGGTACGCGGCGCCGATCAGCCAGATCGCCATCGGCAGAAACAGATAATCGAGCAGCACTGCCCAACCGGCGATGAAACCGAGTTTCGGGCTGATGGCCTTGCGCACATAGCTGTAGGCCGAGCCGGCCACCGGGAACGCGGCGGCCATGCGGCCATAACTCATGGCGGTGAAGAACATCGCCACCAGCGCCGCCAGATACGCGGCGGGCACCATGCCGGCGGTGGATTGAGCGAGGATGCCGAACGTGCCGAGGACAATGATCGGCGTCATGTAGGCGATGCCGAACAGCACCACCGACCCCAGCGAAAGGGTGCGTTGCAAACGAGCCATGGGCGACTTACTCCGGATTTTATTGGATTTATGGCAGAGGCCGAATTCGGCGAATTTTCCGGGTGTTGCTGATCGTTCCCACGCAGAGGGTGGGCACGATCGGATATCTCTTGTTCTTTAGCGCGAAGGAATCAGCAGCTCCCGCAGTCCAGAAGCGTGTTCAACCACCTCCCCCGGCAACCTCAACCGCTGATCATCCAGATACCGATAATCCTTGCGCGCCAGCGCCAGCTGACCGAAATCCAGCTCGACACTGAACCGCCCCTCCTCACGCCCGGCCTCGAACAGTACCGTGCCCAGCGGATCCACCAGCGCACTGCCGCCGGCAAACATCAGCCCGTCATCCCCGGCTTCCACGCGGTTGACCATCAGCGCAAACGCCTGGTTTTCCTGGGCCCGGGCCATGATCGCGGTGCGGTGGGTCGGGCCGTAAGGGTCCATGTTGCCGTTGGTCACGATCAACAACTCCGCCCCCAGTTGCGCCAAGGCACGGGCCGACTCCGGGAACTCGATGTCGTAGCAGATCAGCAGACCGACCCGCACGCCGTTCCACAGGCACGTGGTGTAACGATCACCGGCCTCGAACACACCGCGATCGGAGGCCCAGAGGTGGGTCTTGCGGTATTTCAGGGCGATTCCTTCGGGGGTGATCAGCAGCGTGGTGTTGTAGAAGCGGCCGTTGTCGTTTTCGGCCATGCCGATCACCACGGCGACGTTGCGTTCGCGGACAGCGGCCTGCAACGCGCTGACGGTCGGCCCGTCCAGCGGCTCGGCGATCTGCGCCACGGTGTCGGCGCTCGGGAAGCCCATCAGGTGGGTCTCGGGGAACACGATCAGTTGCGTGTCGGCCGGGCACTCGGCAATCGCCGCCAGGGCGCGTTCGAGGTTGTACGCCGTGTCTTTGTCACGGCCCGCCAGTTGGGCGAGTTCGACTTTCATGGGGAGTCCTTGTTATGAGCGCCGGGCGCCGAAAGATTGCCCGGCGGCTGTCTGTGGGCCAGTATGCTCGGCATTCGACCGGCCAGGGAATTACGCGGCCGGGGTAACCCGATAGGGGTAGAGGCATGACTGTTTCGTTTGACGACATCACCTGGCACCGCGCCGTCGGGCAGTTGATCGACGCCCTCGACAAGCCGAATTTCTGGGCGCAACTGGTGCGCCTGCTCGACCAGTACGTGCCGTTCGATAGCTGGGTGGCGCTGCTGTTCAGCGCCGACCGTCACCCGCAGGTGTTCGCTGAATGCCCGGGCGAAGACGGCAGCCCCGACCAGCTATTCCAGGATTACCTGCGCGGGTTGTACCTGCTCGACCCTTTCTATATCGCCTGCCGCGAGCAATCGCGCACCGGGTTGTACCGCCTGTCGGAGGTCGCGCCGGAGCATTTCGAGCTGACCGAGTATTACCAGCGATACTTTCGTCTGAATGTGGTGGCCGACGAAATCCAGTTCAATTGCCAGCTCGAAGGCGACCGCACGCTGTGCCTGTCACTGGGCAGCAAGCAGCGTTTCAGTGGCGAGCAGATTGCCCTGCTGTCACTGATCCAGCCGTGGGTGCTCGGCCTGCTGCGCCAACGCCTGCCTTACGAAATCAATGAAATCGTCGCCCTCGCCCCGTCACCGGCGCAACCGGACTGGCGGGTGCAGCTCGAAGCGTCGGTGCAGCAACTCAAGGGCGCGCAACTGACCGCCCGGGAACTGGATGTCGGGCGTTTGATGCTCAGCGGTTGCTCCAGTAAAGAAATCGCCCGTAAGCTGGAAATCTCTGTTGAAACCGTGAAAGTCCATAAGAAACACATGTACAGCAAGCTGGGGATCAAATCCCAGTCGGAGCTGTTTTCGATCTTCCTGCAGGCGCAGAACGCCTGACTGCCGCAAAAAAATCTGTCCGAACCAAGGAAACCGTATGAGCCTGTCACTCCTGAGCCGCTACGCCTTCTTTGCCGTCTGCGTGATTTTCACCCTCGCCAGCCTGCCCTTCCTCGAACACGACTGGCTGTGGCCGATCACCGCCGTCACCGGGGTGCTGAGCCTGCTTGGTCTGTTCGACCTGATGCAGAGCCCCCACGCGGTGCGCCGCAACTACCCGATCCTGGGCAACATCCGTTATCTGGTCGAGGGGATTCGCCCGGAAATCCGCCAGTACCTGCTGGAATCCGACAGCGACGCCCTGCCCTTCTCCCGTGCTCAGCGCTCGCTGGTGTATTCGCGGGCCAAGAATGAAAGCGCCGACAAACCGTTCGGCACCCTGATCGACGTGTATCAGTCCGGTTTCGAATTCATCGGCCACTCGATGCGCCCGGCGCCGTTGAGCGACCCGAACAGCTTTCGCGTGACCGTCGGCGGCCCGCAATGCACCCAGCCGTACTCGGCATCGGTGTTCAACATCTCGGCCATGAGTTTTGGCTCCCTCAGCGCCAACGCGATCCGCGCGCTGAACCAGGGTGCGAAACTCGGCAACTTCGCCCACGACACCGGCGAAGGCAGCATCAGCCCCTATCACCGCGAACACGGCGGCGACCTGACCTGGGAACTGGGCAGCGGCTATTTCGGCTGCCGCACCAGCGACGGCCGCTTCGACCCGGAACGCTTCGCCGCCCAGGCACAGACCCCGCAAGTGCGGATGATCGAAATCAAGATGAGCCAGGGTGCCAAACCCGGCCACGGCGGGATTCTGCCCAAGCACAAGGTGACCCAGGAAATCGCCGACACCCGCGGCATTCTGATGGGCGAAGACTGCATCTCGCCGTCCCGCCACAGCGCGTTCTCCACGCCGATCGAGATGATGCATTTCATCCAGCAACTGCGTGAACTGTCCGGCGGCAAACCGGTGGGCTTCAAGTTCTGCCTCGGCCATCCGTGGGAGTTCATGGGCATCGCCAAGGCCATGCTGGAAACCGGCATTCTCCCGGACTTCATCGTGGTCGACGGCAAGGAAGGCGGCACCGGCGCCGCCCCGGTGGAGTTCACCGACCACATCGGCGTGCCGATGCGCGAAGGTCTGTTGTTCGTGCACAACACGCTTGTGGGCCTGAATCTGCGGGACAAGATCAAGCTCGGCGCCAGCGGCAAGATCGTCAGCGCCTTCGACATCGCCAGCGTGCTGGCCATCGGCGCCGACTGGGCCAACTCGGCGCGGGGCTTCATGTTCGCCATCGGCTGCATCCAGTCACAAAGCTGCCACACCAACAAATGCCCGACCGGCGTCGCCACCCAGGACAACCTGCGCCAGCGTGCGCTGGTGGTGCCGGACAAGGCCCAGCGGGTCTACAACTTCCATCGCAACACGTTGAAGGCGCTGGCGGAAATGCTCGCCGCCGCCGGCCTCGATCATCCGTCGCAGCTGTCGGCCAAGCATCTGGTACGGCGCATGTCGGCCACCGAGATCAAACTGTTCTCGCAGCTGCATGTGTTCCTGAAACCGGGAGAGTTGCTTACCGGGGAAGTGAACGGCGAGTTCTATTCGCGGATGTGGCAGATGGCGCGGGCGGACAGTTTTGAGCCGCAAGACATTGCGGCGGCCTAGCGGTAACGCTCACCAACTCAAGAGCCGACCATGGGGCGGCTCTTTCATGACGATGAAACCGTAATCGCCGATCAAATAAATGCGGTAATAGAGGCTATCCACCAACGCGGGGAAACCCTGATAGCCGACGCGGGTGGCGTTACGTCGTTCGCGTTCGGCGACCACGTTGGTGATGCCGGCGGACGGCAGGTTTTCCGTGAGCATGAAGTAGTCGATGTTGAGCAGATAGCGCAGCACCGGCAGCTGTCTGAACGTGCCCGTCGCACTCGCCAGCCAGCGGTCGGAGTAAGTGACCGACATATAAATCCGCTTGGCGTCACGCAATTCGCGATGGGAAGAAATGTCGTGGCTGAGGCTGTAGAGAGCACTGCTGGCGAAGGTTTTCTCCATCGTCAGCACCCGCCCGTAAGCGAAGGACAGCGACAGCGTGGCCAGAAGCGGAATCACCAACAACAGGGGCAGTCGCGAGTGCAGCGACGTCAGCCCGATACGGGCCAGATAAAACAGCACCATCAGCAACACGCCGAACCCCATCAGGGTTCGCGCACCTTCGTTGAAGTCGCGAAACAACAGTGTCATCCCCGGCACCAGCAATACAATCAGCGGCAAGGTCAGCAGACAGCCAAAACTCAGGAGCAGGCCTTTTGCAGGTTGCTCCTGGCGCAGGCGAATTTGCCGTCCCATCCGCACACCACCGAACAATGCGCACAGGAGTAGCAGGACGAACACTGCCGTGTAACCACCGTGAAACAACAGCGCCACCTTCTCCAGGACCCGGCCAAAATTGATGCCGATCTGCAACAGTGGGTCAGCACTGAAGTCGAGCAGTTCGGTACGTGTGGAATCCGTGAACGGATAGGCCGTGATCGCGTAGATCGACACGCCCAGCACCAGTTGCGCCAGCTTCCAGCCCGCCAGTTGCCAGAGCTCTGCCCAAGGCATGCGCCGATGAACAGCCCTGAGCAATTCCACACAGCACAGTCCGAGAAACACGTTGAGGCTGATCTGATACAGCCCGATCGCCAGCGCCAGCAACACCGATGGCACCAGCCATCGTTGTATCCGGGAAGTGCCGCCAAACGTGATCGCGTAAATCACCGCGACCAGACTCAAGGCCATGCCGGCCCCGTCGTATTGATAGGACAGGTTCTGCAACAGGAACGGGTTGTACCAGAGCGGCAACGACACCAGACAACAGGCGAGCGTCGGTTCGGGGAAGTAGTGAAAGGTCAGTCGGGTCAGGGCCAATGACATGGCCAGCGTGGAGAGTAGCAGCGGCAACGGAAAGATGTTCGGCGCAGCGCCAGTGAACGACAGCGCCTGATACAGCCAGTCCATGAACAGGCGCCCCTGCCCGGCCCAGACATTGCCGGCGGCCAGGGTGCGCCAGTTGTCGTCGATGTAGGGGAAGTCAGCGAGGAGCAGCGGCAGGATGTACAGCATCGTGGCGAACAGGAAAAACAGCACGACCTGACGGCGGCCGAGTTCGCGGTCGACAAAATCACTCATCCTCATGTCCGTGCCTCTGAAATCGTTGCCACCGATTCGATCACTAAACGTTGGAAAGCCGCTACTGTCAGGAATTACAGGTTAGCCGCCCTTTCAGACGAGCGGATGGGCATGTCCGAGCCATTGAATATTCTCATCCCGGAAAAACAAAAGCCCCGATCATGATGATCAGGGCTTTTGGCACAACAGGCATTACGCCTTACGACGCCGAACGCACCGCGCCTTGCGACGCATCGGTCGGTTGCAGCTTGAACACGTAGAACAGAACGGTCAGCAGCACCAGGAACGCCGGGCCCACATACAGCGCCACGCGGGTATCCGGGAAGTACGCCATCAGGCCCACCACCAGCACCAGGAAGGCCAGCGCCAGATAGGAGCTGACCGGGAACAGCCACATCTTGTACTTCAGGCCGGCACGTTCGCTGGCGCTCAGGCCTTTGCGGAATTTCAGCTGGGCCAGCAGGATCATCACCCAGGTCCAGATCGCGCCGAAGGTGGCAATCGAGGTCACCCAGACGAAGACTTTTTCCGGCACCAGATAATTCAGCAGCACGCCAATCAGCAGGGCGAAAATCGACAGCAGCAACGCCCGACGCGGCACGCCGTTGGAGGTCTTGGCAAAGGCGGCAGGCGCCTGGCCGTTCTGCGCCAGGCTGTAGAGCATGCGCCCGGTGCTGAAGATGCCGCCGTTGCACGACGACAGCGCGGCGGTGATCACCACGAAGTTGATGATGCCGGCGGCAGTCTTGATGCCCAGACGCTCGAAGGTCATCACGAACGGGCTGCCCTGCGTGCCGATTTCATTCCACGGGTAGATCGACAGGATCACGAACAACGCACCGACGTAGAACAGCAGAATCCGCCAGAACACCGAGCCGATCGCACCGGGAATGGTCTTCTGCGGGTTCTTCGCTTCACCGGCGGTCAGGCCGATCATCTCCACGCCCAGGTAGGCGAACATCACCATCTGCAGCGACATCAACACGCCCGTCACGCCGTTGGGCATGAAGCCGCCATGGGTCCACAGATTGGAAATCCCCAGCGCCACACCATCGTTGCCGAAACCGAACGCGATGATGCCGATGCCGCCGAACACCATGGCGATGATGGTGACGATCTTGATCAGGGCGAACCAGAACTCGAACTCACCGAAAGCCTTGACCGCGATCAGGTTGATCGAGCCCATGCTGACCAGCGCCGCCAGCGCCCAGATCCAGCGCGGCACATCGGGGAACCAGATGCCCATGTACACCGCCACTGCGGTGATTTCCGCGACGCAGGTCACCAGCCACAGGAACCAGTAGTTCCAGCCGGTGAGAAAGCCTGCCAGCGGGCCGAGATAATCCTGTGCGTAACGACTGAAGGAACCGGCCACCGGGTTGTGCACGGCCATCTCGCCGAGGGCGCGCATGATCACCAGGATCGCCAGACCACCGATGATGTACGACAGCATGATTGCCGGGCCGGCCATTTCGATGGCCTTGGCCGAACCCAGGAACAGGCCGACACCGATACAGGCGCCGAGCGCCATCAGACGGATATGCCGTTCGCCGAGTTCGCGTTTGAGTGGACCGCCGTTCGCGGTCTCGCCATGGGGCGGGTGATTGCCGACTGGCATGGGGGACTTCCTCGTCTTGTTATTGGATAGACCACCGAGTGTCGAAGCGTCGGCCGATAAGCCCCGGCTTCCCGACACCGCGCCGGCCTCGTGGGCGGACGCGTCCTTCAGGTCCAGGCCTGAGGATCAGCGGGGCTGGCAGTATAAAAAGCTTCCAGCAGGATATTTCACTCTAAAAACCGACTTATTCAGCGACAAGCATCGTTATAAATCCGGATTTCGAGACAAACACTCCTGAAAAAACCGGATTATTCACTGCCGAAATGGGCGCCGAGTATTGCACAGCAATGGTGCAGCGTCATGCCCCTACCCAAGTCGTATTTACCCGCGAACCGCTCTGATCCGCCCTTTTTCGAGATCTGCACGGGCGTTGCTGCCGGATTGCCCCCTGCGCAGATTTGTTCAGGGTCGAAGCTTCACAATTTTTTCACCCGCGCCAACCACCGACTAAGCTTCAGTCAAGTCCGATCAATCTGCGTGAATGGATCAATCGACTATGGGCGCTTTGTGGCAAACCGATTCGAGTGAAAAAGTGGTTCCGACTGAACGTGTGGATGAAGCGCCTGTCCCTGAGAAACCCCGTCGTAACCGGCATGGGTGGAAGGCTTTCTGGCTGTTGCTGGTGATCATTGCGATTGTGGTGGGCCTGGCCGCGATGAAGGAAATGCGCACCTCGCGTTTTCAATCCCGCGAGGTCAGCCAGTACGCCGCCAAATTGACCTATGAACTGCAACCGGGCCCCAGCGAAGCCATTCGCTATCCGGGCAACGGACCTTTCGATCTGCGTCTGGGCTACAGCTCGCTGGACGAGTTTCTGCCCCGTCTGCTCAAGCGCAATTACGTGATCACCGAACAGACCCGTTTTTCGCCGGCGCTGCTCGGCTATACCGACAAGGGCCTGTTCGTGCCCTACTCCGAGAAAATCCAGGCCGGGCTGTCGATCACCGATTGCCGCGCCGCGCCGTTGTATCAGTACAACTATCCGCAACAGCTGTATTCGAGTTTCGAGTCGATTCCGCCGGTGGTGGTCAACAGCCTGTTGTTCATCGAAAACCGTTTCCTGCTGGACCCGAAACAACCGCTGGCCAACCCGGCAGTGGACTGGCCGCGCTTCGGCATGGCCGCGTGGTCGCAGGTTGCCAAGTTGCTGCACTTGCCGGGACAGTCGGCGGGCGGCAGCACGCTGGCCACGCAGCTGGAAAAATATCGCCACTCGCCGGATGGTCTGACGGTGAACGGTGCCGAGAAAATCCGCCAGATGATTTCCGCCAGCGTGCGCGCCTATCAGGCCGGCCCGGATACCTTGCCAGCGCGGCGCAACATCATTCGTGACTACCTCAACAGCGTACCTTTGTCGGCGGTGCCGGGGCATGGCGAAGTCCATGGCATGGCCGAAGGGTTGCGGGTCTGGTACGGCGCCGATTTCAATGAAGCCAATAAAAAGCTCGCCAGTACCGCGACCGATCCGCAGACCCTGGCCGACAAGGGCCTGGCCCTGCGCGAAATGCTCTCGCTGATGATCGCCCAGCGCCGTCCTTCCCATTACCTGACCAAGGGCCGGGAAGAGCTGGCCGACCTCACCGACAGCCACCTGCGGCTGCTCAAGCAGAATGGGGTGATCGACAACGCACTGGCCGATGCGGCCCTCGCGAGCAAAGTCACCTATCGCGACTGGCAGACCCAGCCGACCATTCAGCCGATCGAAACCAACAAAGGCATCAGCGTCGCCCGCAGCCGTCTGGCCTCGATGCTCAATCGTCCGCTGTACGACCTCGACCGCCTCGACCTCTCGGCCACCAGCACCCTGCAAGGCGAACTGCAAACCCAGGCCACGGCCTACCTGAAGAAACTCGCCGACCCGGCCTACGCCGCCGAAATCGGTCTGCTCGGTGAACGTCTGCTGACGCCCACCAGCACCACTCAGGTGCGCTACAGCTTCACCCTGTTCGAGCTGACACCGGACGGCTCGCGGGTGCGGGTGCAGACCGACAGCACCGACCAGCCGTTCGACATCAACGAAGGCAGCAAACTGGAACTGGGCTCCACGGCGAAGATGCGGGTGCTGACCACCTACCTGCAAATCATCTCCGAACTGCATGACAAGTACGGCGCCATGAGCGTGCCGGAACTGAAGAAAGTCGACGTGCCGGATCAGGACCGCCTGACCCAGTGGGTGATCGATTACCTGATCCAGAACAAGGATCACGACCTGTCGAAGATGCTCGGCGCCGCCCTCGACCGCAAATATTCCGCCAGCCCCGGCGAAGCGTTTTTCACCGGTGGCGGCCTGCACGTGTTCCACAACTTCCGCAAGGAGGACAACGGCCGCATGCCGACCCTGCGCGATGCCCTGCGCGAGTCGATCAACCTGCCGTTCATTCGCCTGATGCGCGATCTGGTGCGCTACACCACCTACTCCGGCCCCAACAACAGCGCCGAGCTGCTGAAGGATGATCGCGACCCGCGGCGTCAGGAATACCTCGCCTCGTTCGCCGACCGCGAAGGCACTTCGTTCCTGCTCAAGTTCTGGAAGAAATACAAAAACAAGGACACCCAGGCCCGTCTCGACACCTTCCTCGACAGCATGCGTCCGACGCCGATCCGCATGGCCGCCGTGCACCGCTACCTGCTGCCCAACGCCAGCCAGGAAGACTTCAACAGCTTTGTCCGCTCACATCTGAAGGGCGTGAAGATCACCGAGAAACTCACTGACGAGCGCCTCGAAAGGCTTTATCTGGCCTACGGTCCCGGCACCTACGATTTGCCGGATCAGGGTTTCATCGCCAAGGTGCACCCGCTGGATCTGTGGCTGATCGGCTACTTGCTCAACCACCCGGACGCGACCTGGAGCCAGATCGTCAAGGCCAGTCAGTTCGAACGTCAGGAAGTCTACAGCTGGCTGTTCAAGAGCAAGCACAAGGGCGCCCGGGACAGCCGGATCCGTACCATGCTGGAGATCGAAGCGTTCCTCGACATCCATCAGCGCTGGCAGAAAGTCGGTTACCCGTTCGATCATCTGGTGCCGTCGCTGGCCACCGCCATCGGCAGCTCCGGCGACCGCCCTGCCGCGCTGGCCGAACTGATCGGCACCATCCTCAACGACGGTGTGCGCATGCCGACCCTGCGCATCGACAGCCTGCATTTTGCCGCCGGCACGCCTTACGAGACGAAACTGGTCAATGATCCCCATGTCGGCAAACGGGTGATGCCGTCGGAAGTGGCCACTGCCATGCGCGAGGCACTGTCGCAAGTGGTGGACTCGGGAACCGCCAAACGTGTTTCCGGCAGTTTCAAACTGAACGATGGAACACCGCTGACCATGGGCGGAAAAACCGGTACGGGCGACAACCGCATCGAGGCCATCGGCTCCGGCGGGCGCATTTTGAGTTCCAAGTCGATCAACCGCACGGCGACCTTCGTGTTCTACATCGGCGACCACCATTTCGGCACGCTCACCGCGTTCGTTCCGGGACGCTCGGCGGAGAACTTCAAGTTCACCTCGGCCCTGCCGGTGCAGGTGCTCAAAGGCATGGCACCGATTCTGATGCCATATCTGCAACCGGGCAGCGATTCGCAGTGCCGACCACCGCAAGTTCCTCAAGTGGCCCTGATGAACCTGCCATCGCTTAAGCCCGATTGAAGTTGTGGAGGCATTAACTAATTATTTTATGCATTCCAATATTCAATGTTTCGCCTGCCAGGTTCGCACTCGAACAGCAGGCTTTTGAACTAATTTTCTGCACCCTTGAACGTTAGGCTGAATCTTCCTGACTTATTCAAGGCTGTACCCATGACCGCAACAACTGAATACAAAGGGCAACATTACGAATTAATCAAATCGCGGATCGATCCGGTATTTATCGATATGAAGCCGCAACACGGCGACGCGTTGAGAAAGATCAAACCTCGTCGTGAATCCTGGATGGTGCCGCAACTGGCCGGCGTCAACCGAAGCGCCTGGGCAGCCCGCAACGCTGCCGACCGGGCACTGGCCCGACTGAAAGACATTCACTCGTTTGCCGAACCGCTGCTGAAGGCCCGCTTGCGGGAAAAAACCGGTATCGACGTCGATATCAGGAACACGTTTCTGATGCTGTACCGCGAAGCCAGATCGCCCTGGTACGTGATAGAGACTCTGAGTGGTTCATCCACAAGAAAAGTGTCATTGCTCGAGGCCGCACTGAACAATTTTTCCTACAACGAAATCTACGCATCGAACTCCGCGTTTCTCGTCAAAAGAGAACATGTGAATGATCAGTACGATATTTCGCCACTGGATCGACTGATGACCGTTGCCCAGTTCCAGACCCTGTGTCGTGAACTGGATATCGGCAAGCTCTATCAAGCGCACCTGCAGGAAATGTTGTTGAACGACGAGCCGGTGGCCCGAAGTTATGTGCAGTCACGGGTTGTGCAGAGTCACAAGGCCACGCTGCAGGCAGCTTCGCACATGGCGTTGGCGCGAAAGGAGATCAGCCGCGAAGGTTTTCAACTGATCCGCGCCCTGCTCGATGGCCGCGTGGCGCTCAAGCTCGGTCGGCAGCCAATGCAGGTCTGCGAGCTGAACATCATGGATCTGAAGCTGACCGGCATCCTGATCCTGCGCCCCGATCCCGCTCAGCCGCTGCATTCTTCGCGAGTCATCGTCTACGTTCCCCACGACCCTGAACATCCATTGAAGGAATTCGACTCCCACCTCGCCTTTCTCAAGGAGCTGACTCGTCAGTTGCAGAGGAACGAAACCCTGGACTCGACCGGTGGCAGTTACTGGCAGTTCTTCAGCCAGTTCGTCGATCACCATGAACGCGGACACTTTTTCGCCGATCTCAAACAGCGTCTGACATCTGTGAAATGGTATCCACAGGAACGCGGAGACTCGCGTCCGTCCTGGCGTGAAACACCGGTCAGCAATCCCAACCTGCAATATGGCGCGACAGTCATCACCGGGCCATTGTGGGAATCCCTCTATCAGCGGCAGCTCGACAAGATCCTCAACGATGCACGCAACATTGCCGTGCCGACCGCCGATGCGGACAAGAGTGCTCGCGCGGACTGGTGGGCGAACCTCTTCAAGATTGTCCAGGACATCCTGAACGTGACGGTGATGGTGGCTGCGCCCTTCGTGCCTGTCGTCGGCCTTGCGATGCTCGGCTACACCGCCTGGCAATTGACCAACGAGGTCATCGAAGGTGTGGTGGATCTGACACTGGGTCATTGGGAGGAAGCCACGGAGCATGTGGTGGGTGTGGTCAACGATGTTCTGCAACTGGCGGCTTTCGCCAGCGGCGCCTTGATCGCCAGGCCGTTGCTGTTGAAGCTGTCTCCGTTGATAGAAAACATGAAAGCGGTACGTTCATTCGATGGCAGCACGCGCTTGTGGCACCCGGATCTCGAACCGTACGAGCAGTCACAACTGACGCTGCCGGGTGGCTCAAAACCTGATGCTCTGGGCCTGCATCAACATGCGGGAAAGACCGTTCTGCCCCTGGAGGGCAAGCACTATGCGGTCAGGCTCGATCGCAGCAGCGGTCACTATCGTGTCGAGCACCCTTCCCGGCCGCAGGCCTATTCACCACGACTGCGGCACAACGGTCGGGGGGCCTGGACTCACGAGGCCGAGGCCCCGCATGAGTGGGAAGGCGCGCGCCTGATGCGCCGCATGGGTCACTCGGTCGACGGTTTAAGTGACGCCGAACTGGAGCGAATACGCCGCATCAGTGACACGCCGGTCGACTCGCTGCGCCGGATGCATGTGGAAAACAGCCCGCCACCGCCGTTGCTGGACGATACGCTCACCCGCTTCAAGACCTGGCAGGAAACCAAAAACGTCGGTGAGCTCATTCGTACCGGGCAGCCGCTCTATCCAGAATCGCATTGGTTCGACCGGATAGTCCCTGACATGCCGGGCTGGCCTGCGGACAAGGCCCTGAAGATCTGGCAAAACAACGATCTGACCGGTGCTTACAGGCAATACGGCAATCCCCGGGCTTCTGACGGTCAGACACTGTCCATCGGCATTGCCGATGTAATGGACAACAAACTCCCTGAACGGCTGGTGGACTTTCTCGGTGATGCCGACATGCAATCCCTGCTCGACGGGAACTACCCGAAAGGCCGGCGGGCGCAAATCTTGCGCAACCACCTGGCCGATATCGTGCGAACCCGTGAAAGCGACATCTTCGATTATCACTACCGATTCAAGAATCGCACTGTCGATACGCTGGCCCAGTTGATCCAGCGCCGGTTTCCGCACTTGTCCGCACGACTTGCCGAGTCGGTGGCCAGCGAGGCGACAGCTGCCGAGCACAGCCTCATGACCGACCAGCAACGCATCCCGCTGCGCCTGAAAAGTCAGGCTCGCGAAATCGAATTCGAAGTTCTGGCGACCCGGGCCAATGAGGGTGTAATGGATCCGGCGTTGTTTACTCCCGACACCGAACGGCTCACTCTCAATGCCTTGAAGGTTTACACCAACGTCTTCGAAAACCTGCGCATTGAGGTGCGAGAAGGCACTGATGACGGCCGGTTGCGATGCAGCGCCGGCCGAGAGGATGCGGCCACGGTGCACAGGCTGATCAGGAATGAACACGGCCGTTATGAAGTGCATGACAGCGCTGACAACAGGCTCCAGGACGGCAGCGATTTCTATGAGGCGGTTCTGTCGGCCATCCCCGAAGCCAGGCGCACGGCATTGGGCTACCGCACAGGTCAAGGGAGAATGCTCAGGCAATGGGTGATGGCGTTGACCGAGACGCCAGCCGAGCGCCGGATCGTGCTGGCGCGCCCTCCCATACGCCCGTTCGTACCGCTGGAAACCGAATTGTTGTTGCGCGGTCCGAGACTGTCCAAGGCACCGCTGACCTTGGAAGAAAAGGTCAGAAATCTCTACCCGCATTTCAGCGAAACAGAAGTGACGGCGTTCACCCGGTCATTGCACTCCACGGGGGATGCACACTGGAAAATCGCGCGGCTTGAAAGTGAACTCAAGACGTTGAAGGAAAAACTGGAAACCTGGAGACAGAGCTATCTGAGCAGTTGGGACGCCGACAACCCTGATGCCAACCTGCCCCGTGCCTATCATGACTATCAGCACAAAGGCGGGCGCTTTATCGCCGACCGCCTGCTGGAATGTTTCGAACGCAAATCCGAGGTGTTCCAGGAGCGCAGCATCAGCCTCGAGAGCGGCTACGCGCTGGACTTGTCGAAAGAGATGCTGCCCCATGACCTTCAGCACTGGTGGGGGCAATTGCCGGACGGCCTCAAACCCTGGCTCGATCAGATCACGACACTGAACCTGGACGGCCAGGGGTTCTCTTCGACCTCAAACGGGTTGTTGAAGGATTTCCTTCAGTTGCGTCAACTGAGCGCCAGACACTGCGGTCTCAAGACCCTGCCGGCCGGCATCAGCCAGATGCAGCGTCTGGAAACCCTGCGTCTGAGCAACAACCAGCTGCAACTGACGCCCGCCAATGCGCAACAACTGAATATGCTGACACGCCTGGAAATCCTGAGACTGGACAACAATCCTGTCAGCATGCCCCTGTCGGTCGGGCGCATGCCGAGGTTGCGGGTCCTGAGCCTGATCAATACGCAGATCGACGCCTGGCCGCTGGGCCTGTTCGATGTTCCCCGCCCCCGAGGATTCTTTCTCGATCTGGGCAAAAATTCGCTCAGATACATCCCCGAAGTACGGCCCGGTTCCGATGAGGCACGATTGATCGCCCGTACTCGCGTCCATCTGGATCAACTCACCAGACGAGCCCGCACCACCTACGAGCAATATCGAAGGTCAGTGGGTATGCGTCCTTCGCAAAGCTACGCGACCATTGCCGAAGACTTGCTGGAGCAGTGGCCGGTCTCCGTGGATACCGAACTGGCCGATGAAACACCCGGCATCGGCGCTCTTCGCCCCGAGGCGTGGCACGAACTGGCAAGCGAACCCGGCTCCGATGGATTTTTTCAAGTGCTGCAGGATCTGACCCGTTCTGCCGATTACGAACAGGGTGGCGAGGCGCTGGATCAGTTGACCGACCGTGTCTGGCGCATGATCGACGCCATGGACATCGACACCCGGCTGCGCGAAGAGCTGTTCCTGATGTCGACCGATCCCGAAGGTTGCGAAGATGCCGGGGCCCAGTTGTTCAACAGCATGGGAATACGCGTGCTGGAATCGGAAGCACGGATTTTTTCCCGCTCGCCCGAGGAGCTTGAACGCCGCTTGGTGACACTGGCCAAAGGGGCTGCGCGACTCAGGCAGGTCAATGAGATCGCCCGGGCCGATATCGCGACCCGGCAGGGCGAACCCGACGAAGTGGAAGTCCATCTGGCCTATGAAACCGGCCTGGCCAGACGGCTTGAACTGCCCTGGCAATCCGAGGCCATGAAATTCCGGCAGGTCGCCGGGGTCAGCGAGGCAACCATCGATGCCGCCGGCGACAGGATTCTCGACAGGGAAGCCGGTGACGGTCTGATCGAGCAGATGCTCGACCAGCCTTTCTGGGATCGTTACCTGCGTGAAACCTGGCCGGGAGAGATCGAAGCCAATACCCGCGCGCACCAACAGAAGATCGATCTGCTGATCGATTTGCAGGCGGCCCAGGCCCTGTGGGTCGAGGGAAACGGTCGCTCAACCGGGCTCAGACAGACCATCGCTGACCTGGCGCAGCAACTGTCCATACCCGAGGAACTGCTTTTCACAACGGAAAAAATGAATCAGAAAACCTTCGACGCGTGGCTTGAAAGTATCGGCCGACAGGAGAAGGCACTGAAACAACGACTGACCCGCGAGGCCATGGCACGCATCGGGATCTGAACCGTTCGGTCGCCGGGAGGCAGCCATCCGGCTGCCTTCGGACGCGACCCTAGACCTCCGAATCCCAGATCACCGTGACATTGCCGGCATAGCGTTTGGCCTGACCGGGCTGCAGCATTTGCTCGACGTAGTCCCTGGGGATTTCGAAATGCAGCGTGCCCGGTGCCCGGTCCAGAAACCGCCCCGGCTGAAAGCCCGGGGCGTTCGGGCTGGCACTCAGCGGCCGGCGGCGTACTGGCTGTCCGGCGTTGTCGGTGATGCTGTCGGGCAGACTGATGCTGACGAACACCTGCGCCTGCGTGGCACTGCCTTCCGAATCCCGTAACCCGCAGGACTGCGCACCGCCGTGCTGACACTCCAGGAACATCTTGAATCGCGACGAGGAAGAAATATTGAAGGTCTGGTCGCGAAACAACCGCGCCGGTTTTCGCCCCTGTTGCAACCAGGCCAGCCAGCCGCCCTCGGGTACCAGCACCACTTTGTTGCCGCCGGGGGGAATATCGACTTTCAGGACATGCTGGACATCCAGCACGAATCTGAAGGTCACGTCCGAGCCGTCCGGCAACAGATTGTCACCGGAGTCGATGTCCATGCCCGGCCCGACACCGTAGGCCAACTGACCGGTGTACAGGCCGGCGGACATCTTCAACGGGTCCGGCATGCGCAATTCGTAGCCCACGTCCAGATAGCCATAGGACATCCAGGGAATCATGAACGCGGCCCGTTTGGCGCAGATGCCTTCGGCCGGCGTTTTCCAGAAGAATCGGAAAAAATCCGGCCCGTGAGACGGCATCGCCCCGGGCCGGCAAGGCAGTGGCGCAACGCCCCAACTGGTGCCCCACAGTTTGTAGTGCGCCTGCTGGTCGTCGGTTTCGCCGGTCAGGTTGGCGGCCGTGTCGCTCAGTACGTACTGGGAACCGAACCCGCCGATGCGCATGTCCACCGTCGCGGTCTCGCCGGTGAAGACATTGGTGACCATCAGGCTGCGCCACTGCGCCGGCATGTTGAACATCGCGCCGTTGCGCTCGGATGAGCCCGGCTCCAGTGCCTGTACCGAAGCAAACCGCAGCGGCAGGCGAACGCCCGACAGCGGCTTGCAATCATTGGGATAGGTAGCGCAGTAGCCGCTCTGCGGTGTCTGGTTGATGAATGCATTGGCCTGCGGATCGGCAGGATCCGGAACGTAGACCGCGCGGATTTCCTGAGTCACTGCGTGTGCGGTCGAGCAGATCAGCCAGCCATAGAGGGCGGCCGGCCACTTTGTCTTGCGTGATGTGTTGGATGTTCGCAACCCTGAAACCATTACCAGCTCCTTGCTCAGCAATCGGTCTTGTTGTTGGTTCAACGATCAACCCGTCGGGGCTGCCACATTGAAAATGATGTTGACGGTGCCGTAGTAGTCGCCCGGCGTATAACCGTCGGGATGGACCCGGGGCTCGATCTCCAGGCGCACCCTCTTGCCCGCGACGGCCTCTTCGCGGGACACCACCTGGATCGGCACCGGATGATGGCTCAGCTCCGTGCCGTTGAAGGTGACACGCAGGCTGATGTCATCCCGCGAATCCTGGCCGCTGGAGAGAATTGGGAAACCTTCGAGACGGGCTTCGATGGCACTGCTGTCGGTCCGCACATCGAAGTTCTTGCGCAAGCCGCCGAGGGTCGAAGTGGCAATGTCCCAGGGCAGTGTCTGCTGATGATGTATCCAGTCCGGTTCGCTCGGTATCACATAAAATTCCAGGACCGGAATATCCACCGAGACTTCAAAGATGTGTTTCTCCTGCGCCGCGAATACGGCTCCGGACATCGACGTCGAAACGCCCACGGACACGGCAATGACCGCTTGTTTGATCATGTCACTTCCCTTTGCGTCGATAAGAAAGCCGCCTCCCTGACGGCTTCTCTGACTGGCGATGACCGTGATCTTTTCCTTGTCCGTAACCGGATGACGATCGCCGGCCGTCGCCGTTTATTCTCCAGGAGCTCTGGCGTTGAACAACAACATTACGGTGCCCGCATACTCCCCTGCCTTGAAACCGCCTGCTGGTTTTATCGGGTCGATCTCCAGCGGCACCCGTTTGCCTTGCGCGGCTTCCTCCTTCGACAGCACCTGACGGAAAACCGGATCGGCACTCAGCTCCACGCCGTTAAAACGCACCCGCAATGCAATGCTGTCCCTACCGCTCCATAGAGAGGGCTCGGCGTCCAGGCGCGCCTCTATTGCGCTGGTGTCATGGCGTACGTCGAAACTCTTGCGCAGCCCGATCAGCGTCGATTGAGGATAATCCCAGACCAGCGGCTGCGTTACATGGATCCAGTCCGACTCGGTCGGAATGATATAGAACGGTCTGCTCGGAACAGAAAAGAACAGCTCGAATCGCTCGTGATGGTTGGCTGCCCAAGCCCATGCGCTGGTCAATCCGGTGATTACCGCCAATAGGGCAGCAGCACATAGCTTATTCATATTGGTTACCTGAAAAGTCATGGAGCCTGCAGTCAGCGGCTCACCACCTTGAGATCCTGCTTGTGCTCGCCTTCGATCAGTTTGAAGCGATACTCCCGACCCTTTTCTTTGTCGAAGCCAAACGTGCGGCCGGCCATGACGTGATGTTTGACAGTTGCGCCACAGTCGGCTTCGTCGGCCAGCGAGCAGCTCTTGAACTCGTCGACCACCAGCACCGTATTGCCATTGTTGCGCACCTCGTAGTGGCTGGCGGTTTCGTTTATCACCGTATCGAAACGCACATCTTTGGGCCGCACGAAGAACACCGTGCCGAACCCGGTCATCACATTGATCCCGGCCGACAGAGTCTTTTTGTAGTCGGCGCGCTCTTCGCTGGAAACCGCGAAGTCGTCTTCCTTTTCCGGGACTACCGGCACGAAGCGCACCCGGAAATAGCGTTCGCGATCACGCTCCCCCATGTACAACAAACGAGTACCCTGCATACCCTGGGCCGGAATAATCAGCCGCGCCGGGCTGGCCATCAGGCCGTTTCGCGATGCTCCGTCAGCTGCGAACTCCACCGGAACCTCCTTGGATACACCTTCGCTGTCGTAGACGATTTCCAGCACGTTGACTTTGACGAAAGCGGTGCTGTCACCGCTGTTGAACACTCGCTTGAGATAAGTGCTTTTGCTGCCATCCAGATAGTCGTATACCGTGCCGACATTGATCTGCGGTCCGGCACTGACCGCTCCGCAAAACACACCCATCGCGCACAGCAATAACAGACGCTTCATCGTCTTTAACCTCAATAAAAAAAGAAATGGCCGGGCGAGCATTCAGATTTCCGAATCCCAGGAAACAAGGACGCCGCCGTGGAAGGTGTCACTCATGCCTGGCTGAAGCAGGAAATACAGATCATTTCTGTCCAATTCAAAATGAAGCATCCCCTGTCCACGATCGACGTATTGCCTGGTCAGAAAGGGAGACCACACACTGTGAAACAACGGCACCCGGTTAACGTTGCCGCCGCTGTAACCATCCACGATACCGGCAGGCAAGGTGAGTCTTGGGTAAAAGGTGAGGTGTTTGTTCGTCGACGGACTTCTCATTAAACAACCATTGTTTATCGGCCCACCTGCCGCTTCGCTGCAATACATCTGCATTTTGAAACGCGTCGATGCGGAGATATAAAAGGGTTGATCGCGGTAGACCCTCGTCGGTTTCTGGCCGCTGTCGAGCCAGCGTTGCCAGCCGCCTTCGGGCTCCAGCGTGATTTTATTTCCACCCGGAGGCAACTCGACCCGCAGGGTATGTTGCACGTCCAGTACGAAGTCCAGAGTCAGGTTGTTGTCGTCCGGATACATCTGCATACCGAGGTCAAAGTCGCCACCAGGTCCAAGGGTGTAGGTAAGCGAGCCGGTATACAGCCCGGTCGACATACCCAGAGGGTTAGGCGTGCGCAACTCGTAGGCAAAATCGATTGTCCTGAAAACCATTCCTGGAATGATGTACGCCGCTACCTTGGTACAGGCAGCCTCGACTGGCGTTTTCCAGAAAAACCGATAGGTCGAAGGTGAGTAGGAACCCACGCCGCTGTACTGACAGGGTGACGGCGCGTAAACCCAACTGCTGCTGGTCCAGAGTTTTTGATGACCTTCGAGAATGTCCGATACCCCGACCAGATTGGCCGCTGTGTCGCTCAGCTCGAAATCGGAGCCGATGCCGGTGATCCGCACTTCGACGGTTTCGGTTTCCTGGGTCTTCGGGTTGGTGACCGTCAGTTGTCTCCAGTTGGCCGGCACTTTCAATGAAAGCGGGAAGCCAGCCGACATGAAACGGCTGGAAGAGAATCGAACCGGTAATTCGATACTGAACATTTGGTTGTCAGCGCATTGATCGGGCCATAGGGCGCAATAGCCACTGTTTGGCGTTTTGTTGATGAATACATTCTTGTTCGGTTTCATCGGATCGGGCTGGAACAGCGCCCGGATTTCCTGATTGACCGCCTCGGCCGATGGCAGGCTCAGCGCTGCCAGCAGGCCCAGCCAGTACGGAGATCTTTTCATGGTCTCAACCCGCCTTCTGTTCAGTGGACGTGAGATCGGCCAGGGTGTCCGGCGTGCAACGCAGGTCGCCGATCATCAACACGTTGTTTTCGCTGCGGTGCTCCTTCTCGTTGAGGCGGAACTGGCACAACAGGCTGTTATCGCGGCGCACTTCGAGGGTCGGCGAGCCGGCATTCATTTCCATCGAGAAGAACCCGTCGACTTCGGTAACCCCGCGACTGGCGTGGTTGATCACGTGATGCCCCCGAAGCGGCCGGCCCTGTGCATCCACCAGACGGCCGAGCACGGTGAGGGTTTTCATCACCCGGATCTGCCGGTAATCCACGCCGCCCTTGTTCAGGTGATAGCGGGTCCGGGCCGGGGCGATGGTCGCGGCGGGCACATGGTTGCCCTCGAAGTCGAAGCTCACGGAGCTGTTCTGGTACGCGGTCAGCGGAATGAAATTGCGCCCCGGTTTCAACGCCGCACCGCCGCCACTGAGGTCATCGGCCCGCAGGACGATCCCGTCGATGTCCGACTCCACGTCGACGATCATGCCGGCGCCGCGCATCTCGTATTCGCTGGTCATCAGCATTTTCTGCCCGCCCACCACCAGCGTGCTGTCGAGGTTCAGGCCGCCGGTGAACTTGTTGTTGTAGGACGAACGCTGAACGAAACCGTCGCCATTGACCGTGTCGGTGCGGAAATTGGCCAGGCTCGACAGGCCCATGCCGTAGGTATCGCTCAGCGCGGTGACCGAGACGTTTTGCAGCACATGATCCTTGAAGTCCTTGCGCCAGCCGAGCGAGGCATTGTTGTCGCGCCCGCCATCGCGATCAGTGCGAGAGCCGATGCTGCCGGTCAGTTGCTGACCCGGTGCGCCAGTGGCCAGGTTCAGGCTCAGGTCGACGCCCCGGCTGCGATCATTGCCGCTGCTGAAACTGCCCGGCCGGTCGAACAGCGACAGGCGCCAGTTGGCATCGTTGCCGAACAGCACCGAGCGGCGGTTCCAGCCCAGATCCACACCGACGCCTTCGACGTTGCCTTCGCTGTGAGAAACCCGGGCGTTGAGGGAATTGCGCTGATCGACCCGATGGTTGATCGCCAGCGACGAGTTGCTGGTCTGGCCGACGAACACGTTGCGCTGTCGCACGCGCGTACCGTCAGGCAGGGTGTCGTAGAGGTTGGTGGTGTCCAGCCAGCTTCGGTTATGGCTGAGGATCAGGCTGCCGGCGCCGTAGTTGTAGAGGCTTTGCAGATCCAGGCCTGTACCGTAATCGCGGGTCTGATAGACGTTGGCATACAGGCTCAGGTGATTGGCCAGGGTCCAGTCAATGGACGTGCCATATTGCAGTTTTTCCCGGATCTGTCTTGCCGACAGCCCGAGAATCACCCGAGGATGCGCCAGGTAGTTGATCGACGCTCCGGCCGTAGGACTGCCGCTGGCCTGTTGGTCCCAGTTGCTGAGCAGTTTGCTTTCTTCACCGGCGAACAGGTTGTAGCGCCAGCGCTCATCGAGGTTGCGCCAGTTGTTCGGTTTGTAGACCAGCTCCTGGGTGGTGGAGGTGATCTGACCGTCTTCGATCAGCCGCACTTCCACTTCATAGATACCACCGGGCAACGGCCGGGTATCCAGGGTCTGCAACCCGGCGGGCACCGACTGGGTATTGATCAGCAGGCCGTCGCGATAGATTTCCACTGAACCCTGACGGTTGGCCGTGACATAAATCGGGTAAACACTGGGCATCGCATTGTTGATGGCCAGACTGTCGGAGCTGCCGTACATCACACCGACCGCCGTGTCGGGGCTGGTGCCGAATGTACGCGGCTGACGGGTCAGGCCTTCGGAATTGGGGGTGAAATAGCCCAGGCGAAAGAAGCTGCCTTGCAGCTCGCGCTGGGTGTAAAGCTCGTGCACGGCGTGGTACAGCTTGTCGTCGGGACCGCCCATGCGCGCCAGTTGCATGTTGAATGTCTGGCTCCAGTTGCCCAGGCTGCCGCTGGCCTCCAGACCATAGCGCCCGCCCAGGTCCTGATCCTGGCCGCCATTGAGATTGAGCTGGTTGCGCACCATCAGACCGCTGCTGCCTTCCAGAGGCTGATCGTGAAAACGCTTGGCTTCCAGATCGCGCTCGGCATGGCGGGTGAGGATCGAGACCAGGGAATTTTCCAGGTTGTAGTGCACCGCGAGCACATCATCCGGACAGGATCCGGAGCAATCGCCCAGCGGCACACCAGGCTTGAGGAAAGCAGCCCACTTTTCTCGCTCGGCAGGGGTGTAGCGGTTCTCGCTGGTATCGGTGAATTCGAGCAGGGTGATGCGATCATCGCGCGACAGCACCACCAGTGCCTCGCCCAGAGGTTGTTGATCAAGCTCGACTCGCACCGCCAGAGGCACATCGAAGAAATGCTCCTCGAAATCCGCCGGCAAACCTTTGGCCTGCGCCAGCAGGCTGCGAGGTGTCGTACCCGCAGGAGCAGGGGCCGCCATTGCGCCAGCACAAAACAGCAGCGCAAGCGCCACCGCGATGGGTGTCATCGGGAACATGAACTCTTACTCTGATTTCGAACAAGTTGAAGTCCGGCGGGACAATCGGGGAGTGGTTGTCCCGCCGGGAAACGCTACTTGGCAGTCAGCAACGATTGACCGATCAAGGCGTGATGACCGGAGGCACTGCGTCGAAAGTCATCGCGACAGTACCGGTGTAATCACCCGGATTGAACGTGGTGCCCTGGGCGCTGATTTTCAGCGGCGCGCGGTAGTTCACATCGGACTCGGATTCCCCCACGACCATTTGCGGGGTCTGGGTCAGTACCTTGTTGTTGAACAGCACTTCCAGTGGAATGGTTTCATTTCCGTAGATCAGTTGCGGAACACTTTCCAGGCTGGCATGAACCGAACCGTTATTGTTGCGCACATCGAAGAAACCGTTGATTTCACGCATCTTGCCGGTACTTGGCTGAAAGCTCATGTCCTGGTCCTTGTTGACCAGGTCCGCATCGGTCGGCACCACGTAGAAGCCGTTGGTCGGCACGTGAGCGATGAGGCTGATGGAGTGACGCGCTTCGCCGGCGGCGAAGGTTACGGAAGAGCTCAGGGCCAGGGCGGCGAGGGAAGCGGTGATTGCGATTTTCTTGAACATCGGTCAGTACCTGTTTTCTTTTTTAAGGAATCGAAACGTTGAAGTTCATGTCACACCGGCCGATAAGACCTGAAACATGGAAGTTCAACGCCGGGGCATGATCGACTCTTGAATCGAGAATGTAAGCAGGCAACTTCCCACGAACGCGTAGTTCAACAACCTCGCAACTTGAAAGAAAAAACATCGAAAATTCAATCTATAAAACAGTGACTGTAAGGAACGCCCTACCTACAGTTTAAAATAAAAAACAATACAGCAGTTTCACCAATATATATCGGCACTTTCTTCTGTTTTAGAATATAAGCTCGATTACCAATAGAGTGATAGCTTTAACTTTATGGTCATTGTTGTCTGGATGAACAAGTAACCCCTGTTCGTCCGGTAGCGTGCCCTGCTCAGCCATTGACCGCTCGTCAGCTCTCAGGACAAAAGGCCTTGCCTCGCCGCAAAGATATATCTTAAGTTGTATCTAAACACGACGAGAGAAGACTGAAATGAGAGACCATCATTCCCCCCACCGCGACCATGGTGACAGCCGTGACGGCTTCGAAAAACGCCACGGGCGTGAACGCGGCGGACGCGGCCCACGGGTCTTTGCCCCGGGCGATCTGAAATTGCTGCTGCTGGCATTGATCGCCGAGCAGCCGTGCCACGGCTATGACCTGATCCGCCAGATCGAAACCATGTTCGACGGCGCCTACAGCCCCAGCCCCGGCGTGATCTATCCGACCCTGACGTTCCTCGAAGAGAGCGAAATGATCACCGGCGACACCGAGGGCGGAAAAAAACGCTACGAAGTAACCGATGCCGGTCGTCAATCGCTGAGCGAACAGGCCGTGGCCCTCGACGGCGTGCGCATGCGCATCGACGTCAGCAAGCGCTCCTTGCGCGGCCACGACCGGCCGCCGGAAATCCATGAAGCGGTGCACAACCTGCGCCACGCTTTGCAGATGCACCACGGACGCTGGAGCCCGGAAGAAATCCTTCGGGTGCGCGACCTGCTCAACGACACCGCTAAAGCCATCGTCGACGGCCCCGCCGTTCAACCTGCCCCGGAGAAAGCCGAATGACTGAAGTCCAGACCCAAGGCATCCACCGTGTGATGCATGAAATCAAACGCCGCCGGCTCGAAGTTCTGCGCGTGGTCGACCTGACCCCGCGCATGCGCCGCATCACCCTCGGCGGGCCGGAACTGGCCGGGTTCATCAGCCTGGGCACTGACGACCACGTCAAACTGCTGTTCCCGCAGAACGCCGAGCAGGCTGCCGCGCTGGAGACTCTTGTACTCGGCGCCGGCAAGAGCGACGTACCGATGCCCGAGATGCGCGACTACACCCCGCGTCGCTACGATCTCGACAAACTTGAACTGGACATCGACTTCGTCCTGCACGGCGACGGCCCTGCCTCGACCTGGGCCGAACAGGCAACGGCTGGGCAGTTCCTGCACATCGGCGGCCCGCGCGGTTCGATGATCGTGCCGGACATCTTCGACAGCTACCTGCTGATCGGCGACGAAACCGCCCTGCCCGCCATCGCCCGTCGCCTCGAAGGCCTGGCAGCCAATCGAAAGGCGCTGGTGGTGGTCGAAGTGGAAAATGGCAAGGAACAGCAAGCGCTGGAAAGTGCGGCGCAGGTCAACGTGATCTGGGTGTTGCGCGGCGCCAACAAGGACAGCCTGCTGACCACCGTCAAGCAGTTGCAGGTGCCCAAAGGCAACCTGTACGCGTGGGTCGCGACGGAAACGAAAGTCTCGCGGCAGATCCGCCGGGTGCTGCTCGATGAGCATGGGCTGGACGAGCAGTTCGTCAAAGCCGTCGGTTACTGGCGTGCCGAGGGTTCCGAAGAAGAGTGAATACGAGCGGCGGCGCTGCTAGAGGCGCCGCCCCTTCCAGCGATCAATGCCGATCACCAGCAACGCCATCAGCACAAACCCCGCCAGAATTCCCCCGGCATTGACGAACACCTGTGGATAACCCAGCAGCGCCACGTCGATGAACGGATAGGCGTAAGCCCCCAGCAAGTGTCCGCGCAGCAGCGCATAAGCGAAGTACACCAGCGGATAGATCAGCCACAGCGGCAGGTGCTTCAGACGCAGGGTGC
This sequence comes from Pseudomonas sp. MWU12-3088, assembly GCF_023242405.1. Lineage (NCBI taxonomy): Bacteria > Pseudomonadati > Pseudomonadota > Gammaproteobacteria > Pseudomonadales > Pseudomonadaceae > Pseudomonas > Pseudomonas sp. MWU12-3088. The sequence continues at coordinate 381,051 of NZ_JALJEA010000003.1, forward strand.
CCTTCGGCACGCACAACCACCAATAGGCCAGGAACAGCAGCGGCATCACGTCATGGAGCAATTCGTCAGCGATAAACTGCCAGCCCTGCGGATGCCACAGATGTCGCAGCAGAATGCTATAGGCCAGGCCCACCACGGCAATGCTGACGGCAATCCCACTGCTGACCCAGGGTTGCAGAAACCAGCGCCGTGCAGCCGATTCGCGATCCGTCACCGCGCAGGTCAGCACCACCGCCACCAGGGTGTTGGTGATCACGGTGAAGTAACTGAAGAAACTCACCAGCCCGCCCAGCAGGCTGGCACCGACACTCAGGCGGGCAAAGAAAATCAGGTACAGCTGAATCCCCAGCCCGGCCCAACCCAGCACCGCCGCCGAAGTGATCAGGCGTCGCCGCAGCACGGCGTTCATCTCAAAGCGGACGCTTGGTGCGCATGAGTTTCACGTACAGGCGTTCGACCTTTTCCCGCGCCCATGGCGTCTTGCGCAAAAAGGTCAGGCTCGACTTGATGGTCGGATCGCTCTTGAAGCAACGGATGTCGATGCGCTCGGCCAGGCCCGACCATTCGTAATGGGTCACCAGTGCATTGAGGATCTGTTCGAGAGTCACGCCGTGCAGCGGATCGGGGTTGTGGTCGTTCATGCCGGGCCTTTGGGCGAAGTGAAAATGCAGAAGCCGCGCACCTTAGCCGAGGGGCTGTGCCGGTGGAAGGCCTTCCTTCAAATGTAGGTGAACCGTGCAAGATCGCAGGCTCCGTCGACACCGGCAATGTGATCGATTGCCGCACTGTTACCGAATCCGAAAGGGTTCATGTCTGCAAAAGCACTTTGTGTTTTTGTAACAGGACATTATCCTGCCGCCCTTCTGCTGAATCGCTTCACTGCCTGCGTCAAATCGTAGCGGTCAGCCCGTCCCCCAAAAAAGATCAAGAAAGACCATTTCATGCCCGATTTTCCGTTCTCCCGAGACAGCGCTATCTCAACCCTGCGCCTGATCGGCGGCTGCACCGCCCTTGGCCTCGCTACCTGCTCCCAGGCCGCTCCGGCCTTCGACAGTGAATCACCGTACATGCTCGGTGACTGGAACGGCACCCGCAGCGAACTCTCGGCGAAGGGCATCGACTTCAAGCTCGACTACACCGGCGAAATGGGCAGCAACCTGCACGGCGGATACGACCACGACCGCACCGCACGCTACAGCGATCAATGGGGCCTCGGCACTCATCTGGACCTGCAAAAACTGCTGGGCTGGAACGATGCCGAATTCCAGTTGACCGTAACCAAACGCAGCGGCAACAACATCAGCAACGACCGCATCAACGACCCGCGCGTTGGCGGCTTCACTTCCGCCCAGGAAGTCTGGGGCCGTGGCCAGACCACCCGCCTGACACAAATGTGGTACCAGCAAAAATTCTTCGACCAGAAGCTCGACATCAAGGTCGGCCGCTTCGGTGAAGGCGAAGACTTCAACAGCTTCCCGTGCGACTTCCAGAACCTGGCGTTCTGCGGCTCGCAGGTGGGCAACTGGGTCGGCGGCATCTGGTACAACTGGCCGGTCAGCCAATGGGCGCTGCGCGTCAAATATCACCTGACGCCAGAGCTGTACGCGCAGGTCGGCGCTTATGAGCAGAACCCGTCGAACCTCGATCGCGGTAACGGCTTCAAACTCAGCGGCAGCGGCACCCAGGGCGCGATCCTGCCGATCGAACTGGTGTGGACACCGAAGCTCAACGGCCTGCCGGGCGAATACCGCGCCGGTTACTACTACAGCAACGCCAAGGCCACCGACGCCTATAAAGACAGCAACGGTCAGCCGGCTGCCTTGAGCGGCGAAGCCTATCGCAGCGCTTCGAGCAAACACGGCGTGTGGCTCGGCGTGCAGCAGCAGATCACCAGCGTCGCCAGCGACAACTCCCGTGGCCTGAGCGTGTTCGCCAACGGCACGATGCACGACAAGAAGACCAACGCCGTCGACAACTACGTCCAGGCCGGTCTGGTCTACAAAGGCCTGTTCGACGCCCGCGCCAAGGACGACATCGGTTTCGCCCTGGCCCGCGTCCACGTCAACCCGGCCTACCGCAAGAACGCCGAGGCGACCAACCAGGCCCGCGCGGTCTACGACTACGACGATCCGTCCTACCTGCCGCCGCAAGACACCGAATACAGCGCCGAACTCTATTACGGCGTGCACGTCACCAATTGGCTGACGGTGCGTCCGAACCTGCAATACATCCGCCATCCGGGCGGTGTGGACAAGGTCGATGACGCGCTGATCGGCGGGATCAAGATCCAGTCGTCGTTCTGATTTCAATTTTGCAATGAACCATGCCCTCGCCCAATCGTCATCTAAAGTGACTACAGCGCGGGACTACTTGAAACGTCACGGAGAACCACACTATGAGCACCGAAAGTGCTTCGAGTCGAGGCCGTCTGCTTCCGAGCCTGCTCGGCATTCTGCTTCTACTGATGGGCCTGGCCATGCTGGCCGGGGGAATCAAGCTGAGCACGCTCGGCGGCTCGCTGTACTACCTGCTGGCCGGTATCGGCATCACGCTGACCGGCATTCTGTTGCTGATGCGTCGCCGCGCAGCACTGGGCCTGTACGCCATCGTGCTGTTTGCCAGCACCGTCTGGGCACTGTGGGAAGTCGGTCTGGACTGGTGGCAACTGGTGCCGCGTCTGGCCCTGTGGTTCGTCCTCGGTTTCGTGATGCTGCTGCCGTGGTTCCGTCGTCCGCTGCTGCTCAACGGTCCTGCACCGATGGGCACCGGCGGCCTGACCGTGGCCGTGGTGCTGGCCGGCCTCACCGCTCTGGCCAGCCTGTTCACCCACCCGGGCGAAACCTTCGGTGAACTGGGTCGCGACACCGCCGACACCACCAGCACCGCGCCAGCCATGCCCGATGGCGACTGGCAGGCCTACGGCCGCACCGAATTCGGTGACCGCTACTCGCCACTGAAGCAGATCACCCCGGCCAACGTCGGCAAGCTGCAGGAAGCCTGGCGCATCCAGACCGGCGACCTGCCGACCGCCGATGACCCGGTGGAGCTGACCAACGAAAACACGCCGCTGAAAGCCAACGGCATGCTCTATGCCTGCACCGCTCACAGCAAAGTGCTGGCGCTGGACCCGGACACCGGCAAGGAACTGTGGCGCTTCGACCCGCAGATCAAGAGCCCGGTCGGCTTCAAGGGCTTCGCCCACATGACCTGCCGTGGCGTGTCGTACTACGACGAAGCCGCGTACGCCAAGTCTGAAAACGCAGCGTCCGCCGTCATCTCCGAGGCCGGCAAAGCCGTCGCCCAGGCCTGCCCGCGTCGCCTGTACCTGCCAACCGCCGATGCGCGCCTGATCGCACTGAACGCCGACACCGGCAAGATCTGCGAAGGCTTCGGCAACAAAGGCGTGGTCGACCTGACCCAAGGCATCGGCCCGTTCACCGCTGGCGGCTACTACTCCACCTCGCCAGCCGCGATCACGCGTGATCTGGTGATCATGGGCGGTCACGTCACCGACAACGAATCGACCAACGAGCCATCGGGCGTGATCCGCGCCTTCGACGTGCGCGACGGTCACCTGGTGTGGAACTGGGACAGCGACAAGCCGGACGCCACCGAGCCTCTCGCCCCGGGTCAGATCTACAGCCGCAACTCGGCCAACATGTGGTCGCTGGCCAGCGTCGATGAAAAACTCGGCATGGTCTTCCTGCCACTGGGCAACCAGACTCCGGACCAGTGGGGCGCCGACCGCACCCCGGGGGCCGAGAAATTCAGCGCCGGCATCGTCGCGCTGGACCTGGCCACCGGTAAAGTGCGCTGGAACTACCAGTTCACCCACCACGACCTGTGGGACATGGACGTCGGCAGCCAGCCAACCCTGCTGGACATGAAAACCGCCGACGGCATCAAGCCTGCGCTGATCGCCCCGACCAAGCAGGGCAGCCTGTACGTCCTCGACCGTCGTGACGGCACGCCGATCATCCCGATCCGCGAAATCCCGGTTCCGCAAGGCGCCGTGAAAGGCGACCACACCGCACCGACCCAGGCCCGTTCGGACCTGAACCTGCTGGCCCCGGAACTGACCGAAAAAGCCATGTGGGGCGCCAGCCCGTTCGACCAGATGCTGTGCCGCATCCAGTTCAAGGAACTGCGCTACGAAGGCCAGTACACGCCTCCGTCGGAACAGGGCAGCCTGATCTATCCGGGTAACGTCGGCGTGTTCAACTGGGGCGGTGTTTCTGTCGACCCGGTTCGCCAGATGCTGTTCACCAGCCCGAACTACATGGCCTTCGTCTCGAAGATGATCCCGCGTGCCGAAGTGGCCGCCGACAGCAAGCGCGAAAGCGAAACTGCCGGCATCCAGCCAAACACCGGCGCGCCATACGCGGTGACCATGCATCCGTTCATGTCGCCACTGGGCGTACCGTGCCAGGCTCCGGCCTGGGGCTACGTCGCCGGTATCGACCTGACCACCGGCAAAGTCGTGTGGAAACGCAAGAACGGCACCAGCCGCGACAGCTCGCCAATCCCGATCGGCTTCACCCTGGGTGTGCCGAGCATGGGCGGTTCGATCGTTACTGCGGGCGGCGTCGGCTTCCTCAGCGGCACCCTCGACCAGTACCTGCGCGCCTACGACGTGAACACCGGTAAAGAGCTGTGGAAATCCCGTCTGCCGGCTGGTGGCCAGGCGACCCCGATGACCTACACCGGCAAGGACGGCAAGCAATACGTCCTGCTCGTGGTGGGTGGTCACGGTTCGCTGGGCACCAAGATGGGTGACTATGTGATTGCGTACAAACTGCCGGAATAAGTTTTAGCGGTGGTTATAGAAAGGCGATGTTCCGCAAGGGACATCGCCTTTTTTGTGCGCCCTATTTCTACGTCCACCAGCTCCCACAGTTTGAGATGTGTTGGCTTATGGGAAATGCACTCGTCCTACAGACGCTGGGGATTACGCGGAGATTTCCGACAAATCGCGTCGGTTGTGCCTCGGAAATCAGCTGGATAGGCTCGGAGGGTCGCTGCAAATTCAGCGATGGGGCGTCGCGGCCCGATAACTGATGCATAATCGCCAACCTCACGGCACCTCGGTGCCTGTTGTTTGTGTCATGGCGGCTGTGCGCGGGATACCTTCCTTGGAGGTATGCCGATTCCTCAGTTATCGGTCCGCGAACCCGCGTACAGCTGCCACCTCAGATTGCGTCGCGGTAATCGAAGGCAGCTCCAACTTCACCAACTGAGTATTCACCATGAAAAAACCAACACCCAATCCCCCCGAATCAAACGACGCATCGCCCTACGAATCGCCAGATTCCAAAAAACTCCACGACGCTGCCGAGCGCGCGCTCGACCACTACCTGAAACCGAACGCCACCACCCTGCGTTTCCATAAACCCAGCACCATGTTCCAGGTCGCACCCGATCAGGACAGCGAAAGCCTGCTGGTCCACGCCTGCGAATCACTGGCACAGGCCAGCCTCATGACCAGCGACATCGCCTCACACATCGACCTCCCGCAGCGGCGGACAATACTGGCCATTCAGCAAATCATCATGCTGGCTGAGCTGGCGGTGAATCGGGTGCTGGATAACGTCGAAGTACAACGTTACCCGACACACAGCTAAGCCGCCCTGACGAAATCGACTGCCAGCCACAGACCACAATCGCTGGCAGATCGATTGGGACGCGGAGCGTCCCGGGCTGCATTCCCACGCGGAGCGTGGGAACGATCAAGTTACAGCCATGCGCGGGAGGGCCTAGGCCCTGCCAGGTTCCATTCCCCGGTCGACCAACCCGCGCATGGCTCCCCCAAACAAACCGGATGAGCGTTAGCTCGACAACGCTTTTGATCTTGATCCACAGGTCCCGTCGGCAGGCTGAGTGGAGGGGTTCATCCGGGGGTAGGCGCGCAGCGCCGTTCGACGAAGTCGAACACATCGAGAGGAGGTGCAGCGCAGCAAACCGGAGGCGATGCCCCCGGATGAATCCCGGAGCGAAGGAACCCCGAGCCTCAGCGAGCGGGCCGAACGTTGGGACAAGCCTTTTTTTGCTTACTTTTTTGAGGCGTTTGTCAAAAAAGTGAGTCGCCGTAAAGGCGAAACCGCCAGCGGGTGCACCCGAAGAAACGGATATGTACTCGATAAATCCCCAGCATGGCCGGCCCAGAGGCCGCCAAGCCCAACACCCTGTCAAAACCCTGAACACACAACCAGAAACACCCCACCCCATTGAAACCACCAAAACCCTGCCCCATCTAACACCCATACCCCATTGCGCAGGTGCCCCATGAGCGACCAGCAAGAATTCCCCGAGAACCCGGACGACATCACCGAAACCGACGCCGAGCACATCGAACACCACGTCCCCGGCAAAGGCCTCGCCCTGCCCGGCCAGAACCTGCCGGACAAGGTCTACATCATCCCGATCCACAATCGCCCGTTCTTCCCGGCCCAAGTGCTGCCGGTCATCGTCAACGAAGAACCCTGGGCCGAAACCCTCGAACTGGTCAGCAAATCCGAACACCACTCCCTGGCCCTGTTCTTCATGGACACGCCCCAGGAAGACCCGCGCCACTTCGACACCAAGGCATTGCCGCAATACGGCACCCTGGTCAAGGTGCACCACGCCAGCCGCGAAAACGGCAAACTGCAATTCGTCGCCCAGGGCCTGAGCCGTGTGCGCATCAAGACCTGGCTCAAGCACCATCGCCCGCCGTATCTCGTTGAAGTCGAATACCCGCACCAGCCCACCGAGCCGACCGACGAGGTCAAGGCCTACGGCATGGCGCTGATCAACGCGATCAAGGAACTGCTGCCGCTCAACCCGCTGTACAGCGAAGAGCTGAAGAACTACCTCAACCGCTTCAGCCCCAACGATCCGTCGCCGCTGACCGACTTCGCCGCCGCCCTGACCTCAGCCACCGGCCCTGAATTGCAGGAAGTGCTCGATTGCGTCCCCATGCTCAAGCGCATGGAAAAAGTCCTGCCGATGCTGCGTAAGGAAGTCGAAGTCGCGCGCCTGCAGAAAGAAATCTCCGCCGAAGTGAACCGCAAGATCGGCGAGCACCAGCGCGAGTTTTTCCTCAAGGAACAGCTCAAGGTCATTCAGCAAGAGCTGGGCCTGACCAAGGACGACCGCAGCGCCGACCTCGAACAGTTCGAGCAGCGCCTGGAAGGCAAGGTTCTGCCGACACAGGTGCAGAAGCGCCTCGAAGAAGAAATGAACAAACTGTCGATCCTCGAAACCGGATCGCCGGAGTACGCGGTCACCCGCAACTACCTCGACTGGGCGACCTCGGTGCCGTGGGGCGTGTACGGCGAGGACAAGCTCGACCTCAAGCACGCGCGCAAGGTGCTGGACAAACACCACGCCGGCCTCGATGACATCAAGGATCGCATCCTCGAATTCCTTGCGGTCGGTGCCTATAAAGGTGAAATCAGCGGCTCCATCGTGTTGCTGGTCGGCCCGCCGGGCGTGGGTAAAACCAGCGTCGGCAAATCCATCGCCGAATCCCTCGGCCGGCCGTTCTACCGCTTCAGCCTCGGCGGCATGCGCGACGAAGCCGAAATCAAGGGCCACCGCCGCACTTACATCGGCGCGCAGCCAGGCAAACTCGTGCAGGCGTTGAAAGACGTCGAAGTGATGAACCCGGTGATCATGCTCGACGAGATCGACAAGATGGGCCAGAGCTACCAGGGCGACCCGGCCTCGGCGCTGCTGGAAACCCTCGACCCGGAACAGAACGTCGAATTCCTCGACCACTATCTGGACCTGCGGATGGACCTGTCGAAAGTCCTGTTCGTCTGCACCGCCAACACCCTGGATTCGATTCCCGGCCCGTTGCTGGACCGGATGGAAGTGATTCGCCTGTCGGGCTACATCACCGAAGAAAAAGTCGCCATCGCCAAGCGCCACCTGTGGCCGAAACTGCTGGAAAAGGCCGGCGTGTCCAAGGGCAGCCTGAGCATCAGCGACAGCGCCCTCAAAGCCCTGATCGACGGCTACGCCCGTGAAGCCGGCGTGCGCCAGCTGGAAAAACAGATGGGCAAACTGGTGCGCAAAGCGGTGATGAAGCTGATCGACGACCCGAAAGCGGTGATCAAGCTCGGCCCGAAAGACCTCGAAGCGTCACTCGGCCATCCGGTGTTCCGCAATGAGCAAGTGCTGTCCGGCACTGGCGTGATCACGGGACTTGCCTGGACCAGCATGGGCGGTGCGACCCTGCCGATCGAGGCCACGCGGATTCACACGTTGAATCGCGGCTTCAAGCTCACCGGACAACTGGGCGATGTGATGAAGGAGTCGGCGGAGATCGCCTACAGCTACGTCAGCTCGCACCTCAAATCCTTCGGTGGCGATCCGAAATTCTTCGACGAAGCCTTCGTCCACCTGCACGTGCCGGAAGGCGCAACACCGAAAGACGGCCCGAGCGCCGGCGTGACCATGGCCAGTGCTCTGCTCTCCCTCGCCCGTAATCAGCCGCCGAAAAAAGGGGTGGCGATGACTGGTGAACTGACGCTGACCGGGCATGTGCTGCCGATTGGCGGGGTGCGCGAGAAGGTGATTGCGGCTCGGCGGCAGAAGATTTTCGAGTTGATTCTGCCGGAGCCGAATCGGGGTAACTTCGAGGAACTGCCGGATTACCTGAAGGAAGGCATTACGGTGCATTTCGCCAAGAAGTTTGCGGATGTGGCGAAGGTGCTTTTCTGATTACGGCTTGAGTTAACGATCATTCCCACGCAGAGCGTGGGAATGATCACACCTTCCCCCGGCTGTCACACTTTGTCTCATCTTCAGTTATGCTCGCCGTTCGTCGCCAACGCCGGAGCTGCTGAGCCTATGTCCCCCACTCGCCTGTTTGTCCCCCTGTCCCTCGCCCTGCTGGCCGCCTGCGCCACGCAACCGAAAACCAACGTGACCGTGGAAAAACAGAGCGAATGCCCGGTGCGGCTGACCAACGGCCAGAACCTGACCGTCATGCTGCCAAGCAACCCCACCACCGGCTATCGCTGGGCCATTCAAGACTCGGCCGGCGGGGTGCTGCATGCGCTGAGCCCCGAGGTTTACAGCAGCCCGAAAGATTCCGGTATGGTCGGCGCGGGCGGCTTCTCCACCTGGCGTTTCCAGGCCTTTGCCACTGGCACCGGGCGCCTGCGCCTGACGTCGCAGCAACCCTGGGAGCCTGAAGTCGAGCCGGTGGAAACCTTCGACTGCGCGATCTCGGTGAACTGATCGTGGGCTGGCTGATCCTCGCGCTGATGGGCGCAGCGACCTTTCTCTACGGCGTCAGCACCCATGCGGCGCTGCTTTGCCTGCTGGTCAAACCGTTGCCGGTGCTGGCGTTGCTAGGCTGGTTGCACGATGCACCGCCCAGCGACTATCGCCGCTGGATCAGCCTCGGTCTGATTTTCTCTTTGCTCGGTGATGTGTTGCTGGCATGGCCGGGGGATCTGTTCGTGTTTGGCCTGGGTGCGTTTCTGGTGGCGCATCTGGCGTATCTAAAGGCTTACCTCAGCGATTGCCGGCGCCCGGCCCTGCTACCGCTGATCCTTGCCGTTGGCGTTGGCGCAATCCTGCTCGGCATCCTGATTTCCAGCGGACTCGGACCGTTGACCGTGCCGGTGATCGTCTACGGCACCGCCATCAGCGCCATGCTCTGGCGCGCCCTGGCCCGACTCGGCAGTGGCGTACCGCAACGCTCGGCGCTGCTCGCGGCGGGCGGCGCGGTGGCGTTCGTGTTCTCCGACAGCGTGATCGGTATTGATCGTTTTGTCACACCGTTCCACGCCGCGCCGTACGTCATCATCCTCAGTTACTGGCTGGGGCAGTGGGGCATCGCCGCCTCGGCATTTTCCCAGAGCAAACGCCCGGTCCTTTGATCGGGCGGTTTATCAGACAACCCGCGCATCTGCGCGCCAGTTTGGCTAAAATGCCGGCCTTTTCATCGACACCGCCGGAACCGCCGTGAGCAAAGAACCCGATCGCATTTTCGCCCAGCCGATGGCCCAGGTGCCTGACTTCGCCTTCAACGAAGACGTGGTGCGGGTGTTCCCGGACATGATCAAGCGCTCGGTGCCGGGTTACCCGACCATCGTCGAGAACCTCGGCGTGCTTGCGGCACAGTTCGCTCAGCCGAACAGCGTCCTTTACGACCTCGGCGCTTCGCTGGGTGCCGTGACTCAGGCCCTGCGCCGACATGTACGCACCGACGGTTGCCGGGTGATCGCGGTGGATAACTCGGCGGCGATGGTCGAGCGCTGCCGCGAATACCTCAACGGTCAGGACTCGATGTTCCAGGAGTTGTTGCCGGTCGAAGTGATCGAAGGCGACATCCTCGCCCTCGATTTCGAACCGGCCTCGGTGGTGGCGCTGAACTTCACCCTGCAATTCATTGCTCCGGAGCAGCGCACGGCGTTGCTGTCGCGCATTCGCCAATCGCTGCTACCGGGCGGCGCGCTGATTCTGTCGGAGAAGCTGCGCTTCAACGACGCCGAAGAACACGCGCTGCTGACCGACCTGCACGTGGCATTCAAACGCGCCAACGGCTACAGCGAACTGGAAATCGCCCAGAAGCGCAGCGCCATCGAAAACGTCATGAAGCCCGACAGCCTCGAAGAACACCGCGAGCGCCTGCTGGCCGCCGGGTTCTCGAAAGTCGTGCCGTGGTTCCAGTGTCTTAACTTTGCCTCGTTGATTGCCTTGCCATGATTGATCTGTCTCCCCTCGCCCGCCGTCTGGCCGGTACACCGCTGGCCGACTGGGCCAACACCCTGCAAGCGCAACTCGACAAGAAAATGGAGAAAGGCCACGGCGATCTGGAGCGCTGGCAAAGTGCGCTGGACGCCCTGCCGAAGATCCAGCCGAGTGAAGTCGACCTGCTCGATGGCCTGAAGCTGGATACCGATTGCGACGACGAAACCCGCGCACAGATGCGCACCGCGCTGATGGGCCTGTCACCGTGGCGCAAGGGACCGTTCGATTTGTTCGGCGTACACGTCGACACCGAATGGCGCTCGGACTGGAAGTGGTCGCGAGTCGCTCCGCATCTCGATCTGAAGGGCAAACGCATCCTCGATGTCGGTTGCGGTAACGGCTATTACATGTGGCGCATGCTCGGTGCCGGCGCCGACAGCGTGATCGGCGTCGATCCGAACTGGCTGTTTTTCTGCCAGTTCCAGGCGGTGCAGCGTTATCTGTCAGAGCCGAATGCCTGGCACTTGCCCTTCCCGTTCGAAGACCTGCCGCCGAATCTGGAAGGCTTCGACACGGTGTTTTCCATGGGCGTGTTCTACCACCGTCGTTCGCCGATCGAACATTTGCTGGCGCTGAAGGATTGCCTGGTGAAGGGCGGCGAACTGGTGCTGGAGACGCTGGTGGTCGAAGGCGACAAGCATCAGGTGCTGGTGCCGGAAGACCGTTATGCGCAGATGCGAAACGTGTGGTTTTTGCCGTCGGTGCCGGCGCTGGAATTGTGGCTACGGCGTGCGGGTTTCACGGATGTGAAATGCGTGGACGTGAGCACTACCACCGTTGAAGAACAGCGCGGAACCGAGTGGATGAAGTATCAGTCGTTGAGCGATTTCCTTGATCCGCAAGATCACAGCAAAACGATTGAAGGGCTGCCGGCGCCGATGCGGGCGGTGATTGTCGCTAAGAAGTAAATCTTCCGATCACTAAAAAACCTGTGGGAGCGGGCATGCTCGCTCCCACAGGTTTTTTATTCAGTCTGCGGGTTTCACGCGCCGTGCCCTGAAAAACTCGGTCAGCACCGCACCACACTCCTCCGCCAACACCCCGCCTTCATACAACACTCGATGGTTGAGAAAGCCCTGAGTGAAGAACTGCCCCTGGCTCTGCACAATCCCGGCCTTGGGCTCCAGCGCGCCGTACACCACGCGAGCAACCCGCGAATGCACGATCAGCCCGGCGCACATGCTGCACGGCTCCAGTGTCACGTACAGCGTGCTGCCCGGCAGACGATAGTTATCCACTGCTTGCGCGGCGGCGCGGATCGCGACCATTTCTGCGTGTGCGCTGGGATCGCTGGTGCTGATCGGGCAGTTGAATCCACGGCCGATGATCTCGCCGTCCTGCACCAGCACCGCGCCCACCGGCACTTCGCCGAGGGCTGCACCTTGGGCGGCCAACGCCAATGCTTCACGCATGAAGTCACGGTCACGGCTGCGGTCGATGATCGCCGCGGGGCGAATCTGGCGCATCACTTCACCTCAATGGCGGCCATCAGGCCGGTTTCCATGTGGTCGATCACGTGGCAGTGGAACATCCATACCCCCGGGTTATCCGCCACCAGCGCCACCTGCGCACGCTCGTTCTTGCCCAGCAGATAAGTGTCGGTGAAGTACGGCACGATCTTGTGCCGGTTCGACGCAATCACCTTGAAGCTCATGCCGTGCAGGTGGATCGGGTGCTGGTACTGGGTCATGTTCTTCAGTTCGAAGATATAACTCTGGCCCAGTTTCAGGCTGGCGATCGGCCGATCGGCGCAGGTCTTGTCAGTAATGTCCCAGGCCTTGCCGTTGATCTGCCACAGGCTCGGCGGCTTGCCGTTGTCGACATTGACCGACACCGAACCGACCCATTCGAAATTGAAGTTGAGTTTCTCGGCATTGGCCAGGTCCGGCTCAGCTACCGGGTTGGCCGGAAGTGCCTTCGGCCACTCGGTCGGCGCGTCGTTGTTGGCCACCGAACGCAGGGTGCCGAGGCGAACCGGGCCGTTGCGCAGTGACAGTTCCTCACCGGCCGGTGGTGCCTTGATCGCCAGGCAGATGCGCATGCCCGGGCCGAGCCAGTACTCCTTGCCCAGCGGCCGGGGCTCGACCGGGTTGCCGTCCAGCGCATAGATCTGCGCTTCGACACCGGGAATGTTGATGCGATAGGTCAGGGTGTTGTCGAGGTTGAGCAAACGCACACGGGTGATCTGCCCGGCCGGCAACTCGATCACCGGTGACGGCACGCCGTTGATGGTCGCCAGCCGCCCCGCCGTACCGCCACGGGCCGCCTCGCGGGGAATGCTGAATTCGACGAAGTTGCCTTCTTCATCGACGTGCCAGCTCTTCAGGCTCAGGGTCTTTTCGTACTTGAACCCGGTCGGCTCGCGCTCCTCGACGATCAACGGCCCGACCAGCCCGCGCCCGAGTTCTTCGCTGCTGCTGACATGCGGGTGATACCAGTAGCTGCCGGCGTCCGGCACGCGGAATTTGTAATCGAAGTATTCACCCGGCAGCACCGGCAATTGCGAGACGTAAGGTACACCGTCCATCTCCAGCGGCAGGCGGATGCCGTGCCAGTGAATGGTCGTCGCGACCGGCAGATGGTTGATGAAGCGCACCCGCAGCCACTCGCCCTGACGCACGCGCAACTCGGTGCCCGGTGCCGACGGGCCGAACGCCCAGGCCTCGGTCTTGTGCCCTGGCACCAGCTCGACGTCCAGCGGTGCGGCGATCAGCTCGTAGTCATGCCCGGCGTTGGCATCGGCCACCTTGCCCAGCCAGTAACGCGTCGCACCACCGGCTCCCGCGCCAACCACTGCAAGGCCGGCCAGGCCACCGAGAATTTGTCGACGGGTAAAGGACATGGGCACAACTACCTCTCGTATCAGCCGCGGGCCAGGGCGCCCGCAAAAGGCGAATACGATACACCTGCGGTTGCGAAACAGTAAGGGCAGCGCGGCGGATGGCCGCAGACTACAGGCACGAAGCCTGTTTCCCATTCATCTTTTTCCTTCAGACGACACGCCAACAGCCAGGTGTCTGACAGACGTATTCCTCACCTATTGAAATGATCGCGGTCGTTTTTTATCCACCACGCTCAAGGAAAGACTGTGGACACGACACACGACATAGCACTGCCCAACACCGCCGACAGAAACGCCCTCAAGGCACTGGTTCCCGCCCTGGTCGAGGCCTGCCCCGACATGTATGAAATGGCCTGCGCGATTGCCAGAGAGATCCTCGCCAGCCACGACCTCGCTCACCTGGAACCCGAACAGGTTTACTGGCATCGGTTCCACGCCGCACAAAGCAGCCCGCGAACCTTTACCGGCTGGGAGCATCTGTTCGAAACCCCGCGCGAGTCGATGACCCTGCCGCAACTGGTGATCCAGCGCTTCAGCGTTCACGACCAGGACAATGCCGATCTGCTCGATTCCGACGCAGGTTTCTATACCGTCGGCCCGGACGCCGGCACCTATAACGAAACCAACGAAGTGAAGCTGCACAGCCGCGACGTACTCAAAGCGTTCTGGGCGATCAACTTCGCCGATCGCTACCGGAAAAAGGTCGATTCGTTCTGGAACAAGCACGGCAAGACCTTCAGAACCCTGGCCAAATGCACTTTCCTGGCCAAGGCCATGGAAGATCGAGAAGGTGGCCGGCTCTCCGACGACAACTTCCGCACCGCCGTAAAAGCCATCGCCGGCAACGTCAGCTGGCCGGTGACGCGCAAGATGCTCGAAGAAGAAGCTGCACAAGCCGATGGCCTGCGCATCGGCCTGCTGAAAATCGGCGGGTTCGTCGCGACCGACATCCTGTGCATCACCGATGGCAAGGGCGGCACCATTCTTTATGTCCCGGGTGAAATCTGGGGGGTGCATGCCCTGCAGAACGCTCGCGACCTGCATTGGTGGGTGCTGTCGCAGATCAGAAAGCCCTCTGATCGCAAACGCTTCATGGCGCACTTCCAGGTCGCCGATCACGACATCATGGAGGACACATCCTGGCGCGCAGTCGCGAAACGGCGCTGGCTCTGGGCCTTCGGTCCTCTGGCGGGAGGTATTTCGGAGCTATGGCGCGCACCACATATCGAGAACGTCGGGCTGAACCACGTGCTGGATCTGCTCGTCAGCACCTGGGACAGCGACGATCACACTCTGGTGGCTCACACCGGTGTTGCACTCGATGGCGATATCTTCAGTTTTCTGGCGACCGCCACCCACGCCCGCATGATCAGCGACGCGGAATTCATGCTGCATTCCAACGGTGATCTGCGCAAAAAACTGTGGATCGGTTACCTCAACGCCTTCAACCGCGTATTCGGACCGATGGCGGCGGTTGGCTGGCCGGTAGCGCTGGCCGTGGTCGGTGCGGGCATCGCCAACGTCGGGTTGCAGATCGATCAGGCGGTCAACGGCAAGACGCCGCAGGCGCGCAAGGCCGGCGTGACCGGAGCAATCTTCGCGGCCATCGATACGCTGTTCAACGCCACGTTCATCAAAGGCAGCGGGCGACTGCCCGAGATTGCAGAGACCGAGACCTTCATTGCGCCGGAAGAAGAACTCGCTCAGACCGGGCTGTCCGTAAAACCTGAAGAAAAACTGGCCGAAGCGGCACTGGCACGTTCACCACTGCCGACACTGTCGGAGATCGCACCGAAGCAAGTGCTGCCGGCAGCGCCGGAGGATTTTCTGGCGTCCTTCAAGACCGAGATCGGCGAAGGCACCCGGATAGAAACCGGTGACCCAAAATTCCAGGAGATCCTTCAGACCGCGTCCGGCAAGTACTACATTTACATGCGCCGAGCCTGGGGTAACCAGGGTTTCTACCAGGTGCGTTACGTTGAGCAGATGCGTAGCTGGGTCATTGTCGACCCGGCCAATCCCTATTCGTTTTATCGCAACGTGCCGGTACGCCTGAACGAAGCGTTGAAATGGCAGCCGGTCGCCCGCCCAGGACTCAGAGGGGGAATGAAGCTGTTCGGCGATTGGCCCTGGGGTCATACGGCAGACCCGTTGCCCGAGATGGCAACACAAACGATGCCCTATGACACGTCACTGTGGTCCAGATCGGCTCTGCGCCCGGTGGCGGAAAGGCATGTCGATGATTTCCCGTTGAACAGCCAGACCGGGAGTGACAGCCTTTATCAGGACTTCAAGACGCTGCGGCGCAGCCTGTATGACGACGCCATCGATTTTTACAGTGCTCCGAACTCCCCGCCACGCCCGGCGATATCGCCCTTCAAACCCGCAACGCCTTTCGCCGACATGACCAAGCGCCTGCTCAAGGAAGCGCCTGGACTGGTGATCGGACAGGACAGCAGCGGCACTGGAGCGCGAGGTATTCTGATCGACAACTTCAAGGCATTGAACAAACAGAAGGTCCGAACCCTGTACCTGGATCATCTGCTGAGCGATTTCCATCAAACGAATCTCGACCTGTTCCACAAGACCGGCAACATGCCGACTGAGCTGGAAGATTATCTGAAGTCACTGGATGTCCGCTTCGACGCCGACCCGACAGGGCCCCATTCATATACCGAGCTGATCAGGAGTGCACAGAAAAACCATATCCGTGTGCAGGCTATCGACTGCATGGCCAGCCGGCGTTTCCCGAACATGGAACACACGTCTGAAGTCAGCAGCCGCAAGATGCAGAATTACTTCTCCGACACCGTGATCAAGGCCGATCAGGCAGCGAGGGGCGCCCATCGCTGGGTGGCGTTGCTGGATGAAGGACGCGCCAGCACCTTCGACAAGGTCGCCGGGCTGGGTGAACTGGAAGGTGCGCCGACACTGCGGGTCGAGGAAATCACCGTAGGTCAGGCGGAAGGCCTGACAACCGACCTGGGCAAAAAGGTACGTGATCTCGTCGGCAACCCCGTCGACCTGCTTAAAAGCGACTTGCGCCTGCAATTGAATGGACCTCCTCCAACGATCACCGCCCGAACGCTCGAAGAAGCGTTACCCAGAAGGGGCATGTTCATGATCCAGGAGCCCTCCACGCTCATTCATCGCAGCGGCGACGGCACGCTGGTAACAACAACGATCCAGAAGGATGCCGGAGGCTTTTTCATCGTCCGCCCCAAATGGATATCCGTCAGCGGCCGGCACTTTGACAGTGTTCAGGAACTGGCGACGGCTTTGACCGATGAAGGCCTGACACTCAGGCGCGTGCGCATCGATCCGCTGGCAACCGAGGGACAATTGCCGGGCATCGAGCCTTCGATATCCACCACCGGTGCCGGCGCAGTGGTCAATCCTGAAGTGTCACTGCCTGATACTCCGTTGATCAGTTCGCCTTACGAAATTCCCGTAGCGTTTCGCAATGAACTGAAAAATGCTGCCGTCATCGGCAATGAGCGAACACTGGGTGACGCTTTCGAGAGCCTGGAAGGCAATCGGCCCCTCGACACGTTCAGGGCGCTGCGCAAACAACTGCGTGAGGCCGCCAACGGCTTTTATGCCCGAGCAAATCCTGCGCCGCGTACGACGCTGGCGCCTGTCGAGCAGGCCTCGAGCGCCGAATCGTTCATCGAGAAATCCCTGAAGCAATTCAACGGTCTGGTCATCGGCGAGAGTCATTCCGAGATCGGCAGCAAGCAATGGCTCATCGAACAGATGCCTGCGCTCGCTCGAAAAGGCGTGAAGACCCTGTACATGGAACATCTGCTCACGGACTTCCACCAGGCAGCGCTGGACAACTTTGCCAGAACCTCGGTCATGCCCCGGGATCTTGAGCTGTATCTGGAGGGCCTTGACCAGGGTCACATCACCGATCCCACAAGACGCTACACCTTTCTCAATCTGGTGAAGGAAGCCAACCGTCAAGGAGTGCGCATTCAAGCCATCGACTGCATGGCCAGCTACCGGTTGGAAGGTATGCGAGGCCTTGACGCGACGACCCGGCAGAAGATGATGAACTTCTTTGCCCACACCATCATCGAGGCCGATCAGTCCGCGCGCGGACCACACAAATGGGTCTCGCTCATGGGCAATTCACACTCCAACACCTTCGAGGGTGTCGCAGGCGTCAGTGAGCTGGAAAACGCCGTCGGCCTGCGGATTGAAGACGTTGGCTACGGTAAATCCCGTGGGTTCGAACCCGATCCCGGAAGGACTTTTTTCGATGACAAGGGCAAGCCGGCCGGGCAGGTAAAAGGTGATGTGCGTCTGCAGGTGCAGACGCCGTGGAACGCCCAGACGCAAAAGGAGATCGATCAATTGCTGAATCGTCCGGGCATGTACACCTTGAAACAGGAACCCCGATCCACCTTGCTGGTTCATCGCAGCCGCGACAATGCACTTGTACGCACGGAGATCCATTGGGAATCCGGTCGCTGGTTCATCGAACGCCCCGCCTGGCCCGCCCTCCATGAGAAACGCTTCAACAGTGTCGAAGACCTGCTCAAGGCACTGGACGAGCGTGGCATGACCCTGGCCGGCTGGTCCGGTCCCTTGTAAGCGGCAATAAAAAGGCCGCGTGAACACTGTTCACGCGGCCTCGGGGTTGCCTGCTCTCACGCCGTCAAGGCGTGTGCGGGATCACTCCCACTCAATAGTCGCCGGCGGCTTGCTCGACACGTCGTAAGTGACGCGGGAGATGCCTTCGATTTCATTGATGATGCGGCCGGAAACGGTTTCCAGCAGTTCGTAAGGCAGGTGTGCCCAACGCGCGGTCATGAAGTCGATGGTTTCCACGGCACGCAGGGCCACGACCCAGGCGTAACGACGGCCATCACCTACCACGCCCACCGATTTCACCGGCTGGAACACGACGAACGCCTGGCTGACCTTGTGGTACCAGTCGGCCTTGCGCAGTTCTTCGATGAAGATGTGGTCGGCGCGACGCAGCAGGTCGGCGTATTCCTTCTTCACTTCACCGAGGATCCGCACGCCCAGGCCCGGGCCCGGGAACGGGTGACGGTAGACCATGTCGTACGGCAGGCCCAGTTCCAGACCCAGACGACGGACTTCGTCCTTGAACAGTTCGCGCAGTGGCTCGACCAGTTTCAGGTTCATCTCGTCCGGCAGGCCGCCCACGTTGTGGTGCGACTTGATCACGTGCGCTTTGCCGCTTTTCGCGCCAGCCGACTCGATCACGTCCGGATAGATGGTGCCCTGGGCCAGGTACTTGATGTTGTCCAGCTTGCAGGATTCGGCATCGAACACGTCGATGAAGGTACGGCCGATGATCTTGCGCTTCTTCTCCGGATCGGCTTCGCCGGCCAGGTTGTTCAGGAACTGGTCTTCAGCGTTGGCGCGGATCACCTTGACGCCCATGTTCTCGGCGAACATGGCCATCACTTGCTCGCCTTCGTGCAGACGCAACAGGCCGTTGTCGACGAAGACGCAGGTCAGCTGGTCGCCGATGGCCTTGTGCAGCAGCGCCGCAACCACCGAGGAGTCCACACCGCCGGACAGACCCAGCAGGACGTTGTCGGTGCCGACCTGTGCGCGGATGTTGGCGATCGCGTCTTCGGCAATCTTCGACGGGGTCCACAGGGCTTCACAGCCACAGATGTCGAGAACGAAGCGCGACAGGATGCGACCGCCCTGCTTGGTGTGGGTCACTTCCGGGTGGAACTGCACGCCGTAGTAAGCGCGCTCGTCGTTGAACATGCCGGCGATCGGGCAGCTCGGGGTGCTGGCCAGGATGTGGAAGTCGCTTGGCATCTTGGTGACCTTGTCACCGTGGCTCATCCATACGTCGAGGCCGAACAGGCCGTCGGCGTCGATGTGGTCTTCGATGCCGTCGAGCAGACGGCTCTTGCCGACCACGTCAACGCGGGCATAACCGAACTCACGCAGCTCGGAACCTTCAACCTTGCCGCCCAGTTGCTCGGCCATGGTCTGCATGCCGTAGCAGATGCCGAAGACCGGTACGCCCAGGTCGAACACCGCTTGCGGGCAGCGTGGGCTGTTGGCTTCGTGCACGGACTCGGGACCGCCGGCGAGGATCACGCCTTTTGGAGCGAATTCGCGGATCGCATCCTCGTCCATGTCGAACGGGTGCAGTTCGCAGTACACACCGATCTCGCGCACGCGGCGGGCGATCAGTTGGGTGTATTGCGAACCGAAGTCGAGGATCAGGATGCGGTGAGCGTGAATGTCGAGGGCCATGATTCAGTCTCGTCTAAGTAATTCAGAAACAGTCTTGATTCAGAAACGACTCGGGGCTGAATAAAACAGCCCCGGTCATTTGACGTTTTGCTTGAAGCCTCAACCTACGCGGTAGTTTGGCGCTTCCTTGGTGATCTGCACGTCGTGAACGTGGGATTCGGCCATGCCGGCACCGGTGATCCGCACGAACTCAGGCTTGGTGCGCATCTCTTCGATGTTGGCGCTGCCGGTGTAACCCATCGAGGAACGCAGACCGCCCATCAACTGGTGAATGATCGCGCTCAGGGTGCCCTTGTAAGGAACACGGCCTTCGATGCCTTCCGGAACCAGTTTCTCGGCGCCTGCCGAGGAGTCCTGGAAGTAACGGTCGGAAGAACCTTGAGCCTGGGACATGGCGCCCAGCGAACCCATGCCGCGATAAGCCTTGTACGAACGACCCTGGAACAGTTCGATCTCACCCGGCGCTTCTTCGGTACCGGCGAACATCGAGCCCATCATCACGCAGGACGCACCGGCCACGATGGCCTTGGACAGGTCACCGGAGAAACGGATGCCGCCGTCGGCGATCAACGGAACACCGGTGCCTTCGAGGGCAGCGGCAACGTTGGCGATGGCACTGATTTGCGGAACGCCGACACCGGCGACGATACGGGTGGTGCAGATCGAGCCAGGGCCGATACCGACCTTGACCGCATCGGCGCCGGCTTCGGCCAGGGCCTTGGCGGCTGCGCCGGTGGCGATGTTGCCGCCGATCACCTGCACTTCAGGGAAGTTCTCCTTGACCCAGCGAACGCGGTCGATCACGCCTTTGGAGTGACCGTGAGCGGTGTCGACCACCACCACGTCCACACCGGCATTGACCAGCGCGGCAACACGATCACCGGTGTCTTTGCCGGTACCGACTGCAGCGCCGACGCGCAGACGACCTTGGTCGTCCTTGCTGGCCAGCGGGTAGGCCTTGGCTTTTTCGATGTCTTTGACGGTCATCATGCCTTTGAGGGCAAACTTGTCGTCGACGATCAGGACTTTTTCCAGGCGGTGCTTGTGCAGCAACTCGCGGACTTCGTTCTTGTTGGCGCCTTCGCGAACAGTGACCAGACGCTCTTTCGGCGTCATCACTTCACGAACGGTGGCTTCCAGACGGGTTTCGAAACGCACGTCACGGGAAGTGACGATGCCGACCAGGTCGCCATCGTGCAGCACCGGAACGCCGGAAATGTTGTGCATGCGGGTCAGTTCGAACAGATCACGAACCGTGGCGTCAGCCTCGATGGTGATTGGATCCTTGACCACACCGGCTTCGAACTTCTTGACCTTGCGGACTTCGGCAGCTTGCTGCTCGATGGTCATGTTCTTGTGGATAATGCCGATGCCACCTTCCTGAGCCATGGCGATTGCCAGACGGGCTTCGGTGACGGTGTCCATGGCGGCAGAAACCAGAGGAATATTCAGTTCGATGCCACGGGTGAGGCGGGTCTTGAGACTGACTTCGTTAGGAAGCACCTCGGAATAACCAGGCACTAAAAGAATGTCGTCGAAGGTCAGAGCTTCTTGGCTGATACGCAGCATCGCGGGGGCTCCCGAGCGGGAAAATGGAAGCGCGCCATTATAGTCAGACACCCCTTCGGGTTCAATGTAAAACTTGTCTTATATCAATGTTGCTGATGTACGGGAAAAGCCGCCCCTACAACTCGACCTTGACCCAACTCACCGGTTGATCCAGCCAGTCGGCGAATTCGTCGATGAAACTCTGCTTGAACCCCGCCTCGAGCCAGTTGTTGAAGATGAAACCGAGGTTGGAAAACCCGCACTCCTGCAAATACAGAAAGCCGTTGATGTCGTCTTCATGCCCACACTCGGGGCAGGTGAAGTTGTCGGTGCGGCCCGGCATCCAGTCTTCCAGGCTTTCGAACAGCGCTTCGCCGATTTCCTGGCGGCACTCGGCACAACCGGCTTCTTCGAGAAAACCTTTGGCCGGGGTGTAGATGCAGCGCTTGGTGATGACCTCCAGCCCATTGATCGGCTCACCGAACGGCAGCGCCTCGGGGTGCAGCACCACGGCGCGGGCACCATCGGCGATGGCATAGGCCATGCGGTTGCCGGTGCGTCCGCAGGTGCTGAGCTCTTCCTTGACGATGTTCTTGCGCACCAGCCAGCGCAGGATCGCCCGGGCGCGGGGCTCGTGCACCGGCAGGTTGGAGATTTTCGGGACGATGATGCTTTGGGAGTTCATGGTGCAAGCCTGCTGCGTCAAAGGATGTTCTGCGACGAACGCGGCCGGCAGCTTAATCCCTGAGACAATCCGGTCAAGTGCTTAAATAGCGGCCGATCAGCGCCAGACCGCTCGCCAGCACCAGCCAGGTCACCAGCCGCACGAAAGCCTCGCGGGACAAACGCATGGTCAGCCGCCGCCCGATCCACAAGCCCAGCGCCATGGCCGGCAACAGACACAGCGCGAGCATCAACAAGGGTAGCTCGGCATACACCCCGGCGATGGCGAACAGACTCAAACGCACCACCGTGCTGCAACTGATCAGCGCACTTTGCGTGGCCCGTGCCGCGTCCTTGGGCAGTCGGCTGTTGAGGTAGATCGCATAAAGAAAGCCGCCACTGCCGAACAACGCCCCGAACAGCCCGCCCACCGTGCCCATCGGCAACGCCCATCCAGCAGCCAACTGCGCCGGCCGCGCCTTGATCCACAAGCTGTAGATCGCATAGGCCGTGATAAACAGCCCCATCAGCAACAACAGCAGATCGGACTTGAGATTAAGCAGAAAAATCACCCCCAGCGTGCACCCGACCGCCATGCACGGCAGCAACCGCAGCAACTCCGGCTTCGCTACATCTCTGCGCGATGGCAGCAGATTGCCGAACGCGGCGACAAAATCCAGCAACACCAGCAACGGCACGATTTTCGAAAGCGGCATGAACAGGATCAGGATCGGCCCCGCCACCAGCGCCGTACCAAAACCGGCAATGCCGAACACGATGTAGGCCAGCGCAACGCCCACTCCGATGACTGCCCAGCCCCCGAAGCCCCACGACCATTCGCCCAACAGCCCCGCCACACTCATCCGCTCGCTTCCTTTAATAAGCCTGTGATGACTTTAGCCAGCGCCGAGGGTTGCGACTAATATCATCGAAACCGCCAAGCCATCTCGAAAAGGCATGCCTCGTGCTTTCAACCCGTCAATTGCGCTACTTCGTGGAAATCGCCGAGTGCCGCAGCTTCAGTGCCGCCGCCGAACGCCTGTTCATCGCCCAGTCAGCGCTGAGCCGGCAGATCAAGGACATGGAAAACCGCCTGCAAACGCCGCTGTTCGAACGCACCGCCCGCCAGCCCCGGCTTACTGCCGCTGGCGAAGCATTCCTGCCCCGGGCGAGAAACCTGCTCAATGAATTGAACAAGGCCAGCACCCTCGCCACGGAAATCGGCCAGGGCCAGCGCGGCACGTTGCGCCTGTGCCACTCCAGCACAGTGCCGATCAGCGGCCAACTGTTGCGCGACATGAGCGCTTACCTGGAGCAGCAACCCGGGGTTTCGCTGGACATCGGCACGTTGTCTTCGGAGGCCCAGCTCGAAGAACTGGCCGAGGGGCGGCTCGACATCGGTCTTCTGCGCCTGCCGGTTTTGCGCCAGCGCGAGGGCGTTCAGGTCCTGCCGCTCTACACCGAGCGCTTGCTGCTTGCCGTGCCGGCGGAGCATCGACTGGCACTGGCTGATGCGGTCAATCTGGCGCAGTTGAAGGACGAAGCGTTCATCTCTATTCCGCACCCGCAACGCGGCGGGTTGAGTTATTTGTGCGCCGACCTGTGCATGCGTCACGGCTTCTTCCCCCAGGCTGCACGGGTGATGTCGCGCAAGACCACACAGCTGCAATTGATCCAGGCCGGATTCGGTATCGCCCTGCTGCCGGAATCGATGCAGGACATCGCGCCCGCTGGTGTGAGATTTGTGCCGCTGACCGGCGATTGCCAGAGCACCGTCGCCCTCGCCTTTCGGCAAAATCCCACACCTTTGGTGCAACACTTCCTCCAGACATTCACCGGCGAAAGCCTTTAAACTGCGCCCCATGATTAAAGATCCCTTTGCAAGACTCGGCCTCGACCGCGAAGTCCTGACCGTCAGCCAGCTCAACGGCCGCGCGCGGGTGTTGCTCGAAGACGTGTTCAGCAACATCTGGGTCGAAGGCGAAATCTCCAACCTCGCCCGCCCGGCGTCCGGCCACGTGTATTTCACCCTCAAGGACAGCGGCGCGCAGGTGCGTTGCGCACTGTTCCGCCAGAACGCTGCGCGGGTGCGGCAAGCGCTGAAGGATGGCCTGGCGGTCAAGGTGCGTGGCAAGGTCTCGCTGTTCGAAGGGCGTGGCGACTATCAGTTGATTCTCGACACGGTGGAGCCTGCCGGCGATGGTGCGCTGCGTCTGGCGTTTGATGCCTTGAAGGAAAAGCTCAGCGCCGAAGGGCTGTTCAGTGCCGAGCGCAAGGTGCCGCTGCCGGCCCATCCACAGCACATCGGCATCATCAGTTCGCCGACCGGCGCGGTGATCCGCGACATCATCAGCGTGTTCCGCCGCCGCGCACCACAAGTGCAACTGACGCTGATCCCGACGGCCGTTCAGGGCCGCGAGGCCACGGCGCAGATCGTCCGCGCCTTGAAACTCGCGGATGCCCGGGGCTTCGACGCGCTGATCCTGGCGCGCGGCGGTGGCTCGCTGGAAGACCTCTGGTGCTTCAACGAAGAAGCCGTGGCCCGGGCGGTGGACGCCTGTGTGACGCCGATCGTCAGCGCGGTCGGCCATGAAACCGACGTGTCGATCAGCGACTTTGTGGCCGACGTTCGTGCGCCGACGCCATCTGCGGCGGCCGAATTGCTCGCCCCGGATTCCAGCCATCTGATCCGCCAGGTCGAAAGCCTGCACCGCCGACTGGTGATGCGCATGCGCGACCGCCTGATGCGCGACCGTCTGCGACTTGAAGGAATGACCCGCCGCTTGCGCCATCCCGGTGAACGACTGCGCCAGCAGGCCCAGCGTCTGGATGATCTGGACATGCGCATGCGCCGGGCGTTCGAGCGCCAGCTCAATACCCGCCGCGAACGCCTGATTCGTCTGGAAACCCGTCTCGCCGGGCAACATCCCGGACGACAACTGGCCCTGTTGCGCCAACGCCTCGACAGCCTCGCCGAGCGTCTGCCCCGCGCCATGAACGAAGGCCTGAAACGCCGGCGCCTGCAGTTGCAAAGCCAGATGCAGACCCTGCACGTGGTCAGCCCGCTGGCAACCCTCGGCCGTGGCTACAGCATTCTGCTCGACGAGCGTGGCAACGCGATCCGCGACGCGGCACAAACCCACACCGGCCAGCGCCTCAAGGCCAGACTGGGCGAAGGCGAACTGCAAGTGCGCGTCGAGGACAACCACCTGACGCCCGTCACTCTTTCTTTACTGGACTGATCCATGCCGCGTTTTCTTGCTCCGCTGTTATTGCTGTGCCTGACCTTCAATGCCCACGCCGACAGCTACATCACCCGGCTGTTGAACAAACCGGTACCGGGTGGTGTTGCGGTGGTCGATCTGGGATCCGCCGCACAAGCGCCGAAAGCCACGTATCAGGGCAAACCGGTGCTGGTGGTCAAGGAACAGAACAACTGGCTGGCGATTGTCGGCGTTCCGTTGACTGTCAAACCTGGCGTTCAGCAGGTCAGCAGTGGCGGCCGTACCCTCAACTTCAATGTCGGCAACAAGAAATACCCGGAACAGCACATCACGCTGAAGAACACTCAGCAGGTCAATCCGAACCCGGCGAACCTGAAGCGCATCGAGGGCGAACTGGCCGAGCAGATCAAGGCCTATCGCAGCTTCAGCCCGAACACACCGAGCAACCTGTTGCTGGACAAACCGGTCAACGGGCCGCTGTCGAGCAAGTTCGGTGTGCGCCGTTTCTTCAACGGTGAAGAACGCAATCCACACGCCGGCCTCGACTTTGCGGTGCCGGCGGGAACACCGATCAAGACCCCGGCGGCGGGCAAGGTGATCCTGATCGGCAACTACTTCTTCAATGGCAACACGGTGTTCGTCGACCACGGCCAGGGCTTCATCAGCATGTTCTGCCACATGTCAAAGATCGACGTGCAGAACGGCCAGCAACTGGCCCGCGGTGCGGTAGTCGGCAAGGTGGGTGCCACAGGTCGGGCCACAGGGCCGCACATGCACTGGAACGTCAGTCTGAACGACGCGAGGGTCGATCCGGCGATTTTCATTGGGGCTTTCCAGCCTTGATTTGCGGGTGAGGCGACTGGCCTCATCGCGAGCAGGCTCGCTCCCACAGGGATTGCGCACGACGAATGGTCCGCGCAATCCCCGCCAACAATAACCGCCATATCAAGAATAAAATCGCGGAAAAAAGCGCTTTCCGGGTATTCCTCTCAATTTTTTTCGACTGCTTGCCATCCTCATCCCCCGCGGTTAGGGTTGAAGGCATGAAAACCTCTCACACCCTTATTCAGCTTCGCCAGCACCGCAGCCTGTGCCTTGTCAGCGCACGACTGCCGGGCTGAATCGCTGCGCCTCGTCCCAAGCTTCTCCGAACATTCGTTCCACCGGCAGGCCGCCTCTTTTCGGCCCAGACAATAAGGAATTTCCCGATGAGCATGCTCAAAGACCCGTCTTCGAAATACCGCGCGTTTCCTGTGATCAACCTGCCGGATCGCACCTGGCCGTCGAAAACCATCGATGCCGCGCCGATCTGGTGCAGCTCCGACCTGCGTGACGGCAACCAGTCGTTGATCGAGCCAATGGACGCGGTGAAAAAGCTGCGCTTCTGGAAAACTCTGGTGCAGGTGGGTGTGAAGGAAATCGAGGCGTCGTTCCCGGCGGCTTCGCAAACCGACTTCGACTTCGTGCGTACCCTGATCGAAGACGGCCACATCCCGGACGACACCACCATCCAGGTGTTGACCCAGGGCCGTGAAGACCTGATCGAGCGTACTTTCGAATCCCTGCGCGGGGCGAAGAAAGCCATCGTTCACCTCTACAACGCCACTTCCCCTTCTTTCCGTCGCATCGTGTTCAACCAGGACAAGGACGGGATCAAGGCCATCGCCGTGAACGCCGCCAAGCTGTTCGTCAAATACGCCGCCATGCAGCCGGACACCGAGTGGACCTTCGAATACTCGCCGGAAACCTTCAGCGCCACCGAACTGGAGTTCGCCAAGGAAGTCTGCGACGCGGTGATCGAGGTCTGGAACCCGACGCCCGAGCACAAGATCATCCTCAACCTGCCGGCCACCGTTGAATGCGCGACCCCGAACGTCTACGCCGACCAGATCGAGTGGTTCCACCGCAACATCAACCGTCGTGACAGCGTGATCATCAGCCTGCACACCCACAACGACCGTGGCACTGGCGTGGCCGCCACCGAACTGGGCCTGATGGCCGGCGCCGACCGCGTCGAGGGCTGCCTGTTCGGCAACGGTGAGCGTACCGGTAACGTCGACCTCGTGACCGTGGCACTGAACATGTACACCCAGGGCCTCGACCCGCAACTGGACTTCTCCGACATCGACGGCGTGCGCAAAGTCGTCGAAGAGTGCAACCAGATTCAGGTACACCCGCGTCACCCGTACGTCGGCGACCTGGTGCACACCGCGTTCTCCGGCTCCCACCAGGACGCGATCCGCAAGGGTTTCGCCCAGCAGAAACCGGACACTCTGTGGGAAGTGCCATACCTGCCGATCGACCCGGCCGACATCGGCCGCAGCTACGAGGCGGTGATCCGCGTCAACAGCCAGTCGGGCAAGGGCGGTATCGCCTACCTGCTGGAGCAGGAATACGGCATCAGCCTGCCGCGCCGCATGCAGATCGAGTTCAGCCAGGTCGTGCAGCGTGAAACCGATCGCCTGGGCCTGGAAATGACTGCCCAGCAGATCCACTCGCTGCTGCACACCGAGTACCTGCAAGCCAACACCCCGTATGCGCTGGTCAGCCATCGCCTGCAGGAAGAAAACGGCCACAGCGCCGTCGAGGTGGAAGTGGCGAGCAAGGGGCAGGGCGAAACCAACCTGCACTGGCGCGGCAAGGGCAACGGTGCGCTGGAGGCATTGGTGGCCGGCCTGCCGATTCCGGTGGAGATCATGGACTACAACGAACACGCCATCGGCGCGGGCACCAACGCCAAGGCAGCGGCTTATATCGAGCTGCGTGTGAATGGCGAACGTGCAGTGCACGGCGTAGGTATCGATGAAAACATCACCACCGCCAGCTTCAAGGCACTGTTCAGCGCGCTGAACCGCTCGCTGAGCCAGCCGGAAGCGAAAGCGGCGTAAATTACCGCTGAAGTGCAAAAGGCCCCGGAGTGCGAACTCCGGGGCCTTTTTTATGCCTGCTGGCTTTATGTTGCCTGAACTGGCCTCTTCGCGGGCAAGCCCGCTCCCACAGGGTTTTCTGGTGTACATGACATTGAGTACACAACGGTCACTGTGGGAGCGGGCTTGCCCGCGATGGGGCCCGCACAGACAACGCAAAAACTCAGGTGAATTCGAACGTGTCCGCATCCAGATTCGCCGGGAATCGCTCGCGGTAAGCCGCCAGCGGTGCCGCTTCCAGTACGGCCTTGAACACCCCGTCCGCCTCCCCCGCCGCCAGCAAGGTCTCGCCCTGGAAGTCCAGGACTTGACTGTCGCCGGTGTAGGCAAAACCCTTGCCGTCGGTGCCGACGCGATTCACCGCTGCCACGTAGCACAGGTTTTCAATCGCCCGCGCCGGCAGCAAACGGTTCCAGTGCAGACGCCGCGCCCCGGGCCAGTTAGCGGTGTACAGCAGCAGGTCGGTGTCTTGTGCATCGCGGCTCCACACCGGGAAACGCAAGTCGTAGCAAATCAGTGGCCGGATGCGCCAGCCCTTGAGCTCGAACTGCACCTGGCGTTCGCCGGGCGTGTAGTGATTGTGCTCGCCGGCCATGCGGAACAGATGGCGCTTGTCGTAATGCCACACTTCGCCGTCGGGGCGCGCCCATAGCAGGCGATTGCGATGGCTGCCGTCGGCGGCCTGGATGATCACGCTGCCGGTGATCACCGCATTGAGTTTTGCCGCCTGTGCCTTCATCCATTTGCTGGTCGGGCCGTTTTCGGCTTCCGCCAGAGTTTCGGATTCCATGGAGAAGCCGGTGGTGAACATCTCCGGCAGGATAATCAGATCCGCCCCGCGCGCCTGCTCCAGCAACGCGTCGAAATGCTCGAGGTTGGCCTGACGATCATGCCAGGCCAGGCTGGTCTGGATCAGCGCCAGGTTGAGATCGGGCAATGCACTCAGATCACGCATAGTTTTGCCGCCGCTTCCCGCAGCGTCTCCTCGCGTTTGGCGAAGCACAGGCGCACCAGGCGCTGGCCTTCAGGTGGATTCTGGTAGAACACCGACACCGGGATGCTCGCCACACCATGTTCGCGGGTCATCCACATCGCCATCTCGACGTCGTTCAGGTCGGGACGGATCTGCGAGTAATCGACCAGTTGGAAATAGGTGCCGGTGACCCGGGTGAAGCTGAATCGCGACGGCGCCAGCAGATCACAGAACAGATCGCGCTTGGCCTGATAGAAGCCCGGCAGTTCTTCGACGTGTTCCGGATGCTCGGCCATGTAATCGGCCAGCGCATATTGCAGCGGCGTCACGCCACAGAAGCTGACGTACTGGTGCACCTTGCGCAGTTCGGCGGTCAGGGCCGGCGGCGCCACGACGTAGCCGGTTTTCCAGCCGGTGACGTGATAGGTCTTGCCGAACGAGCTGACCACGAACGCACGCTGATATAGCTCTTCATGGGCCAGCACGCTCACATGCGGAACGCCGTCGTACACCAGGTGTTCGTAGACTTCGTCGCTGATCACATAGATGTCGCGATCGCGGATCAGCGCCGCCAACTGGTCCAGCTCTGCGCGACTGATCAGGGCGCCACTGGGGTTGTGTGGAGTGTTGAGGATGATCATCCGCGTGCGCGGGCTCAACGCTGCACCGAGCTTGTCGAAGTCGATGGAGAAATCCTCCAGACCGAGTTGCACATGCACGCAGCGCCCGCCGGCCAGCTCTACCGACGGCTCGTAGCTGTCGTAGGCCGGGTCGAACACGATGACTTCATCGCCGCTGTGGATAACCGCCTGGATCGCACAGAAGATCGCCTGGGTCGCGCCGGGGGTGACGGTCACCTCGTGATCGGCATCGACATTCACGCCATAGCTGCGGGCAATCTTCGCCGCAATCTGTTGGCGCAGTGCCGGCAGGCCGGTCATGGGCGAATACTGGTTATGGCCGCTGGCGATGTGCCGACCGACCGCATCGCGCAGCGACTGCGGGCCGTCGAAATCGGGAAAACCCTGGGACAGGTTGATGGCTCCGGTCTGTGCCGCGAGCTGAGACATCTGCGTGAAAATAGTGATGCCGACATTCGGCAGCTTGCTGTTGATCATCGGGGTTCCCTGCTCTGCCCCGGCACTGACGACGGCGCGGGAGAGCCCGAGGATAGCCCATCCGGCGCCCATAAAAAAAGGGCGCCAGACGGCGCCCTTCTCTCTTGATGACCGGGATCAGCGCTTGTCGCGGCGCTTCTTGCTGGCCTTCTTGTTGTGCGACATCAAACGACGCTTCTTGTTGACCTGGCGGTCGGTCAGCGTGTTCTTGTTGCCTTCGTACGGGTTCTCGCCGCCCTTGAACTCGATACGGATCGGCGTACCGACCAGTTTGAGCACACGGCGGTAAGTGTTTTCCAGATAGCGCACGTACGAGTTCGGCACTTTCTCGATCTGGTTGCCGTGGATCACGATCAGCGGCGGGTTGGCGCCACCGAGGTGGGCATAACGCAGCTTGATCCGGCGGCCGTTGACCATCGGTGGCTGGTGCTCGCTGACCGCGTCTTCGAGGATCTGGGTCAGGCGGCTGGTCGGCCAGCGGGTGACCGCCGACTTGAACGAGTTCTGCACCGAAGCGTAGAGGTTGCCCACGCCGGTACCGTGCAGTGCCGAAATGAAGTGAATATCGGCGAAGTCGACGAAGAACAACCGGCGTTCCAGTTCGGTCTTCACGTAGTCGCGCTCGCCCGGAGTCATGCCATCCCACTTGTTCAGCGCGATGACCAGCGCACGGCCGGACTCGAGGGCGAAGCCCAACAGGTTGAGGTCGTGGTCGACCACACCTTCGCGGGCATCCATCACGAAGATCACCACGTTGGCGTCTTTGATCGCCTGCAGGGTTTTGACCACGGAGAACTTTTCGACTTCTTCGTGGATCTTGCCGCGCTTGCGCACACCGGCAGTGTCGATCAGTGTGTACTTCTCGTCGTTACGCTCGAACGGGATGTAGATACTGTCGCGAGTGGTGCCCGGCTGGTCGTAAACGATCACCCGCTCTTCACCGAGCATGCGGTTGACCAGCGTCGACTTGCCGACGTTCGGCCGGCCGATGATGGCGATCTTGATGCCGTCCTTTTCGCTCGGACCTGGAATGCGCTTGGCTTCCTCGCCTTCGGCGACTTCTTCCTGCTCTTCGCCTTCCGGCAGCTCGTCCTCATCTTTCGGGAACGAGCTCAGGGCGATTTCCAGCAATTGAGTGATGCCACGACCATGCGCGCCGGCAATCGGGATCGCATCGCCCATGCCCATCGGCGCGAATTCGGCGCGGGCCATTTCCGGATCGATGTTGTCGACCTTGTTGGCGACCACATAGGAACGCTTGTTACGCTTGCGCAGGTGTTCGCCGATCATCTGGTCGGCGGCGGTGAAACCGGCCTTGGCATCTACCAGGAACAGAACGACATCCGCTTCTTCGATGGCCAACAGCGACTGCTCGGCCATTTTTTCGTCCATACCATGCTCGTCACCGGAGATACCGCCGGTGTCGATCAGAATGTAGGAACGCCCTTGCCACTTGGCCTCACCGTACTGGCGATCACGGGTCAGACCGGACAAGTCGCCGACGATGGCGTCGCGAGTCCTGGTCAGGCGGTTGAACAAGGTGGACTTGCCGACGTTCGGTCGGCCCACCAGGGCGATTACGGGAACCATGCGGCTCTCCACTTCGTTATTTCAGAAAATACAAAAGCCGCTGCGAGGCAGCGGCTGGTGCTCGGGGCAACACCCATGGGTGTTGCAAACCCTGCCGGAGCAGGGCCGCTTGGGGTTCAACCCCAAGCATAGTCAAACCATTACTTGATGGTCAGGGCTTCCAGTTTGCCGCTGTTGCCATACACGTAAATCGTGTCACCCACCACCAGCGGACGGGCACGCAGGCCGTCGCTGTCGATGCGCTCGCGGCCGACGAAACGACCGTCCACCTGACTCAGCAGATGCAGGTAACCTTCCAGGTCACCGACTGCAACGTAGCTGGAGAACACTTCCGGTGCCGACAGTTGACGGCGGGCCAGCGAGTCGTTGGTCCACAGTGCAGTGGTCGAACGCTCGTCGACGCCTTCAACGGTGCCCGAAGACAGGCTCACGTAGACGTTGCCGAAGCCCTGGGCGATACCGGCATAGCTCGACGCATCGCGCTGCCACAGTTGACGGCCGCTTTCCAGGTCCAGTGCCGCAACGCGACCCTGATAGCTGGCAACGTACAGTGTGCCGCCGGACAGCAGCAGACCGCCGTCGATGTCGACCACGCGCTCCAGTTCCGAACGACCTTGTGGAATCGCGATCCGTTGTTCCCAGACCGGCACACCGTTGGAAATGTCCAGAGCGACCACTTTACCGGTCGACAGGCCAGCCACCGCGAGGCGGTTGGTCGCGAGCGGTGCACTGGTGCCACGCAGGGTCAGTACGGCCGGGGTGCTGTCATACACCCAGCGCTGGTGACCGGTGGATGCATCCAGACCGATCAGACGATCGTCCTGGGTCTGCACGACCACGATGTCGCCGTTGCTGGCTGGAGGCGCCAACACTTCACTGGTCACGCGAGCGCGCCACTTCTCTTCACCGTTGATGGTGTCGAGAGCGATGACGTCGCCACGCAGCGTGCCGACCAGAACCAGACCGTAACCCACGCCGACGGCGCCGGAGACTGGCACATCCAGTTCTTTCTTCCACTTCACGTCGCCGTTGCTGCGATCCATGGACATCACGATGCCGGTCACATCGGCGGCGTAGATGGTGTCACCATCGATCGCCGGCACCAGCATGTTGTAGGTTTCGCCCTGACCGTCACCGATCGAACGGCTCCAGACTTTGTGCAGAACCACTTCTTCCTTGAAGGAAGTCAGTTCGGCTGGTGGCAGTTCTTTTGTGCTGTTGCTGCTGCAACCCGTGGCCAGAATGGCCAGAGCCAGCAATGCTGCATGCTTCCAACCGATCACGTCACGCATCCCCTTTGGCCAGGTCGTCCAGCTTGATTTGAAGGCCGCCGACTGCCGCTTCATCCGACAGTGCCGCCTTGGCTTTTTGATACGCCGCGTTCGCTTCGTCAGTGCGGCCCAGCTGTACCAGCAGGTCGCCCTTGAGTTCTTCGCGAGTGGCCAGGAACGACTTGTCGGCATCGCCTTCAAGCAGTTTCAGGGCTTCATCCGCCTTGTTCTGTGCACCCAGCACCTGCGCCAGACGCTGACGGGCGATTTCGCCCAGCGCCGCGTTGGCCGGTTTGGCAACGATGGCCTTCAATTCGGTCGCCGCGTCATCCAGCTTGCCGCTGTCGACCGCAACCTTGGCCACGAACAGGCTGCCGTACTGCGCGTAGGCAGTACCGCCGAATTCGCTGTTGAGCTTGCCGGCCAGATCCGCAACGCGTGCGGCGTCAGGCTTGCCGTCCGGGGTCAGCGTGGTTTCCAGCAATTGCTGATAGAGCACCGAGGCGCCTTGCGACTGGTTGCTCTGATACTTGTGAAATGCCTGCCAGCCGAACACGATGACCAGCGCCAACAGGCCGCCAGTGACCAGAGGTTTGCCGTTGCGTGTCCACCAGTCCTTCAAATCCGCCAACTGTTCGTCTTCGGTACTCGACACCCCAATACTCCTTAATCGCTAAATCGGCTGTTTAAACAGCTTCAACCCTGCACGACGCAGGTGGCCAGGTGAGCGGCAAGCGCATCCCAGGCAATGCTTTGTTGTTCGCCCTGGCCACGCAGGGGTTTGAAACCTACCACTTGCTGGGCCATTTCGTCGTCACCGAGGATCAGTGCGTACAGCGCACCGCTCTTGTCGGCTTTCTTGAACTGGCTCTTGAAGCTGCCGGCACCGGCATTGACCTGCAGGCGCAGGTTCGGCAGCTGGTCGCGTACACGCTCGGCCAGGGCCAGACCGGCCAGCTCCGCCTCTTCGCCGAAGGCGCAGAGGTAGACGTCGACCTGACGGGCGAGTTCTTGCGGGATCTGCTCCAGGGTTTCCAGCATCAGCACCAGACGCTCGATGCCCATGGCGAAACCGACACCCGGGGTCGGCTTGCCGCCCATCTGCTCGACCAGACCGTCGTAACGGCCGCCCGCGCACACAGTGCCCTGGGCGCCGAGCTTGTCGGTGACCCATTCGAATACGGTTTTGCTGTAGTAATCGAGACCGCGTACCAGTTTCGGGTTGAGCACGTAAGGAATGCCGACAGCATCCAGACGGGCCTTCAGACCTTCGAAGTGGGCACGGGATTCGTCGTCCAGGTAGTCAGCCATCTTCGGCGCATCGACCAGCACGGCTTGCGTGTCGGCATTTTTGGTGTCGAGCACGCGCAGCGGGTTGGTTTTCAGGCGACGCTGGCTGTCTTCGTCCAGTTTGTCGTGGTGCGCCGAGAGGTACTCGACCAGCGCTTCACGATAACGGCCACGGGACTCGCTGGTGCCCAGGCTGTTAAGTTCGAGCTTGACCGCATCACGGATGCCCAGCTCGCCCCACAGGCGCCAGGTCATGATGATCAGTTCGGCGTCGATGTCCGGACCGTCGAGGTTGAAGACTTCCAGACCGATCTGGTGGAACTGGCGATAACGGCCTTTCTGCGGACGCTCGTGACGGAACATCGGGCCGATGTACCAGAGTTTCTGCACCTGGCCACCGCCGGTGATGCCATGTTCGAGCACGGCACGCACACATGCGGCGGTGCCTTCCGGACGCAGGGTCAGGGAGTCGCCGTTGCGGTCGTCGAAGGTGTACATCTCTTTTTCGACGATGTCGGTCACTTCGCCGATCGAGCGCTTGAACAGCTCGGTGAATTCGACGATCGGCATGCGGATCTGCTTGTAACCGTAGTTATCCAGCAAACGCGAAACAGTGCCTTCGAAGTAGCGCCATACCGGGGTCTGTTCCGGCAGGATGTCGTTCATGCCACGAATGGCTTGCAGGGACTTGCTCACAGAAATTCCTTAATTCGTTCGATCAGCCGCGCGCGATGACCGCTGCGTCGGCTTCGACCTTCTCGGCCGCCTTCTCGCGGATCAGCTTTTCCAGCTCGTCCACCAGATTGTCATTCGTCAGTTTCTGCGACGGCTTGCCGTCGATGTAAATCAGGTTCGGCGTACCACCGGTCAAGCCGATATGGGCTTCCTTGGCTTCGCCGGGGCCGTTGACCACACAGCCGATCACCGCAACATCCAGCGGCACCAGCAGGTCTTCAAGGCGCCCTTCCAGCTCGTTCATGGTCTTGACCACATCGAAGTTCTGCCGCGAGCAGCTCGGGCAGGCGATGAAGTTGATGCCACGGGAACGCAGATGCAAAGACTTGAGGATGTCGTAACCGACCTTCACTTCCTCGACCGGATCGGCCGCCAGCGAGATGCGGATGGTATCGCCAATCCCCTCGGCGAGCAGCATACCTAGGCCCACGGCGGATTTCACTGTACCGGAGCGCAATCCACCGGCTTCGGTGATGCCCAGGTGCAGCGGCTGGACGATTTCTTTCGCCAGCAGGCGGTAGGCTTCGACGGCCATGAACACGTCGGAAGCCTTCACGCTGACCTTGAAGTCCTGGAAATTCAGGCGCTCCAGGTGCTCGACGTGACGCAGTGCGGACTCGACCAGCGCGGCCGGGGTCGGCTCACCGTATTTCTTCTGCAGGTCTTTTTCCAGGGAACCGGCGTTGACGCCGATGCGGATCGGAATCCCGCGGTCACGGGCGGCATCGACCACCGCGCGCACGCGGTCTTCGCGACCGATGTTGCCCGGGTTGATGCGCAGGCAGTCCACACCCAGTTCGGCCACGCGCAAAGCGATCTTGTAGTCGAAGTGGATATCGGCAACCAGCGGCACCTTGACCAGTTGCTTGATCTTGCCGAACGCCTCGGCGGCGTCCATGTCCGGCACCGATACGCGAACGATGTCGACGCCAGCGGCTTCCAGACGGTTGATCTGGGCGACGGTGGCCGCGACATCATTGGTGTCGCTGTTGGTCATGCTCTGCACCGCGATAGGTGCATCGCCGCCCACAGGCACGTTACCGACCCAGATCTTGCGCGATTCGCGACGTTTGATTGGAGATTCGCCGTGCATGACTTATTGACCCAACTTCAGGCGAGCAGTCTCGCCACTGGTGAACGGAGCGACATCGACCGGCTGGCCGTTGTAGCTGACCTGCGCTGCCCGGGCAACACCCAGACGCACGGCCAGCGGTGGCTTGCCTGCCACGGAGACGCTGTCGCCTTTATGTTTCAGACCGCTGAACAGAACCTTGCCGCGACCATCGGTGACCTGTGCCCAGCAATCAGCGGTGAACTGCAGTTGCACCTGACCTTCGCCT
Organism: Pseudomonas sp. MWU12-3088; assembly: GCF_023242405.1. Classification (NCBI taxonomy): domain Bacteria; kingdom Pseudomonadati; phylum Pseudomonadota; class Gammaproteobacteria; order Pseudomonadales; family Pseudomonadaceae; genus Pseudomonas; species Pseudomonas sp. MWU12-3088. The sequence goes on from NZ_JALJEA010000003.1 coordinate 417,579, forward strand.
GCTGCCGGAGCAGTGGTTTCTGCGGTGGGTGCCGGGGTGGCCGGGACTACGGGGGCGGTGACGGTCGGTGCCGGAGTCGCCGGAACATTAGGGGCAGGTGCAGCCGGAGTGGCGACAACCGGGGCCGGGGCATGAGCCGGAGCAACTGGCGTCGCCGCCGGGGCAGCAGGTACGGCCGGTGCGGTTGCCGGAACGACGGGTTCGGCACCGGACGACTCGGCAGCGGTTTCCGATTGGGGCAGTGCCAGCGCCGTCGCGCCCTCGGTCTGACCTTCGGTAACGGCCTGGTCTTCCGGCTCGTCGATCGGATGAATCTGCGTGGTGCCATCGGCGCCTTCGACTTCAACGTGCTCCGGGGCCAGACTGGTCAGGTCCTTGGTGCGCAACGAGGTCTGATCCTGCCACCAGACGAAGCCGCCGCCGATGACCGCGATCAGCAACAACAGGCTGACAATTCGCAGAATGGTGTGGGAAACCCGGACCGGCTCTTCGATCCGGCCCAGCGCATGGACATTGCTGCCCTGGGAGTCGGTGCCGGTGGACTGGTCGAACTGCTGGACCAGGACCGCCTGATCCATGCCGAGCAATTTGGCATAGGCGCGAATATAGCCACGAGCGAAGGTATGCCCCGGCAGCTTGTCGAACGCACCGGCTTCGAGGTTGGTCAGGGAAGTCACGGTGAGGTTGAGCTTGAGGGCCACTTCGGCCAGCGACCAGCCATTGCTTTCGCGGGCCTGGCGCAAGGTCTCACCGGGGTTAACGCGATTCGCTGCTACAACTTCGGGATGCGCCGCTTTCATCATTGCTCCGACAGGTATTGCTGATATTCCGGCGTACCGGGATAGAGTCGTTTTAATTGCAGGCCCGCACTGGCGGCCTTGTCGCGATCTTCAAACACTTTTGCCAACCGCACCGCGAGCAACAGACTACGTGCGTTTTGCTCGGACAGCTGGCTGAAACGGTCGTAATAGTCACGCGCGGGCACATAATGCCTGTCTTCGAATGACAACTCAGCCATTTCCAGCAACGCCCGCGGTTGCTGACGGTTCAAACGCAATGCTTTTTCCAGTTGTTGGCGGGCCAGATCACGCTGACCAAGCTTGGACGCCGTCATGCCGAGGTTCTCGAACACACGGGAACGCTCAGGATACAGGGTATCGGCGGCGGCCTGTTCAAAACGCTCGTAGGCTTCCTTGTAACGCTGCTCTTCGTAAAGAAAACTGCCGTAATTGTTGAGGATGCGGGCATCGGCGGGACGGGAGGAAAGTGCCTTGCGAAAGTGTTCGTCGGCCAGCTTCGGCTCCATTTCGGACTGAAAGACCAGCCCAAGAGCGGCGTTGGCGTCGGGATCGGAACCGTCCAGCTCGAGGGCCTTTTTCAAGGGCACCTTGGCCCGCTCGGTCATGCCTTGCTGCAAGTATCCCAGCCCCAGCTGCACGTAGGCAGCCCGCGCCTCGTCGCGGCCCTTGCTGGTCTTCATCGGGTTGTAATCACCCGACAGGACACAGCCAGCACACAGGCTGGCCAACAGCAACAGCAGCGCAAAGCGCAGGGACATAGAGATCCTCTCTTAGTTAGTGTTCGCGGCGTTCTGTGCCAGATCGCTGTCGGCGCTCAATTCGCGCACGGCGATGTAACGTTCGCTGCGACGGGTGCGATCCAGCACCTGCCCTACCAATTGACCGCAAGCCGCGTCGATGTCTTCACCACGGGTGGTGCGCACGGTCACGTTATAGCCTGCCTGATGCAGCTGATCCTGGAACCGGCGAATCGCATTGTTGCTTGGCCGCTCGTAACCGGAGTGCGGGAACGGGTTGAACGGAATCAGGTTGATCTTGCAGGGAATGTCCTTGAGCAACTCGATCATTTCCACAGCGTGCTCAAGCTTGTCGTTGACGTCCTTGAGCAAGGTGTACTCGATGGTCAGTACACGTTTCTCGCCCAGGGCGGACATGTAGCGCACACACGAATCGAGGAGCATCTTAAGCGGATATTTCTTGTTGATCGGCACCAATTGGTTACGCAATGCGTCATTCGGTGCGTGCAGGGACAACGCCAGGGATACGTCGATGTGCTTGGCCAGCTCATCGATCATCGGCACCACACCCGACGTGGACAGGGTCACGCGGCGCTTGGAGATCCCGTAGCCCAGGTCATCCATCATCAGATGCATGGCGGCCACGACGTTGTCGAAGTTCAGCAGCGGTTCGCCCATGCCCATCATCACCACGTTGGTGATGGCGCGGTCGATGGTAGCCGGAACACTGCCGAAGGATTTGTTGGCAATCCACACCTGGCCGATGACTTCGGCGGCGGTGAGGTTGCTGTTGAAGCCTTGCTTGCCGGTGGAGCAAAAACTGCAGTCCAGGGCACAGCCTGCCTGGGACGAAACGCACAGAGTGCCGCGTTTGCCCTGGGGAATGTAAACGGTCTCGACACAGCTGCCGGACGCCACGCGTACCACCCACTTGCGGGTGCCGTCGCTGGAAATGTCCTCGCTGACCACTTCGGGACCGCGAACTTCAGCAACAGCCTTGAGCTTTTCGCGCAAGGCCTTGCTGACGTTCGTCATGGCGTCGAAATCATCGACACCAAAGTGGTGAATCCATTTCATTACCTGACCGGCACGGAAACGCTTCTCCCCGATTGAGTCGAAGAATTTTTCCATTTCCGGCTGGGTCAGACCCAGCAGGTTGGTTTTAACAGTCGATGTAGTCATGGATTCACCTTCACTCTTAAGCCAATGCTTAGCGAGTGGTTACTTCAGTAGCTGCGAAGAAGTACGAGATTTCGCGAGCGGCAGCGGCTTCGGAGTCCGAACCGTGAACGGCGTTGGCGTCGATCGACTCAGCGAAGTCAGCACGGATGGTGCCGGCAGCAGCTTCTTTAGGGTTGGTAGCGCCCATCAGCTCACGGTTGCGAGCGATGGCGTTTTCGCCTTCCAGAACCTGAACAACAACCGGACCGGAAATCATGAAAGCAACCAGGTCACCGAAGAAACCGCGCTCTTTGTGCTCAGCGTAGAAGCCTTCAGCTTCGGCTTTGGACAGTTGCTTCATTTTCGAAGCAACCACTTTCAGACCAGCCTTTTCGAAACGGGTAACGATTTCGCCGGCAGCGCCTTTTGCAACGGCGTCAGGCTTGATGATGGAGAAAGTACGTTGAACAGCCATGGTGTAACTCCAGAAACGGTAATTTGCGAAAAATTAAACCCGCGAATTATACGCGGGTTCTTGGGTATTGCCTAACCTGCAAGGATGATCAGTCTATTTCATCATTCCAGAGCTGCTGAACCGCTTCCAACACCTTCTCGCCGACCCGGCCAGAGTTAGCGTCGAAGTCAGGCAGCTCCTTGATCCACTGCTGCAACTCGACGAAATTGACAGAATACGGATCCACACCCGGCTTGGCCTCAGCCAATTCTTCTGCAATACGTTGAACATCATTCCAACCGTAGCTCATGACAGTCTTACCAGTCAGTGCGGCGCTTCGGCCGCATGGTTAAGCGAATATTTCGGAATCTCGACGGTGAGGTCTTCCTCGCCGACGATGGCCTGACAAGCCAGGCGCGACTGCGCCTCCAGACCCCAGGCACGATCGAGGAAATCTTCCTCCAACTCGTCAGCTTCTTCCAGCGAGTCGAAACCCTCGCGGATGATGCAGTGACAGGTGGTGCAGGCGCAGACGCCGCCGCAGGCGCTTTCCATCTCGATATGGTGTTCGTGGGCCAGCTCGAGAATCGATGTGCCGGGCTCAGCCTCGACCACCATGCCTTCAGGGCAGAACTTCTCGTGGGGCAGAAAAATGACCTGCGGCATCAGATATCCTCGATTTCATTCAGGTTGCGCCCCGACAGAGCGGCTTTCACCGTCTGATCCATACGACGGGCAGCAAAAGCATCGGTCACTTGCGACAGACGCTTGGTCTGCTGCTCGATGGCGTAACCATCGGTACCTTTCATCAGTTCGGTCAGTTCCTGCACCTGCAGATCGATGACCATGCGCTCTTCGGCGTCGAGCAAACGCTCGCCATCCGCCTCCAGAGCGCCCTGCACCGCTTCGATCAGGCGCTGGGCATCGACTTGCTGCTCACGCAGAACGCGAGCGACCTTGTCGTCATTGGCGTGCTGGAACGAATCCTTGAGCATTTTGGCGATTTCGCCGTCGGTCAGGCCATAGGAGGGCTTGACCTGAATGCTCGCTTCAACGCCCGAACCCAGTTCGCGGGCAGAAACGCTGAGCAGACCGTCGGCATCGACCTGGAAGGTCACGCGAATCTTCGCCGCGCCCGCCACCATCGCCGGGATACCGCGCAATTCGAAGCGAGCCAGGGAGCGGCAGTCGCTGATCAGCTCGCGCTCGCCCTGCAACACATGGATCGCCATGGCCGACTGGCCGTCTTTATAAGTAGTGAAGTCCTGGGCGCGGGCAACCGGAATGGTGGTGTTGCGCGGAATCACCTTCTCCATCAGGCCGCCCATGGTTTCCAGCCCCAGAGACAGTGGAATCACGTCGAGCAGCAGCAGTTCACCGCCATCGCGCTTGTTGCCGGCCAGCGTATCGGCCTGGATCGCAGCACCGATGGCCACCACCTGATCCGGATCGATTTCGGTCAGCGGTTGACGGCCGAAGGCTTCGGCGACGGCTTCGCGAACACGTGGGACGCGGGTCGAACCACCCACCATGACCACGGCATGCACATCTTCCAGCTCGATACCGGAGTCGCGAACGGCACGACGGCAGGCTTTCAGACTGCGGGCAACCATCGGCTCGATCAGTGCGTCGAAGGCCTCGCGGGTCAGCTGCGCTTTCCAGTCGCCATAAGCAACTTCAACACTGCCGGCATTCGTCAGGGCTTCCTTGGCCGCGCAGGCGGTTTGCAGTAGATTGCGCTGCGCGCCCGGATCGAGATCGGCGGACAGGCCCGCGCTCTCGATGATCCAGCCGGCAATCGCATGGTCGAAGTCATCACCACCCAGCGCGCTGTCGCCGCCTGTAGCCAGAACTTCGAAGACGCCACCGGTCAGGCGCAGAATCGAAATATCGAAAGTACCGCCGCCCAGGTCATAAATGGCGACCAGGCCTTCGGCATGCTGATCCAGCCCATAAGCCACCGCGGCGGCGGTTGGCTCATTGAGCAGGCGCAGCACGTTCAGGCCGGCAAGTTTCGCCGCATCCTTCGTAGCCTGACGCTGAGCGTCGTCGAAATAGGCAGGAACGGTAATCACCGCGCCGACCAGCTCGCCGCCCAAGGTCGCTTCCGCGCGCTGGCGCAGCACTTTGAGGATATCGGCGGAGACTTCGACAGGGCTTTTCGGGCCCTGCACGGTGTCGATGAACGGCATGTGCGATTCGCCGCCGACAAAGCGGTATGGCAGTTGATCGCCCAGTTGCTTGACGTCAGACAGGCCACGGCCCATCAGGCGCTTGACCGACAGCACGGTATTCAGGGGATCGGAGGACGCGGCCAGCTTGGCCGACTCGCCGACTTCGACGCGATCGGCGTGATAACGCACGGCGGAAGGCAGGATGACCCGCCCTTCGGCATCGGCCAGCGGCTCGGAAAGACCACTGCGCAACGCAGCGACCAGCGAATTGGTAGTGCCCAAGTCGATCCCCACAGCCAGACGACGCTGGTGTGGTTGAGGACTTTGGCCGGGTTCGGCGATCTGCAGTAGGGCCATCGTGATCAGGACTTATCTGTATATCAGGCGTGCGACCGGAGCGGCACTGGGTTAATCGTCGAGGCGCTCTTCTAACTGGCGCACTTCGTAGGTGAGCTTGTCGAGGAACTGCATGCGCCGCATCAGGCGTTCGGCCTGTTCGCGTTGCGCTGCATCATCCCAACAGGCTGCGAAGCTTTCGTTCAGCTGCTCCTGGGCGGTCTTCAGGCGACGCTTGAAGGTCGCGACACCCGCCAGGTCGGCACTGTCCTGCAGATCTTCGAGCTCTTCGCGCCATTGCATCTGCTGCAGAAGAAACTCGGGATCATGGACCGTGACTTCCATCGGCACTTCATGACCGCTGATGGTCAGCAAGTAACGTGCACGCTGGGCCGGACTCTTGAGCGTCTGATAGGCATCGTTGAGCCGAGCGGACTGTTCGAGCGCCGAGCGCTGCTCACGCTCGGAAGCGTCGGCAAAACGATCCGGATGAACGCCGCGCGCCAGCTCGCGATAGCGCGTGGCCAGTTGCTCGAGATCCAGGCGAAAGCCCGGTTGCAGCTCGAATAAAGCGAAATGACAAGGAGTTCCCACGACCAGCCTCAGATGTTGAAGCTTTCGCCGCAGCCACACTCACCGCGCACGTTGGGATTGTTGAACTTGAAGCCTTCGTTCAACCCTTCCTTGACGAAATCGAGCTCGGTGCCGTCGAGGTAAGCCAGGCTCTTGGGGTCGATGATCACTTTTTCGCCGTGACTCTCGAACACCTGATCTTCTGCAACCACCTCGTCGACAAACTCCAGCACGTAGGCAAGGCCGGAACAGCCCGTGGTGCGAACACCCAGACGAATCCCTTCACCCTTGCCGCGCCCGTCGAGGGAGCGTCGCACGTGCCGAGCAGCCGCTTCTGTCATGCTGATAGCCATCGTTGACTCCTTACTCGTCGCCCAATGCTTAGATCAAGCCTTTCTTCTGCTTGTAGTCGCGAACGGCCGCCTTGATGGCGTCCTCAGCGAGAACCGAGCAGTGGATTTTCACTGGCGGCAGGGCCAGTTCTTCGGCCAGCTGGGTATTTTTGATGGTTTCCGCTTCGTCCAGGGTCTTGCCCTTCATCCACTCGGTGGCGAGGGAGCTGGAAGCGATAGCCGAACCGCAGCCATAGGTCTTGAACTTGGCGTCTTCGATAACGCCCTGGTCGTTGACCTTGATCTGCAGACGCATCACGTCGCCGCACGCCGGAGCGCCGACCATGCCGGTGCCGACATCTGGATCTTCCGCGTCCATCTTGCCGACGTTACGCGGGTTTTCGTAGTGGTCGATGACCTTTTCGCTGTAAGCCATGATTCTCAATCCTCACTCATCAGGGCCGCTCTTGAGACCCTGCAACTGCGCTGCGCAAACCGCCGCGTCGCTACAGGATCCGTATCCGGCGGCTTCTATGTTTAGTGTGCCGCCCACTCGATCTTCGAGATATCGACGCCGTCTTTGTACATGTCCCACAGCGGCGACAGAGCGCGCAGCTTGGTAACGGCCTCGCAGACTTTCTGCGCGGCGTAATCGATTTCTTCTTCGGTGGTGAAACGGCCGAAGGTGAAGCGGATCGAGCTGTGCGCCAGTTCGTCGTTGCGGCCCAGGGCGCGCAGCACGTACGAAGGTTCCAGGGACGCCGAGGTGCAAGCCGAACCGGACGAAACCGCCAGATCCTTGAGTGCCATGATCAGCGACTCGCCTTCAACGTAGTTGAAGCTCAGGTTCAGGTTGTGCGGAACGCGGGCGGTCAGGCTGCCGTTGACGTACAGCTCTTCCAGATGCTCGACCTGCTTGTAGAAGCGATCGCTCAACGCTTTGATGCGCGCGTTTTCGGCAGCCATGTCTTCCTTGGCCACACGGAACGCTTCGCCCATGCCGACGATCTGGTGGGTCGCCAGGGTGCCGGAACGCATGCCACGCTCGTGACCGCCGCCGTGCATGGTCGCTTCGATGCGCACACGCGGCTTGCGGCTGACGTACAGCGCGCCGATGCCTTTAGGACCGTAGGTCTTGTGGGCAGAGAACGACATCATGTCGACTTTCAGCTTCTGCAGGTCGATTTCGACCTTGCCGGTGGACTGAGCGGCGTCGACGTGGAACAGAATACCTTTGGAACGGGTCAGCTCGCCGATGGCGGCGATGTCGTTGACCGTGCCGATTTCGTTGTTCACGTGCATCACCGACACCAGGATGGTGTCTTCGCGCAGCGCGGCTTCGATCATGGCCGGCGTGATAAGACCGTCTTCAGTCGGCTCGAGGTAGGTCACTTCGAAACCTTCACGCTCCAGTTGGCGCATGGTGTCGAGGACAGCCTTGTGCTCGATCTTGGAGGTGATCAGGTGTTTGCCCTTGGAGGCGTAGAAATGTGCCGCGCCCTTGATTGCCAGGTTGTCGGACTCGGTGGCACCGGAGGTCCAGACGATTTCGCGCGGGTCGGCGTTGACCAGGTCGGCCACCTGACGACGGGCGTTTTCGACGGACTCTTCGGCCTTCCAGCCGAACACGTGGGAGCGGGACGCCGGGTTACCGAAGTTTCCGTCGACCAGCAGGCATTCACTCATCTTTTGCGCAACGCGCGGATCGACCGGGGTGGTCGCAGAGTAATCAAGGTAAATCGGCAATTTCATGGACTATCTCCTAAATCAGGCTGGCTGGCGTGCCGCTAGCTCTCTGGCTGTCATTCGACGGCGGACGCTTCAATCTTGTCCAGGCGCGGCGCCTTGCCATTGCAACGACGCTGATCCTGACGCTGGGCCACTTCCTGCACCTCACGGCGAGTTACGAGGTCGGCCAAGCTGATACCGCTGAGAAATTCGTGAATCTGCAGGCTCAGGTCGCACCACAGGTGATGGGTCAGGCAGGTGTCGCCGGAATGGCAATCGCCCTGGCCCTGGCATTTTGTTGCATCGACCGATTCGTTCACCGCATCGATCACCTGGGCGACCTGAATGCCCTGCATGTCGCGGGACAACTGGTAGCCACCGCCCGGACCGCGAACACTGGAAACCAGGTTGCTGCGACGCAGCTTGGCGAAAAGCTGTTCGAGATAGGACAGGGAGATGCCTTGGCGCTCGGAGATATCGGCCAGGGACACGGGCCCGTGCTGCGCGTGCAACGCCAGGTCAAGCATGGCGGTCACGGCGTATCGGCCTTTTGTAGTCAGTCGCATGGACAATTACCACGGAGTTCGGAATGGGCGGGAGTATGCAATTCCTGAGCATTTAAGTCAACTATAAGACCTAGTGCTTTAGTCGGGTTTACCCGCAAAAGAGCGCGCGAATGATAGCAGGGTCTGCGGCTTAATGGCACACCGGCCGGCAGCAGCCCTGCAAGCGCATCAATGCGTCGTGGATTCGTCCTTGCCCTTGACGCAGGCGAAGTCTTCTTCGCGCAGCTCTGGCAGATCTTTCGCACAATAATTGCTGCCCAGATCCTTCAACGCCCCGCACATTCCTTCCAGACGGCCATCCACCGCCTGCAGGTGATCGAGCAATTGACCGATGGCACGCGCCACCGGGTCCGGCATATCACCGCTCACACCATAGGCATCGAAACCGATTTTCTCGGCCATCGCTTTGCGCTTGGCATCGGCTTCATCATCGGATTTGACGATGATCCGCCCCGGAATACCTACCACCGTGGCGCCCGGCGGCACCTCTTTGGTCACCACGGCATTGGAGCCGACCTTGGCGCCGGCGCCGACCGTGAACGGACCTAGCACCTTCGCGCCAGCCCCCACTACAACGCCATCACCCAGCGTCGGGTGACGCTTGCCCTTGTTCCAGCTGGTACCGCCAAGGGTCACGCCTTGATAGATGGTGACGTCATCGCCGATTTCTGCGGTTTCGCCAATGACGATGCCCATGCCATGGTCGATGAAGAAGCGTCGACCGACCTTGGCGCCCGGATGTATCTCAATACCGGTCAACCAGCGACCGAAGTTCGACACCAGACGCGCCAGCCATTTCAGATCGTTGCGCCAGAGCATGCCGGCCAGCCGATGAATCCAGATCGCATGCATGCCGGGGTAGCAGGTCAGGACTTCAAAAGCGTTACGCGCCGCCGGGTCTCGGTGGAATACGCTCTGGATATCTTCACGCAAACGCTCGAACATCATTAATCCTTCCGCTTAAGGAGCTCGCCACGGGCCGCTTTCTGGGTTTCCGTGAGGATGCCACGCAAAATATTCATTTCCGCCCGGCTGACCGAGCTGCGTCCGTACAACCGGCGCAGGCGCGCCATCAAGTGCCGAGGCTTTTCCGGATCGAGGAATTCGATGGCCACCAGGGTCTGCTCCAGGTGCTCATAGAATCGCTCCAGCTCATCCATGGTCGCCAGCTCGGCGCTTTTCACGGAGGCCACTTCTTCTTTCTCGATCTTGGTCGGCTGCCCTTGAGCGGCCAGCCAGGCCATGCGCACTTCATAGCTCAACACCTGCACCGCCGCCCCGAGATTCAGCGAGCTGAATTCAGGATCGGAGGGGATGTGCACGTGATAGTGACATCGTTGCAGCTCGTCGTTGGTCAGGCCGGAGTCTTCACGACCGAACACCAGCGCGATTTCCGCGCCCTGCCCGGCCTCCTCGACCACTTTGGTCCCGCACTCGCGCGGATCCAGCAGCGGCCAGGGAATGCGCCGGTCGCGAGCACTGGTGCCGAGCACCAGATTGCAGCCGACCAGGGCGTCTTCCAAGGTGGCGACGACTTGCGCATTTTCAAGGATGTCACCGGCACCCGAGGCACGAGCATCGGCTTCGTGATGCGGAAAGACTCGCGGATCGACCAGCACCAGCCGCGACAAACCCATGTTTTTCATGGCGCGCGCGGTCCCGCCGATATTTCCCGGGTGGCTGGTATTGACCAGGACGACACGAATGTTTTGCAGCACGGCGGGCGCTCTCGGACTGGGGAAAGGGGTGCAAATCTTACAGAACAGCCTACCGTTAAGCTATGAAAGCGAACAGCGACCTTCACCTGAAGAAAAGTTCTGATAGAATGCGCGGCTTTCTTTAACAACCTTAGGTGACACATCCATGCAGCCCATGCTGAATATCGCGCTGCGCGCCGCCCGCAGCGCCAGTGAACTGATCTTCCGCTCCATCGAGCGCCTGGATACCATCAAGGTCGACGAAAAAGACGCCAAGGATTATGTATCCGAGGTCGATCGCGCCGCCGAACAGAAAATCATCGACGCCCTGCGCAAGGCTTACCCGAATCACTCGATCATGGGCGAAGAGACCGGCATGCACGCCGGCAGCGGCATCGAAGGCGAAGAATACCTGTGGATCATCGATCCACTGGACGGCACCACCAACTTCCTGCGCGGCATTCCTCACTTCGCTGTCAGCATTGCCTGCAAATACCGTGGTCGCCTGGAACACGCCGTTGTTCTGGATCCGGTTCGCCAGGAAGAATTCACCGCCAGCCGTGGTCGCGGCGCTCAACTGAACGGTCGTCGTCTGCGTGTCAGCGGTCGTACCAGCCTGGACGGCGCTCTGCTCGGCACCGGTTTCCCGTTCCGTGACGACCAGATGGACAACCTCGACAACTACCTGGGCATGTTCCGCGCCCTGGTTGGCCAGACTGCCGGCATCCGCCGCGCCGGTTCGGCGAGCCTGGACCTGGCTTACGTTGCTGCCGGTCGTTTCGACGCGTTCTGGGAGTCGGGCCTGTCCGAGTGGGACATGGCGGCTGGCGCCCTGCTGATTCAGGAAGCCGGCGGCCTGGTGAGCGACTTCACCGGCGGTCACGACTTCCTTGAAAAAGGCCACGTCGTTGCCGGCAACACCAAATGCTTCAAGGCAGTTCTGACGGCAATCCAGCCGCACCTGCCGGCCTCGCTGAAGCGCTAAGCTTCTCGCGAAACCAGAAAAGCACCCTTCGGGGTGCTTTTTTTATGCCTGCACATTGCCTGGTTCCCGGGCACAAAAAAGCACCCCGAAGGGTGCTTCTTTTTACTACGACCGCTTATTGCCCAGGCTGCGCCTGCGACAGGATCAGCTTGCCTTCCTTGTCGACCGGAATCTGGTTGCCCGGATCACGATCCATCCGCACCTTGCCTTCCTTGCCGTCCAACGAGTAACGGACGTCATAACCTACGACCTTGTCGCTGATGTCATTCACCGTATTACAGCGAGTCTGAGTGGTGGTGTAGGTATCGCGATTCTGCATGCCTTCCTGCACCTTGTTGCCGGCATAACCGCCACCGACCGCGCCAGCTACCGTGGCAATCTTCTTGCCGGTGCCGCCGCCGATCTGGTTACCCAGCAAACCACCTGCCACGGCACCGATGGCGGTACCGAGAATCTGGTGTTGATCCTTGACCGGCGCCTGCCGGGTCACAGCGACATCCTTGCATACTTCACGTGGCGTCTTGATCTGTGTCTTGACCGGTTCAACGGCCAGAACCTGCGCATACTCAGGGCCGCTTTTAACCAGGCTGTAGGTGGCGACAGCGCCCCCGGCAGTCACACCGACAGCACCCAGTACCGCACCAACCAGCAACGACTTGTTCACATGAACCTCCTGACCATCACATGCGGGACGCGCCCGCGCTTCTCCCAGCCTTGGAGCAATAAAAAAGGCGCGAGTTCAACTCGCGCCTTTTTTGACTGACAACCGGGGAAGCGATGGCCGTTATGGACGGTCGTCGACTTCCTTCTCGGTATTGGCCGGCGGAATCAGGTCTTCCGAAGACAGGTTCAGCCAGATCAGCACCACGTTGGCGATGTAGATCGACGAGTAGGTACCCGCCAGAACACCGATGAACAGAGCGATGGAGAAGCCGAACAGGTTGTCGCCACCGAAGAACAGCAGTGCCGCGATCGCAAGCAAGGTGGAGATCGAAGTCGCCATGGTGCGCAGCAGGGTCTGAGTGGTCGAGATGTTGATGTTCTCGATCAGCGAAGCCTTGCGCAGCACGCGGAAGTTCTCACGCACCCGGTCGAACACGACGATGGTGTCGTTCAGCGAGTAACCAATGATCGCCAGTACCGCCGCCAGCACCGTCAGGTCGAAGGTGATCTGGAAGAACGACAGGATACCCACGGTCACGATCACGTCGTGAATCAGCGAAACGATGGCACCGACCGCGAATTTCCACTGAAAGCGGAAAGCCAGGTAGATCAGGATGCCGCCGAGCGCCAGCAGCATGCCGAGGCCGCCCTGGTCGCGCAGTTCTTCACCGACCTGCGGGCCGACGAACTCGACGCGCTTGACCGTCGCCGGGTTTTCACCACCGACCTTCTGCAGCGCTTCCGCCACCTGATGGCCCAGCTGCGGGTCTTCACCCGGCATGCGCACCAGCAGGTCGGTGGTCGCACCGAAGTTCTGCACGACCGCTTCGTGATAACCGGCGGTAACCAGTTGTTCACGCACCTTGGTGACGTCGGCCGGACGCTCGTAGGTCAGCTCGATGAGCGTACCGCCGGTGAAGTCCAGGCCCCAGTTCATGCCCTTGTGGAACACGCTGAACAAGGCCAGCACGGTAAGGAACAATGTGACGCCGAACGCGAAGTTGCGAACGCCCATGAAGTTGATTGTACGTAACATGGCAGCCCCTTAAATCCACAACTTCTTGAAGTCACGACCGCCGAAGATCAGGTTGACCATCGCGCGGGTCACCATGATGGCCGTGAACATCGAGGTAAAGATCCCGAGGGACATGGTCACTGCGAAACCCTTCACCGGGCCGGTGCCCATGGCGAAGAGGATGCCGCCGACCAGCAAGGTGGTCAGGTTGGCGTCGAGAATCGCAGTGAATGCCCGGCCGAAGCCTTCGTTGATTGCACGCTGCACGGTCATGCCGGCGGCGATCTCTTCGCGGATCCGCGAGAAGATCAGCACGTTGGCGTCGACCGCCATACCCATGGTCAACACGATACCGGCGATACCCGGCAGGGTCAGGGTTGCACCCAGCAGCGACATCAGCGCCAGCAGCAGCACCATGTTCACCGCCAGCGCGACGGTGGCGATCAGGCCGAAGAAGCGGTAGATGGCGATGATGAACAGCGAGACGAACAGCATGCCCCACAGCGATGCATCGATACCCTTGGTGATGTTGTCCGCACCCAGGCTCGGGCCGATGGTACGTTCTTCAGCGAAGTACATCGGAGCCGCCAGACCACCGGCACGCAGCAGCAGCGCCAGCTCGGAAGACTCGCCCTGGCCGTTCAGGCCGGTGATACGGAACTGCGCACCCAGCGGCGACTGAATGGTCGCCAGGCTGATGATCTTCTTCTCTTCCTTGAAGGTCTGCACGGCAACGTCTTTCTCGACGCCGTCAACCATCTGCTTGACGTAGGTGGTCACCGGACGCTGTTCGATGAAGATCACCGCCATGCTGCGACCGACGTTGCTGCGGGTCGCGCGGCTCATCAGTTCGCCACCGTGGCCATCCAGACGGATGTTCACTTCAGGTGTGCCGTGCTCGCCAAAACCGGCCTTGGCATCGGTCACCTGGTCACCGGTGATGATCAGGCTACGCTCGATCTGTGCCGGAGGACGCTTGCCTTCGCGGAACTCGAAGGTCTCGGAAGTGGCTTTCGAAGCACCCGGTTCGGCGGCCAGACGGAATTCCAGGTTGGCGGTCTTGCCGAGGATACGCTTGGCTTCGGCAGTGTCCTGCACGCCCGGCAGCTCAACCACGATGCGGTTGGCACCCTGACGCTGGACGATCGGTTCGGCAACACCCAGCTCGTTGACGCGGTTACGTACCGTGGTCAGGTTCTGCTTGATGGAGTATTCACGGATTTCCGCCAGCTTGGCCGGGGTCATCGCCAGACGCAGCACCGGTTGACCGTTGAGGTCGGCCGGAACAATGTCGAAATCGTTGAAATTCTTGCGGATCAGCGCACGGGCCTGTTCGCGGGAGTCAGCATCGCTGAAGCCCAGCTGAATGGCGCCATTGAGCTGCGGCAGACTGCGATAGCGCAGCTTCTCTTTGCGCAGCAGGCTCTTGACGTCGCCTTCGTAGACTTTCAGGCGTGCGTCGAGGGCTTTGTCCATGTCCACTTCCAGCAGGAAGTGCACACCACCGGACAAGTCCAGACCCAGCTTCATCGGGTGCGCAGCCATGTTGCGCAGCCATTGCGGAGTGGTCTGTGCCAGGTTCAGCGCGACGACGTAGTCATCACCCAATGCCTTGCGCACAACGTCTTTGGCCGGCAACTGGTCTTCAGCCTTGGTCAGACGGATCAGGCCGCCCTTGCCGTTGGCTGCCAGGCTCGACGCCTTGACGTTGATCCCGGATTCACGCAGCGCGGTGCTCACGCGGTCCAGGTCGGCCTGGTTGACCTGCAGGGCCGTGCTGGCGCCGCTGATCTGGATGGCCGGGTCATCGGGGTATAGATTCGGAGCGGAATAAATCAGACCGATCGCCAGCACCGCCAGGATCAGAATGTATTTCCACAGAGGATATTTGTTCAGCATCACGCCGCCCGTTATGACGCGGGGCGCCTTGCGCGCCCCGTCGATTGAGTAGAAGTTGTTGCCCTTAGATCGCTTTCAGCGTGCCTTTTGGCAGCGTGGCGGCGATGGCGCCCTTCTGGAACTTCATTTCCACGGTGTCGGAAACTTCCAGAACCACGAAGTCATCGGCCACTTTGGTGATCTTGCCGGCGATACCGCCGGTGGTGACCACTTCGTCGCCCTTCTGCAGGCTGTTCAGCAGGTTCTTCTGCTCTTTGGCGCGCTTGGCCTGTGGACGCCAGATCATCAGGTAGAAGATGACCAGGAAGCCGACCAGGAAAATCCACTCGAAGCCGCCGCCCATAGGCGCTGCAGCCGGTGCAGCCGCGTCAGCCATGGCGTTAGAGATAAAAAAGCTCATTTAGCACTCCAGTTGCAAATGTTGAATCTTGGGGTCAGAAAACTCAGTCCAAAGGCGGAACGGGGAGCCCGCGTTTGGCGTAGAAGGCATCGACAAAGGCGGCCAATGTACCCTGTTGAATAGCCTCGCGCAAACCAGCCATCAGCACCTGATAATGGCGCAAGTTATGGATGGTATTGAGCATGCTTCCCAGCATTTCGCCGCACTTGTCCAGGTGATGCAGATAAGCGCGGGAGAAGTTCTGGCAGGTATAGCAATCGCAGGTCGGATCCAGCGGCGAATCATCATGGCGATGGAACGCGTTACGGATCTTCAGCACGCCTGTATCAATGAACAGATGCCCGTTGCGGGCATTACGGGTTGGCATCACGCAATCGAACATGTCCACACCGCGGCGCACACCCTCAACCAGATCTTCCGGTTTGCCAACGCCCATAAGGTAACGAGGTTTGTCAGCCGGCATCATGCCCGGCAGGTAATCGAGCACCTTGATCATTTCGTGCTTCGGCTCGCCCACCGACAGACCGCCGATGGCCAGGCCATCGAAACCGATCTTGTCCAGGCCTTCCAGCGAGCGCATGCGCAGGTCCTGGTGCATGCCACCCTGAACGATGCCGAACAGCGCCGCCGTGTTGTCGCCATGGGCATTCTTCGAACGCTGGGCCCAGCGCAGCGACAGCTCCATGGACACGCGGGCGACGTCTTCGTCAGCCGGGTACGGGGTGCATTCGTCGAAAATCATCACGATGTCCGAGCCCAGGTCACGCTGGACCTGCATCGACTCTTCCGGGCCCATGAACACTTTCGAGCCGTCGACCGGAGAGGCGAAGGTCACGCCCTCTTCCTTGATCTTGCGCATTGCGCCGAGGCTGAAAACCTGGAAACCGCCGGAGTCGGTCAGGATCGGGCCTTTCCACTGCATGAAATCGTGCAGGTCGCCATGGGCCTTGATCACTTCGGTGCCCGGACGCAGCCACAGGTGGAAGGTGTTGCCCAGAATGATTTCCGCGCCAATCGCCTCGATATCACGCGGCAACATGCCCTTGACCGTGCCGTAGGTGCCCACCGGCATGAAGGCCGGGGTCTCGACGGTGCCACGGGGGAAGGTCAGGCGACCACGACGGGCCTTGCCATCGGTGGCCAGGAGTTCAAAGGACATGCGACATTCGCGACTCATTCTGTTTCCTCTGGGCCTGTCTGTTCAGGGGCAGTCGGTGCGGGATTACGGGTGATGAACATCGCATCACCGTAGCTGAAAAAGCGGTAACCGTTGTCCACGGCGGCCTTATAGGCGGCCATGGTTTCCGGGTAACCGGCAAACGCCGAAACCAGCATCAACAGCGTGGATTCGGGCAAATGGAAATTGGTCACCAGGGCATCGACCACATGGAACGGCCGGCCCGGGTAGATAAAGATGTCGGTGTCGCCGCTGAACGGCTTGAGCACGCCGTCGCGGGCGGCGCTTTCCAGCGAACGCACGCTGGTGGTGCCCACGGCGATAACCCGACCACCGCGTGCGCGGCAAGCGGCAACGGCATCGACCACATCCTGGCCGACTTCCAGCCACTCGGTGTGCATGTGGTGGTCTTCGATCTTCTCGACGCGCACTGGCTGGAAGGTACCGGCGCCAACGTGCAGGGTGACGAATGCAGTCTCGACGCCCTTGGCGGCAATCGCTTCCATCAGCGTCTGGTCGAAGTGCAGCCCGGCGGTCGGTGCAGCCACCGCGCCCAGCTTCTCGGCGTAAACGGTCTGATAACGCTCGCGATCCGAACCTTCGTCCGGGCGATCTATATAAGGAGGCAGCGGCATGTGCCCGACGCGGTCGAGCAACGGCAGCACTTCCTCAGAGAAACCCAGCTCGAACAGCGCGTCATGACGCGCCAGCATCTCGGCCTCGCCACCACCGTCGATAAGGATCTTCGAACCCGGTTTCGGCGACTTGCTGGAGCGCACATGGGCCAGCACGCGGTGCGTATCGAGCACCCGCTCGATGAGGATTTCCAGCTTGCCGCCGGAGGCTTTCTGCCCGAACAGCCGCGCCGGAATCACCCGGGTATTGTTGAACACCATCAGATCGCCCGGGCGCAAATGCTCAAGCAGATCAGTGAATTGACGGTGTGCCAGGGCGCCGCTGACCCCATCCAGGGTCAACAGGCGGCTACCGCGACGCTCGGCCAAAGGGTGGCGGGCGATCAGCGAATCAGGAAGCTCGAAGGTAAAGTCAGCAACGCGCATGATGGGGTTCGTCTAGCAGGGCCGGAAAGTCTAGCGGAAATATCGAAAATTGACCATGAAACGTGATTGACCAACGGTAGGCACCTCTCTATACTTCGCCGCCATTGAGCCCTGATGGCGGAATTGGTAGACGCGGCGGATTCAAAATCCGTTTTCGAAAGGAGTGGGAGTTCGAGTCTCCCTCGGGGCACCAAAATTAGAAAAGGTCTTGCTTTGCAAGGCCTTTTTTTTCGCCTGCCGGAAAGTGCCGCTGGCCGACCGGCGAGATCTCACACAGGTTCACCCCATGGAAACGTCACTGGAAACAGTCGCCCTTTTCTCCCTGAAACTCGCGTACGAGGAAGAAGGCCTGAGCCCGATTCTGCGGGATGACATGGTCATGGGCGACTATCAGAAAGACGTGTTCGAGCTGCTGGTACGCCGGGAAGATGTCGAAACCATTCAGTTCAAGATGAACGAATGCCTGGGCCTGGCGATGGATGCCCTGGGCGGTATCGAAAAACCGTTGGGGCGTGAATTGAACAGGTTGTCGGTTGATTTCGGCCAGGCACGATCGGTGGCGCAGATGGATGCACCACTCCTTGCCCTTAAAAGCTACCTGAAAGACATCCTGTAATTCGTCATCAGCGCAGCGCTTTCACGACACGGATATCTGTGGGAAAGCCATCCAGGCCGACCAGTTTCTTCCATCCCACGTACTGGAACGTCCCGCGTTCATCGATGTAATCGCCCTTCTCCACGGACCTGCCTCCTAGCACCGCCACACGTTTTTCCTCGCCGCACCCGCCATCCGATGGTCTGACGGTATAGATCACATACGGTTTCACATACTGCGTGGCACGGAAGTGTCGGCCACAGACTGCATCGACGGTGATCATCATGGTCTTGAGGCGAGCTTCGCCATCCATGTCTTCATGCAGTTTCAGGAATGAGAGCTCACCCACATCGCTGAATCCCAGAGAGCGGGCGCGCTTGTACTCGGGGGAGTTCTCGTGAGCGATCCGGCCTTCCTGAACGGCACGTTCGTTTTGCGCGGCATAATCAGCCTTGCCTTGGGCGATCATCGATTCGGCTTGCGCGATGGTGCTGTCGCACTGAGCGTACTCGCGGGAATAGAAATATTCGGGCGTCAGGTTCGGGCGGCGCTCATCGAGAGTTCGCAGGTTCTCTTCCAGGGCAAACATGATGTCGAAAGCAGTGTTGCGACCGCTCTGCACACCAGCCATTTTTTCCTGCATTCGCTGACAGTTGGCGCTGTAGTACTGCCAACTGGCCTGTGGAGCTTCTGTCCAGGCTGCGAACACCGGGGTTACCGCGAAAACGAGTGTGATCGCGCCGAACAGACGCGAGGCATTGAAGGCGGCAAACATAGGTAATCCATTACAGGAGAGAAGTGGCGCGACGCTACTATTTTGATATCTTCTCGTCCACTGCTGACGAGCGCATCAACAGCACCTCACTCCAAAAAATCGCATTCAAGGAACGAACCGCATGTATGCCTTGTTTTACTTCTTCGCCTGGGCCGCCATGTGGGTTTGGGTCGTGAAGACGCGTGGCAACTGGAATCTGCTTTTGGCCAATCTGGCAGGCGCCGCCAGCGGTTTCCTGGTGGCGCTGGCCATCTCGATTGTATGTTCCGGCCTTTTCCCCTCAGCCGTCCCTCCGTCCTCCGCAAATTTGCTCCGCGACCTGCTGGAGGTGATGACAACCGCCGGGGCGATTGCGGGAGTCTGGATGTGGATGCTCCGCCGCCCTCAACCCGAACAACCGGTGGCCCGTCACCTGCTCGCAGGCCTGTGCGGACTGACTGCCGGCGTCACGACGCTAATGTTTTTCGTACTCAACTTTCGCTGACAACGCTTACGTCACTGGTATCACGCTTCTATTTTGATATCTTGCCGTCCATCTTCAGCGTTCATCGTCGGGGCGACGCTGATTTCCGGTTTTTGCAGGTTTAAGGAAAGGATCGAATGGAGTTTCTGCGTTTTCTGGCATTTGTCGCGGCCTGGGGTTTCATGTGGCGCTGGGTGGTGAAAAACCGCGGCAGCTGGCATCTGTTTTACGGCAATCTGGTCGGAGCGGCGGGCGGTTTTATTGTGGCGATGGTGGTGCTGTCGATCACGCTTTCACTGTTCCCGTCAGCCCATCACTACGAAGCCGAGCAGACTGAAAACGTTGTGACACGGGAAGCAGAGCCAACCTCGTTGCTGCCGGAAGCCGAGTCAGCTGCAAGCCCCACTGCGCTGAAAACCGCGCCAGTGTTTGCCGCTATCGAGCCAGACGACAAACCCTCGCCCCCGGACTCAGCCTTGCTGCCGAACTACGCCAGTCGGGCGCCGAAAACCATGTCGGTGCAAACCGTGATTGACCAGAGTGACGACCAGGGGCGCAAAGCCCTGACAGCCCTGAGCAAAAAACTGCGCAACGACGCGCAGGGTGACAAGTCGATGCTTGCGTACGTCATGTGCAGCCCGTTCGTGACCAGTACCTTGCGCTTCCCCGCGTCTGCACGGTTTGCCGATAGCAAAAGCATCGCACCGCAACGCTTCAAGAATCAGATCTACACCTTCAGCAACACCGTCACCGCGCGGAACATGAACGGCGACGACGTCACTTACCGTTTCGACTGCTCCGTGCAGGAACAGCCAAGAGTCGACGCGACACCTGCCGAATGGCGCCTGTTGGCGCTGAAGCTGCAAAAGTCGGACTCTTAAGCCTCGCTTAAGGGTTGAAAGCACGGGCTGAGCTATCATCGCCAGCCTGTGCGACCTGAGTTCTGCCCTCCGATGTCTCGAATGTCTGCTGACCTGACTCCGCTGCCTCCTGTACTGGCCGGCCCGCTGTTGCGACGGCTGGAACCTGCACGCATCGTGCTTTGGCTGGTCGGCAGCCGCGAGTTGTCGCTGACCTTGCGCCTGCAAGGCGCAGGAGACATTCCACTGGATGCCGGGAAATGCACGGTCATTCCTGTAGGCACTCATGCATTCATTCACCTGATAGACGTCACGCTCGACAGCCCGCTGCCTTTTGACACACAGGTCGATTACGACTTGCTGATCGATGGCCAGCATCCCATCGCCGACTGGGCGCCGAATCTGCTGTATGGCAGCGCCATGTGCCCGAACCTTGTAGTGCGTTCACGGATCGATCAACTGCTCCACGGCTCGTGCCGCAAACCGCATCACCCGGCGGCTGACGGCCTGCTCTGCGTCGATCAACTGCTCGCGGCTGAAACCGAGCCGCAACAGCGCCCTGCCCTGCTGATGATGAGCGGCGATCAGATTTACGCCGATGACGTTGCCGGTCCGATGTTGCGGGCGATTCATGCCTTGATCGAGCGACTCGGCCTGTTTGGTGAGCAACTCGAAGGCGCCGTGGTCAGCGACAGCGCCCGACTCTACGAACACCCGGCCAGTTATTACCACCGTGCAGATTTGTTACCGGCACTTGAGAGCAACGAGACTTTGCGCGAGCGTTTTTTCGGCGGTGCGCGCAAGCCGATTTTCACCAGCAGCAGCGCCGACAACCATCTGGTGACGTTTGCCGAAGTCATGGCCATGTACCTGTTGGTGTGGTCGCCAACACCATGGACGCTGATCGATCCACAAGTTCCGAACCTGACGCCCGAACGCCGCCAGCGCTACGCACTGGAACAGACCCGGATCGATACCTTCAAGGCAGGCCTGGGCAATGTCGCCCGGGCGCTGGCGCACTTGCCGAGCCTGATGATCTTCGACGATCACGACATCACCGATGACTGGAACCTGTCAGCGCAGTGGGAAGAAACCGCCTATGGTCATCCGTTCTCCAGACGCATCATCGGCAATGCGCTGATCGCTTATATGTTGTGTCAGGGCTGGGGCAACAACCCGGATGCATTCAGCAGGTTATTGGAGACAACCCGACGACTGAGTGACAGCGGTGATGACTGCTATCTCGACGCGTCGGTGCAGGACGATCTGATTGATGAACTGCTGCGCTTTCAGCATTGGCATTTCGTACTGCCCACCAGCCCGGCCATGGTGGTGCTCGACACCCGCACCCGCCGCTGGCGCAGCGAGATGGCGCTCAAGCAACCTTCCGGTCTGCTGGACTGGGAGGCCCTTTGCGAACTGCAGCAGGAACTGCTCGATCATCCGTCGGCGATCATCGTCTCGCCGGCACCGATCTTCGGTGTGAAGCTGATCGAAACCGTACAGAAAGTTTTCAGCTGGTGCGGCTATCCCCTGCTGGTGGACGCGGAAAACTGGATGGCCCATCGCGGCGCGGCCCAGGTGATCCTGAATATTTTCCGACACACCCGTACACCCGGCAGTTACGTGGTGCTGTCAGGGGATGTGCATTATTCCTTCGTCTACGAAGTACTTATCCGACACCGTAAGGCCGGTCCGCGCATCTGGCAGATCACCAGCAGCGGCATCAAGAACGAATTCCCGCCCACCCTGCTCGAATGGTTCGACCGCCTCAATCGCTGGCTCTACTCACCTCGCTCGCCGCTGAACTGGCTGACCAAACGCCGACGCATGCGCATCGTGCCGTACGTTCCCGAGCATGCCGAAGCGGGTGAACGGCTATGGAATTCGGCGGGGATCGGCCAGGTTTTTTTCAATGAGCAAGGACAGCCCCGGGACATCATTCAGCACAACTCGAACGGCGCGCCGAAGACCCGGATGCTGGCGCCGGATCTGACGGATTATCCTGATTAGGATCTTACCTTTTTTCTGATGGAAAGTTGCTCGGATGACATTACTGAAAAAGCTTCGAATCACTCGCGACAGCGTGCATGCCGGCGATGATTGCGACGCGCCACATCAACGCTGGTTGACTCGATCAGAAAGCGAATCGCTCGATAGTGTCATGCAATCCATTTTGAGCGACGCCTATTTGCCACAAATCTTTGGTGGCAAAGCATCGTGGATCGTTTGCGGTCCTGGTGCACTGGCCGTCGTCGCACAACAATGGAAAGCGCCACACTTTCTGGTCGACGCCCAGACAGCAATAGCCGATTTTGATGAGCTGACATTCGTTTACTGGTGTCAGGTAGATCCCGACAAACTCATCAAATGCCTGCAGACAGGGTTGCCGTTGCCTGACAAGTACGGTCAATAAGTCTTACGCGGGTAACGTCAGATTCGAATTCTCAACGACCGCTGGATGGCTTACCCATCGGAATGAGATTACAGAGGTCCAGGAAACGTCTCGATGAGACTTCAGTGATACTTACTCAACCGCAGATAGTCTCTCTGCACGACAACCACTGGTAGGTATTGCCTTGTCATCATGTACTCATTTCTGTACGTTCTTTGCATCAAGCGAGGACTACAACATGCACACCATCAACTACACCACGGCCCGGGCTCACTTGGCGGAAACCATGGACCGCGTGAACGAAGATCGCGCCCCACTGCTGGTCACCCGCCAAAAAGGTGAACCTGTTGTCATGATGTCTCTGGCTGAATACAACGCGATGGAAGAAACGGCATATCTGCTGCGTTCTCCAGCCAACGCAGAGCGCTTGATCAAATCGATTGGCGAAATGCGTGCAGGAAAAGCCAAGGCCAGGCAACTGATCGAAGAATGAAAATCGAGTTCACGCCAACCGGGTGGGAAGACTACTTATGGTTTCAGCAGAACGATAAGGCCGGTCTCAAACGCATCAATCTGTTGATCAAAGCGATCCAACGACAACCCTTCGAAGGACTCGGCAAACCCGAGCCGCTCAAGCACAACATGAGCGGCTTCTGGTCCCGACGGATAACTGCCGAACATCGTTTGGTCTATGCAATTGAAGACGGTGAAGTCTGCGTCATCACGTGCAGATATCACTACTGAACAAGAGATCAGTCCCGTTCCAGTACGCGCCCTATCCCCCTCACAATCATCCCCACCTCCCGCTCATCAATCGTCAGCGGCGGCAGCAACCGGATCGTCTTGCCGCGGGTGACGTTGATCAGCAGCCCGTGATCCCGCGCGGCAATCAGGGTCAGGTCGCGGATCGGCTGTTTCAGTTCGATACCGATCATCAACCCCTGCCCACGAATTGCCAGCACATTCGGGTTGTCCGCCAGTTCCGACCGCAGGCGGCTGAGCAAACGCTCGCCTTGTACCCGGGCATTCTCCAGCAGGCCCTGTTCTTCGATGATGTCGAGCACGGTGCAACCCACCCGGCAGGCCAGCGGATTGCCGCCGAAGGTGCTGCCATGGCTGCCCGGCGTAAACAGTTCCGCCGCCCGGCCCCGTGCCAGACAGGCACCGATCGGCACGCCGTTACCCAGGCCTTTGGCGAGGGTCATGACGTCGGGGACGATGCCTTCATGCTGAAACGCAAACCACCGCCCGGTGCGACCGATGCCGGTCTGGATCTCGTCGAGCATCAACAGCCAGGCGTGGCGATTGCAGAGTTCGCGCAGCGCTTTCAGGTAACCCGGCGGCGCGATTTGCACGCCGCTTTCGCCCTGGATCGGCTCCACCAGAATCGCCACGATCCGCTCGCCATGTTGCTGCTGCACCTGCTCCAGAGCTTCGAGATCGCCAAATGGCACTTTGACGAAATCCCCCGGCAACTCGTTGAATCCCAGGCGCACCGCCGGGCCATCGCTGGCTGACAAAGTGCCCAGAGTGCGGCCATGAAACGCATTGGCCATGACCACCACCAGCGGCGGCTCAATCCCCTTGCGCCAGCCATGCAGGCGCGCCAGTTTCAGCGCGGTTTCGTTGGCCTCGGCGCCGGAGTTGTTGAAGAACGCCCGCTCCATCCCCGACAACTGCGTCAGTTTGAGCGCCAGTTGCTGCTGCCAGTCGATGCTGTAGAGGTTGGAGGTGTGCAACAGCAATCCCGCCTGCTCGCTGATCGCCGAAACAATCCGCGGATGCGAGTGGCCGACATTGGTCACCGCTACACCCGCGACGGCATCGAGGTATTCACGACCGGCCTGATCCCACAGACGGGTGCCCAGGCCTTTGGTGAAACTCAAAGCCAGCGGTTGGTACGTGTTCATCAGGGCGGCGGTCATGACTTCAAACTCCAGTGAAGGTCGGTGTGTTTGCAGTATGGTTAGCCACCAGAGCTGGATAAACTCCGCAAAACTTCAATCATTTATAAGCAGGACTTGATAATGGATCTGTTCCAGTCGATGAGCGTCTACGTCAAGGTCGTGGAAAGCGGCAGCATGACGGCCGCCGCCCTGCAGTGCGAAATGTCCACGACCATGGTCGGCAATCACCTGCGGGCACTGGAGCAGCGCCTCGGCGTACAACTGCTGCAACGCACCACACGGCGTCAGCGGCTGACCGAATTCGGCACGGTCTATTACCAGCGCTGTCTGGAAGTGCTGGGGCTGGTGCAAGACTCCGAACGACTCGCCGAGCAAACCCTGGATGAACCGCGCGGCCTGTTGCGCATCACCGCGCCACTGACCTTCGGTGTTGAACGCCTGGCTCCGGCGCTCAGCGAATTTTCCCTGCAGTACCCGCAAGTCAGAATGGATGTCGTGCTGACCAACAGTCGCCCGGATCTGCTGGAGAGTGGTCTCGATGTGGCGTTCCGCCTCGGCCATTTCGAGCAATCGAACCTGATCGCCCGCCCCCTGATCGACTACACCCTGACCGTGTGTGCATCTCCGGATTACGTGGCCCGGCGCGGCATGCCCCTGACACCTGAAGACCTGCAACAGCACGATTGCCTGTCGTTCGCCTACCCCGCCGGCGATGACTGGCAATCGGTGGAAAAGCGCTGGCGCCTGAGCGGCCCTGACGGTGAAATCATGGTCGATGTCAGTGGGCCGATGCTGATGAACACCTCCGCCGGTTTGCATCAGGCGGCGCGTACCGGCATGGGCATCGTGATGCTGCCCGATGCACTGGTGGAGCAGGACCTGCGCGACGGCAAACTCGTCGCAGTGATGCCCGACTACCAGCCACCGAGCCGTCCTTTGCATCTGCTTTATGCACAGGATCGTTATCGGCTGCCGAAGCTTCGGCGCTTCGTCGAGTTTGCGATGCGGACATGGGGGAAAAGCTGATCAGCCCGGGTTCAACAAAAAGCCGACGGTTGCAGCGACCACGACTATTATCCACCTTCCTCTTTTCCAGCATGGATGCTGCGCGATGCTCACGATTCTGCAAAACACTCCGATTCGGGCCTATGTGTTTTTTCTGCTTGTGGTTTATTTCGGCATCAAGGCTTTTTCTCCCCGCCGTGAAAGCCGTCTCTCGATGCTCATCACACCGCCTGCGTTTCTGGCGTGGTCGTTGTACTCCGTGAACTTGACGATCGACCCGGTCCTGTTCCTTGGCAGTTGGTTTGGCGCGCTGTTGCTGGGCAGTCTCTCGGCCTGGCTGGTGTTTTCCCGCAAGGGCGTGGCACTCGACGATACCGCGACGGGGTTGATCATGCCGGGCACCGTGAAAATCCTGATCATGTTCCTGATGTTCTTTTTCGCGAACTATTACTTCGGCTATCAGGATGCGGTAAATCCGCAGCTGGCCGCTTCCCCCGACATGCTGCTGCTCAAGTCCACGGTATCGGGGTTCATGTGCGGCCTGATCAGCACCCGTTCGCTGAAACTCTACTGGACACTGCGAGCCCTCGCCGCTCGACAGTCGCCAGTGACCGCACAATAACCATTGCATAACCGTTGATCACGACCCGTTTTTCACCAGCACCGGTTTCTCCTGATAACGCTCGGCGAACAGCTGCTTCAACTGTGCCACTTTCGGCAGGTCGTTGATCACGATGTACGGATAGGTCGGGTGTTCGGTGAGGAAGTCCTGGTGATAGTCCTCCGCCGGATAGAAGCCGTTATAGGTTTCCAGTCGGGTCACGATGGGTTTGCTGTAGGCATGCGCCGCATCAAGCTGGGCGATATAGGCCTGCGCGACGCGTTGCTGATCGGCATTGACCGGGAACAGCGCCGAGCGATATTGCGTGCCGCTGTCCGGCCCCTGACGGTTGAGCTCGGTCGGGTTGTGGGCCACCGAGAAGTAAATCTGCAACAGGCTGCCGTAGCTGACCTGGGTCGGGTCGAAGGTGACTTGTACCGACTCGGCATGGCCCGTATCGCCCTCGCTGACCCGTTCATATTCCGCCGTGTTGGCCGAGCCGCCAGCGTATCCGGAGACGGCTTTCTGCACACCTTTGACGTGCTGGAAAACACCCTGCACACCCCAGAAACAGCCGCCGGCGAAGACTGCCGTCTCACTGTGCGCCAGGGTGCTCTCATCAAGAGCTGGCGGAGGAATCGCCACGCCTTCCTCGGCGCCGAAGGAAAACGCCGAGCACTGTCCGATCACTCCGGCCGCCGCGACGCCCAACAACAGACGACGCCAGACAATTCGAGTTTTCATGTCACGCACTCCTGATCAGCCGAAGGTAAAGGCGTAGGCCGACACGCCCGGATCTAGAAACTCGATGCTGAAGGTTCGGTCCTTCACCCCATCGGTTTGCCGCACCAATTGATACAAGCGCTGTTCGGTGACCCGACCGCTGCCGTCAGGCGCCACGTCGACACCGTGGGCATCGCCCGGCGCCTGACCGTCGATGGTCACTTTGAAGCGCACCGGTTTGCCGTCCGTTCCCGGCCCCAGCACCAGATGCAGATCGCGGGCATGGAAGCGGTAAACGATACGGCTGGCCGGCGCATTTGCGGTGGCGCGCTCGGCACCGACTGCCCATTGCCCGCCCAGACTCCAGTCATTCAGAGCCAGGTTCGTCGGCGCCGTGTAAGCCGCCACCTTGTCAGGCACAAGGCTGGTTTCCGGTACGAAATGTTCCGCACGCTGGTAGCCGACGTAGGTTTCCGGCGACAGCACCTGATTCATGTCCGGCGCCAGCTGCACGCCTTGGGCATCGGCATTGATCAAACCGTCGGCGACGGTTTTCGCACCGGCTTCACGCAACAGTTGCTGGATGACGCGTTCCGATTCGGCGTAGTCTCCTTCGCCAAAGTGGTGGTAACGAATGCGCCCCTGGGCGTCGGCAAAGTAATGTGCCGGCCAGTATTCATTGTTGAAAGCGCGCCAGATCCTGTAGTCGTTATCGATGGCCACCGGGTAGTTGATGCCCAGTTCCTTCATGGCTTTGGTGACGTTGCCTACATCACGTTCGAAGGCAAATTCCGGGGCATGCACGCCGATCACCACCAGGCCCTGATCCTTGTACTTCTCGGCCCAGGCTTTGACGTAAGGCAAGGTGCGCAGGCAGTTGATGCAGGAGTAGGTCCAGAAATCCACCAGCACCACTTTGCCCTTCAATGCCTGAGCATCAAGCGGCGCGGAGTTGAGCCATTGCACCGCGCCATCGAGCGGCGGCAACTGACCTTCGACCGGCAGCGAAACCGGTGCCTTGGCGGCCATTTTCATCGCACCGCCAGCAGCCATCATGCTGCCGTTTGCCGCGTCATCCGCTGCGGGAATCTGCGCCATCATTGTGCCGTTGCCCTGAGGGGATTTCCCCGACAGTTTGCCGACCAGTGCCTGCTCCAGACCTCCGGTGGATGCGGTCGACACCCGCGCCAGAATCCCGGTATCGAGGCCCAGCGCGATGGCGGCCACACCGGCCAGCATCGCAGCACCGAGCCCGCGGCGGATCCACTCGCCAGTTCCGATCGAGCGCTTCATCAGCGCGAAAACCTTACCGCCCAGCAGCAGCGCCGCAGCCAGCGACGTAGCCGCGCCCGCCGCGTAAGCGAGCAACAACAGCGTGGTGGCGATGCTTGCTCCTTGCAGCGCGGCACCGGTCAGAATCAAGCCGAGGATGGGCCCGGCGCACGGTGCCCAGAGCAGCCCGGTGGCGACACCGATCAGAAACGGCGCGCCGGGACGCGGACGATTGTCCTGGCCGGCGGCCTCCGACAGGCGACTGCCGGCGGACACCAGCGGCCGGGTCAGACGCTCGGCCAGACGCGGCAGCAGCAAGGTCAGCCCGAACAGTGCAACGAACAGCAACGCGAGCCAGCGACCGTACTGATTGACTTGCACCACCCAACCGCCGCCCACCGCCGCCAGTGTCGCGACGAGGGCGAAGGTCAGTGCCATCCCGGCCAACAGCGGCAAGCCACTCTTGATAAACGGCTGCCCGGCGCGAGCGAAGACAAAAGGCAGAACCGGCAGGATGCACGGGCTGACGATCGTCAGCACACCGCCGAGATAAGCGAGAACCAAGAGCCACATGGTGTCGTCCTGTAGAGAGTGAAGATTGCAGGCGGGCCACGACTCAAACCGCCACGGGTTTAAAAGTCATGGCCAGGCCGTTCATGCAGTAGCGCAGACCGGTGGGTTTGGGCCCGTCGTCGAACACATGGCCGAGGTGACCGCCGCAACGTCGGCAGTGAACTTCCTCCCGAGTCATGCCGAAGGACCGATCCTGACGGGTGGCCACGGCGTGTTCCAGCGGCGCCCAGAAACTCGGCCAGCCGGTGCGGCTGTCGAACTTGGTGTCCGACGAAAACAGCGTCAGATCGCACCCGGCACAGGCAAAAGTGCCGGTCCGATGCTCGTTGTTCAGGGGACTGCTGTAGGCCCGTTCCGTGCCTTCCTTGCGCAGCACGTCGAATTGCTCGTCGGTGAGCAGCGCATGCCATTCACTGTCGCTGTGGGTCACTTCGAACGCTTCGTCGGCAAACGCCTCGCCGACCAGCGCCGAGCCCGTGGATAACTTTGGCAATACACCCGCCAGCAATGCTGCAAGCCCCAGCCCGCCGCCCGTTGCCAGAATCTGTCGCCGTGAAAACATGGCCGTCTCCCAAAATTCCAGATGCCTGTCGTGGAACACAGCCTAGGCTTGGGTTGATCGCCAAATCCTCACGGGAAGTTAAACAATTCGTGATAACTCGCCCGGAGGAAAACCCGCACAATGCGCACATTGCGCCGAAGGATTGAGCTTCATGGAACAGACCAAACGCGTCCTGGTGGTCGAGGACGACCTGCACATCGCCGACCTCATTTGCCTGCATCTGCGGGATGAGCAATTCGAGGTGGTCCACAGCGCCGACGGCGACGAAGGCATGCGCCTGCTGCAGCAAAGTCACTGGGATGCACTGATCCTCGACCTCATGTTGCCGGGCGTCGACGGCCTGGAAATCTGCCGCCGCGCCCGGGCCATGGCGCGCTACACACCGATCATCATCACCAGCGCCCGCTCCAGCGAACTGCACCGCATCCTTGGCCTGGAACTGGGCGCCGACGATTACCTCGCCAAACCGTTTTCGATGCTTGAACTCGTCGCCCGGGTCAAAGCCCTGCTGCGCCGGGTAGACGCCATGGCCCGCAACCTGAAGATGGACGCCGGCAGCCTGAGCCTCGACGGCCTGACCATCGACCCGATCACTCGTGACGTGGCCCTGAACGGCCAACGACTGGACCTCACCCCACGGGAATTCGACCTGCTGTATTTCTTCGCCCGCCAGCCGGGCAAGGTGTTCTCGCGCATGGATCTGCTCAACGCGGTCTGGGGCTACAGCCACGAAGGCTACGAACACACGGTCAACACCCACATCAATCGCCTGCGGGCGAAGATCGAGGCGGATCCGGCACAACCGGTGCGCATCCTCACGGTGTGGGGCCGTGGCTACAAATTCGGCACGAGTACAGAACAACCATGAAACTGACCCTGACGCAGCGCCTGTCCCTGGTATTCGCCGTGTTGCTGCTGGCGTGCTGCGGCACTTCGGCGTGGTTGCAGGTGCGCTCCAGCCAGATGCATGAGCTGGAGGTGGTGCAAGGTCTGTCCCGGGATCTGGCGCAACACATCGCCCACGACACGGTGCTGATGGACAGCAACGGCCTGATGCCCGGCGCGGTGCGCGAACTGTTCAGCCAGTTGATGCTGGTCAACCCGAGTGTCGAGGTGTATCTGCTCGACACCGAAGGCCGGATCGTCGGCAACGCGGCGCCGGAAGGACGCCTGCGTCGGCAGACTGTCGACCTGCAACCGATTCGACGACTGCTCAATGATCAACCGCTGCCGATCCTTGGCGACGACCCGCGCAGCATCGACGGGCGCAAGGTCTTCAGCGCCGCGCCGTTGCAGGTCAACGGCAAGCCGGCCGGTTACCTTTACGTGGTCCTGCTCAGCGAAGCGCACGACCGTTTCGCCGAACGCGGCGCCACCAGTGCAGCGCTGAATACGGCGTTGCTGTCCATCGGGCTGGTGGCGTTCCTGTGCCTGATTGCCGGTCTGACGGCATTCAACCTGATCACCCGGCCATTGCGTCGGTTGACCGAAACCGTGAGTCGCTTCGACATCGACGGCGCACCGCAATCGCTGCCAGCCGCACCGTCACCTGTGGACAAGTCCGCTGACCCGGACGAAATCGCCGTGCTCGACGCAGCGTTCCGGCAAATGCAAAACCGCCTCGGCGAACAGTGGCGCTCTTTGACCCGTCAGGATCAGGAGCGCCGGGAACTGGTGGCGAATATTTCCCATGACCTGCGCACACCGCTGGCTTCGCTGCATGGTTACCTGGAAACGCTGTCACTCAAGGACGCCACCCTGTCTCCGGAAGAACGCCGCCGCTATCTGGGGATCGCCCTGGATCAGAGCCGCAAGGTCGGCGGGCTCGCGCAATCGCTGCTGGAGCTGGTGCGCCTTGAACATGGTTTCGTGCAGCCTGTGCTGGAACAATTTTCCCTGACCGACCTGGTGCAGGACATCTTCCAGAAATTCGAACTGGGCGCCGAAGCCCGGAACGTCGAACTCAAGGCCAGTTTCAGCGCCAACCTGCCAACTGTCTGCGCTGACCTCGGGCTGATCGAACGGGTGCTGACCAACCTGTTCGATAACGCCTTGCGCCATACGCCGCCGGGGGGCGAAATCGAACTCGGTCTGAAACCCCAGGGTGCACTGGTTGAAATCACCGTCAGTGACACCGGCCCCGGCATCGCCGCCGAGTTGCGTGAAGGTTTGTTCCTGCGTCCCTTCAATATCGGCGGCGCGCGGCGCGACGGCGGACTGGGCCTGCGAATCGTGCATCGGATCCTGCAACTGCACGGGCGCGAAATCCAGTTGCTCGATGTCGCAGGACGGGGCGCGACCTTTCGCTTCTCGCTGCCGGTGGATCAACAGAACGCCGAACAGTGGATCGTCCGTTCGATGAACCTGAATACGCCGGGCAAATAATCAACTCCATCGGGCCGTTGCTCCGTGACAACACTGCCCCGCTCCCCTAAATTAGTCGGCCTGAAAAAGCCCCCCATGCTTTCTCGTCTTATCCCAAGTTAAAAAGTAGTGAAATTTCAATGTCCGATTTCAACACCGCTGAATCCGTAGTCACCCTGTCGTCCAAAGCGGAATACGAAAACTCCATCAATCTTTCACAACACATTCCACAAGCGAAGATCATCAGCGAGATGGTGCTCGACGCGTTCCAGTCGACCCGCGAGAGCGAGCAGATCCGTGAGCTGCGCGCCGCGATCCGTCAGGCCCATGATCGCTTCGATGACGATCAGGCCTACGAGCTGATGGGCCAGCTCAAGCGCCTGAAAGATGCCGAGGCGGCCGACATCGCAGCCCTCGAAGACCTGAGCAGCAAGTTCCCGATCAGTCGCATCCTGTCCAGCTTCAAGGACGATCCGGCGTTCCAGGAAATCGTCTATGGCC
Source organism: Pseudomonas sp. MWU12-3088 (assembly GCF_023242405.1). Lineage (NCBI taxonomy): Bacteria > Pseudomonadati > Pseudomonadota > Gammaproteobacteria > Pseudomonadales > Pseudomonadaceae > Pseudomonas > Pseudomonas sp. MWU12-3088. The sequence continues at coordinate 449,933 of NZ_JALJEA010000003.1, forward strand.
TGGCCCTCAAGGTGCTGAACCAGACCCATCAGGCGATCAGCAACCCGAGCGGCGGCAAGAGCAAAGCCGCACGCGCCAAGAAAGACGTCGAAGTGTTCAGCATCAGCAAGGACGGCGTCAGCGTGACCCTGCCAATGCGCACGCCGCGTTCGCGCCTGAGCGTGGATCGTGAGGCGCTGGAATTCCTCGGTTTCACCTTCGTCGGTGAAGGCGAAGAAGCAGAAATCGAAGGCGAGACCTTCGTCGACAACGCCGGCACCGAACACGCGATCAACCGCAAGAACATCATCACCGCCCTGCAACAGCAGACCGCGTTCGACGGTTACAGCATCGCTGCCCAGTAAGCGCAGCGCTGACGAAAAAGCCCCGCTCTGAATCTCAGGCGGGGCTTTTTGTTGTGCGGCGTTCAGCGATTACGCCGACGGATGTACCGCTGCGATCATGTCGACTTCGATGGCCGCGTTTTTCGGCAACTGATAGACGCCGACGGTGGTGCGGGTATGCCGACCTGCATCCCCCAGCACATAACTGAAAACGTCGGATGCGCCGTTGGCCACTTCACTCAGGTCGACAAAGTCCGGTGTCGACTTCACATAGACCGTGACCCGCAACAACGCCCTGACCTTGTCCAGCGAACCGACCGCATCGACGATGAACGCCAGGCAACGCATGGCGCTGATGCTCGCGGCGGCTTGCGCGTCCTTGAGCGTCAGCTCCAGCCCGACCCGGCCGGGATACTGAATCTTGCCCTCGGTGCGCGGCACCATGCCGCTGATGTACAGCTCATCGTGATGACGCACCAGCGGCGCGTAATTGCCGCCCACCGTGTTCTCGCCATTGATGTCGTAATTCAGCTCTTTTGCCAGGGCAATGAAGCGTTCGTCGCAAGTCATCCTCTCAGTCATTTCGCCCAGCCTCTTGATCGATGCGTGAAGTTGGATCCGAATCTAGGGCTTTTGCCTGGTGACCGCAACCTGTCGATTTCTGGTTAATCATTTACGGCTTAACCCAAACCGCTGTGACGGAATCACTTGCCGCGGGCAACAAAAAACCCCGCTCATCTCTCGATGAACGGGGTTTTTCGTACAGCGTTCGAACCTTACGGCGCGTACGTCAGCAGCAGCTCGGTCGGCACCTTGAAGTCCAGGGACATCATGACGCTCAATGCGGTGATGGTGAAGATCGAGAACACGAACAGCTTGCGTGCCCAGACCGTGTCATCCACCGCCTTGTAGCCGGTCCAGGCCATGTACAGCCAGTACATGCCCATGGCCGCGGCGACGGCGAGGTAGCTCATGCCGGCGTAGCCGCTGAAGGTCAGCATCAGGGTCGCCACGAGGAACGCCAGGATGTAGAACAGGATGTGCTTCTTGGCCACCTGGATCCCGCGCTTCACTGGCAGCACCGGAATCGATGCGGCCAGGTAATCGTTGAAGCGGAAGATCGCGATGGCGTAAGAATGCGGCATCTGCCACAAGCTGAACATCACCAGCAGGGTCAGCGCGGCCATGTCAAAGCTGTTGGTCACGGCCACGTAACCGATCACCGGCGGCATGGCGCCCGACAGACTGCCCACCAGCGTGCCGTGAACCGACTTGCGCTTGAGGTACAGGCTGTAGAAGCCGACGTAGATGATGAAGCCGATCACGGCGAACAGGGCAGCCAACGGGTTGGCCACCTTGTACAGCAACGCAACGCCGGCGACACCCAGGACGGTCGCATAGACCAGGGCCAGTTTCAGGGAGATAAGGCCCTGGACCAGCACCCGGTTCTTGGTGCGCTCCATCTTCAGGTCGATGTCGCGGTCGATGCAGTTGTTGAACACGCAACCGGAGGCCACGACCAGGGAAGTGCCGATCATGGCGGCCAGGAACACCGCCAGATCCACATGCCCTTTCGAGGCCAGGAAGAACCCGCCTGCCACAGAAAGCACGTTACCGAAAATGATCCCCGGTTTGGTGATTTGGATAAAGTGCTTGAGCGACATCGGGTCTACCTCACTTCGCCATCATGAACGTGTGGATGCTGAACATGATCCACAGCGACAGGCCGACCAGCAGCAGGATCACGATGGCCGTAAAGACGAACGCGATCACGTTGTTACGCTGGGCCACGGAGCGGTCCAGGTGCAGGAAGTAATACAGGTGAACGATCACCTGGATCACTGCGAACAGCAGGACGATTGCCAGCGTGGTGGACTTCGGCAGGGTCGGGAACATCACCAGGCCGAACGGGATCACGGTCAGGATCACCGACAGGATGAAGCCGATGGCGTACGACTTTACGCTGCCGTGGCCAGCATCATGGCTGTCATGGGAGTGTGCATTAGCCATTACAGGGTCCCCATCAGGTAAACAACGGTGAATACGCAGATCCACACCACGTCCAGGAAGTGCCAGAACAGGCTCAGGCAGCTCAGACGGGTCTTGTTGGTCGCCGTCAGGCCGTGCTTGTTGACCTGGTACATCATGATGCCCATCCAGATCAGACCCGCGGATACGTGCAGACCGTGGGTACCGACCAGGGTGAAGAACGCCGACAGGAAGCCCGAACGGCTAGGACCGAAGCCCTCGGAGATCAGCAGGTGGAACTCGTTGATCTCCATGGCGATGAAGCCTGCGCCGAGCAGGAAGGTCATGAACAACCAGCCCAGAACCTGCTGCTTTTTACCTTTGTACAACGCCAGCATGGCGAAGCCGTAGGTGATCGAACTGAACAACAGCAGAGCGGTTTCGCCCAGCACGTATGGCAGTTCGAAGATGTCGTGGCCCGACGGGCCACCGGCGACGTTGTTTACCAGTACCGCGTACACCGCGAAGATCGACGCAAACAGAATGCAGTCGGTCATCAGGTAGAGCCAGAAACCGTATACGGTCATCTCGCCCGAGTCGTGGTGATGGTCATCGTGCCCATGGTCGTGGCCATGGGCGTGTCCAGCATTGGTCACTAAGTTCGACATTGTTTAAGCCTGTTCCAACTTGGTTTCAACACGGGTCGCGGAAGCAGGGATCTTCCCGGCCGCTACCAGACGCTTGTGCTGCTCGGCTTCGATGCGCTCGATCGTTTCAACCGGAACCATGTAGCCCTGGTCGTCACGTGCAGCGTGGATCACGAAGTAGATGACAGTGCCGGCCAGGCTGGCGATCGCCAACCACCAGATGTGCCAGATCATCGCGAAACCGAATACGGTCAGCAGTGCGCCCATCACCACGCCAGTGGCGGTGTTGTTCGGCATGTGGATCGGCTCGTACTTGGCCGGAGTCTGGTACGCAGTACCGTTTTCCTTGGCTTCGGTGAACGGGTCGATGCAGTCAGCCTTAGGCAGCACAGCGAAGTTGTAGAACGGAGGTGGCGACGAGGTCGACCATTCCAGGGTATGGGCATTCCACGGGTCACCGTGTTCGCACATGTTTTCCGGCTTGTTGCGGTCACGTACCGAGACGTACAGCTGGATCAGCTGGCAAGCGATACCCACAGCGATCATCACCGCACCGAACATGGCAACGTACAGGTACGGTACCCACTCAGGGTTGGTGGTGGCGTTCAGACGACGGGTCATGCCCATGAAGCCCAGTGCATAGAGCGGCATGAACGCGACGAAGAAGCCCGAGATCCAGAACCAGAACGCTGCTTTACCCCAGCCTTCGTGCAGCTTGAAGCCGAACGCTTTCGGGAAATAAAAGCCGAAGCCTGCGATGTAACCGAATACTGCGCCGCCGATGATCACGTTGTGGAAGTGCGCGATCACGAACAGGCTGTTGTGCAGAACGAAGTCAGCACCCGGGATGGCCAGCAGTACGCCGGTCATGCCGCCGATGGCGAAGGTCACCATGAAGCCCAGAGTCCACAGAACCTGGCTGGTGAAGCGCAGACGGCCCTGGTAGATGGTGAACAGCCAGTTGAACAGTTTCACACCCGTCGGGATGGAAATCAGCATCGTCGCCAGACCGAAGAAGGCGTTGACGCTGGCACCCGAACCCATGGTGAAGAAGTGGTGCAGCCAAACCATGAAGCCCAGTACCGAGATCGCGCCCGAAGCGTAGATCATCGAGTGGTGGCCGAACAGTTTCTTGCCGGTGAAGGCCGAGATCACTTCCGAGAAGATGCCGAAGGCCGGCAGGATCAGGATGTAAACCTCAGGGTGGCCCCATGCCCAGAACAGGTTGACGTACATCATTGGATTGCCACCAAGTTCATTGGTGAAAATGTGGAAATCCATGTAACGGTCAAGGGTCAGCAGTGCCAGGGTAGCGGTCAGGATCGGGAACGAAGCCACGATCAGAACGTTTGCCCAGGTGCAGGTCCAGGTGAAGATCGGCATGTCCATCAGTTTCATGCCAGGGGTACGCATTTTCAGCACGGTCGCGAGGAAGTTGACCCCCGTTAGCGTTGTACCCAGACCCGATAGCTGTAGCGCCCAGATGTAGTAGTCCATCCCCACGCCAGGGCTGTATTGCAGACCCGACAGCGGTGGATAGGCAACCCAGCCGGTCTTGGCGAATTCGCCGACGCCCAGGGACAGGTTGATCAGCACGACGCCGGACACCAGCAGCCAGAAGCTCAGGGAGTTCAGGAACGGGAACGCAACGTCACGGGCACCGATCTGCAGCGGCACTGCAAGGTTCATCAGGCCGGTGAAGAATGGCATCGCCATGAAGATGATCATGATCACACCGTGAGCGGTGAAGATCTGGTCATAGTGTTCAGGTGGCAGGTAGCCAGGCGAACCCTCGGTGGCCATGGCCAGCTGGGTACGCATCATGATGGCGTCGGCAAAACCGCGCAGCAGCATGACCATGGCAACGATGATGTACATCACGCCGATTTTCTTGTGGTCGACCGACGTCAGCCACTCGGTCCACAAGTAAGTCCACTTCTTGAAGTAGGTGATTGCAGCGAACAACGCCAGACCACCGAGCGCGATCATCGAGATGGTGACCATCACGATCGGCTCGTGGAAAGGGATCGCTTCCCAACTTAATTTACCAAACATCGTTTACTCCTCTGCCCCGGCAGCTGAATGCGAATTCGAGTCCATATCCGTTGCCGCCACTTCTTTCTCTTTCTTCTCGTGCTTCAGCGGCTTGCCCGGTTTCATGCCTTCGTACTTGTCGACGATGGTCTGGAACAGGTTCGGCGTGACCGAGGAGTAGAGCTCGACTGGATTGTTCTGGCTTGGCTTGGCAAGGGCTGCGTATTCAGCTTGTTCAAGCTGTTTAGGTGCCTTTTTGACTTCACTTACCCAGGCGTCGAAATCTTCCTGAGAAGTTGCGATCGCTTTGAATTTCATACCGGTGAAACCAGCGCCGCTGTAGTTGGCGGAGATACCGTCCATTTCAGCGTTGCGGTCAGCGATCAGGTGCAGCTTGGTGGTCATGCCCGCCATCGCGTAGATCTGGCCGCCCAGGCCCGGGATGAAGAACGAGTTCATCACCGCGTCCGAAGTGATCCGGAAGTTAACTGGCGTGTGCGCCGGGAACACGATCTTGTTGACCGTGGCGATGCCTTGTTCCGGGTAAATGAACAGCCACTTCCAGTCCAGCGCGACCACTTCGATGGTCACAGGCTTGACGTCGGATTCGATCGGACGATACGGATCCAGCGAGTGGGTCGACTTGTAGGTGATGTAACCCAGGGCAATGATGATCAGGACCGGAATGGTCCAGACTGCCACTTCGATCTTGGTCGAGTGCGACCATTTCGGGGTGTAGACGGCGTTCTTGTTGGAGGCGCGGTACTTCCAGGCGAACAGGAAGGTCATGACGATGACCGGCACAACAACCAACAGCATCAGCAGCGTAGCGGTGATGATCAGGTTGCGCTGTTCCAGGCCGACCTGGCCCGTTGGATTGAGCAAGGTCATGTTGCAGCCTCCCAGCAACAACGTGCCGAGCAGCGGCACTAGGCCTAGTAATCTGGGGTACCTGTTTTTACTCATCTCACGACCTCTAAAGCAGCTTGCGCAATGCAGTTGGGTTTTGATCGCCAACACTTCACCCTGCCAAGGGTTGGCATTTTCTTTGGATTGAATAAGGGCCGCCCGTCGCGCGTCAGACGCTCGACAAATCCTGGGACAGCGGTCAGTTCTTATTCGAATTCGTGGTCAAAGGCCTTGTTACAGACCAATTCCATTTGGTGCGGAAAGTTGGAAGGCACCGACACCTGGGTGTCTCGCAAGCCTTTCGGCCCCTCGACACCCGACTTCCTGCTCAGTTCCTTATAAAGGTTGAACAGTGCCGGGAATTCAGTGCGGGCGATTGTAGATAGGTAGCGCCCTATACACCATGTCTTATCCCGAAATAATTTTTATCGCTCAGAGCAACAATCCATCACCGTTTTTGCAAAAGTTCCGCATGTTATCGAAATCGATTCTCAACAAAAACACCAAAAAATGTAGGTGTACCTGGCTCGGATCAGACAGTTCCGAAGACTTTTTCCGACACCGTGAAGCGCTTAAACCCCGATAACCCAAGGGCTTTGGCCAATTGCCACAGGTTGTTAAAACTGCCTGTTCCGGCACCAGCGTTCCAAAGCCGAAAAACCCTGAAACAGACCAATCCTTTTTTGTAACAACAGTCCAATCCGGGCCTGCGAAAGGCACTGCGACATGGCGTGTGTGACAACATGTCGCACACCTGTCGCACCGTCCCTTGCCGTTCGTCACGACGTTTTCACAAAGACCCTGAAATGCATAACGCCTCGATTTGCGTCACTGCAAATCGAGGCGTTTGTGTTATCGGCGCAGGGGCCGAAAAGTTGATTCAGCGCAATGCTTTTCGGTTGCGCGAGGTCAGCAGCGGCACCAGGATCACCACCAGCACGAAGGCCACCAGTGCCCATTGCGCCAGCGACAGACCGAGGATCGGCGGGTACGGCGTCGAGCAGAAACCGTCGACCTGGAAGCCCAGCGGGAAGATCTTCGCCAGCGGCAGGTCATCGACGATCGGTTGCAGCACATCAATGCCGCAACTCACCGCTGGGTAGAACTGGGTGTACACGTGATGCCCGGCGACGCCAGCTCCGGCAATCGCGCAAATCACCACCAGCACCTCGAACACGGTGATGCTGCGGCGGGTGCGCATGGCCGCGCCGATGAACGCGAACAACGCGATCAGCAGCAAGGCATAACGCTGCAGGATGCACAGCGGACATGGCGCCTCGCCCAGCACGATCTGCATGTACAGCGCGCCACCGATCAGTGCCAGGCAGATGACGCCCAGCAACACCAGATAGCGCCGTTCACGTCCCAATCGAATCGTTTCCTCGCTCATCGCGTTTCCCTTTCATGTCCATGGTTCAGCTGGCCGGCGGCTGCGCTTGCAGTTGCGCCATCAGGCTGATGTTGTCTTCGATATGCCAATTGGCCGCGATGCGACCGTTGTCGATCTGATAGATATCGGTTGCCCGGAAGTCTACACGCTGGCCCTGCCCTTTGAGAGCCTTGAACGTACCGGTGAAATGCCCGCGAAAGTGCAGATGCACCACCACACGATCACCGGCGACGATCATTTGCTCAATCTCGCAGCTCAGGTCCGGCACCGCCGTGCGAAAGAACTTCGACGCCAGCAGCGGCCCTGTCGGCCCTTGCACCCGGCCTTCCGGCGGGGTCTTGTCGACAAACTGCGGCGACAGAGCCGCAGTGGCCAACGCTTCTTCGCCCGTGTTCCAGAAACTGCCGTAACGCCGCGCCGCCAGTTCCATTGCATCACGCTGGGCCTTGGGCAGGCTCTGATCGACGATCAGGGTCTGCGGCTGGATCAACGCGGATTCGGCAAAGGCAAACGGACTGGACAGCAAGGCAACCGACAGGCCCAACGCGGCCAGGCTGAAACGACGGGAAGAGGCGATGTGCGACATGGGGGCGATCCTGATCATGTAAACGAACGAGCGCCTATCATCAGCATCGGGGAATAAACGATAAACCGGTTAAGAAACGATTAACCTTTAAACACTTTTTAAGAATCAAGACCGTATAACGGCTAATCGCTAGCAGGCTAGCTCCCACAACGGATTGCATTCCAATTGTGGGAGCTAGCCTGCTAGCGATGAAGGCGACTCGGTTCTGGATTATTCCAGCGCGGCCGCCGGCCCGAAGAACTCATACCGGCTCTGCTTCTCCGGCACACCCAGCGCCTTCAGATGCCGCTTGATCGCCCCCATGAAGCCTTTCGGCCCGAGGAAGTAGGCGTCCACATCACGCTGCGCCGGCAGCCACTCGCCCAGTTGTTCCTGGCTCAGCAGCCCGACCTTGTCCGCCGCTGGGCTCACGCCGTCATCTTCGGCGTAGCAATAGAAGCGCTTGAGTTGCGGATGGCGTTCGGCCAGACCGTCGATCCAGTCACGGAACGCATGCACGCTGCCATTGCGCGCGCAGTGAATGAAATGCACCGGACGCTCGGTTTCCAGCGCCGCTTCCAGCATCGCCAGGGTTGGCGTGATGCCAACGCCGCCACTGATCAGTACCAGCGGCTTGTCGCTGGCAGTCAGGGTGAACTCGCCCGATGGCGGGAACAGCTGGATGCTGGCGCCGACGTGCAGTTGATCGTGCAGGTGATTGGAGGCGCGGCCACCCGGTTCGCGCTTGACGCTGATGCGGTACTGGCCTTTGTTGGCCAGGGCCGACAGTGAATAGTTGCGGCGGATTTCTTCGCCGTCGAGGATCAACTTCATGCCGATGTACTGGCCTGGCTCGGCTGCGAGGATCGAGCCCTTGTCCGCCGGTTCGAAGTAGAACGAAATGATTTCCGCGCTCTCCTCGACCTTGGCCACAACGATGAACTCCCGCGCCCCGCGCCAGCCGCCGACGGCCTGTTCCTTCTGGTCATAGATGGCGGTTTCGGCACCGATCAGGATCTCGGCCAACTGACCGTAGGCCGCGCCCCACGCACTCATCACTTCCGGCGTGGCAATTTCATCGCCCAGCACTTCGGAGATGGCGCGCAGCAGGCAGGTGCCGACGATCGGGTAGTGTTCCGGCAGGATTTGCAGGGCCACGTGCTTGTTGATGATCTTCGCCACGAGGTCGCCCAACTGGTCGAGTTGATCAATGTGGCGCGCGTACATCAACACGCCGTTGGCCAGGGCGCGAGGCTGGTCACCGCTGGCCTGGTGAGCCTGGTTGAACAGCGGGCGGACTTCCGGGTACTCGGAGAGCATCATGCGGTAGAAGTGGGTGATCAGCGCTTCACCGCCGCTTTCCAGCAGAGGCACAGTGGATTTGACGATGGCACGATCCTGGACGCTAAGCATAAGGGTGACTCCTGAGCTTTCTCTAAAAGTGCCTTATGTATTCCAGTAATCGTGCCAACTATTTTTCCTATATAAATCAATAACTTGAAATTTATGTAGTCAGATCGACACAAGCACCTCTATAGTCGCTTCGACTACAACGCGTCTCTTTGACTACAAGCCTATGTCCGCCAAATCACTGCTCACCGCCCTGCTCCCGCTGGTCTCCGACCTGTCCCGTGAATTGCCCGAAGGCGAGCGCTACCGACGGCTGCTCGAAGCCATGCGCGCCCTGCTGCCGTGCGATGCCGCAGCTTTGTTGCGCCTCGATGGCGAGTGGCTGGTGCCATTGGCCGTGGACGGTTTGAGCACCGACACCCTCGGTCGGCGCTTCAAGGTCAGCGAACACCCGCGTTTCGAAGTGCTGCTGGCAGGCGCGGGGCCAACCCGTTTCGCCGCCGACAGCGAATTGCCCGATCCTTATGACGGATTGGTCGACGGCCTCGACGATCATCTGGAAGTCCACGACTGCCTCGGTTGCCCGCTGTTCGTCGATGAAAAACTCTGGGGCCTGATTACCCTCGACGCCCTCGATCCCGAGCGTTTCGAACCCATCGAACTCGACGCCCTGCAAGCCTTCGCCAGCCTCGCCTCGGCCACGGTCAACGCCGCCGAACGCATCGAACGTCTGGCAATCCGCGCCGAGGACGAACATCAGCGCGCCGAGGTCTATCGCCAGGCCAGCGGCCAGCAGAATCGCGAAATGATCGGCCAGAGCAAGGCCCACAAACGGCTGGTGGAAGAGATCAATCTGGTGGGCGGCAGCGACCTGACCGTGCTGATCACCGGGGAAACCGGGGTCGGTAAGGAACTGGTGGCCCAGGCGATCCACGCCGCCTCCCAGCGCGCCGACAAACCGATCATCAGCCTCAACTGCGCAGCCCTGCCGGACACGCTGGTGGAAAGCGAACTGTTCGGCCACGTGCGCGGCGCTTTCACCGGCGCCACCAGCGACCGGCGCGGCAAGTTCGAACTGGCCAATGGCGGCACGCTGTTTCTCGATGAAGTCGGCGAGTTGTCGCTGACGGTTCAGGCCAAGCTTTTACGTGTGTTGCAGAGCGGCCAGTTGCAGCGTCTGGGGTCGGACAAGGAGCATCAGGTCGATGTGCGCCTGATCGCTGCGACCAACCGCGACCTGGCCGAAGAAGTACGCAGCGGCCGCTACCGGGCCGACTTCTACCATCGCCTGAGTGTGTACCCGTTGCGGGTGCCGGCGCTGCGTGAACGGGGTCGCGATGTGTTGCTGCTCAGCGGTTTTTTCCTCGAACAGAACCGCTCGCGCATGGGCCTCAACAGCCTGCGCCTGAACAGCGATGCCCAGGAAGCGCTGCTGGCCTACACCTGGCCGGGCAACGTGCGTGAACTGGAACACCTGATCGGACGCAGCGCGCTGAAGGCGCTGGGTAACTGCAAGGTGCGGCCGAAGATTCTCAGCCTGAGCGCGATGGACCTCGACCTGCCGCGCGAGGTTGTGGATAACTCGCCAGTGCCGGCCAGTGCCGTCGCCTCATTGCCTTTGATTTCCGGGGACCTGCGCACCGCTACCGAGCACTATCAGCGGCAGTTGATCAGTGCAGCACTCGAGCGCAATCAGGACAACTGGGCCAGCGCCGCCCGCGAACTGGGGCTGGATCGTGCGAATCTGGGGCGACTGGCCAAGCGGCTGGGCCTGAAAAGCTGAAAGATCCAGCATCGGAACACCACCCGACAACTAACCTAAAGCCCAACCTTTTGACGCCGATAACCCGGCATCAATAGTTTCTGGCGATTTCCACCCTCGCCCATCACCTTTTTCCACAGAAGGTTTTTATGTCTTCCAACAAAGCCCGCGCAGATTCACTTTCGCTTCTGCTGTTTACCTTGCGCAGCGGCAAGCTGATGGCGATCAACCTGCTGAAAGTCAGTGAAATCATCCCCTGCCCGCCGCTGACCAAGCTGCCGGAGTCGCACCCCCACGTCAAAGGCATCGCCACCCTGCGCGGCGCTTCGCTGTCGGTGATCGACCTGAGCCGCGCCATCGGCGAGCGTCCGCTGGAAGACCCGAACGGCGGCTGCCTGATCGTTACCGACGTCAGCCGTTCGAAACAAGGTCTGCATGTGCAGGCGGTGAGCAAAATCGTGCATTGCCTGACCACCGACATCAAACCGCCGCCGTTCGGCTCCGGCGGCTCCCGCGCCTACATCACTGGCGTGACCTCGGTGGACGGCACGCTGGTTCAGGTGCTGGACATCGAAAAAGTCATTCATGGCATCGCCCCGGCGCAGATCGACATGGCCCCGACCGAGCTGAGCATGGAAGACGCCGAAGTACTGGGCAACGCGCGAATCCTCGTAGTCGACGACAGCCAGGTCGCATTGCAGCAATCGGTTCACACCCTGCGCAACCTCGGCCTGCAATGCCACACCGCCCGCAGCGCCAAGGAAGCCATCGACTGCCTGCTGGACCTGCAAGGCACGGCGCAGCAGATCAACCTGATCGTCTCCGACATCGAAATGTCCGAGATGGACGGCTACGCCTTCACCCGCACCCTGCGCGAGACCCCGGACTTCGCCCATCTTTACGTGCTGCTGCACACCTCGCTGGACAGCGCGATGAACAGCGAGAAGGCCCGCCTCGCCGGGGCCAACGGCGTGCTGACCAAGTTCTCCTCGCCGGAGCTGACCCACTGCCTGATCGAAGCGGCCAAACATGTCGCCGCCCAGGGTTACTGAGCCATGAGCGAGAGGTTCTGTTTTCTGATGCGGCGCGATCTGGGCCAGGACGTGCCGGCCATCGAGTGGCCGAACGGCATCGAACTCACGACCTACAGCGCCGAAAGCGCGTCCGCCGTGCATGAACTGATGCAAATCGGTTACCGCGAAGGCGGTGGTCGGGTGCCCGCGCTGGACGTCTGGCAGCAGCAGTATGAAACGGACGCCGAATACGATCCGGCACTGTGCCTCATCGCCAGCGATGCCGACGGCGTCATCGGTGTGGCGCAATGCTGGACCAGTTCATACATCAAAAATCTGGTGGTGCATCCCCGGGCTCAGGGTCGTGGATTGGGTCGGGCGTTACTGCTGCATGCGTTCAAGATTTTCCAGGATCGGCGCGAAGGCTTTGTCGATCTGAAGGTGCTGGAGGACAACCTGCGGGCGCGGCAGCTGTATGAAAAGTCTGGAATGTATGTGGTCCGCCGGGAATTGGTGACGGACTGACAAACTAAAATCCTGCGGCATACTCAAACCCTGGCGATCAACCTCCAAGGATGCCCGAACAATGAAACGCCTCGCCCTCTCCGTACTGTGTCTCATCGCCCCGCTCGCCCACGCCTCCAGCCCCGACGCTTGGGCCGCCTACGACAAAGCCGTGCTCGCCAGTTGCACCAAGGCCAGCGGCCTGAAAGACGCCAAACCCGTCGGCAACGCCGCGCAATTCGATGACCGCGTGGGCTACACCGCCCTGTTGCTGCAGGGCCAGTACCCGCAAAAACACATGAAGGGCCAGCAAGGCACCGAGCTGTGCCTGTACAACAAGAAGTCGAAAACCGCGTTCGTCACCGAATGGGACTCGATCCGCCCGACCGCCAAACCCTGAGCGAATGGCGCACAACTTGCTTCACTCAGGGCCTGTACGGCGGCTTTATGTCGCCGATTCGCACCCTGATTGAAGATCGCCCGCTCAATGAATACGACCTTTTCCTGCGTAGGTTGCGGCAAATGCTGCACCGATCACCATGTGCCCCTGACCCTCGCCGAAGCCCGGATGTGGGCGGCCGACGGCGGTCAGGTGATCGTGCTGGTGGAGGCGTTTCTCGCCAACGGCCTGGGTTTGCCGGCGCAACAGCGTGAGCACGCCCAGCGTCGTTCGGCGGTGGTGCGCAGCGGCACGTCCGACGCCCATGTGGCGATCACCTTCGCCGCCTACAACGTCGGTCCCTGCCGGAATCTTGACGAGGACAAGCTGTGCCGCATCTACGAACGCCGGCCGCTGGTGTGTCGTATCTATCCCGCCGAAATCAATCCGCACATCCCGCTGAACCCTGCCGCCAAGGACTGCCCGCCGGAATCGTGGCAACAGGGGCCGGAGCTGATTGTCGGTGGCGAACTGGTGGATCAGGAACTCATCACACTGATCCAGCGCTCGCGCCAGGCTGATCGCGATGACATCCGGATCAAGGATACGATTTGCGGGCAACTGGGGATCCGTACCACCGCACTCAAGGGCGACGGGTTCACGGCTTACCTGCCGGACATGGGCGTATTTGCCTCAGTGATCGATCAGGTCACCGCGCAGCCATCGAGCGAAGTCACCAGCGAGTGGCTGTTTCATCTGTCCGGTGATGATGTCGCCGGGCAGGTACGGGCGGCGGGAGCACAAGTGGTCACCGAACCGCCGCAGACCTACGCGTTCATTTCCCTGCGCGCAGCCTAGGATCCCTGGCGCCGCCCCCAGAACTCCCGCGCCAGCGAACGCAAGTCCCCCGCCAGCCCTGCCACATCCTGTGAGTTGAGCTGGCTCTGGCGCCCTTCATCCACCGTCAGTTCACACGCCGTGCGAATACTGACGATGTTGCGGTTGATGTCCTCGCTCACCGCGCTCTGCTCCTCGACCGCCGCGGCAATCTGCAGGCTCATCTCGGTGATCTGCTCGACTCGCCCACTGATTCCGTCCAGTGCCTGGGCCGCACGTTTAGCCTGTTCGACGCTGTTATCCACATGCTCGCTGCTTTGCTGCATCACCAACACCGCATCCCGCGCGCCGTTCTGCAGGGTGCTGATCATCCGCTGAATCTCGTTGGTCGACTGCTGAGTGCGCTGGGCCAGCCCCCGCACCTCATCGGCCACCACCGCAAACCCGCGCCCGGCATCCCCGGCCCGGGCCGCTTCGATCGCGGCGTTGAGCGCCAGCAAATTCGTCTGCTCGGCGATGCTGCGAATCACCTCCAGCACCCCGGAAATCTCGCTGCTGTGGCCTTCGAGCTGATGAATCACCTCGGTCGCCCGCCCCAACTCCTCGGCCAGCCGCAACACCGCACTGCGACTCTCGCCCACCAGCAGATGCCCCTCACGGGTTTCCGTCCCCGCCATATCCGCCGCCACCGACGCCTGCTGCGCATGGCTGGCCACCTCGGCCACACTGGCCGCCATCTGATGAATCGCCGCTGCCACCTGATCGGTTTCCGCCTGCTGCGCCAACGTGCTGGTATGGCTGCTGTGCAAATGATCCACCAATTGCGCCGCATGCCCGGCCAGCCGTTGCGACGCATCACCGATCCGCCCGACCACCGCGCCGACCTGGGCCTCGAGCATCTGCAAGGCAAACTCGATCTGCCCGAACTGATCCCGCCGCCCGGTATAAATGCCCTGACTCAACGGGTTGTCGGCAATCTGTTTCGCGCGTTCGGTCAGCCGCTCGAGCGGTCGCAACAACCAGCTCACGCCCAGAGCACAGGCGCCACTGCCGGCCACCAGCGCAGCGGCTTCAATGCCCATGGACTCCGGCCGCAACCAGGCTTCAATCCCCAGCACCACCGCCAGCACCGAACTGGTCAACACCACAATCCGCGCCCGCAAGCCCGACACCGGCAGCCGCCAACGCGACACCGGCTCACCACGCAACTGCGCGTAAGCCCGTTCTGCTGCAGCGATCTGCCGCGCATCCGGCCGCGTGCGTACCGACTGAAACTCCACCGCCGCACCGTTCTGCGTGACCGGCGTGACATAGGCACTGACCCAGTAGTGATCACCGTTCTTGCAACGATTCTTCACCAGCCCCATCCACGACCGCCCGCGCTTGAGCGTCTGCCACATATGGGCAAACGCCTGCGCCGGCATGTCCGGATGACGCAACAGGTTATGCGGCGTGCCCAGCAGCTCGTCACGGCTGTAACCGCTGATCTTGATGAAGTCGTCGTTGGCGTAGGTGATCGCGCTGGTCAGATCGGTGGTCGAGAGAATGTTCGCATCCGGCGCAACATCGACATTGCGCCCGGTCACCGGGAGATTGATCTTCATGGAAAGCGCGCTCGTTTTATTGGAAAGAGTCGGCAGGGCTGCTGACTCTAAGCGCACTAATCGGTTAAACGTTGATCTGGCTCAGGAACTGAGCAATTAGCCATCACTGTGACCGAAAATCACAGACGATGGCTGCAGGAGGGAAGTGAATCAGCGCTTGCCCATCGAACGACGAGTGCCCGACGGCGCCACACCCGGGGTCCTGGCGTGACGATCACCGTCCTTGCCCTTGAACTGCGGCTGCTTGGCGGCTTTGGCGGCGGCCAGTTCACCTGGCTTGAACGGAAACTTGAACGCAGGAATGGTCGGCTTGGATTCGCCGGCCTCGGCCAGCTCTGCCGGGACATCGCTCACAGCGTTGTCGATTGGGGAAGTCATGAAAGCTCCGGGAAGCAAAAAGTCCGGCCCGGTGGATGAGCCGCGAAGGCGCGCAGTATACCTGTGCGCGCGGACTTTAAAGAGCCCCCGAAAGGGCATGACCGGTGCCTTTTCGGGACTCTTCGACTAGCGGATCACGTCTGCGGATCTACCCGATCCAGCGCCCGGTTCACCGCCAGCTCGGCCAGCATGATGATCTGCTGGATGCCGAGCGCCGTACTGCGTTGCGGGCCCGTGAGTTCATTGGCGAAATTACTGGCGATGGTACTGGCCGAGGCCAGGGATTCGCAGGCATTGGCCAGCAGGCTTTCGGTGTCGACGTTGGGAGTGACCATATACATCGTGCTCGGGCGCGGCTTGGAAGGATTGGGGCAGAGGTAGTAGTCGAGGGCGCGTTTGATGGCTTCGCGGTTACGGGCGAGGTCTTCGGCGCGCATGGCTTCTTCGAGTGGGGTGGATGATTCGAGGGGTGGGTCGGGTATCAGTTTGTCCATGAAGAACTCCTACTTGGCTATGGAGCCATCCCTTGTCGTTTCCACACGACAAAAGGTGGCAGCTGTACGCAGGGTGGAAAACCGATAAGTAGGCAACCGGCCAGACCGAAGTCTGCCTGCGCACAGCCGCCGCGACGCAGTTTGCAGACGAAAGAAGACGTCGGCAACGATTACGGAGAGATGCTTTGCAACTACTTGAAATCAGGTTTCCACACCTGTTCGCTGAATTGGCAGCGACAGCCAAAGACTAGAGAGCGTGCTTCCGACGGACAACCTGAAAACGTTGTGGGAAGGGTCCGGAGTTGTTGTTGAAATTTAAACAACTTCAAGAGCAGCCCTCACCCTAGCCCTCTCCCGGAGGGAGAGGGGACTGACCGAGGTGTTTGGTAGAGGTACGCCGACGTGAAAGACCGAGGTGAACTCAGTTTTAAAAAGCACATAAGCCGTCCCCATCACCCTCGGCAGAGAGCTGAGGTCAGCAAATCCAACAAAGAAAAAAAGCCGACCGCACGCTCTTCACCACTCAAAACGATGAGCGTTAGCTCGAGTAAAGCTTTTGACGTGCCGGCCCCATCGGAAGGCTGAGTGGAGGGATTTATCCGGGGGTGGGCGCGCAGCGCCGTTTGGCGAAGCCAAACACATCGAGAGGAGGTGCAGCGAAGCAAACCGGAGGCGATGCCCCCGGATGAATCCCGGAACGAAGGAACGCCGAGCCACAGCGAGGCGCCGAACGCCGGGGCCCAGACCTTTGGTTCCTTTGGGGCGTTTGCCAAAGGGACTCGCCGTAAGGGCGAAACCGCCAGCCGCAACGCCCGAAGAAACGGATATTCACAAAGAACACCCAAAGCATGGTCGGCCCAAAGGCCGCCAAGTCAAAAGCCGAAACTGACAGCGCCGTCAGTTAGCCGTCACCCTCCTGACCCCCAAACAAGTTTATAAAGAACCAACCTGCCCAAACCCCGTCCCCCTGGCGCCCCACAAGCATGCAAATCCAGAAGAAAAAGGCCCTGCTCGCCACCCTGCTGATCGCCCTCGCAGCCGCCGGCCTGTGGTATGCGATAAAACCCGCACCGGCCAAACTGGCCGCCCCGACTGCGATCCCGGTCAGGGTCGTCGCCGTCAGCGAAAAAGACGTCCCCCGCTACACCAGCGGCATCGGCTCGGTGCTTTCGTTGCACAGCGTGGTGGTACGTCCACAGATCGACGGCATCCTCACCAAACTGCTGGTCAAAGAAGGTCAACTGGTCAAACAGGGCGACCTGCTCGCCACCATCGATGACCGCTCGATCCGCGCCAGTCTCGATCAGGCCCGCGCGCAACTGGGCGAAAGCCAGGCACAGCTGCAAGTGGCGCTGGTCAACCTCAAGCGCTACAAACTGCTCAGCGTCGACGACGGTGTCTCCAAGCAAACCTACGACCAGCAACAGGCACTGGTCAACCAGCTCAAGGCCACCGCCCAGGGCAATCAGGCCTCGATTGACGCGGCGCAGGTACAACTTTCCTACACCCAGATTCGCTCCCCGGTCACCGGTCGCGTCGGCATTCGCACGGTCGACGAAGGCAACTTCCTGCGCATGACCGACACCCAAGGCCTGTTCACCGTGACCCAGATCGACCCGATCGCCGTCGAGTTTTCCCTGCCCCAGCAAATGCTGCCGACCCTTCAGGGCCTGATCAGCGATCCGCAGCGCGCCCAGGTCAAGGCCTACATCGGCGCCGACACCGACGGTGAAACCGGCAACCTGCTGGGCGAAGGTCACCTGACCCTGATCGACAACCAGATCAACGCCAACACCGGCACCATCCGCGCCAAGGCCGAATTCGACAACCCCAACCAGAAACTCTGGCCCGGCCTGCTGGTGACGGTAAAGATTCAGACGGCACTGGATAAAGATGCGCTGGTGGTTCCGCCCACCGTCGTACAGCGGGGCCTCGATCAACACTTCGTGTACCGGGTCAACGGCGACAAGGTTGAAGCGGTGCAAGTACAAATGGTCTATCAGGGCAGCGGTCAGGACATCATCAAAGGCGTGAACCCCGGCGACGTATTGGTCAGTGATGGCCAGTCACGGCTCAAGCCCGGTTCGACCGTGCAGGTCATGAGCGAACCGCCGCAGGTGGTGCAAGCGGAGCCAAAGCCATGAAGCAGCACAAAGGCGTTTCGACCTGGTGCATCGATCACCCGGTGGCGACAATTCTGCTGACCATCGCGCTGGTGCTGGTCGGGGTGATTGCCTTCCCGCGCCTGCCGATTGCCCCGTTGCCGGAAGCGGAATTTCCGACCATTCAGGTCTCCGCCCAACTGCCCGGCGCCAGCCCGGACACCATGGCGTCGTCCGTGGCCACGCCGCTGGAGGTGCAATTCAGCGCCATCCCCGGCATGACCCAGATGACCTCCAGCAGTGCGCTGGGCTCCAGCCTGCTGACCCTGCAATTCACCCTCGACAAGAGCATCGATACCGCCGCCCAGGAAGTGCAGGCCGCGATCAACACCGCTGCCGGCAAACTGCCGAAAGACATGCCGACCCTGCCGACCTGGAAGAAGGTGAACCCGGCCGACAGCCCGGTGCTGATCCTCAGCGTCAGTTCCACGCAGATGCCCGGCACCGAACTCAGTGACCTGGTGGAAACTCTGCTGGCCCGTCAGATCAGTCAGATCGACGGTGTAGGCCAGATCAACATCACCGGTCAGCAACGTCCGGCGATTCGCGTACAGGCCTCGGCGGACAAACTGGCGGCCATCGGCCTGACCCTTGCGGACATTCGTCTGGCGATCCAGCAGACCAGCCTCAACCTCGCCAAAGGTGCGTTGTACGGCGAATCGAGCATTTCCACGCTGTCGACCAACGACCAGCTGTTCCACCCCGAGGAATACAGCCAGCTCATCGTTTCCTACAAGGATGGCGCCCCGGTTCACCTGAAAGATGTCGCCAAAGTCGTCAACGGTTCGGAAGATGCCTACGTGCAAGCCTGGGCCGGCGATCAACCCGGTGTGAACCTGGTGATCTCCCGCCAGCCGGGGGCCAACATCGTCGAGACCGTGGACCGCATCCAGGCCGCCCTGCCCGGCCTCGAAGCCATGCTGCCGGCCTCGGTGCAGGTCAAGGTGCTGATCGACCGCACCCAGACCATTCGCGCCTCCCTGCATGAAGTGGAAATCACCCTGCTGATCGCGATCCTGCTGGTGGTGGCGGTGATGGCGCTGTTCCTGCGTCAGTTGTCGGCGACGATGATTGTGTCGGCGGTGCTCGGTGTGTCGCTGACCGCCAGTTTCGCCTTGATGTACCTGCTCGGTTTCAGCCTGAACAACCTGACACTGGTGGCCATCGTCGTGGCGGTAGGTTTCGTGGTCGACGATGCGATCGTGGTGGTGGAAAACATTCACCGCCATCTGGAGGCCGGCGACAGCATGCGCGAAGCGGCGGTCAAGGGTGCCGGGGAAATCGGTTTCACTGTGGTCTCCATCAGTTTCTCGCTGGTGGCAGCGTTCATTCCGTTGCTGTTCATGGGCGGTGTGGTCGGACGGCTGTTCAAGGAGTTCGCTCTGACGGCGACCTCGACCATCATGATTTCCGTGGTGGTGTCGCTGACCCTCGCGCCGACGCTGGCCGCGCTGTTCATGCGCAAACCGGTGCATCACGCCCATGACAAACCGGGCTTCAGCGAACGCCTGCTCGGCTGGTACGAAAAAGGCCTGCGTCGCGCCCTCGCTCACCAGAAACTGATGATCGGCGTGTTCGGTGTCTCGGTTGCGCTGGCCATCGGCGGCTACATCTTTATCCCCAAAGGTTTCTTCCCGGTGCAGGACACCGGTTTCGTCCTCGGTACGACGGAAGCCGCTGCGGACATCTCCTACAGCGATATGGTGAAAAAGCACCTGGCGATGGCGGAAATCGTCGCCGCCGATCCCGCCGTGCAGGCGTTTTCCCATTCGGTGGGCGTGTCCGGCAGCAACCAGACCATCGCCAACGGCCGCTTCTGGATCGCCCTGAAAAAACGCGGAGATCGCGATGTATCGGCCAGCCAGTTCATCGACCGCATCCGTCCGCAGTTGATGAAAGTCCCCGGCATAGTGCTGTACCTGCGCGCCGGCCAGGACATCAACCTCAGCTCCGGTCCGAGCCGTGCGCAGTATCAATATGTGCTCAAGAGCAACGACGGGCCGACGCTCGCCACCTGGACCCAGAAGCTCACGGAAAAACTGCGCAGCATCCCGGCGTTCCGTGACATTTCCAACGACCTGCAACTGGGCGGCAGCATCACCCACATCAGCATCGACCGCAGCGCCGCCGCGCGTTTCGGCCTGACTGCCAGTGATGTCGACGAGGCGCTATACGACGCCTTCGGTCAGCGGCAGATCAACGAGTTCCAGACCCAGGTCAACCAGTACAACGTGATCCTGGAACTGGACACCGCGCAGCGCGGCAAGGCCGAAAGCCTCAACTATTTCTACCTGCGCTCGCCGCTGAGCGGGGAAATGGTGCCGCTGTCGGCGCTGGCCCGATTCGATGCACCAACCATCGGCCCGCTGTCGATTGCCCACGACGGCATGTTCCCGGCCGCCAACCTGTCGTTCAACCTGGCGCCCGGTGTGGCGTTGGGCGATGCGGTGATCCTGCTCAACCAGGCCAAGGCCGAGATCGGTATGCCGACCGCGATCAGCGGCAATTTCCAGGGTGCGGCCCAGGCGTTCCAGAGCTCGCTGGCCAGCCAGCCATGGCTGATTCTCGCGGCGTTGGTTGCGGTGTACATCATTCTGGGTGTGCTCTACGAGAGCTTCGTCCATCCGCTGACGATCATCTCGACCTTGCCGGCGGCGGGTCTGGGTGCGGTGATCATGCTGTGGATCTGCGGCCAGGACTTTTCGATCATGGCGCTGATCGGGCTGGTGTTGCTGATCGGTATCGTCAAGAAGAACGGCATCCTGATGATCGACTTCGCCCTCGAAGCCCAGCGTCATCGTGGACTGGCACCCCAGGATGCGATTTTCGAAGCCTGCCTGACGCGGTTCCGGCCGATCATCATGACCACCCTCGCCGCCCTGCTCGGCGCCCTGCCGCTTATGCTCGGCTACGGCACCGGCGCCGAACTGCGCCAGCCGCTGGGGATAGCGGTCGTGGGCGGCCTGCTGGTGAGCCAGATGCTGACGCTGTTCACCACGCCGGTCATATACTTGTGGCTTGAGCGGCTGTTCCACAAGCCCAAACCAGCGCCCGTCGCGGCGCTGGCAACGACAGACTGAGGCGGGTCATGCGCGTCCTGATTATCGAAGACGAAGAGAAAACCGCGGACTATTTGCACCGCGGCCTGACGGAACAGGGTTACACCGTGGATCTGGCCCGCGACGGCGTCGAGGGCCTGCACCTGGCGCTGGAAAGCGACTACGCGGTGATCGTCCTCGACGTCATGCTGCCGGGCCTCGATGGCTTTGGCGTGCTGCGCGCCTTGCGTGCGCGCAAACAGACGCCGGTGATCATGCTTACCGCCCGCGAACGGGTCGAAGACCGGATCCGGGGTTTGCGTGACGGCGCCGACGATTACCTCGGCAAGCCGTTTTCCTTCCTCGAACTGGTGGCGCGCCTGCAAGCGCTGACCCGGCGCAGCGGTGGCCATGAACCGGTGCAAGTGAGCATCGCCGACCTGTGGATCGATCTGATCAGCCGCAAGGCCACCCGCGCCGGCACCCGTCTGGATCTGACGGCGAAAGAGTTTTCGCTGCTCAGCGTACTGGCCCGGCGTCAGGGTGAAATCCTCTCGAAGACCGCGATTGCGGAGATGGTCTGGGACATCAATTTCGACAGCGACGCCAATGTCGTCGAAGTCGCGATCAAGCGCCTGCGGGCCAAGCTCGACGGACCGTTTGACGAGAAACTGCTGCACACCATTCGTGGCATGGGTTATGTGCTGGAGAGCCGCGGTGTCCAGTAACTCCATCGCCCTGCGCCTGAGCGGCATGTTCACGCTGGTGGCGCTGCTGGTGTTTCTGTTGATCGGCGGTGCGCTTTATCAACAAGTGGACAAAGGTTTGGGGCTGCTACCGGAAGCCGAGCTGGATGCGCGCTACAGCGTGCTCGAATCCACCGTCGGCCGTTACGGCACGCCCGAGCATTGGGTCAAGATCAACAGCAAACTCAAGCTGCTCGGCGAAGAAGACAAGCGCATCAGTTTCTGGATCAGCAGCGGCGATCCGCAGTACGAGTACGGCGATTTCACCCCGCAGATTCGCGAATTCGCCAATGGTCCGCTGGGCATGCGCGACCTGCAATTGCCCGGTCAGCCCTACCCGTTGAAAGTGCTGGTCAGCCAGTTCCCGGCCAAGGATCAACGCCCCCCCCTGCGCTTCATGATCGGCATCGACACCGAGACCTTTCACCAGACCCAGCACAACCTGCTGATCGCCTTGATCGGCCTGGCAATTGTCGGCGTGCTTCTGGCCTCGGCGCTGGGTTACTGGGTGGCGCGAATCGGCCTCAAGCCGCTGATCAAACTCTCCCACGAGGCCCAGCGCCTGGCGCCGCCGCTGCGGGCCGGACGCTTGCGTCTGTCGCCGTTGCCGCCGGAACTGGAACAGTTTGTCGACTCGTTCAACTCGACGCTGGAGCGGGTTGAACAAGCTTATTCACGGCTGGAATCCTTCAATGCCGACGTCGCCCATGAACTGCGTTCGCCGCTGACCAATCTGATCGGCCAGACCCAGGTCGCCCTGACGCGCGGGCGCTCCGCCGAGCATTATTTCGAAGTGCTGCAATCCAACCTCGAAGAGCTGGAACGCCTGCGCTCGATCATCAATGACATGCTGTTTCTGGCCAGCGCCGATCAGGGCAGCAAG
The DNA here is from genome assembly GCF_023242405.1 of Pseudomonas sp. MWU12-3088. Lineage (NCBI taxonomy): Bacteria > Pseudomonadati > Pseudomonadota > Gammaproteobacteria > Pseudomonadales > Pseudomonadaceae > Pseudomonas > Pseudomonas sp. MWU12-3088. The sequence goes on from NZ_JALJEA010000003.1 coordinate 472,919, forward strand.
GCCACCAAACTGACCTCGACGTCGCTGGCCGACGAAGTGGCGACCACCCTCGAATACCTCGATTTCATCCTCGAAGATGCACAGGTTCAGGTCCATGTGAGTGGCGACGCACAGGTGCAGATCGAGATCGCTCATCTGCGCCGGGCGCTGATCAATCTGCTGAGCAACGCGGTGCAGCACACCGCGCCGGGACAGGTGATCGAAGTGCAGATCACGGTCGAGGAACATCAGGTCAGTATCGGCGTGGCCAACCCCGGTGCGCCGATTGCCAGCGAGCATTTGCCACGGCTGTTCGAGCGCTTCTACCGGGTCGATGCGTCGCGCAGCAACAGTGGCAATAACCATGGGTTAGGGCTGGCGATCGTCAAGGCAATTGCGCTGATGCATGGGGGGGATGTGTTTGTGCGCAGTGATCGGGGGATGAACACTTTTGGTATTCACCTTCCGGTCTGAAGACGGGGATCGTTGCCATTCCCGCAACAGTCATTTATGAAAATCACGCTGTTTCCCGATGCCCGGCGATCTTATCTTTGCCCGCACCAAACAGCACTTGCCAAGCAAGAAGGTTTTCAAGATGTCCAACAGTATGGGTATTGCCAGCGCTTTCGTTTTGTCCTCATTGATCCTGTCGCCGATGGCGATGGCTGAAGAATCGCAGTCGTTCGTAGCGCAGAATGCCGCTCGCGCTCACGCATTCGAACAGCATCAGGCAGAAGTGATGGCCAAGGCCCAAGACGCCACGCAAGCCCCTCAGGCCGCAACTTCCCAGGCTCAGGCAGCCGAGAAAGACAGCTGAGTCACGCACCACGCAACGTTTCCCTCGACGCGGTTGTTTGGCTCTTCCCGTTCAACCGTCGTCCTTCCAGGCCACTGATTTTCAGTGGCCTTTTTTCGTTGTGGTGTGAAAGCGGTCCGGTTCGTCTCTTACAATTAGAAACATCCCGCACCTCAAGACATTGAAGTGTCAGTTGACCCAAGGAGCTTTACCGCAAGTGCGTTACCCAGTCCGCTTTACCCCGCTGTTCATTGCAATCGCCGCAACGATTGCCCCCACCGCCCACTCCGCCGAAGCCGAAAAGGAAGGTTTCGTCGAAGGTTCGAGCCTCAATCTCAACGCCCGCAACTACTACATGAATCGCAACCGCCTGCAGCAGACGGACGACAACATCGAGTGGGGCCAGGGTTTCCTCGGCAAATTCCAGTCGGGCTACACCGAAGGCACGGTCGGTTTCGGCATCGATGCCCACGCCATGCTCGGGCTGAAACTCGACGGCGGTGGCGGTACGGACAACTCCAGCATCCTGCCGGTCAGCGATGGCAACGGCAAAGCGCCGGGCTCGTTCTCCACGGCGGGCGGTACGCTGAAAATGCGCGCGTTCGATACCGAGCTGAAGGCCGGTGACCTGTTCCTCACCAACCCGGTGATCGCCGGCGGTGAAAGCCGCATGCTGCCGCAGACCTTCCGAGGTGTCAGCCTGACCAACCACAGCTTCGACGGCTGGATGATCGAAGGCGGCCAGGCCAGCTTCACCAAGCCGTACAACCAGAGCGGCCACAAACGCATCGGCACCTCGTACGGCACATTGGCCGAGGGCGATAAAAGCCAGCACCTGAATTGGGCCGGTGTGTCCTGGAGCGGCATCGAAGGCCTGACCAGCAACCTGTACGCCGCCGAGCTGAAGGACATCTGGAACCAGTACTACTACGACCTCGACTACACCTGGGCGCTGAACGATCTGGTGACCCTCAACCCGGGCCTGCACTTCTATCACACCCAGGACACCGGCGACGCGCTGCTGGGCAACATCGACAACAACACCTACAGCCTGCATTTCACCGTCGGCATCGGCAGCCACAGCGTCACCGCCGCGTACCAGCGGGTCAACGGCAACACGCCGTTCGACTACATCAGCCAGGGCGACAGCATCTACCTCGACAACTCCCAGCAATACTCGGACTTCAACGGCCCGAACGAGCGCTCGTGGAAACTCAAGTACGCCTATGACTTCGCGGGCCTCGGCCTGCCGGGCCTGACTTCGGCGGTGTCCTACTCCCGAGGTACGCTGGACCTGACCAAGGTCGACCCGGACAGCAAGGGCTACGCCTCGTGGTACAGCGCCGAAGGCCGCAACGCCAAGCACTGGGAACGCGACATCGACCTCAAGTACGTGGTGCAGAGCGGCCAGGCCAAAGACCTGGCGGTACGTCTGCAGTGGGCGACCAACCGTGGCGGCAACGGTTACGGCGCGCTGGACACTGACACAGATGAATACCGAGTGATCATCGACTACCCGATCAACGTCTTCTAAGATCGGCGCTAAGCTGAGGATGGCCTGCCTGAACAGGCAGGCCACTTACACTGTGGGAGCGAGCCTGCTCGCGATAACGGAGTGTCAGTAACAGGAATGCTGACTGATTCACCGCTATCGCGAGCAGGCTCGCTCCCACATTGTTATCCACAGGCCTACTCTTAGAAGAATCCATCACCGATAGCCAACCATGATCGCGAGCCGTACCCCACCCGCCACGGGCAAGACCGGACGTCCCGAGCTGCTGCTGATTCTCGGTAGTCTGCTGAGCGTGTTCGCGATTGTGTGCATCGTCACTTTTCTGCTGATTCGCGAGCACGCCAATGCTCAGGAGTCGGCGACTCGCAGCGCCACCACCATCGCCCAACTGATCGACGCCGACGTGCTGCGCACCGTCGAACTGTACGACCTGACCCTGCAAGGGCTGATCGCCGCCGCCCAGCGCGACGACCTGAAAAACGTGTCGCCGCAGATCCGCCACCTGGCGCTGTTTGATCGCTCCACGACTGCGCGCTTCAAGGGCGATATCCTGCTGCTCGACAAACACGGCGAGGTCATCGCCGACTCCTCCCGGGTCGAACCGCTGCCGGGCAATTTCGCCGACCGCGATTACTTCCTCGCCCACGCCTTCAACCGCGACACCGGCATGTTCATCAGCCGCCCGTTCAAACCCCGTTGCGATTGCGACGACGCCAACCAGTGGCGCATCAGTTTCAGCCGGCGCATTTCCTCGGACACCGGGGAATTCCTCGGCGTAGCGGTGGCGTCAATGAAGCTCGATTACTTCGACCAGTTGTTCAACAGCCTCGACATCGGTGTCGACAGCACCCTGAACATCATCAACAACGACGGCATCCTGCTGGCCCAGAAGCCTTATCTGCAAAGTGATTCGATCGGCAAGAGCTTCGCCGCCCGTCCCAATGTGGTGCGGATTCTGCGCGACCGCAGCGGCAATGGCAGTTTCAACAGCATTTCGAGCATGGATCACCAGCAGCGGCTGTACACCTATTCCCAGGTCGGCAACCTGCCACTGACCGTGATCGTTGCACTATCAAGTGAGGAAGTGTTCGGCGCGTGGAAGCGCACGGCGATACTGATCAGCGGCGCCACCGGCGTACTCTGCCTCGGCCTGCTGTGGCTGACCTGGCTGCTGGCCCGGGAGCTGCGTCTGCGCCAGCGCGCCGAACGAGAACTGGCGCAACTGGCCGCCACCGATGCCCTGACCGGTGTCGCCAACCGGCGCATGCTTGATCAGTCGTTGCGGCACGAGTGGTTTCGCGCCCAACGCTCGGGCAAATCGCTGTCGTTGTTGATGATCGACGCCGATCACTTCAAGGCCTTCAACGACCGGCATGGTCATCAGGCCGGGGATCAGGCCCTGCGTGAACTGGCCAGGGTCATTACCGCCAATGTGCGACGCCCGGCAGATCTGGTGGCGCGTTATGGCGGTGAAGAGTTCTCGGTGATCCTGGCCGAGACCGACAGCGTCGGCGCGCAGCAGATAGCCGAGCATGTGCGGGCTGCGGTCGAGCAATTGCCGCGTATGGAGGGCGATGAAATGCCGATGACGGTGAGCATCGGTATCAGCACCTGGACAGTGGTGAGTGAAATCAGTCTGGAGCAACTGTTGTTCGCGGCGGACCGGGCGCTTTATCAGGCCAAGGAAGGTGGCCGGAACCGGGTGGTTCTGGCGTCCTGAAAACAGGCATAAAAAAAGGCCACCCAAAGGTGGCCTTCAAAAAACTAGAGAGGTTTTTTACTTACACTGCCGCAACCGGGCGCATGTAAGAGATCGGTGCAGTGCTGGCGTCTTCGAACGTCACGACTTCCCAGGCATCTTTCTGCTCAATCAGTTTGCGCAGAAGCTGGTTGTTCAGTGCGTGGCCGGACTTGAAGCCCTTGAACTCACCAATCAGGCTGTTGCCCAGCAGGTACAGGTCGCCAATTGCATCGAGGATCTTGTGCTTCACGAATTCGTCTTCATAGCGAAGGCCGTCTTCGTTCAGTACGCCATCGGCATCGACCACGATTGCGTTTTCAACGCTGCCGCCGAGTGCGAGGTTGTGCTTGCGCAGGTACTCGATGTCACTCATGAAACCGAAAGTACGGGCGCGGCTGACTTCTTTTACGAACGAAGTGCTGGAAAAATCCACGCTTGCACTTTGGGTGCGGTCCCGGAAAACCGGGTGATCGAAATCGATCTCGAAGCTCACCTTGAATCCGTCGAAAGGGACGAAGGTGGCGCGCTTGTCGCCGTCTTCCACTGTCACTTCACGCAGGATGCGGATGAATTTCTTGGCGGCGTCCTGTTCTTCCAGGCCTGCCGATTGAATCAGGAATACGAAAGGTCCTGCGCTACCGTCCATGATCGGGACTTCGGACGCGGAGAGCTCGACGTAGGCGTTATCGATGCCCAGGCCAGCCATGGCCGAGAGCAAGTGCTCTACCGTGTCCACTTTGACGTCGCCGTTAATCAGCGTCGTCGACATAGTGGTTTCACCGACGTTTTCCGCGCGGGCAGGAATCTGCACCACAGGGTCGAGGTCAGCGCGACAAAACACAATGCCAGTGTCGACAGGCGCAGGCTTGAGGGTCAGGTAGACCTTCTCCCCGGAGTGCAGGCCTACACCTGTGGCACGGATAATATTTTTCAGTGTGCGTTGTTTAATCATGGCTTGGGCCGCTTCAGCGCAAATTGCGAACTGGTATCAACAAAGGCTGGCGATAATAGCAGACCGAGCCTTTGCTGAACACCAATCACCTTCATAGCCCTGATACATTCCATCAATCAGCCTGACGACGCAGGAAAGCCGGGATGTCCAGGTAGTCCAGGTCATCTTGCGGATTCATCTTCGCGGCAGTCGCAGCACCGGCCTGAGCCTGGTTGCGCATGACGGTCGGACGGTCCAGGTCACGGTAGTTCACGGCAGGTTGTTCCTGACGCGCAGGAGCCTGTTGCTGCACCGGAGCGGAAGCCATGGTGGTGTGAACGGTGTTGTCGATGACCTTCACAGGCTTCTCGATTTTCGCGCCCAGACCGGTGGCAACCACGGTCACGTGCAGCTCGTCGCGCATGTCCGGATCGATAACGGTACCGACCTTGACCATTGCGTGCTCGGAAGCGAAGGCTTCGATGATCGAACCCACGTCGGAGTACTCACCCAGGGACAGGTCAGGACCGGCGGTGATGTTCACCAGGATGCCGCGTGCGCCTTGCAGGTTCACGTCTTCCAGCAGCGGGTTGCGGATGGCCGCTTCGGTGGCTTCACGTGCACGGTTCGGACCGCTGGCGCAGCCAGTGCCCATCATCGCCATGCCCATTTCGCTCATCACGGTGCGTACGTCGGCGAAGTCGACGTTGATCATGCCCGGACGCTTGATGATGTCGGAGATACCGCGAACGGCACCGGCCAGTACATCGTCAGCCTTGGCGAAAGCCGACAAGAGGCTTGCGTCTTTACCGAGGATGGTCAGCAGCTTCTCGTTGGGAATGGTGATCAGCGAGTCGACGCTTTCGGAGAGCATGCGGATGCCTTCGTCGGCGATCTGCATACGCTTGCGGCCTTCGAACGGGAACGGACGGGTCACGACCGCAACGGTCAGGATGCCCATTTCCTTGGCCACTTCGGCGATGATCGGCGCTGCACCGGTACCGGTACCGCCGCCCATGCCGGTGGTGATGAACACCATGTTGGTGCCGGCCAGCACTTCAGCGATGCGCTCGCGATCTTCCAGCGCAGCCTGACGGCCGACTTCCGGGTTGGCGCCGGCGCCCAGGCCTTTGGTCACGCCGGTGCCCAGTTGCAGGATGGTCCGCGCGCCGATGTTTTTCAGCGCCTGAGCATCGGTGTTGGCGCAGATGAACTCGACGCCTTCGATGTTGCTCTTGACCATGTGGTTGACAGCGTTGCCGCCGCCACCGCCAACACCGATAACTTTGATTACCGGGCTTGCGGGGATGTTGTCTACGAGTTCGAACATTTTCCCTCTCCTTACATTCTCTAGTTTTTTCGCCTACTGCATTTTGTTGCGGTGTTGCGGTAAAGCTTTAGAAGTTGCCTTGAACCCACTTCTTCAAACGGTCCAGCAACGGCGCCTGCGGCTCATCGTTGCTGTAGCTGTCGCGGCTGCCGATGCCCGAGAACGAAATCCCGTCGGACTGCTTCTGCAGGCCGTACATCAACAAGCCCACGCCAGTGGAATAGATCGGGTTGCGCACCACGTCATCCAGGCCCTTCACGCCGTGCGGCACACCGAGGCGTACCGGCATGTGGAAGATTTCCTCGGCCAGTTCGGTGGCGCCTTCCATCTTCGACGTACCACCGGTCAGCACGATGCCGGCCGGGATCAGGTCTTCGTAGCCGCTGCGACGCAGTTCGGCCTGGATCAGGGTGAACAGTTCGTCGTAACGCGGCTCGACCACTTCGGCCAGGGCCTGACGGGACAGTTCGCGCGGCGGACGGTCGCCGACGCTCGGCACCTTGATGGTCTCGCCGGCACCGGCCAGTTTGGCCAGGGCGCAGGCGTAGCGGATCTTGATCTCTTCGGCGTACTGGGTCGGAGTGCGCAACGCCATGGCGATGTCGTTGGTCACCTGATCGCCGGCAATCGGGATCACAGCCGTGTGACGGATCGCGCCTTCGGTGAAGATCGCGATGTCGGTGGTGCCGCCGCCGATGTCGACCAGGCACACGCCCAGTTCTTTTTCGTCGTCGGTCAGCACCGAGTAGGCCGAAGCCAGTTGCTCGAGAATGATGTCGTCGATTTCCAGACCGCAGCGACGCACGCATTTTTCAATGTTCTGTGCCGCGTTGACGGCGCAGGTGACCACGTGGACCTTGGCTTCCAGACGCACGCCGGACATGCCCAGCGGCTCGCGCACGCCTTCCTGGTTATCGATCACGTAGTCCTGCGGCAGAGTGTGCAGCACGCGCTGGTCAGCCGGGATCGCCACGGCCTGGGCGGCGTCGAGTACGCGCTCCAGGTCAGCCGAGCTGACTTCGCGGTCGCGGATCGCCACGATGCCGTGGGAGTTCAGGCTGCGGATGTGATTGCCCGCCACGCCGACGAACGCCGAGTGAATGCGGCAGCCCGCCATCAACTGGGCTTCTTCGATCGCGCGCTGGATCGATTGCACGGTGGACTCGATGTTCACCACCACGCCTTTCTTCAGGCCGCGGGACGGATGGGTACCGATCCCGACGATATCGAGCGTGCCGTCGTCCGCAACCTCGCCGACCAGCGCCACCACCTTGGAGGTGCCGATATCGAGACCGACGATCATTTTGCCGCTTTGCACGTTTGCCATGGGTCCTGCCTCTTCTTAATTCTTTGCGACAGCGGGTTGGGCTGTCGTCGGCGCTACTGGTTCCCGCCAGCCAACAGCGAGGCCGTTGGCGTAGCGCAGATCGATACGCGCAATGTTCGTAATCTGGTCTTTAAGCGTCTTGTCGTAGATGGCAATGAAGCGGCGCATCTTTTCCACCAGGTTGCCGCGTCCCAGCAGCAACTCGATGCCGGGGCCGGAACTGCCGGCACCGGTGGTCAGGAACCAGCTGCCACGTTCACGCAGTTCCAGGCGCGCGATCGAGAAGCCCAACGGCCGGAGCATCTGGCTCAGTACCTGGTATTGCTGCATCACTTGCTGCTGGGCCCGCTGCGGACCGAACAGCTGTGGCAGGTGTTCGTAGTTCGCCAGTTCCTTGGGCGTGAACGCCTGGCCCTGGTTGTTGAGCAGCGACTCGTCGCCCCAACGGGCCACGGGCAATTGCTCTTCGAGGCGGATCACCACCTGGTCCGGCCACACGCGACGGACTTCGGCGTGGGCGATCCACGGCATCTGCTCCAGTTCCGAGCGCATGCTGGCCAGGTCGATGGTGAAGAAGCTCGACGCCACGTACGGGGCGATTCGCTGCTGCACCGCCTGCTGGCTGATGTAGCTCAGGTCGCCCTGCACGGCGATCTTGGTGATCGGTCGGTCGGCATACGGCAGCAAACGCTGCGCACCTTCGTAGGTACCGAACCCGAGCACCACCAGCAGCACCGGCCAGAACAGACTTTTCAGAAAGCCGAAATTGGCTTTCGGCAGGCGCGCGGACATCGGCTCTTTGGCCACCATTCGGCTGGCACCCCGCGGCACCGGCTTGCGGCCGGGAGCAGGAGGCTGATGTCTGAGCTGTGCGCCTTGCATGGTCTTAACCTCGCGCCTCTTTATGGCCATCGGCATCGACACTGGCGGCCAGGATGGCCAGGACCAGTTGCTGGAAATCCAGACCGGCCGCTTTCGCCGCCATCGGTACCAGGCTGTGGTCGGTCATGCCGGGAGCCGTGTTGACTTCCAGGAACCAGAATTTGCCGTCGGCGTCCTGCATGACGTCCGCCCGGCCCCAACCGGCGATACCCAGCGCCTCGCAGGCTCGCGCCGTGAGGTCCATGAGTTCTTTTTCCTTGGCGGCATCGAGCCCGCACGGAATCCGATACTGGGTATCGTTGGCGATGTACTTGGCGTCGTAGTCGTAGAACGTGTGTGGCGTACCCAGGGCGATAGGAGGCAACACCTGGTCACGCAGGGTGGCGATGGTGAACTCCGGACCGTGGATCCATTGCTCGACCAACACTTGCGAATCGTAGGTACTGGCCGCTTTCCATGCGTCGATCAACTCGGACGCAGAACTCACTTTGGCCATCCCGATACTTGAACCTTCATGCGCCGGTTTGACGATCAAAGGGAAGCCCAGTTCCGTCGCTGCCGAAATACAATCGGCCTCGCTGCGCAGCACGGCGTGACGCGGCGTCGGAATACCGAGCGTGTGCCAGACCTGCTTGGTGCGCAGCTTGTCCATGGCCAGCGCCGACGCGAGGATGCCGCTGCCGGTGTAAGGAATGCCGGCCACTTCGAGCAGACCCTGCATGCTGCCGTCTTCACCGCCACGACCGTGGAGGATGATGAACGCGCGGTCGATTTTCTCGCTCAGCAGACGCTGCAGAATGTCCGCACCGACATCGATCCCGAACGCATCCACACCGGCGCTTTGCAGCGCAGAGAGCACGGCGTTGCCGGACTTCAGCGAGACTTCACGTTCGGCACTCAGGCCACCGAACAGCACGGCGACACGGCCGAAGTCTTTCGGGGCAATGGTGGAGAACAGGTTGGCGTAGGCAGCAGTCATTTCAACTTCCCCTCGACCGGTGCGGCCACGGCACCGGCGAACAGCTCGCTTTTCAACAGTTTCGGTGCGAGACCGCCGATATCACCGGCGCCCTGGCACAGCAGAATGTCGCCGGCACGCAGCAGCGGCTTGACCAGCGGCGCCAGATCGACGCCACGCTCGATGTAGATCGGGTCCAGCTGACCGCGCTGACGGATGCTGTTGCACAGCTTGCGGCTGTCGGCGCCCGGGATCGGCTCTTCGCCGGCCGGATAGACTTCCATCAGCAACAGCACGTTGGCATCGGCCAGTACATTGACGAAGTCGTCGTACAGGTCACGGGTGCGGCTGTAGCGGTGCGGCTGGTAGACCATCACCAGACGGCGCTCAGGCCAGCCACCGCGTACGGCCTTGATCACGGCCGCGACTTCGGTCGGGTGGTGACCGTAATCGTCGACCAGCATCACGTTGCCGCCGTCCACCGGCAGTTCGCCGTAGACCTGGAAGCGTCGGCCGACACCCTGGAATCCGGAAAGACCCTGGACGATGGCTTCATCGCTGACGCCCTCGTCGGTGGCGATGCAGATGGTCGCCAGGGAATTGAGCACGTTGTGGTTGCCCGGCATGTTCACGGACACATCCAGCGGCTCGCGATCAGGGCGCAGCACGGTGAAGAAGGTCTGCATGCCCTGCTGCCGCACATTGATGGCGCGCACGTCGGCATCTTCGCTGAAGCCGTAGGTCACGGTCGGACGCTTCACCAGCGGCAGGATTTCACGCACCACCGGATCGTCCAGGCACATCACCGCCAGACCGTAGAACGGCAGGTTGTGCAGGAACTCGACGAAGGTTTTCTTCAGTTTGTTGAAGTCACCGTCGTAGGTCGCCATGTGGTCGGCGTCGATGTTGGTCACCACGGCTACCAGCGGCTGCAAGTGCAGGAAGCTGGCGTCGCTCTCGTCGGCCTCGGCGATCAGGTAGCGGCTGGTGCCGAGCTGGGCATTGGTGCCCGCGGCATTCAGACGGCCACCGATGACGAACGTCGGGTCCAGGCCACCGGCAGCGAACACCGAAGCGATCAGGCTGGTGGTGGTGGTTTTGCCGTGGGTACCGGCGACGGCGATGCCGTGGCGGTAGCGCATCAGCTCGGCAAGCATCTCGGCACGTGGCACCACCGGAATACGGCGCTCAAGGGCAGTCGCGACTTCCGGGTTGGAAGTGTTCACGGCACTCGACACCACCAGCACGTCGGCGGCAGCGGCGTTCTCGGCACGGTGGCCGATGAAGATCTGTGCACCGAACGATTCCAGACGCTCGGTAACCGGCGAAGCCTTGAGGTCGGAGCCGGACACGGCGTAACCCAGGTTCAGCAGCACTTCAGCGATACCGCACATGCCCACGCCGCCGATCCCGACGAAGTGGATGCGACGGATGCGGCGCATTTCCGGTTGTGGCATGGCTTTCTGATTCTCAACCATGGGCCACCTCCAGACAGGTATCGACCACGCTGCGGGTGGCTTCGGGTTTTGCCAGACGGCGGGCCGCTCGGGCCATTTCTTCGAGACGTTGCGGTTGCATCAAGACCTCTGTCAGGCGCGCGGCGAGGTCCGCGGCACCAGTCGTTCTTTGCGGCATCAGGAAGGCAGCGCCTTCGCGGGCCAGATAATCGGCGTTGCGGGTCTGGTGATCGTCGATCGCATGGGGCAAGGGCACCAGCATCGACGGCAGACCGGCGGCGGCCAGCTCGCTGACGGTCAGTGCGCCGGCACGGCACACCACGATGTCAGCCCAGCCATAGGCCTGAGCCATGTCCTTGATGAAGGGCTGCACCTGCGCGTCCACGCCGGCGGCGCGGTAGCGCTCTGCAGTCACTTCATCGTGATTTTTGCCGGCCTGATGAAACACTTCCGGACGCAAATCGGCAGCGACTTGCGACAGGGCTTCAGGCAGCAACTTGTTCAACGGTTCTGCGCCCAGGCTTCCGCCCAGGATCAGCAAACGCGCCTTGCGTCCGGCCAGTGCCGCACGCGGTGTTTCGAGGAACAGCTCGCTGCGCACCGGGTTACCGGTGGTACGGCGGCTGTCCGACAGGGTAAAGGTGTCGGGGAACGCTTCACACACCCGGGCGGCGAACGGCACCAGCAACCGATTGGCGGTGCCGGCCACGGCGTTCTGTTCGTGAACGATCACCGGCACACCGGCCAGTTTGGCGGCGATGCCACCAGGACCGGTCACATAACCACCAAATCCGACCACGCACACCGGACGCAGACGGCGAATGATCGCCCGGGCCTGCAACACCGACTTCAGCAGCATGAACGGCGCCTTGAGCAGCGACAGCTTGCCCTTGCCGCGCAAGCCGGTGGCGTTGATGCGATGCAATTCAAGGCCGGCGGCCGGCACCAGATCGTTCTCGATCCCCCGTGGCGTGCCGAGCCAGTGCACGGTGTAGCCCCGCGCCTGGAATTCACGGGCACAGGACAGTGCCGGGAACACGTGGCCGCCGGTACCGCCGGCCATGATCAATACGTTAGCGCCCATGGTTCGGCTCCTCGGCGAAGTCGCTCTCATGGAATTCCATCTCTTCACTGCCCAGGTGGGTCCGGCTCTCCCACTCGATCCTCAGCAACAGGCCAAGGCAGGCGCAGCAGATCACCAGGGAACTGCCGCCATAACTGAGGAACGGCAAGGTCAGGCCCTTGGTCGGCAGCAGGCCGACGTTCACGCCGATGTTGATCAGGAACTGACCGATCCACAGGAACGACAGACCGTAGGCAACATAAGCGGCAAAAAACTGTTTGGCTTTTTCGGCCCACAGACCGATGTACATGCCGCGAATACACACGAACACGAACAGCGCCACGGTGCACAGCGACCCCACCGCGCCCAGCTCTTCGGCCAGTACCGAGAACACGAAGTCGGTGTGGGCTTCCGGCAGGTAGAACTGCTTCTGCACGCTGTTGCCCAGACCAACGCCCAGCCACTCGCCGCGACCGAAGGCGATCAAGGCCTGGGACAATTGATAACCGGCGCCGAACTGGTCGGCCCACGGGTCGGCAAAGTTGGTCAGACGCGCCATCCGGTACGGCTGCATCTGGATCAGCAACACCACCGCCGCCACCGCCAGCACCACCATCAGCGAGAACCGGAACAGTCCGACCCCGCCCAGGAACAGCATCGCTGCCGCAGCGCCCATCATTACGACGGTGGCGCCGAAGTCCGGCTCCATCAGCAACAGGCCCGCCATCGGCAGCAGCACGATGAACGGCTTGAAGAAGCCCATCCAGCTTTCGCGCACTTCCTTCTGACGACGTACCAGATAGCCGGCGAGGTAAATCACCACGAACACCTTGGCGATCTCGGACGGTTGCACGTTGAAGAAGCTGAAGCCGATCCAGCGCATCGAACCGTTAACCTCACGGCCGATCCCCGGGACGATCACCATCACCAACAGACCGAACGCACCGATCAGCATCATCCAGCCCAGGCGTTGCCAGGTGGCGATCGGGATCATCATGGTGACGATGCACGCGCCCAGGCCCAGCACCACGTAGATCAGGTGACGGGTCATGTAGTAGAGAGCGCTGCCCGACTGCACTGCACCCACCTCGGTGGATGCCGAGGCGATCATGATCAGGCCCAGGCCGAGCAGCGCCAGGCAACCGGCGAGCATCGGGAAGTCGAGGTCGATCCCGCGCCCGGTGATGATCGGCGACGGATACGGCTTGATGATGTTTCGCAGGCTCATGCCAGATCCTCCACGGCGCGGACGAACTGGTGACCACGGTCTTCGTAATTCTTGAACATGTCGAAACTGGCGCAGGCTGGCGACAGCAGCACCACGTCACCCGGTTGGGCGGCGGCGCGGCATTTTTCGACGGCGTCGATCAGTGTGGTGGCGCGGATCAGCGGCACGGCATCGCCGATGGCTTCGCCGATCTTGTCCGAATCACGGCCCATCAGGATCACGGCACGGCAATGGGCCGCCGCCGGATCACGCAGGTCCTTGAATTCGGCACCCTTGCCGTCGCCGCCGGCGATCAGCACGACCTTGCCGCTGATGTCAGCGCCCAGGCCTTCGATGGCCGCCAGTGCGGCACCAACGTTGGTGGCTTTGGAGTCGTTGTAGTAACCGACGCCGTCCAGGTCACGCACCCACTGACAGCGATGTTCGAGGCCGGCAAAGTTGCGCAGGGCCGCGAGCATGGCGTCGAACGGCAGACCGACCGCATGCCCGAGCGCCAGCGCCGCCAGGGCGTTGGACTGGTTGTGGGCGCCGCGAATTTTCAGTTCACGCACCGGCATCAGGTTCTGGAATTCGAAGGCCAGGTATTTCTCGCCGTTCTCTTCGCGCAGACCGAACGCCTTGAAATCGGGTTTGGTCAGGCCGAAGGTCCAGCATGGCTGGCCCTCGCCCATCAGCGGCCGGGTCAATGCATCCTGACGGTTGACCACGAACTGCTTCGCGCCACGGAAGATCCGGTGTTTGGCCAGGTGATAGGCCGGCAGACCGCTGTAGCGATCCATATGGTCTTCGCTGATGTTGAGCACGGTCGCCACTTCGGCGTTGAGCTGATCGGTGGTTTCCAGCTGGAAGCTCGACAGCTCCATCACGTACAGCTCGACGTCATCGCTGAGCAGGTCCAGCGCCGGCGTACCGAGGTTGCCGCCCACGGCCACGCGCTTGCCGGCCGCAGCCGCCATCTCGCCGACCAGGGTGGTGACGGTGCTTTTCGCGTTGGAACCGCTGATGGCCACGATCGGCGCCTTCGCGTTACGCGCGAACAGCTCGATGTCGCCGGACAGCTTCACGCCACGGGCCGCAGCGGCTTGCAGGGCCGGGGTCGCCAGCGCCAGGCCGGGGCTCACGTAGAGCTCGTCGGCACGGCACAGGAACTCGACGTCCAGCTCGCCACAACGCACTTCCACGTGCGGATAGTCACGCTGGAGCGTGGCCAGTTCCGGTGGATTTTCCCGCGTATCGGCCACCGCAAACGCCACGCCCCGGTTCGCCAGGAAACGAACCAGGGACATGCCGCTCTTGCCGAGGCCGACAACGATGCGGAAGTGGTCAGAAGCGATCAGAGACACTCGTTCTACCTCAGCTTCAGGGTGGCAAGGCCGATCAGCACGAGAATCACGGTGATGATCCAGAAACGGACGATCACGCGCGGCTCGGGCCAGCCCTTGAGTTCAAAGTGGTGGTGTATCGGAGCCATGCGGAACACACGGCGACCGGTCAGCTTAAAGGAAGCCACCTGAATGACGACTGACAGGGTTTCCATCACGAACACGCCGCCCATGATGAACAGGACGATTTCCTGACGGACGATCACCGCGATGGTGCCCAGGGCTGCGCCCAGCGCCAGTGCGCCGACGTCACCCATGAAGACTTGTGCCGGATAGGTGTTGAACCACAGGAAGCCCAGGCCGGCACCGATCAGTGCGCCGCAGAACACGATCAGCTCGCCCGCGCCCGGTACGTACGGGATCAGCAGATATTCAGCGAATTTCACGTTACCCGACAGGTAGCAGAAGATGCCCAGGCCACCGCCGACCATCACCGTCGGCATGATCGCCAGGCCGTCGAGGCCGTCGGTCAGGTTGACCGCGTTGCTCGAGCCGACGATCACGAAGTAGGTCAGCACGATGAAACCGGCGCCCAGCGGAATGCTGTAGTCCTTGAGCATCGGCAGGATCAGGGTGGTTTCCACCGGTGTGGCGGCAGTCATATAAAGGAAGATCGCCGCGCCGAGGCCGAACACCGACTGCCAGAAATACTTCCAGCGACTTGGCAGACCACGGGAGTTCTTCTCGATCACCTTGCGGTAGTCGTCGACCCAGCCGATGGCGCCGAACAGCAGGGTCACCAGCAGCACGACCCATACGTAACGGTTGCTCAGGTCAGCCCACAACAGGGTGCT
The DNA here is from genome assembly GCF_023242405.1 of Pseudomonas sp. MWU12-3088. Lineage (NCBI taxonomy): Bacteria > Pseudomonadati > Pseudomonadota > Gammaproteobacteria > Pseudomonadales > Pseudomonadaceae > Pseudomonas > Pseudomonas sp. MWU12-3088. The sequence goes on from NZ_JALJEA010000003.1 coordinate 488,300, forward strand.
GACACCGATGGAAGACAGGATCAGTGCGCCACCCATGGTCGGCGTACCGGATTTGGACAGGTGCGATTGCGGACCATCGTTACGAACCGATTGGCCGATCTGACGGTTCTGCAGGGTGCGGATCATCCACGGGCCGTAGCACAGCGACAGGACCAGCGCAGTCAGCACACCGAGGATCCCGCGCAGGGTCAGGTACTGGAAGACCGCGAAGCCTTTGTAGAACTGTTGCAGATACTCCGCTAGCAGCAGCAGCATTAATGTTTCTCCAGACTGGACCCGCACAGGGCCGCAACGATGTTTTCCATCGCTGCGCTGCGCGAACCCTTGATCAAAATGGTGGTGTTTTTGTCCTGCTCGGCGCCGAGGGCCTGGATCAGTTCGGCCTGCGTGCCGAAGTGATGCGCCTCTTGGCCGAATGCGTTCACGGCGTGGACCATGTTCGGCCCGACGGCGTAAAGCGCGGAAACCTTGCCCCGGGCGTATTCGCCCACGTCGCGGTGCCCCTGCTCCGCCCAGTCGCCCAACTCGCCGATATCCCCGAGCACCAGGACGGTGCGGCCGGAAAAGCCGGCGAGTATATCAACGGCCGCGCACATGGAGGTGGGGTTCGCGTTGTAAGTGTCATCGATCACGCGCATGCCGTTTTTCGCCAGTTGCGCGACGGTGCGACCCTTGACCGGTTGTACCGCGCCAAGCCCGGTGGCGATGCCGAACAGCGACACGCCCAGGGCGTGAGCGGCAGCGGCGGCGGCCAGGGCATTGGCGACGTTATGGGTGCCGAGCAGGTTCAGTTGAACCCGTTCCACACCTTCGGGACTGTGCAGGTTGAACGCCGGGCAGCCACGGGCATCGGTGGCCAGATCGCTGGCGTGGAAATCCGCTTGCGCGTTGCTCAGGGCGAAGGTCAGCACCTTGCGGCCGGCAGCGCGGGTTTTCCAGATACCGAACGCCTTGTCATCGAGATTCAGCACGGCAATGCCATTGGCCGCCAGCCCTTCGATGATTTCGCCCTTGGCTTCGACGATTTTCTCAGGCCCGCCGAACTCGCCAACGTGAGCGGTGCCGGCGTTGTTGAGGATCGCCACGTGCGGCTTGGTCAGCCCGACGGTGTAGGCGATTTCGCCCAGACGCGACGCGCCCAGCTCAATCACCGCCGCGCTGTGTTCCGGAGCAAGTTCGAGCAGGGTCAGCGGTACGCCGAGGTCGTTGTTCAGGTTGCCACGGGTCGCGTGCACCGAGCCGCGCGTGCGCAGGATGCTCGCGAGCATTTCCTTGACCGTGGTCTTGCCGCTGGAGCCGGTCACGGCCGCGACCGGTTTGGTGAACGCGGCACGGTTCAGTGCACCCAGTTGACCGAGGGCCTGGCGGGTGTCCTTGACCAGCAATTGCGGCAGCGTGCTGTCGGCGACTTCGCGCTCGACCAATGCAGCAACGGCACCTTTACCGGCGACTTCATTCAGATAGTCATGACCGTCAAAACGTGGACCGGTCAGGGCGATAAACAGTTGGCCGGCCTTGATGGCGCGGCTGTCGATGCTCACGCCGTCGAAGCTTGCGTCCGCGCTGATCAAACGCGCGTCGAGTGCGTTGGTCAGTTCGCCGAGTTTCAGGGCCTTAAGCATGGGCCACCTCCCACGCGGTCAGGGCATGATCGGCCTCGACCAGATCAGAGAATGCGTAGCGCTCGCCGTTGATTTCCTGATAGTCCTCGTGACCTTTGCCGGCCAGGACCACCACGTCATCCGCCGAGGCGCTGGCGATCAGTTGTGCAATGGCCTGGCCGCGACCGGCCACGAATGTGACGTTATCCACAGCCGTGAAGCCGGCGCGGATGTCATCGAAAATCACCGCTGGATCTTCGGTACGCGGATTGTCATCGGTAACCAGCACGCGGTCGGCCAGACGCTCGACCACTTCGGCCATCAGCGGGCGCTTGCCGCGATCGCGATCACCGCCACAACCGAACAGGCACAGCAACTGGCCTTTGACGTGCGGACGCAACGCAGTGAGAACTTTTTCCAGCGCATCCGGCGTGTGGGCGTAATCGACCACCACCAGCGGCTGGGTGCCGCCGCCGAGACGCTGCATGCGTCCGGCCGGGCCTTCGAGTTTCGGCAGCACCTTGAGAATTTCGTCGAGGGCGTAGTCCAGACCGAGCAAGGCACCGACGGCAGCCAGCACGTTGCTCAGGTTGAAACGACCCAGCAATGTGCTGCGCAGATGATGTTCGCCCTGGGGGGTGACCAGCGTGGCGCGCACGCCATGGTCGTCGAACTGTGCTTCGCGGACATACAGATAGGCGCTGCTGTCGAGCAGGCTATAGGTGATCAGACGCGACTCACGCTTTTCAGCGGCCAGTTGCCGGCCGAAATCGTCATCCAGATTGACCACGCGGCACTTCAAGTCATTCCAGGCAAACAGCTTGGCCTTCGCTTCGGCGTAGGCTTCCATGGTGCCGTGGTAATCGAGGTGATCGCGGGACAGGTTGGTCATCACCGCCACGTCGAACGCCAGCGCGGTGACCCGGCCCTGATCCAGACCGTGGGACGAAACTTCCATGGCCACGGCTTTGGCGCCGGCCTTTTTCAGATCGCCCAGGGTCGCTTGCATGGCAATCGGATTCGGCGTGGTGTGCAGGCCGCTTTGCAGCGAACCGTAGAAACCGGAACCCAGGGTGCCGACGATGCCGCAATGCTGGCCGAGCAGGTCCAGCGCCTGGGCAACAAGTTGAGTCACGCTGGTCTTGCCGTTGGTACCGGTCACGCCAACCAGATTCAGGTGATGACTCGGCTCACCGTAAAAGCGACCGGCGATATCCGACAGCTGCGCCGCCAGGCCTTTGACCGGAATCAGCGGCACATCAGTGATCGGCAGCACGGTGGCGCCTTCCACTTCGTAAGCAACCGCCGCGGCGCCACGAGCCAGTGCATCGGCAATGTGCGCACGACCATCGAACTTGCCGCCCGGCACCGCGAGGAACAGGTCGCCCGCGCGCACATTGCGGCTGTCGAGCGCCAGTTCACGGATCAACAGATCGTGGCCGGCGTGGGGGAAAATCTTGTTCAGACTAAGAGACATCAGCCGCGCCCTCCATTGGCTTTCAGCGGAACAGCCGGGGTGGCATTGGCTTGCTGGGTATTCGGCAGGTTGTCCGGGGTGATGTTCATCAGGCGCAGGGTGCCGGACATCACACGGCTGAACACCGGCGCCGAAACCAGACCACCGAAATAGCCGGCCTTGGTCGGTTCATCGATCACCACGACGATGGCATAACGCGGATCGCTCATCGGACCGAAACCGGCAAACAGCGAGCGATAGGAGTTTTCGGCATAGCCCTTGGTGCCCACCGAGGTCTTGCGCGCCGTACCCGACTTGCCGGCCACGTGATAGGCCGGCACCTGCGCACGGAATACGCCGCGCGGGGCTTCGATTACCTGTTGCAACATGCCTTGCATGGTTTTCGCCACGGCTTCCGGCAGCACCTGGGTGGTCTGCGGCGCCTTGTCGGTTTTGATCAGGGTCAGCGGTGCGAGACGACCGTTGTTGGCCAGGGCCGAGAACGCGTGCACCAGCTGGATCGCGGTCACCGAAACACCGTAGCCGTAGGACAGCGTTGCAGTTTCAGCCTTGCGCCACTCGCGGTAGTTCGGCAGGTTGCCGACACGTTCGCCCGGGAAGCCGAGGCCGGTGTCCTGGCCGAGGCCGACTTTCTGTGCCAGACGGAAAATGGTTTCGCCGCCGATATCGAACGCGACCTTACTCATGCCGACGTTACTGGAATTGATCAGAATGCCGGTCAGATCGAGCACCGGACCTTCGGTCTTCGACACGTCCTTGATGGTGTACTTGCCGATCTGCAGGGAGCCCGGATACACCTCGACGGTGTCGCTCGGTTTCCAGCGCCCGGTCTCGATCGCGGCGCTCATCGAGATCGCTTTCATGGTCGAACCCGGCTCGAACACGTCGATCATCGCGCGGTTACGCATCATCGCCGGTTGCAGGTTGCGACGGTTGTTCGGGTTGTAGGTCGGCTGGTTGACCATGGCGAGGATCTCGCCGGTCTTCACGTCCATGATCACCAGGCTGCCGGCCTTGGCGCCGTTCTCGATGATCGCGTTACGCAGCTCGCGGTTGGCCAGGTATTGCAGACGCAGGTCAATGGACAACGCCAAGGGCTTGCCGGCCTTGGCGTTCTTGGTGACCTGGACATCCTTGATCAGCCGACCGCGCCGATCCTTGATGACCTGCCGCTTGCCGGGTACGCCGGCCAGCCATTCGTCGTAGGCCAGTTCGACGCCTTCACGACCGTGGTCATCGATGTCGGTGAACCCGACCATGTGCGCGGTGACTTCACCGGCCGGATAGAACCGGCGGAATTCTTCGATGCCGTAGACGCCCGGCACTTTCAGGTCGAGCACGGCCTGGCCCTGCTCGGGGGTCAGCCCGCGCACCAGATAAATGAATTCTTTGTTCGCTTGAGCTTCGAGGCGCTCGGCGAGGGCTTTCGGATCCTGGCCCAAGGCAGCGGCGAGCGCCGGCCACTTTTCCTTGGCCAGCTGCATTTCCTTGGCGTTGGCCCACAGGGTGGTCACTGGCGTACTGACGGCCAGCGGCTCGCCGTTACGGTCGGTGATCAGACCACGGTGTGCCGGGATCGGAATGTGACGAACGCTTCGCGCATCACCCTGACCCTTGAGGAAGTCACGGTCGATAACCTGCAGGTCGATGATCCGCCAGCAGATCGCGGCAACCATCACGCCGAGCAGACCGACGACCAGACGGAAGCGCCACGGGAAGAGTGCCCCTTCAAGTTTCATCATGGCGCCACCATCTTCACGTCAGCTGCGCCCGGGATGTGCATCTTCAGTTGTTCGGTGGCCAGCACTTCGATCCGGCTGTGGGCGGTCCAGGTGCTTTGTTCCAGGATCAGGCGCCCCCACTCGGCCTGCGCCTTGTCGCGCACGCTGAGTTCGTTATAAAGGGTATTGAGCAACTGCCGGTTCCAGTGGGCGCTATAGGACACGCCGATGGCCGACACGAGCACGCCGATGAACAGCAGCAGCATGAAAAAGCTGCCGCCAGGCAGTGGCTTGGCGAAAAGCTTGCTCACCGCAGCTTCTCCGCGACGCGCATGACGGCGCTACGGGAACGTGGATTGGCTTTGAGTTCGGCGTCGGAGGCCGTCTGCGCTTTGCCATGGACTTTGATTTTCGGTTCGAACGCAACGTGGCGAACCGGCAGGTTGCGCGGCAGGTTGTCGGCTTCGCCTTTCACCAGCTTGCGCATGAACAGTTTGACGATGCGGTCTTCCAGCGAGTGGAAGCTGATCACGACCAGACGGCCGCCCACTTCCAGGCATTCGAGCGCGGCTTCAAGGCCTGCTTCCAGATCGCCCAGTTCGTTATTGACGTGAATGCGCAGGCCCTGGAATGCGCGGGTGGCCGGGTTCTTGCCCTTTTCCCACGCCGGATTGGCGACTTTCAGCACTTCGGCCAGATCGGCGGTGCGCTCGAACGGCGTGATGTCACGGCGCTCGGCCACGGCGCGAGCCATGCGGCCGGAGAAACGTTCTTCGCCATATTCCTTGAACACCCGGGCGATTTCTTCAACCGGTGCGGTGTTGACGAACTCGGCTGCGCTGATGCCGCGCGACGGATCCATGCGCATGTCCAGCGGGCCATCGTTGAGGAAACTGAAACCGCGCTCGGCATCATCGAGCTGCGGCGAGGACACGCCGAGGTCGAGCAGAATGCCGCTGACCTTGCCGTCCAGACCCTGTTCGGCAACCACCGAGCCGAGCTCGGCAAAGCTGCGCTGCACAACGACAAAGCGGCCGTCTTCGGCCGCTAGCGTTTGCCCGGTAGCAATCGCTTGAGGATCCTTGTCGAATCCGATGAGCCGGCCGTCGGGACCGAGCTTGCTGAGGATCAACCGGCTGTGCCCGCCGCGCCCGAACGTGCCGTCCAGATAGCAGCCATCAGGACGTACGGCGAGAGCCTCGACGGCTTCGTCAAGCAGTACGGTGATGTGGTTAAAGCCGCTATCAATAGTCACAGGATCAAATCACGCAGTTCGTCAGGCATGGCGCCCGGTTGTTGTATGGCAGCCAGGTCAGCGGCAGAAACCGCGTTCCAGGCATCTTCGTCCCACAATTGGAACTTGTTCAGTTGGCCGACCAGCATCGCGCGCTTGTCCAGCTTTGCGTATTCGCGCAGGCGCGGCGGCACCAGAAAACGACCACTGCCATCGAGTTCGAGGTCGACGGCGTTACCAATCAATAAACGTTGCAGACGACGGTTCTCTTCGCGGAGCGAAGGAAGCGCGCGCAACTTGGTTTCAATAATTTCCCACTCATCGAGCGGGTAGACACACAGGCACGGATCAACGGCATCAATGGTCACGATCAACTGGCCGGAACTACGCGAAACGAGCTCGTCACGGTACCGGCTCGGCATGGCGAGACGGCCCTTTGCGTCGAGACTGATAGCGTTAGCTCCGCGAAACACGTCTGCGTTTCTCCAATTTTTATCGTTTTGAGCTCAAAAAACCCACTTCATGCCACTTTCCGCCACTTGCGCACACTATAGGAATGCGCCCACCACACCGTCAAGGCGCGGATCAAAGGAAAACCCTTACAGAACGGAGATTTAGGAGCATAAAAGGAGGAGCAACGAGAATCCGGCGGATGCTTTTATCCAATAACTTGAGACAGCACTGACAGCTGCGCTCGAAAGTTAAAGTAATTTGTTAAGAGTAAGATTTTTTCGGTATTACAAAAGCGCTTCTGCTGTTGATTGAAGCAAGGTGGGAAATGGCTATTACTGCGGTTGCCGCTGCCGGATTTCCAGAGCAGGCCTGCTGATAATAAACAGCCCTGTCGCCTTTAATTCAAGCAGGGAAAAGAAAAAGGTGGAGAGTCGATCTGTAAGCCGGGTTCTGTCTTGAACAGTCATTCGTCTACGATGGCCATCACTGGACATCTTTAGCAACCTACCCGGTCCCAGCGCGGGCCACGCCTTGGGACCCTATTTGGTCTTGCTCCAAGTGGGGTTTACCTAGCCACGAACTGTTGCCAGACGTGCGGTGCGCTCTTACCGCACCTTTTCACCCTTACCGGCGCCGAAGCGCTTAGGCGGTTATTTTCTGTGGCACTTTCCGTAGGCTCACGCCTCCCAGGCATTACCTGGCACTTCGCCCTATGGAGCCCGGACTTTCCTCCCCCCCCTAATTTTCATAGAGGGCAGCGACTGTCCGATCGACTCTCCGCCGCGCAGGTTAACGGCAGAGCGCCCGAAGAACAAGCGCTAATAGCCCGCAAACCGGTCTGCGCGACGGGTTACGCGTCTTTTTGCTGATCCAGCGCCACCTGATAAAGCACGTTTTTGCGCTCACCGGTGATTTGCGCTGCCAAAGCTGCAGCACGCTTGAGCGGCATCTCTTCCAGCAGCAGATTGAGGATGCGCATCGCCTCGCTGCTGACGGCATCTTCGGATTCCGGCGCAGTCCAGCCAGCCACTACAACAACGCATTCGCCACGCTGCTGATTGCTGTCCACCTCGACGAATGCACGCAACTCGGCCAGTGGCAGGCCCTTGAGCGTTTCAAAGGTCTTGGTGATTTCACGGGCGAGCAAGGCCGGGCGATCAGCGCCGAACACAGCTTCCATATCCTGCAGGCACTCGAGAATACGATGCGGCGCCTCGTAGAAAATCAGCGTGCGCGGCTCTTCCTTGATGGCTTCCAGACGCGCCTTGCGACCAACAGCCTTGGCCGGCAGGAAACCTTCGAAGATGAAACGGTCGGATGGCAGACCGGCCGCCGACAGCGCCGCGATCAACGCACAGGCACCCGGCACCGGTACCACATTGATCCCGGCGGCACGCGCCTGGCGCACCAGGTGATAACCCGGATCGGAAATCAACGGCGTACCGGCATCGGAAATCAGCGCGACGTTGTCGCCAGCCAGCAGGCGAGTGATGAAACGACTGCCCTCATCACGCTCGTTGTGTTCATGGCAGGCCGCCAGCGGCGTAGTGATGCCGAAGTGTTGCATCAGACGCTGGGAATGGCGCGTGTCTTCGGCGGCAATCAGCGCCACTTCGCGCAGAATCTTCAACGCCCGGGCGCTGATGTCATCCAGGTTGCCGATGGGCGTCGCCACCACATAAAGCGAGCCCGCAGCGGAATTCAAAGCACCTGGAGCAGTCAAAGCGCACACCTCATGATCGGTAAAAGCCGGCATTGTAGCGCGTCACGCGCCTGGCGATGCGCTCGCGGCAGACACGGTTTGTCGCACCATTGTGCGGTCGCGCAACATTTACATCAGCTAAATTGACGGTTTCACACCAGTAACATCGCGCCCCGGCCAGCGCTTGGGTACAATTCGACGCTAATTTGATCGAGTATCAGGAACACTTACATGATCGCTTGCCTGCGGCTGTTCACTGCCCTCTGCCTCGCTGCCTTGCTGGCGGCTTGCGCCAGCTCCCCTTCCTCCAGCCTTGGCGAACTTCCACGGACTCCGGATGCCAGCATCGAGCAACTGCTCGAACAGGCCGCCCAGGCCAAATCGCCGGACAAGGCTGCCCTGCTGCGCCTGAGTGCAGCGGACATGGCTTACCGCCAGGGCAATGCCGGACAGTCCGCGCAAATCCTGCAACAAGTGCCGATGGAACAACTCCAGCCAGGCCAGCAGGCATTTGCCAGCACGTTGTCTGCTGAACTGGCGATGACCCGCAACCAGCCAAAAGCTGCGCTGGCAGCCTTGAACCATCCAAGCCTGCAACGCCTGAGCGAAATGTCGATTCCGCTGCAGGTTCGCGCCGGCACCGTTCACGCCCGCGCCCTCGAAGCCGATGGCCAGACACTGGCTGCCGCTCGCGAACGCATCTTCATCGCACCGATGCTGGAAGGTGAAGCCGCCGGCAAGAACCACGAAGCGATCTGGACCCTGATTGCCTCACTGCCGACCGATCAACTGCAACCCAACGGGACCGACGACCTCGCAGGCTGGATGAGCCTGGCCCTGGCCGTGAAAACCGCCGGCACCCTGGAACAGCAACAGGCTGCCATCGACGACTGGCGCTCGCAGCACCCGAAACACCCGGCCGCGATCAACCTGCCGCTGCCTCTGACCAAACTCAAGGAACTGGCCAGCCAGCCCCTGAGCAAAATCGCTCTGCTGCTGCCACAGGACGGCCAGTTGGCCTCGGTCGGCAAGGCCCTGCGTGACGGCTTCATGGCCGCGCACTACCAGGCCCAGCAAGCCGGTCAGAAACCACCGGCCATCGTGTTCTACGACAGCTCGCACCTGACCAGCATGGACGAGTTCTACCGCAAGGCCCAGGCCGACGGCGTGCAACTGGTTGTCGGACCGCTGGAAAAACCACTGGTCAAACAGCTGAGCACCCGGCCGCAACTGCCGATCACCACTCTTGCGCTGAACTACAGCGAAGGCGACCAGGGCCCGGCGCAACTGTTCCAGTTCGGTCTCGCCGCTGAAGACGAAGCCCGCGAAGTGTCCCGCCGCGCCCGCGCCGACGGCCTGCACCGCGCTGCGATCATGGTGCCGAAAGGCGAATGGGGCGACCGCGTCCTGCGCGCATTCAGCCAGGACTGGCAAGCCAACGGCGGCAGCATTGTCGCCACCGAGCGTGTCGATCAGCCCGTGCAACTGGCCCAGCAGATCGCCGACATGTTCCAGTTGCGCCAGAGCGAAGCCCGCGCCAAGAGTCTGCAGAACGCTGCCGGTACCAACGTCGCCGCCCAGCCTTCGCGTCGCCAGGACATCGAGTTCATTTTCCTCGCCGCGACCCCGCAACAGGCCCAGCAGATCAAGCCGACCCTGAACTTCCAGTACGCCGGTGACGTGCCGGTCTACGCGACCTCCCACGTGTTCAGCGCCAGCGGCGACGTGAACCAGTACAACGACATGAACGGCGTGCGCTTCTGCGAAACCCCGTGGCTGCTGGATGCCAACGATCCACTGCGCAAACAGGTCACCGCACAATGGCCACAAGCCGCCGGCAGCCTCGGCCGTCTGTACGCGATGGGTGTTGACGCCTACCGCCTGGCACCACGCCTGAGCCAGCTCAAGACCCTGCCGGACAGCCGCATCGACGGTCTGTCAGGCAGCCTGGGCATGACCCAGAGCCAACGCGTCGTACGCCAGCTGCCATGGGCCCAGTTTGTCAGCGGCCAGATCCAGCGCCTGCCGGACACCCCGCGCTGATGCCCGACAGGTCACACCTGCAAAGCGGCAAGGATGCCGAGCGCCAGGCGCTCGAGCATCTGCAACACCAGGGTCTGCGCCTGCTGGCGCAGAACTGGTTATGTAAACGCGGCGAGCTTGATCTGGTCATGCTTGATGGCGATACAGTAGTATTCGTCGAAGTACGTTACCGAAAGAACACTCAATGGGGTGGAGCGCTCGACAGTATCGACGGGCGCAAACGGCAGAAACTGATTTTCGCCGCACAGTATTTTCTTCAGCGCGAGTCGCGTTGGGCCAATTCCCCCTGCCGCTTCGACGTGGTGGCCATCGACAGCCACCAGGGTCAGCTGAACTGGTTGCAGAATGCGTTCGACAGTTGAGCGCCTGCGCCGACCTGGACATTTTCACTCAACACTTTTGCTCTTTGCTTTGCGGGCTGCACATTCACGTGCCGGACAGCCGCGCTAATTAAGGTCACACAGATGGACATGCAATCCCGAATTCGCCAGCTTTTTCAGGCCAGTATCGACACCAAGCAACAGGCGATGGACGTACTTGCACCGCACATCGAGCAAGCCAGCCAGGTAATGGTCAACGCCCTGCTCAACGAAGGGAAAATGCTCTCGTGCGGCAACGGCGGCTCGGCCGGCGATGCCCAGCACTTCTCCTCGGAACTGCTCAACCGTTTCGAGCGCGAGCGTCCGAGCCTGCCGGCCATCGCCTTGACCACCGACAGCTCGACCATCACCTCGATCGCCAACGACTACAGCTACAACGAAGTGTTTTCCAAGCAGATCCGTGCACTTGGCCAACCAGGCGATGTGTTGCTGGCGATTTCGACCAGCGGTAACTCGGCGAACATTATTCAGGCGATCCAGGCCGCACATGATCGCGAAATGATTGTCGTAGCTTTGACCGGACGCGATGGCGGCGGCATGGCGTCGCTGCTGCTGCCCGAGGACGTCGAGATTCGCGTACCGGCCAATGTCACCGCACGTATTCAGGAAGTCCACTTGCTGGCGATCCATTGCCTTTGCGATCTGATCGACAGCCAACTGTTCGGGAGTGAAGAATGACCCCTAATCGCCTTGGCCTTCTGGCCTTGACCCTGTGCCTCGGCATTACTGGCTGCACCTCCGTGGTGAATGCCAGCCGCGAAGCACCGATCGAAGACGATCGCGGCACCCGCACCTTCGGCAGCAAGATCGACGATTCATTGATCGAAACCAAAGTCGGCGTCAACGTGGCCAAGGCCGATCCGGGCCTGGACAATGACTCGCACATCGTCGTCACCAGCTTCAACGGCATCGTGCTGCTGGCCGGCCAGACCCCGCGCGAAGACCTCAAGGCCAAGGCCGAACAGGCTGCCGCCAATGTGCAACGCGTGAAGAAGGTGCACAATGAGCTGCAAGTGATTGCGCCTTCGAGCTTCCTCGCCCGCCAGAACGACTCCTGGCTGACGACCAAGATCAAGACCCAGATGCTCACCGACGCCAGCATTCCCGGCTCGCGCATCAAAGTCGTGACCGAGAACGGCATCGTCTATCTGCTCGGCCTGCTGACCAAGCAGGAAGCGGCCCAGGCCACCAACCTGGTCCAGGGCGTGTCCGGTGTGCAGAAGATCGTGAAACTGTTCGAGTACATCGACTGAGAACGATCTGCCCTCGGTGGCGCTTACGAAAGCGCTATCGCGAGCAGGCTCGCTCCCACGGGCACAAAAAAGGCGATCCGGTTGGATCGCCTTTTTTATTACTTCACCACTTTCAGGCTTGGCCGACCGCTTGGGCGCGGTGGTTCGCTGTCTGGTGGCGGAATATCGTCATCCTGCTCGATCTCGTCTTCGTCATCCATCGGCGACTCCAGATCGAACACCATGCCCTGACCGTTTTCCCGGGCGTAGATACCCAGAATCGCAGCAATCGGCACGTACAGGCTGTGCGGAACACCACCGAAGCGACCTTCGAAAGTCACCACGTCGTTGTCCATATGCAAATGACGCACGGCACTCGGTGAAATATTCAGGACAATCTGCCCGTCACTGGCAAAGCCCTGTGGCACCTGCACTGCCGGGTACTCGGAATTGACCAGCATGTGCGGGGTGCAATCGTTATCCACAATCCACTCGTAGAGCGCGCGGACCAGATAAGGTCGACTGGAGTTCATAGCGGCTCCTTAAGCCTTAGCGCATGTCGCGTTCGACACCAGACAGACTCGCCTGGAAAGCCTCACGCGCAAATTGACGCTCCATATAATCAAGCAGCGGCTTGGCCGGCCGCGGCAGTTCTATACCCAGAATCGGCAAACGCCAGAGTATTGGCAATAGGCAGCAATCCACCAGACTTTGTTCCTCACTGAGGAAAAACGGCTTGTCGGCGAACAGCGGCGAAACGCCCGTCAGGCTTTCACGCAATTCCTTGCGCGCCACGACACGCGCAGCTTCCTTGGTGCGTGAATCCAGAATCAGATCCACCAGACCACACCAGTCACGCTGGATGCGGTGCATCAACAGACGACTGTTGGCACGCGCCACCGGGTACACAGGCATCAATGGCGGATGCGGGTAACGCTCATCCAGATACTCCATCACCACGGTCGACTCCCACAACGCCAGGTCACGATCGACCAGCGTCGGGAGACTGCCGTAAGGGTTCACTTCAATCAGTTTAGGCGGCTGACGACCAGCCTCCACAAAAATGATTTCGGCGCTGACACCCTTCTCTGCAAGCACGATGCGCACTCGGTGGGAATAGTGGTCGGCGGGGTCGGAGTAACAGGCCAACCGATTGGTCACGCCCATGGCGATCCTCCTCGCTTGTTGAAATAGTCGGAGCCGGAAAAACGCGCGCGCCCAGAGGGCGCCTCCCGCAAAACCTGGCTGACCAGGCCTTGCGTTTTCAGAGGCGCCCTTGGGCGCGCGCGATTAACAGCAATTGCTTGAAGCGTTATCAGTGCACGTCTTTCCAGTATTCACGCTTGAGCAGGTAGGCGAACACAAAGAAGAACGCCAGGTACAGCAAGACGTAAGTACCGATGCGCTGATGTTGCAGCTTAACCGGGTTAGCCGAGTAAGCCAGGAAGGTTACCAGATTCTTGACCTTCTCATCGAACTGCTCTTCGTTCAGGGTTCCGGTTTTCGGCACGATGGTCAGCTGATCGCACGCCTCATGAGTCAGAGGCGTACCGGTCAGCGGATCGTACTGCTTCTTGCCGTCCTCGACGATCTGCACCTGCTTGCAACCCACGACCTGACGACCCTGCAGACCGACCAGCACGTTAGGCATGCCGACGTTCGGGAAGACCTTATTGTTCACGCCCCACGGACGCGCCGGATCCTCATAAAACGAACGCAGATAACCATACAGCCAGTCGGTACCACGAACACGCGCCACCAGGGTCAGGTCCGGTGGCGCTGCACCGAACCAGGTCTTGGCGTCGGCCGGCTGCATGCCGATGTTCATGTGATCGCCGATCTTGGCACCAGTGAACACCAGCTTCTCCAGCATCATTTCGTGCGGAACACCGAGGTCATCGGCAACACGCTCGTAACGCTGGAACTTGGCGCTGTGGCAACCCATGCAATAGTTGGCGAAGGTACGCGCACCATCCTGCAGGGCGGCCTTGTCGGAAACGTCGATGTCGACTTTTTCCAGTTCCGGACCACCGTGCTCCGCAGCAAAGGACAACACAGGCAGAGCAGCAAAAATCAGAGCAAAAAATAACTTTTTCATCAGCCAGTCACCCTTTCCGGAACCGGTTTGGTCTTCTCGAGCCTGGTGTAGAACGGCATCAGAATGAAGTAGGCGAAGTACAGGAAGGTGCAGACCTGCGACACCAGCGTGCGCTCCGGCGTCGGGGCCAGAACACCCAGAATGCCGAGAATCACGAAGGAAATGCAGAACACCACCAGCCAGATTTTGCTCATCCAGCCTTTGTAGCGCATCGATTTGACCGGGCTACGATCAAGCCATGGCAGCACGAACAGCAAGGCAATCGAGGCACCCATGGCGATAACGCCCATGAGTTTGTCCGGGATCGCACGCAAGATCGCGTAGAACGGCGTGAAGTACCAGACCGGTGCAATGTGCTCTGGCGTCTTGAACGGGTTGGCTTGCTCGAAGTTTGGTTTTTCGAGGAAGTAGCCACCCATTTCCGGGAAGAAGAACACAATGAAGCAGAAGATGAACAGGAAGACCACCACACCGACGATGTCTTTCACGGTGTAGTACGGATGGAAGGCAATGCCATCCAGCGGGATGCCGTTTTCGTCCTTGTGCTTCTTGATGTCCACGCCGTCGGGGTTGTTCGAACCCACTTCGTGCAGCGCCAGAATGTGCAGCACCACCAGACCGAGAATCACGATCGGCAGAGCTACAACGTGCAGGGCGAAGAAGCGGTTCAAGGTGATTCCGGAAATCAGGTAGTCACCACGGATCCACTGAGTCAGGTCGTTGCCGATGACCGGAATCGCACCGAACAGCGAGATGATCACCTGGGCGCCCCAGTAAGACATCTGACCCCATGGCAGCAGGTAACCCATGAAGGCTTCAGCCATCAGCGCCAGGTAGATCAGCATGCCGAACACCCACACCAGCTCCCGCGGCTTCTGGTACGAACCGTAGAGCAGGCCACGGAACATGTGCAGATAGACCACGATGAAGAACGCCGAAGCGCCGGTGGAGTGAAGCAACCGCAGGATCGAGCCGTACTCGACGTCGCGCATGATGTATTCGACGGAGGCAAACGCCTCTTCAGCCGACGGGGTGTAGCTCATGGTCAGCCAGACACCGGTGACGATCTGGTTGACCAGAACGAGCAGTGCCAGCGAGCCGAAGAAGTAGAAAAAGTTGAAGTTTTTTGGTGCGTAATACTTGCTGAGATGGTCTTCCCACATTTTGGTGGCGGGGAAGCGCGCATCAACCCAATCCATGAACTTGCTCATCACGCTTTCTCCGTATCGACGCCAATGACAATCAGGTCATCGGTCTCATAGGAATGCGGGGGTACTGGCAGGTTCAAAGGCGCAGGTTGCGACTTGTAGACGCGGCCAGCCAGATCGTAGTGGGAACCGTGGCAAGGGCAGAAATAGCCGCCTACCCAGTCTTTGCCCAGATCCGCGGGCGCCACTTCGGGACGGAAGGTCGGTGAGCAACCCAGGTGAGTGCAGATCCCGATCAGCAGCAGGATTTCCGGCTTGATCGAACGCACTTCAGGGTCGACATAGGTGGGTTGCGTGGAGTTTTTGGAGGTCGGATCGGAGAGCTGGCCCTCGATCTTCTTGAGATTCCCCAGGATTTCCGCAGTACGGCGAACAATGAATACCGGCTGGCCGCGCCATTCAGCAATCATCTGCTGTCCGGGCTCGATCTTGCTGACATTCACTTTCACCGGTGCGCCGGCAGCCTTCGCCTTGGCACTGGGAAACCATGACCCCACGAACGGGACCGCAGCCCCCACCGCTCCTGCAGCACCCACCACGGATGTGGCCGCTACCAAGAAGCGACGCCGGCCTGCATTCACGCCGTCATTGCTCATTCAGTCCTCTCCCATCAGCTTTGTGGCCTGTTAAATCAGGCATCTACTAAATATGAAACAATGTACTTATAAAAATTTTGCCGAATGGTAATGAAAACCCCCAATTCTGACAAGGTAATTACCCGGAGGGCTGGCCCTCAAGCCTTGTAGTATAGGGGGTCTACGAATGTGGCAAGTTGTCACAGCGCAATTATTCGAGAAATCGCACGCATAAAAAAACGCCCGGTTCCGTGAGGAATCGGGCGTTTTTTTTGAACGTGGAAGCGAAATTAACGCTTCGAGTACTGCGGACGCTTACGCGCTTTACGCAGACCAACTTTCTTACGTTCAACTTCACGGGCGTCGCGGGTAACGAAGCCAGCTTTGCGCAGAGCGCTACGCAGGGTTTCGTCGTAGTCCATCAGAGCGCGAGTGATACCGTGGCGGATTGCGCCAGCCTGACCACTTACACCACCGCCGATCACGGTGACGTAGATGTCGAATTTCTCGACAGTCTCGGTCAGTTCCAGCGGCTGACGAACTACCATGCGGGCAGTTTCGCGGCCGAAGAACGAATCCAGCGAACGGTTGTTGATGGAGATGTTACCAGTACCCGGACGCAGGAAAACGCGTGCGGTTGCGGTCTTGCGACGGCCAGTGCCGTAATTTTGAGTCGCCGACATAATGAACTATTCCGTTAAATCTTCAGTTCTTGGGGCTGCTGAGCAGTATGAGGGTGTGCAGCGCCCGCATAGACTTTCAGCTTACGGTACATGTCGCGACCCAGCGGGTTCTTAGGCAGCATGCCTTTAACCGCGGTCTCGATCACGCGCTCAGGGGCCTTGGCGATCAGTTTTTCAAAGTTGATCGACTTGATACCGCCCGGGAAACCGGAGTGGGAGTAGTACATTTTGTCAGTGGTTTTAGCACCGGTAACACGGATCTGCTCAGCGTTGATTACGACGATGTAGTCGCCGGTGTCAACGTGAGGAGTGTACTCAGGCTTGTGCTTGCCACGCAGACGGCTCGCGATTTCGGTGGCCAGACGACCCAGGGTCTGACCAGCAGCGTCGACGACAAACCAGTCGCGCTTTACTGTTTCCGGTTTAGCAGTAAAAGTTTTCATTCTTTATAGCCTCAGGGGCCGCCTGTAAATAAGACGGCGGATCTTACTGAATAGTGCGTACTTTGACAAGTCAAAGGCAGCCGGATACAGACGCTTTCGGGGGCTCGGGTCGGCGCGTCCGTTCAACGGCAAGATTCTTCGGCGGCGGCGCATCACTTCCACTGCAGAAAGAGGTCGGCAATTATGCAGATTGCGAAAAAAATTTCAACCTGCTTTTATGCTTGTTTTGCCCAAGGAGCACCCGATGGACTATCGCCAGCTAGGCCGTACCGACCTGAACGTGAGTGCAATCTGCCTCGGCACCATGACCTGGGGCGAGCAAAACACTGAAGCTGAAGCCTTCGCCCAGATCGAGCGGGCCAAGGGCGCCGGGATCAATTTCATCGACACCGCCGAGATGTATCCGGTGCCGCCGAAAGCCGAAACCTATGCCACCACCGAGCGCTACATCGGCAATTATTTCAAGAGTCGCGGCGACCGCGCCGACTGGATCCTCGCCAGCAAGATCGCCGGCCCCGGCAACACCATCGATTACATCCGCGACAAAAACCTGCGTCATAACCGCCAGCACATCACCGAAGCCGTGGACGCCAGCCTCAAGCGCCTGCAGACCGACTACATCGACCTGTATCAACTGCACTGGCCGGAGCGCAGCACCAACTTTTTCGGACAACTGGGCTACAAGCACAAAATCGAAGCCAACCTCACCCCGCTCGAAGACACCCTCGAAGCGCTCGACGAGCAAGTGAAGGCCGGCAAGATCCGCCACATCGGTCTGTCCAACGAAACCCCGTGGGGCACCATGCGCTTTCTGGCCCTGGCCGAAGCCCGTGGCTGGCCGCGCGCGGTATCGATCCAGAACCCGTATAACCTGCTCAATCGCAGCTTCGAAGTCGGTCTGGCCGAGATCGCCATTCGCGAACAGTGCGGCCTGCTCGCCTATTCGCCGCTGGCATTCGGTTTCCTGTCGGGCAAGTACGAAGGTGGCGCCCGTCCACCAAAAGGTCGCCTGAGCCTCTACAGCCGCTTCAGCCGCTACTTCAACGCGCAATCGGAAGCGGCGTGCAGCCGTTACGTGGCACTCGCCCGGGAGCATGGCCTGGATCCGGCGCAAATGGCGTTGGCCTTCGTCAATCGGCAACCGTTCGTCACCAGCAACATCATCGGGGCGACAACGCTGGAGCAACTGGACAGCAACATTGCCAGTTTCTATCTGAATCTTTCAGACGAAGTGCTTGAAGGGATTGAAGCGATTCACAAGGATCATCCGAACCCGGCTCCTTGATTGGCAGAAAAAACGCTTTCGCGAGCAAGCTCGCTCCCACAGGCACGGTGATCACCTGTGGGAGCGAGCTTGCTCGCGAAGGGGCCTGTCAATTCACTGCAAAACTCAAAGCGACCGCGCAATAATCTCTTTCATGATTTCATTGGTGCCGGCATAGATCCTCTGCACCCGCGCATCCGCCCACGCCCGGGCTACCGGGTACTCCCACATGAAGCCGTAGCCGCCATGCAACTGCACGCACTCGTCGAGCACCTTGCATTGCAGGTCGGTGCCCCAGTATTTGGCCATTGCCGCCGTCGGCACATCCAGTTTGCCCTGAAGATGCAGTTCCAGACAGCGGTCGACGAATACCCGGCCGATCTGAATCTCGGTGGCCATCTCTGCCAGCTTGAAGCGCGTGTTCTGAAAGTCGGCGATTGCCTTGCCGAACGCCTTGCGGTCACGGGTGTAGTCCAGCGTCCATTGCAACGCTGCCTCGGCCGAAGCCAGCCCGCCTATCGCCACGGTCAGGCGCTCCTGCGGCAGTTCCTGCATCAGGTACTTGAAACCTGCTCCGGCCTGGCCCAACAGATTTTCCTTCGGCACTCGCACGTCCTGGAAGAACAGCTCCGACGTGTCCTGGGCCTTCATTCCGACCTTCTCCAGGCGCTTGCCCTTGTCGAAACCCGGCG
This sequence comes from Pseudomonas sp. MWU12-3088, assembly GCF_023242405.1. Taxonomy (NCBI): domain Bacteria; kingdom Pseudomonadati; phylum Pseudomonadota; class Gammaproteobacteria; order Pseudomonadales; family Pseudomonadaceae; genus Pseudomonas; species Pseudomonas sp. MWU12-3088. Next base: position 507,106 of record NZ_JALJEA010000003.1, read on the forward strand.
TGTTCGCTTCCACCAGAAACAGGCTGGTGCCCTTCGCACCCGCCTTGGGATCGGTCTTGGCCACGACGATCACCAGATCAGCCAGAAAACCGTTGGTGATGAAGGTCTTCGAGCCGTTGATCACATACTCGTCACCGTCCAGCACCGCTGTGGTTTTGACCCCTTGAAGGTCGGAACCGGCGCCAGGTTCAGTCATGGCGATGGCGCTGACCATCTCCCCGGACACCAGTTTCGGCAGGTATTTCTGCTTCAGCGCCTCGCTGCCGTAATGGAGGATGTACGGCGCAACAATGTCCGAATGCAGCGAGAAACCGATGCCGGTCAGGCCCAATCGCCCCACTTCTTCGATGACCACCGCGCTGTACAGAAAGTCCGCTCCCAAACCACCGTATTCCTCAGGCAGATGCGAGCAGAGCATCCCCGCCTCCCCTGCCTTGTTCCAGAGTTTGCGGTCAATGTAGCCTTGTTTTTCCCATTGCCCGTGGAACGGCACCGCCTCTTTCTCAAGGAAAGTCCGCACGCTGTCGCGGAACAATTCGTGCTCGGAGCTGAACAGGGTTCTGGGAATCATGCGTCACCTTTCGTTCTTGTTGGAGGGATCAGACCTTCAGAGACTAAGCCGCACACCCGTTACAGGACACTGGACACATCCGACAAAAAATAAGACGATCCAGCCGTCTGGTGACCACTTTCCCTTATAAAAACAAAAGTTGAATTATGTCCAAGCAAGTCTCCACGCCCTTGCGGCGCGTCAGTATCCTGGCGATCGACCGGGTTTTCGCTTCCACCCTCATGCAAGCCAAGGATTTCTTCCATCTGGCCAGCCTGCGTTACGGCAAACAACTGGGCCACGGCCTGACTCCGGCATTCGAAACCCGCCTGGTCAGCCCCGACGGCAAACCGGTTAACAGCTTCAGTGACGTGGTCATGCCGGTGGACGGCGGTCTGGAAAACGCCGACGTCATCATCCTCCCGGCCTTCTGGGATGACTTCGACACGCTGTGCCAACGTTATCCACAGGTGCTGCCGTGGCTGCGTGAACAGCACGCCCGTGGCGCCGTGCTCTGCGGCGAGGCCACCGGGGTGTTCTGGCTGGCCGAGGCCGGCCTGCTCAACGGCAAGGAAGCGACCACTTACTGGCGCTTCTTCAACGCCTTCGCCGAACGCTTCCCCAAGGTCTATCTCAATCAGGACAAACACCTGACCGACGCCGACAACCTGTACTGCGCCGGCGGTACCACCTCGGCCTGCGACCTCTACATCTATCTGATCGAGCGTTTCTGCGGTGCCAATGTGGCGCAAGCCGTGGCCCGCGACATTCTTTATGAAGTGCAGCGCAGCTACTCACCGGGCCGCATCGGTTTCGGCGGCCAGAAGCTGCACCAGGACGTGATCATCCTGCAGATCCAGCACTGGCTCGAAGAGCATTTCGCCGACAAGTTCCGCTTCGAAGACGTGGCCCGCGAGCACGGCATGAGCATCCGCAACTTCATGCGCCGCTTCCAGACCGCCACCGGTGACAAGCCGCTGCACTACCTGCAACGACTACGCATCGAGACCGCCAAGGGCCTGCTCTCCGGCAGTCGCAAGAGCATCAAGACCATCAGCTACGAAGTCGGCTACGACGACGCGAGCTTCTTCGCACGCCTGTTCCGCCAGCACACCGAACTGTCGCCGAACCAGTACCGACAGCAGTTCCAGCAAGCTGCCTGACGATTCGACCAGACACAAAAAAGGGCCTGCACCTGCAGGCCCTTTTTGTTTGCCGAATCCGTTTAAGGCTTGTGTGCCCGGGACAGGAATTCGTGGGATTGCATCTCCAGCAGACGGCTGAGGGTCCGCTGGAATTCGAACGTCAGGCGCCCGCCGGTGTACAGGTCTTTCAACTCGACTTCGGCAGAAATGATCAGCTTGACGTTACGGTCGTAGAATTCGTCGACCATGTTGATGAAGCGGCGGGCGATGTCGTCGGTGGTGACGCTCATCTGCTCCACGCCACTGAGCAGCACGGCGTGGAAAATCTTGCCCAGTTCGATGTAGTCGTTCTGGCTACGCGGGCCGTCGCACAGTTCGCGGAAGTCGAACCACGCCACATCATCGCAAGTACGCAGGGCGCGGATTTCGCGGTTCTCGATGATCAGCACATCGTTTTCCACGGCCGCCGTGCATTCAGGCGTCAGCGCGCTGAAGCTCTTGCGCAGGCTTTCGTGAGCGGCTTCGTCGAGCGGGAAGTGGAACAGTTCCGCCTGCTCGAGGTGACGCAGACGGTAGTCGACACCGCTGTCGACGTTGACGATTTCGGTGTTCTGCTTGATCAGCGCGATGGCCGGCAGGAAGCGCGCGCGTTGCAGGCCGTCCTTGTACAGACCGTCCGGCACGATGTTCGAGGTGGCGACCAGAGTCACGCCGTTCTTGAACAGTTCTTCCATCAGCGTGCCAAGGATCATGGCGTCGGTGATGTCGGATACGAAGAATTCATCGAAGCAGATGACCCGCGATTCAGTCGCGAAACGCTTGGCGATGATGGTCAGCGGGTTTTTCTCGCCGCCGAGGGTTTTCATCTCTTCGTGCACGCGCTTCATGAAGCGGTGGAAGTGGGTGCGGGTCTTTTCCTTGAATGGCAGCGCTTCGAAGAAGGTGTCCACCAGGTAAGTCTTGCCGCGACCCACGCCGCCCCAGAAGTACAGGCCCTTGACCGGCGTCTGATCCTTTTTGCCAAACAGCTTGCCCAGCAAACCCGGCTTGTTCTGCTCGGCCGCGATCAGATCGTCGTACAGGCGTTGCAAGTGACGCACGGCAGTTTCCTGCGCCGCATCATGGAAGAAGTCCGGGCGTTTCAGATCAGCTTGATATCGTTCTAGGGGCGTCATAATTCGTTAGCAAGGCAACAAAAACGGGCCGTCACTGTAGCGATGGCCCGTGGGAATGGCAATCGGCCCTTGGTCGGGCCGGCCCGTTGATTATTCCTGAACCGGTGTCAGAGCGATCCGCAAGGCCTCAATGGCCGCGTCCCGCGCAGCAGCGTCGGCGAACGCCGGGCTGTCACCGACACACTCGCCTTCCAGCCAGACGCTGAAGCTCAGGTCTTCGCTGCGTACATCCAGCGCCTGACCCGATTGCAGTTGCTTGGTCACCTGGCCGGCGGTCTTGCCGTCGGCGAAGTTGCGCGACAGCAGCAATTGCTCGCCGTCAGCCGCCAGCAGACGGAAACGGAAGCTGCCGTCGTCTTCGCGGAAGCTGACGAAGCGCGCAGCTTTCGCGGCCTTCTTCTTGGTGGTCGCGGCAACCTGGACTTGATTGACGAAGGAGCGCAGGCCGACCGCTTCACGCAGTTCGTTGAGGAACGGCGTCGCCACCGCACGGGCCTTCTTGGCGCCGTGTTGCAGGATGTCTTCCAGATCTGCAGGACGATCGATCAACTGGTGGTAACGCTCGCGGGACTCGCCCAGCTCGTTGTCGAGCAACTGGAACAGACGGTTCTTCGCTTCACCCCAACCCAGACCACCCAGCAGCTCGCTGCGGAACTCGTCAGCCTGCGCCGGCGTGGCGAAAGCCTGGAACAGGGTGAACAGGTGCGAGTTGTCCGGATCTTTCGCTTCGCCCGGCGCGCGGGAGTCGGTAACGATCCGCGAGATCGCATCCTTCATTTCCTTGGCGCTGGAGAACAGCGGGATGGTGTTGTCGTAGCTCTTGGACATCTTGCGACCGTCCAGGCCCGGCAGCGTAGCGACGCTTTCCTCGATCAGCGCTTCGGGCATGGTGAAGAACTCTTTGCCCTGGCCGAACAGGTGGTTGAAGCGCTGACCGATGTCACGGGCCATTTCCACGTGCTGGATCTGGTCGCGACCGACCGGCACCTTGTGCGCGTTGAACATCAGGATGTCCGCCGCCATCAGCACCGGATAGCTGTACAGGCCCATGGTGATGCCGGCATCCGGGTCTTCGCCGGTCTCGACGTTCTTGTCCACCGAAGCCTTGTAGGCGTGGGCGCGGTTGAGCAGGCCCTTGGCGGCGACACAGGTCAGCAGCCAGGTCAGCTCGGGGATTTCCGGAATGTCGGACTGGCGGTAGAAGGTCACGCGGTCCACATCCAGACCACCGGCCAGCCAGGTCGCGGCGATTTCCAGACGCGAGCGCTGGATGCGCAACGGGTCATCGCACTTGATCAGGGCGTGGTAGTCGGCCAGGAAGTAGAACGAATCGGCGTTCGTGTCACGGCTGGCGACGATCGCCGGGCGAATGGCGCCGGCGTAGTTGCCCAGGTGCGGGGTGCCGGTGGTGGTGATGCCGGTGAGGATGCGGGTACGGTTCGTCATGGGTAATCGCTTGTCAGACTGCAATCAATTCGAGAGACGCGGCAGGATCAGATCCTTGAGATCGGTCAGCTTGCCATGAAAAAAGTGTCCGCATTCTGCCACTTTCAGCAGCTCATGGGGGCGCTGGAGTTTGTCGGACCATTCATAGACCAGTTGCGGATCGATCACTTCGTCGGTTTCCGGCTGGATCACCGTGAGTTCGCCCTGCTGCGGCAACTGATCCTGATCGCCCAGGCGCATGACCGCAGGCGCGACCATGAACAGATGCTTGAGCGCCACGCCTTGGGCTTCAAGACGACCGCCGAGACTTGCTGCAACAAATCCACCGAAGGAGAAACCGAACAGGGTCAGCGGCAGATCCGGGTGTTTTTCCCGAAGCCACGCGGCGGCGGCCTGAGCGTCATCGACTTCACCGCTGCCCATGTCATGGGAACCTTCGCTGGCACCGACGCCGCGGTAGTTGAAACGCAGGGTAATCAGGCCCGCGTCGCGCGCGGTGCGCTGCAGGGTCGAGACGACCTTGTTGAGCATGGTGCCGCCCTGCACCGGGTTGGGGTGGCAGATCAGCGCGATGCCGCGTGGCTGCTCGTTGTCCAGGTACAGGGATTCAAGTTGACCCACCGGGCCATCAATCACTACAGGGGTTTCACGCATCAGCAAGGAAGGAACTCCGTGACCTCGAATCGGGTCGACTCGTCTAGCAAATTGTCTGTGCCAATCTATTGCGAGTGAATCGCGGTATACAGCGCAGGTTCGAGCCGTTAACGTAAAGCAAAGCCGTTTATAGAGGAAGGACTCGTGGAACACTCGCTCTTAGTTTGGTTGTTACCGACTCTTGCCCTGGTTGTGGGTGTCGCCATTGGTTTCCTGATCGCACGCGTTGCGCCGAACGCCGCGCCCAGCCGCACACAGCGTCAACTGGACGACATTCAGGAACGTTTCGACAGTTATCAGAATGAAGTGGTGACCCACTTCAACAGCACCGCCAATCTGGTCAAGAAACTGACCCAGAGCTACCAGGAAGTACAGGACCATCTCGCCGAGGGCGCCAACCGTCTGGCCCTGGACGAACAGACCCGTCAGCGTCTGCTGGCCTCCCTGCACTCCGAAGCAGTACAGGCTCCACGGGAGCGCCTGACGCCACCGCACAGCCAGGAGCCACCGCGCGATTACGCGCCGAAGACTCCGAACTCGCCTGGCATGCTGGATGAGCATTACGGTCTGAAGAAGTAATCAGTCTTCGCACCAACAAAAAGCCCCCGGACAATCACTTGTCCGGGGGCTTTTTTGTACCTGGCGGTTACGGATACTGCTGAACCGTACCCGGCTGCTGTTGCTGCTGACCACCGTACTGCTGGCCCGGGATCGCCTTCAGGTTGACTTCAACGCGGCGGTTCTGCGCACGGCCATTGACGTCACCGTTGCTGGCAACAGGATTATCCGGGCCGGCACCACGGGCCGACAGGTTGGCACCGCTGACGCCTTGCGAAGTCAGGTAGGTCGCCACGCTCTGCGCACGACGCTGGGACAGGTCCATGTTGTGCTGACGGCTGCCGGTGCTGTCGGTATAGCCGACGATTTCAATCTGGTTCTGGTTGAACTCCCTGAGCGAGCCCGCCAGGTTGTTCAGCGGTTGATAGAAACTTGGCGCGATGTTCGCCGAATCGGTGGCAAAGGTGATGTTGCCCGGCATGATCAGCTTGATCTGGTCACCCTGACGCTGCACCTCGACACCGGTGTTGGCCATGCTGGCGCGCAGTTTCTTCTCTTGCTGGTCGGCGTAATAGCCGTAACCGGCAGCGGAAGCACCGACGACGGCAGCGCCGATCAAGGCGCCCTTGCCACGGTTGTTGTGGTCGATGGCAGCACCGGCCAGCGCACCGGCCAGTGCACCGAGGCCGCCGTACTTGGCGGTTTTGCTCATGCCCTGGGAGCCACCGTCGGCCTGACCCTGATTGTCATACGGGTTGGGCGAGGCGCAGCCGGACAGTACGGCTACGGCAGTAGCGACAATAATCAAACGACGCGTGGTGAACATGGAGAGCTCCTACTTTTTTGCATTCTGTGGTGCAACGGCCGTTTGGCAATGGACCTTTGCGGGCGTTGGATCATGACAATGCACAAAAATTCCGCCGGGCACTCGTGACAAAATGTTTAGGCGCGCACGAACGGATTTTCCCGCATTTCATCGCCCAGACGCGTATCCGGGCCATGTCCGGCCACAACGGTCGCGTCTTCGTCCAGTGTGTACAGCCGCTGCTTGATCGATCGCACGATGGTCGCCTGATCGCCGCCCCACAAATCCGTGCGCCCTACTCCGCGCCGGAACAACGTGTCACCGGCAATCAACAGCTTAGCCTCGGAAAACCAAAAGCTCATGGAACCGGGCGTATGCCCCGGCGTATGCAGCGCCACGCCGCAGCCACAGGCGAGTTCTTCGTCGTCGCTCAGCCAGCGATCCGGTGATGGCACCGGGGTGTAAGGCACGCCGAACATCTGGCATTGCATCTCGAGGTTGTCCCACAGGAACTGGTCCTCCTTGTGCAAATGCAGGGTCGCGCCGGTTTTCTCTTTCATCTGACCGGAGGCGAGGAAGTGATCGAGGTGCGCGTGGGTGTGGATGATGCTGACCACTTTCAGGTCCAGGGCGTCGAGTCGGGCCATGATCAGCTCGGGATTGCCACCCGGGTCGACGACGATGGCTTTTTTCGTGATCGGGTCGCCGATGATGGTGCAGTTACACTGGAGCGGGCCGACGGGAAAGGTTTCGCGGATAAGAGAGGAAACTGGGTTATTCATGAGAAAGGCTGTCGAGTCGATTTCCAACAGGATATCAGCGGCCTCGTTGATGTCACCTGCCGCGACCAGGAACAGGCCCGGCAGATCGGGCGACGATCAGGCCAATACCCCCAACTCTTTCGCCCGCGCCACTGCTTGCGTGCGACGCTCCACCCCTAACTTGCTGTTGATATGGCTGGCGTGGGTTTTTACGGTGTGCAGGGAAATGAACAACTGCTCGCTGATTTCCTGATTGGAACAGCCTTGAGCAATCAGTCGCAGGACTGCCAGCTCCCGGCTGCTCAGCTGTTCAGCCGTCGAGGGATCGTTAACCGGACGCGACACTGAAGGCGGGAAATGGGCCAGCAATTGCTGACCTGCAAGGCTCGGGGCAGCCAGCATCAGTTGCCCGCGCAACCAGTCAGCGTGTTCGTTGACCAACACATCAAACGGCTGCAGCACCCCGCCACTGGCAGCGTCCGTTGCCTGGACCAAGGTTTTTCGGGCCTCAGGCTCACGATTGTTTGCCAGCAGTAACGCCACCTTTTGCGTCAATGCCATCACGCACAGTAACTGTCGCCCGGTTTGCTGGCCGTTTTCCAGCAACACGTTCAATCGCCCTTCGGCGAGCATGGGCTGTCCCTTGATGACGTCCAGCAACGCTTGCTGCAGTTCGACATGCAGCGGCAACTGCGGATGAAACTCCGGTGGTGCCGCGGCGCGCTCGCCGGTGTAAGTCTGGCCCAGTCGCGCCAGCCAGGCCTCGGCCAGGTCAATCCGCCCCTGTGCCAGCCACAGCTCGCATTTGACCAGGGTGATCATCGCCAGGTAGTAGATCGGTGGAACGTCCCAGATGTGCATCAGTCGCTCGGCTTCGGCCAGTTCGGCGAAAGCCCGGGCATAATCGCCGAGGCTGCCGTCGAGCCGGGCAATCACACAGTGGCCGATCAACACGCTGATATCACGGCAGGCTCGCGCTTCACTCAGGCCGGCCTGCAATCGCGCTCGCGCCGCTTCGGGCTGCAAGCGCATGGCCAACAGAAAACCCTCATACAGCGTCAATCGCGCACGCACGGCATACAGACGTTGCGTTGACAAGCCGCGCAGACGTTCGAGCCCCTGATTTACTTCATCGAGCGAGCGTACGATCTCTCCCCGTGCCTGCAAAACCCGGGCGCGGTCATAATGAGCCAGTGCCTCGAACAGCGGATTGCCGACCCGTTGCGCCAGCTCCAGGGATTCTCGGTTCAAGCCTCGTGCGCGCCACAGATCACCATCGGCAATCGCCAGGTTGGACAAGGTCGACAAACACATCAGGCGCTGGCCATATCGCTTGGCCGGCAGGCTCTCCAGCGCTTCGCTGCAATATTCGATGGTCTGCTCGCGATGGCCCCGGCCTCGGGCGATGATGCCCTTGAGCGCCAGCCACTGGGCGAGCATGGATTTCTGTGCGGTGGCCGATGGCGCCGGCAGAAACCGGCTCAGGTGACTGGCAAGCTCCTCGGCCGCATCGAGCTGACAGGCAAGCCCCAGCGCCCAGCTGTACAACACGATCAGGCGTGGTGTGCTGATCAGCAGACTGTCCGGCAAGTCCATCTTCCAGCGCAGCAACATGCCGACGTTCTGCTCGGCGAGCAACTGTTCCTCGGACAGGTTCTGGACAAGATTCGCCGCCACATCCAGATGCCCTGCGCGCAGCGCCTGTTCCACGGCTTCATCCAGCAAGCCTTGAGCATTGAACCAGCGACAGGCGCGCAGGTGCAGCGTAGCAACAGGCACCACCGCCCGAGCGATTGGCCGACTGCGCAACAGATCGGAAAACAGATGGTGATAGCGATACCAGTGCCCGTGTTCGTCCAGCGGCACCAGAAACACCTGATGCGCCAACAGGAAGCGCAGAATCTCGGCACTGTCGTGGGATTCGCGCACCGCATCGCACAGCTCGCTGCAAAAACGTTCCTGCGGCGCGGTGTCGTAGAGAAACGCCTGCACCTCGGCCGGCAGGCAGTCGATGACTTCTTCCAGCAGGTAATCACGGATCAGCCCTTCCCCGCTGTTCAAGGCCTGCGGCAACGCTGCGTCACTCCCGGCCTCGGACACCGCCAGCAACCAGAAGCGCAGCCCGGCCACCCAGCCTTCGCTGCGCTGGATCAGGTTTTCCAGGGCCTCGCCGCGCAGCGAGCTACTGTGACGGTCGAGCAACGCCAGCGCTTCGTCGTGGGTCAGGCGCAGATCCTGTTCATGCAGTTCCAGCAACTGTCGCGACAGCCGCAGTCGGGCGAGATGCCAGTCCGGCCGCTGGCGGCTGGTGACCATGACCAACAGGCCATCGGGCAAATGATTGAGGAAAAATTGCAGGCAGCGGTCGAGTACCGGCCCTTGGGCGAGGTGGTAGTCGTCCAGTATCAATAACAGCGGCGAGGTCGGTTGCAGGTGCAGTGCCAGCTCATCGAGCAGGCCGTCGAGCCATTCCTCGAAGGCGAACGGCTGATGACGCTGGCGCATTTTCAACAGGCCGAGTGCGCGGCTGCCGAGTTCCGGGAAGTAGTCCTGCAGGCCTTCGAGCAGACGCTCGAGAAAGCGCCCCGGGTCGCTGTCCCGGGCGCTCAGTCCCAGCCACAGACTTTGCCAGTGCGCCGGCAGACTTTGACAGAACTCCACGGCCAGCGAACTTTTGCCGAACCCGGCCGGGGCGCAGACCAGCAACAGACGTCCACCGAGCCCGGCTTGCAGTCGCTCGCAAAGTCGTGGCCGCAATACGTATCCATCAGGCAGCGGGGGACGAAAGAAACGTCCGTCCAGTGCCGCGACGGCAACGCTTGCGGGACCCGGAAGTGGGGACAGATCAGTCATGGCCGGCTCTTGTTTGAATGGCTGTTGGCGGCGTAGCAGATGTCCGCAGACTAGCCTTAAACGGCGTACATATGAAGTTGTTGCTACAAATGGCTACAAAATCACGACGCAAAAAAAACGCCCCGAACCAGTCGGGGCGTTTTTTTCGAGGATGCGGCCTCGGGTTACAGCTTAGCGGATACCATCCTGGCCCAGGTTGCCCGGCTGGAATTCGCTTTTACTGGCAGAGAAGCCGAAGTCATAGGCTTGCTTCTCTTCGTTCTTCATACCCAGCGCCAGATAGCGACCCGACTGCAGGTCATACAGGGTTTCCAGCGCGTACCACGGCACTTGCTTGTCGTAGTAGTCCTCGGCATGGGCCTCGGCGACGCGCCACAGCTGACCGCGACCGTCGTAGTGGTCGATGACCGCTGCCTGCCAGGTATCTTCATCGATGAAGAAGTCACGTTTGGCGTAGATGTGACGCTGACCCGGTTTCAGGGTAGCCACCACGTGCCAGACGCGACGCAGCTCGTAACGGGTCAGATCCTGATTGATGTGGCCGGCCTTGATGATGTCGGCGTACTTCAGCGTCGGCGAATCGATCTTGTAGCTGTTGTTGGCAATGTACATCTCTTTCTTGCCTTCGAGCTTCCAGTCATAACGATCCGGAGCACCGTTGTACATGTCCAGGTTGTCGGAGGTACGCAGGCCGTCCGCCGCAGTACCCGGACCGTCATAGGACACTTGTGGTGCCTGACGCACACGGCGCTGACCGGTCGCATAGACCCAGGCCTTGCGCGGTTCCTTCACCTGGTCGAGGGTCTCGTGCACCAGCAGCACGGTACCTGCCAGACGAGCCGGCGCGGTCACTTTCTGCTTGAAGTAGAACAGCACGTTGCCCGGGTTGGCCGGATCGTAATCCTTCATCTTGTCGCGGAACACGAACTGGTCCTGGAAATACACCAGGCTGAACGAGCCGTTGGTCTGTGGCGTCGCCTGGGTCACCAGACGGGTCACGCTGCCACCGCGATAGCGGGTGATGTGGTTCCAGATGACTTCCAGACCGTCTTTCGGGATCGGGAACGGGATGGCGGTCTGGAAATTTTCCAGACCGTTGCCACCGGCCACCAGCGTGGTGGTCGTTGCGTTTTTCTTGATCGCGGCGAACACGTCATCCGGCACGGTGGCACCGCGATGGGACGGGTAGACCGGCATCTTGAAGGTATCCGGGTAACGCTTGAACATCGCGTACTGGCCCGGCGCAAGCTTGTCCTTGTACTGATCGACGTTCTGCGCGGTGATGGTGAACAGCGGTTTCTCACTGCCGTACGGATCGGACAGGAAGCCTTTGCTGTCGACGGTGCCGGCATTCTTCGCCAGCGGCTTCCAGGCCGGGATCGAACCGTCGGCGTTGCCCGCCATCTCGGCGCCCATCGGGGTCAGGCTCTTGCCCAGTTTGTCGGCCTCGGCGGCAGGGACCGCCGCCATCACGCTGGTCGCCAGCAGCGAGAGCCCCAGAACACCGGCGTGGAACAGATTCATTGTTATTTTCATAGGTTTGTTCGTCCTGAAAAAACTGCGCTTAGAAGTTCACGCCAACACTGAGGGCAACGAAGTCGCGATCATCCACCGTGCTGTATTCGCCACCAAAGAAGTTGGTGTAGGCCAGGCTTGCGGTGTAGGTGTTCTGGTATTCGGCATCCAGCCCGAGGCTGATGGCCTTGCGGCCTTCCTCGAAGTTGCCGCCAGGGCCCGGGGAGTAACCCTTGACGTCGTGGGACCAGGCCACGTTCGGCTTCAGGTTCACGCCGGCGAACACGTCGCTGTAATCCCAGATGGCACGAGCGCGATAACCCCAGGAAGTAGCGGTGGTGAAACCGTTGTTGTCGCAATTGCTCGAGCGGTTGCTGGTCGATGCGCCAGGGCCGGCACCGTTGATGGTCGAGGTGTTGAGGATCTGCGAGCAGGTGTTCAGGCCGCCAGTGGACGGCAGTTCACCCGGACCGAAGACCGGATCGCGGCCGTAACGGGCCTCGGACTTGCTTTCCAGACCGCCGACGTGGGTCACGCCGACTTCACCTACCAGGGTCAGGCGGTTGGCGCCCATCACCTGATCGAAGAAGTGCGTCAGGGTGGTCTGCAGTTGGGTGATTTCCTTGCGGTTGTAACCGTGCAGGTCCTGGCCCGGAACGCCATTGAGGATCGAGGCGTTGGTCAGCGCACCGCCCAGCGGACGCACACCGGCGAACAGGATGTCGGTGGAGTTCAGCTGCACCGGCGCGTTCGGCCGGTAGCTGATCTCACCGCTCCACGCCGTGCCGGTAGGCAGGGTGGTGGAGAAGCTCAGACCGTAGAGGCGAATGTCCTCTGGATACTCGATGAAATACTCGGAGTTACCCGCCACCACCAGAGGGCCCAATGCCTGGAATGGGCCAGGCAAAGCCTTGACGCCGTTATAGATCGACTGTGGCGCGCCGGTCGCGCTGAAGATCGGCGCACGGCTGTGGTAGTTCATGAAGTAGGCACCGAACTCGGTGGCCAGCGGATCGAACATGTACTTGGCGGACACGCCCCACTGCCCGCTGTCCCGCGCATTGCGGTTCGGGGAGCGACGCACCAGCACGCCCTCTTCGTTGACGTCGACATTGGCGGCCGCCAGCGGGCCGAGGGCAACGCCTGGAATGGTCGAGCGCTTGTTCAGCACGCGCAGGTTGTCGTCGCAACCGGTGGTCACGATGTCAGGCTGGGAGAAGAAGGTGCCGCAGTTGTCGGTCACGGTCTTCTGCCAGTCGATCTGGTAGAAACCTTCGGCCGACAGGTTTTCGGTGATGCTCTGGGACAGGTAGAACATGTTGACCGGGATCAGGCCTTCCTTGATCTCGGCGCCCGGACGGCGGAAGGCGGAAACGTCGATCGGGTTGATCGAGTTGATGCCGCCACCGATGAAGGTACTTTCACCCCAGTTCACCACCTGCTTGCCCAGACGCACCGAACCCGGCTCATCGGCAATGGCGTAGTTGTGGTAGATGAACGCATCGAGAATCTGGCCGCCCGAAGAGCGGGCTGCCACGTCGCGGTTGTGGTTGCTGACGTCCTTGTATTCCAGGTCCTGGTTCTGCAGCGCGAAGTCGTACCAGTACTTGCCCCGGACGAAGACACCGGTGTCGCCGTATTTCAGTTCGAGGTCGTGGATGCCCTTGAAGATCTTCGAGAAGGCCTGCCCGCTCTTGAAGTTCAAGTGACCGTCGTCGGAGGTCTGGGACAGGCCCCGGCCGCCGTTGTTGACACCAATAAGATCCTTGTTCGGCTGCTGGGTCGACACGCTCATGCCCAGGGAGAGCGAGGAGTCGAACTGGCCTTCGATTTCACCGACGTTGAAGCTGACGCCGAATGCGGGCCCGGCGAGCGTGGAGGCAAGACTGACCGCCAGAGGCAGTTTCGCCCGGCGCCAGAACTGGTTTACTGAGGTCATCGACGCTACTCCATGTGCATTATTGTTATGGCAGTGAGTACTTTTAAAAACGCCTGAAGGACCGGGCGCCAGGAGCCTCCCGAAATCGCTTCAAAGTTGCATCGCCCCGTTTGTGCGTGTGCCCCGTTTCTAAAAATCCTTGAGCGGACTATAGCCAGCAGGTGGTACTGCTTGATCCCTCTAAAGTGTGATTTGCAGCTGCCGGCCACTCTGGAACAGTCCTTTCGCCAGTCCGACACATGTCGGCCCGGCAAGGATGGCTGATTTTTCCGATTTCACAAGCCAAGCGCTTGCTTGGTGGGGCTGGCGCGCCGTTTTCGGCGCGCCAGGGGACACTCAAAGTGTCGATAGGAAGGTGCTGTTGTTGGCCTGCCATTCGGTGATGTCGAGGCGGATGCGCTTCTTGTCGAGCTTGCCGACACTGGTCTTGGGAATTTCAGTAACAAGGGCGATCTGGCTAGGGATTGCCCACTTGCTCAGGTGCCCCAGTTCCACGAACGGCTTGAGGTGCTCCTTGAGCTCACGAGCCCCGATGGCATGCCCTTCGCGGATCACCAGCAAGGCAAACGGGCGCTCGCCCCACTGCGGATCGGCGATGCCCACCACTGCTACTTCACGTACCGCGACGTGACGGCTGATCAGGTCTTCGAGGTCCAGCGAGGAAATCCATTCGCCACCGGTCTTGATCACGTCCTTGATGCGGTCGCGGATGTCGATCACGCCCATGCTGTCGAGCGTTGCCACGTCCCCGGTGTGCAGCCAGCCACCGGCCCACAGCTCGGCGCCCTTCTGCGGTTCGTTGAAATAGCCCTCGGTCAGCCACGGTGCACGCAACACCAGTTCGCCCTGGGTTTCGCCATCGGCCGGAAGGAAATTGCCTTCGGTGTCGACGATGGCCGCTTCGACCAATGGCCCCGGCACGCCGGCCTTGATCCGGTAAGTGGTGCGTTCGTCTTCGGTGCCCGCCATCAGCTCGTCGTTCAGATGTGCGCAGGAAACCAACGGCCCGGTTTCCGACATGCCATAGGCCGCCGTCAGTTGAATGCCCTTGCTCTTGGCCGTTTCATACAGCGTGCGGTTGAGCGCACTGCCGCCGATGACGATTTTCCAGCCGCCGAAATCGGTGCCCTGCGCGCCCTTGGCGTTGAGCACCATCTGCAGGATGGTCGGCACGCAGTGAGAGAACGTGACCTTCTCCTTGCGCCACAGCTCGACGAGGAACTCCGGGTCGTAACGCCCCGGATAAACCTGCTTGAGCCCGAGCATGGTCGCGACATACGGCAGGCCCCAGGCATGCACGTGGAACATCGGGGTGATCGGCATGTACACGTCGTTGGTGCCCAACAGCCGCACGCTGTCGATGGCGCCCATGATGGTCGACACGCCCATGGTGTGCAGCACCAGTTGCCGATGGGTGAAATACACACCTTTCGGATTGCCGGTGGTGCCCGTGGTGTAGAACGTGGTGGCTACCGAGTTTTCGTCGAAGTCCTGGAAGTCGTACTGAGGGTTTGCGGCCGCCAGCAGTTGTTCGTACTCGCCGACCAGATTCGGCAGATCCGCGGTTTTTTCCGGCAGATCGGTCAGCAGAAGGGTTTTCTCCACCGTGGTCAGGTGCGGCGCGATGGCCTGGTACAGCCCGACGAACTCGCTGTTGACCAACACGAAGCGGTCCTCGGCGTGGTTCATGGTGTATAGGATCTGTTCCGGCGACAGACGCACGTTGATGGTGTGAATCACCGCGCCGATCATCGGAATGGCGAACATGCATTCGAGGTAGCGATGGCTGTCCCAGTCCATCACCGCCACGGTATCGCCGGCCTTTACGCCGGCCGCCGTCAGCACGTTTGCCAGCCGCGCGACCCGTTCGATCAGGGTCGGATAGCTGTAGCGCAACTGGTCACGGTAGATGATCTCGCGGGTTTTCTCGTAACGGGCGCCCGACATCAGCAGCCGTTTAATCAGCAATGGATACTGGTAGGCCCCTTCGGCGGGCGGAATAACGCGAGTCTGCAACATAAGAATCCCTTTTCTGACTGCACGGTGTTGGCGTTGGAGTTTTCTACTCTAGAACCCTTATACGCCAGCCAAATCAGCCAAAGGAATGATTTGCAGAGCCGTACAAATGCTAGCTTTGCGCCAGCATTTGTCGGATTTCGTCACCGGTCAGGCCGTTTGCCCTACAGCCGCTTCGGAAGGCGTGCGTGGGAAAACCACTGCCGCCAGGAACGTCAAAGCGCCAAACCCGGCCAGAATCAGGTACAGGCCCACAAAACCATCGCGCGGTTCGACATAGGAAATCAGCGGAATCGCCGTCGCACTGGCACCGAACGATAAACAGTAACGCAGGGCAAACACCCGGGACTGCCATTGCGGTGCAACGAAGTTGGCGACCATCGAATCGTTCACCGTCACCTGGCCGAACACCACGAACATGAACGCCGCTCCGAGCGCGATCACCGCCCAGCCATCGACGTAAGCCATGGCATAAAGCAGTGGCGCCTGAAACAGCGTCAGCACCACAAATGGCCATTTCAGACTGACCCGGTGCAGCAATTGCCCGATGCTCAACTGCGCCACTGCACCGAACGCATATGCCAGGCTCACCACCACGCCGAGGGTCTGCGGCGAGGCGAACAGGTCATGCAAGCGCTCCTGGAACAGCTTTGGATAAGTCATGGTGGTGGCGTTGAACACCACGCCGCCGGTGGCCGTGGCCAAGGCCAGCACGCCGAATACCATGACCATCGAAATGCGCTGGCCGCCGGCGCCCTTGAGCGCGGTGTGCGGGCGTTTGGGAATTGGCTCCTCGCGCACCTGCAAGGCAAAACCGATCCCCAGCACGATGGCCACGGCACCCGGTATCAGGAATGCCGAACGCCAGCCGAACTGCGCCACCAGCAAACCGGTGATCAGCGCCGAGAACGCCACGCCGAGATTGCCCCACATGCCGTTGATGCCGATTTCGCGGCCACGATTTTGCGCATAGGCCACCAGCATCGCCGTGCCGACCGGGTGATAGATCGCGGCAAAAATGCCGATCAGGGTCAGGCCGATGACCAGCATCGTCGGGCTGTTACTGAGGCCGGTAACGATTGCCGAAGCACCGATACCGAAGAAAAACACCAGCATCATCCGCCGCCGGCTCCAGTGATCGCCCAACCAGCCGGCCGGTAGCGAACAGGCACCGAACGCGATGAAACCGCCCAGCGACAGGCCGATCAGCGCGGCATAGTCGAGGGCGAAGGCCTGGGTCATGCCGAGCACGGCGGCGGGAAAAATCAGCATGAACATGTGATCGATCACATGGGCTGCGTTGATGTAGCGGATGACATTTCTGGATTGATTCATCGCGGCACGCTTTCTTGTGGTGAACAGATGAGGGTGAGCGCTTATGCTAAGTTGGCGAAAAAGCGCATTCCTGCCATACAAGTCAGTGAACCGGACATGTTGATCAGCCATTTCGAACACGGCCCGGTGAGCGCCTATCCCCGGGATTATCTGGATGGCGCGCACCAGCCATTGCACCTGCATCGCGAGGCGCAGTTGCTGTATGCGGTGAGCGGCGTCATGCGGGTGGTCACGGCGCAAGGTGCGTGGGTGATTCCCCCGACCCGCGCGGTGTGGATTCCGCCGGAGATAGGACATGAGATCTTCATGTCCGGCGATGTGCAGATGCGTTCATTGTTCATCGCGCCCGAACTGTCACCGGCCAGCCTGCAACACTGCTGCGTGCTGGCGGTGACGCCGTTGCTGCGCGAGTTGATCCTGCGTGCGGTGCAAGGCCCGCCCCACGCCGACAACCCGCTGATCCAGCAATTGATGCTCGAGGAACTGGCCGGCCTCGAAAACCTGCCGCTGCACATCCCGATGCCCAGCGACCGGCGCCTGCAAAACATTTGCCTGGCGCTGCTGCGCGAGCCTGACCACCCCAACACTCTGGAAGACTGGGCGCAGCAGGTCGGCGCCAGCTCGCGCACATTGGCGCGGCTGTTTCAGCAGCAACTGCAGATGAATTTCAATGCCTGGCGCCAGCAACTGCGCCTGATGGAAGCCCTGCCCCGCCTGCTCGCCGGGGACAGCGTGCAGAGCGTGGCGCGGGATCTGGGTTACGGCAGCGCGCGGGCGTTCAGCGCGATGTTTCGCCGTTTGCTCGGGGACAATCCCCGGGAGTACCTCAACGCCCTGAATCAGCTCCGCTCGATCAATGCATCTCGGTGAACGCGAGTTTCACGCCGATGGCGATCAGCACCGCGCCCATGGTGCGGTCGAACCAATGGCCCATGCGGGCGAAACCGGCACGCACGCGCTGCTGGCTGAACAACATCGCCACCAGGCAGAACCAAGTGGCGGTGGCAGCGGCCAGGTAAATCCCGTAACCGGCCTGCACTGCCAGCGGCGTGTGCGGGTTGATCACCACGGTGAACAGCGACAGGAAGAACAGCGTGGCTTTCGGGTTCAGCCCGTTGGTCACGAAGCCTGAGGTGAACGCGCCACGGGCGGTGCGCTCGCCGGCCTCTTTGTGCAGATCGTCGGTCACGGTCTTGGCCGGTTGCGCGCGCAGGGCCTTGTAGCCGATGTACAGCAGGTAAGCGGCGGCGGCCCATTTCAGGGCGTTGAACAACACGATCGATTGCGAAACGATCAGGCCAATGCCCAGCAGCGAATAACCGACGTGCAGGAAAATCGCCGTGCCCACGCCCAGTGCCGTCCAGGTGCCGGCGCGGCGTCCGTGGGTCACGCTCTCGCGCACCACCACGGCAAAGTCCGGGCCGGGGCTGGCGACGGCCAGCAGGTGGATCAGTGCAACGGTCAAGAACTCGGTCCAGTACATGGGGGCTCCTTTCGGCCAGGCGTAACGTTTTGTTTCATCTGTTAGGCTCGGCAGATTACGCCTTCCCTTCAAAGCACAACAGGTACAGTTGATGACGAACGCCCACCGCGCCGTATTCCTCGATCACCCTTCCCTGGACCTCGGTGACCTTGACCTCGAGCCATTGCGCGCCTGCTTCAGCGACCTGCAACTGTTCGCACAGACACTGCCTGCACAGGTTGCCGAACGCCTGCAAGGCGCGACCGTGGCCATCAGCAACAAGATCCTGATCGATGCCGCCGCCATGGCTGCCAATCCACAACTGAAGCTGATCCTGATCACCGCCACCGGCACCAACAACGTCGATCTGGCCGCCGCCCGCGCCCACGGCATCACCGTGTGCAACTGCCAGGGGTACGGCACGCCGTCGGTGGCGCAGCACACGATCATGTTGCTGCTCAATCTCGCCACGCGTCTGGCCGATTATCAAAAAGCCGTCGGCGGAGGCCGTTGGCAGCAGGCGAAACAGTTCTGCCTGCTGGACTACCCGATCGTCGAGCTGGAAGGCAAAACCCTCGGGCTGCTCGGGCATGGTGAGCTGGGCGGCGCAGTTGCGCGCCTGGCCGAGGCCTTTGGCATGCGCGTGTTGCTGGGGCAGATTCCGGGGCGTCCAGCCCGGCCGGATCGCTTGCCGCTGGGAGAGTTGTTGCCTCAGATCGACGCTCTCACCCTGCACTGCCCGCTCAATGAGCACACCCGCCACTTCATCGGTGCCCTCGAGCTGGCGTCGATGAAACCGGGGGCTTTCGTGGTCAACACCGCCCGTGGCGGGCTGATCGACGAGCAAGCCCTGGCCGATGCCTTGCGCAACGGTCATCTGGGTGGCGCGGCCACCGATGTGTTGAGCGTCGAACCGCCAACCCAGGGCAATCCGCTGCTGGCCGCCGACATCCCGCGCCTGATCGTCACCCCGCACAACGCCTGGGGCAGCCGCGAAGCGCGGCAGCGAATCGTCGGCCAACTGGTGGAAAACACCCAGGCGTTCTACAGCGGTAAGGCGCTGCGGGTCGTCAGTTGATAAACTGCGGCACTTTTTTTCACAGGAGCAGTTATGGATCCGCGCAGTGAAGTACTGCTTCGTCAGGTCGAGTTATTCCAGGGTTCGCTGTTGTTGGCCGGTCTGCCCGCCGACGACCTGCTCGGGCGCCTGCCCAACGCCTTCGGCTGGTGCTGGCATGCCGGCGATCAGGCGGCGCTCGATGCCCGCTTCGAAGGCCGCAGTCATTTCGGCGTGAATGTGCCGGAGCGCGAGTTCGACAGCGCGGTGGTGTTCCTGCCCAAATCCAAGGATTTGACCGACTACATCCTGAATGCCGTGGCCTCGCGCCTGGCCGGGCGTGAGGTGTTTCTGGTCGGGGAAAAGCGCAGCGGCATCGAAGGTGCATCCAAGCAACTGAACCCGTTCGGCAAGCCACGCAAGCTCGACAGCGCGCGCCACTGCCAGTTGTGGCAAGTGACGGTGGCCAACGCCCCTGAAGCCAAATCCCTGGAAAGCCTGGCGCAGACTTACGAACTGCCGCTGGCCGAAGGCCCGCTGAAAGTCATCAGCCTGCCGGGCGTGTTCAGCCATGGCCGACTGGATCGCGGCAGCGCCCTGCTGCTGGAGCATCTGGACAAACTGCCGAGCGGTCATCTGCTGGACTTCGGTTGCGGTGCCGGCGTGCTTGGCGCGGCGGTCAAACGTCGCTACCCGCACAATCAGGTCACTCTGCTCGACGTCGACGCCTTCGCTGCCGCCAGCAGTCGCCTGACATTGGCGGCCAACGGTCTGGAAGCCGAGGTACTGACTGGTGACGGCATCGACGCCGCACCGATGGGATTGAACGCAATCCTGAGCAATCCACCGTTCCATGTCGGCGTTCACACCGATTATTTCGCCACCGAAAACTTGCTGCGAAAAGCAGCCAAACATCTGAAAAACGGCGGCGAACTGCGCCTGGTAGCGAACAGCTTCCTGAAGTATCAGCCGCTGATCGAAGAGCATCTTGGCGTGTGTGCGATCAAGGCCGAAGGCAATGGTTTCCGGATTTACCGGGCCAAGCGCGGCTGAAAATTAGCACTTGCCGAATGGATTGCGCCTAGGCAGAATCCGCTCCGTCCTAGGGGAGTAGTCTCCCACGAGCGCCATGCTCGTCCGGCATACGTCAACATACTTGATCCTCAGATCATGGCGTATGCGACCCAAGCGTCCGCAGCAGACGGATCGCAGGGTTTGACAAGACCTATGACACGCACACCTTACCCGGGGCGGGAAGGCTGTACGTGTCATAGCCGTGTCGACCCGCCCCTTAGGAAATCCTGATGCTGGACTCGTTACTCGTTCCCACCGCAATCGTTGCCTTGGCCGAAATCGGCGACAAGACGCAACTGCTCGCGCTGATTCTCGCCGCTCGCTTTCGCAAACCCTGGCCGATCATTGCCGGTATCGTCGCGGCGACCCTGGCCAATCACGCGGCAGCCGGTGCGGTAGGCGCCTGGTTCGGCAGCTTCTTCTCCGATTCGGTCCTGCACTGGA
Organism: Pseudomonas sp. MWU12-3088; assembly: GCF_023242405.1. NCBI lineage: Bacteria > Pseudomonadati > Pseudomonadota > Gammaproteobacteria > Pseudomonadales > Pseudomonadaceae > Pseudomonas > Pseudomonas sp. MWU12-3088. The sequence goes on from NZ_JALJEA010000003.1 coordinate 527,895, forward strand.
TTCTCGCCGCGAGCTTCACCGCCACCGCCCTGTGGACGCTGGTGCCGGACAAGATGGACGACGATGAAGCCAGCACCGCCCGCAAGTTCGGGCCGTTCCTGACCACCCTGATCGCATTCTTCCTCGCGGAAATCGGCGACAAGACCCAGATCGCCACCGTCATGCTGGCCGCGCAATACCCGGAACTGTGGCTGGTGATCATCGGTACCACGGCGGGCATGCTGATTGCCAACGTGCCGGTGGTTCTGGCGGGTAACTTTGCGGCGGAGAAACTGCCGCTGACCCTGATCCGTCGCCTGGCCGCCTCGGCGTTCATGATTCTGGCGATCGTCGCGGTGTACAAGGCGATGCAGAGCAGCGGCTGGGTCTGATCCGGCAGATCGCTCCCACACTCGGTGCGGGAGCGATCATTGCTTCAGGACTTTGGCGCTTTTTCGTAGAGCGGCATGACCTTCGGAATCGCCGCCTGCAACGAGGCGATCCGGCTAGAGGATGCCGGGTGAGTGCTCATGAACTCTGGCGGCGCGCCTTCGGACGCCTTGCTCATCTTGTTCCACAAGGTGATCGCGGCGTTCGGGTTGTAACCGGCGCGGGCAGCCAGCTCCAGGCCGATCAGGTCGGCTTCGTTCTCGTTGGCGCGGCTGTTGGGCAGCGTCATCCCGTAGTTGGCCACGGTATCGGCCAGCGCCAGGCTGTCCTGACCCAGACCGAGCAACGCGCCGGCGCCCTGCTTGGCCATCTCGATGCCATAGGCCTTGGACATCGCTTCACGACCGTGTTCGCGCAGAGCGTGAGCGATTTCATGGCCCATGACCGCAGCGATTTCATCGTCGGTCAGTTTCAGGCTGTCGATCAGCCCGGTGTAGAAAATGATCTTGCCGCCAGGACCGCAGTTGGCGTTGAGCTCGTCACTCTTGATCAGGTTCACTTCCCACTGCCATTGCGCGGCATCCGGACGGAAGTTCGGCGCCTGGGCAATCAAGCGGTTGGCAATCGCCTGAACCCGTTTGGCTTCGTTGCTGGTCTTGTCCAGCACGCCTTTGCTGGACGCCTCGCCAACGGTCTTCTGATAGGACTGGGCATACATCTGGTCGACCTCTTGCGAGGACAGCATGCTGAACATGTACTGCTTGCGCTCCACACCCACGGCACCGCCGCTGGTGGTGTTGACCGACTGACAACCGGCCAGCAACAGCGCTGCGCTCAGTGCACTTACAACCAATGTCTTGTTCATTCAAAAGCTCCCTGAAAACATGCCGCGTATCCTAGGCGGGTAATTGTATCGACGCCAGATACAACGGACGTGTTGCACCCACTTTCAGAAGGTGCCTGCCGGCCCTGTAGGAAAAAATTCACATCCGCCGACAAGGCCTGCGCATCTGCGTCGCGCACTGCTCCATTTGCGACATCCGCCTTCAATTGCGCGCACTTCGCCTCATGGCGCAATAGTGGCTGCCGATACAGCAGCGCAGACGTCCTCTTGCGTGCGGAGCTTCCATGAAATTCAAGTCGATCCAGTTTTCCGTGGCGGCCCTGGCCGGCGCCATCGTTCTCAGCGTGGTGGCTGCGCTGGTGCTGTATGCGCTGTTCTCCGGCGCCCGCACCCAAGAGATGGTCCAGCAGCGGACCCAGGAGCAGTTCGAACAAGTCATCGAACAACGCCTGACTTCCCTGGCACAGACCCAGGTCAGCCAGATCCAGCGCGAGCTCGAAGCACCGCTGCTGATTGCCGGCGGGCTGGTGCGAGTCAACGCCCTGCTCGGCACCCCGGGCGCCGATGGCCAACCACGACTGACCGTCAGCCGCGAGCAACTGATCAGCCTGATCAAGGAAAACGTCGAGAAGAACCCGAAGATTCTCGGCACCTACATCGGCTGGGAAAAGAACGCACTGGATCACAATGACGCGGCCTACGTCGGCACCAGCGTGGTCGGCATCGACGCCGCCAACGGACGCTTCCTGCCGTGGTGGTTCCGCAACGACGACGGCACTCTGGGCCTGGACAAACTGGTGGACGTCGACGATCAGAAAGTCCTGTCCACCGGCGTGCGCGCCAGCGAGTACTACCTGTGCTCGAAGGAAACCAAGAAATCCTGCGTGATCGATCCGGCGCCCTACAAGGTTGGCGACAAGATCGTCATGCTCGCCTCCTTCATTGAACCGATCATGCTCAACGGCGCCTTCCAGGGCATCGTCGGCGCCGACCTGTCGGTGAACTTCATCCAGGAAATGCTCCTGGGCGCCAACCAGAAGCTTTACAGCGGCGCCGGGCAGATGGCCCTGATCGGCGGCAACGGCCGGATCGTTGCCTACACCAAGGACCCGAGCAAATTCGGCGAGAAGGTCAGCGACATTCTCGACGCCCAGCAGATTGCCAACATGGCCAATCTCAAGCGCGGCGAAGTGACCTATACCGTCAATAAAGAGGCGGGCCGGATCGAGTTGTACCTGCCGTTCGGCATCGGCCAGACCGATGCACGCTGGACCCTGATGCTGCAACTGCCACTGAACGCGGTGATGGCCGATCTGCAAAAGCTGCAAGGCGACCTCGACGCCCAGCGCAAATCCGACACTTTCGGCATGGCCATGGTCGGCCTGCTCATTGCCGGCCTCGGCCTGCTGGTGATCTGGCTGGTGGGCCACGGCATCGCTCGCCCGCTGAAGCAAATGGTGACCATGCTCGATGACATCGCCCAGGGCGAAGGCGACCTGACCCGCCGCTTGAGCAGTGACCGCAAAGACGAACTCGGTTCAATCGCCAAAGGCTTCAATACCTTCCTCGCCAAATTGCAGGCGATGATCACGCAGGTGGTGTCGTCGGTGCAGAGTGTCAGCGATTCCTCGGAGCACACTGCAGACATCGCGATCCGTACCAATATCGGCATACAAAAGCAGATGGCCGAGATCGATCAGGTCGCCACCGCGGTGCAGGAAATGACAGCCACTGCCCAGGACGTGGCGCGCAACGCGACCCAGGCCGCACAAGCCGCCAGCCATGCCGATCAGGCCGCCAGTCAGGGTATGCAGATCGTGCGCGACACCTCCAACTCGATCGGTGTGCTGGCCGTGGAAATCGGCAAAGCGGTGGACGTGGTGCAGACCCTGGCCAAGGACAGCGAAAATATCACTGCCATCCTGATTGCCATTCGCGGGATCGCCGAACAGACCAACCTGCTGGCCCTCAACGCCGCCATCGAAGCGGCCCGTGCCGGCGAGCAGGGTCGCGGATTTGCCGTGGTGGCCGATGAAGTGCGCAACCTGGCGCAGAAGACCCAGAAGGCCACCGAAGAAATCCAGAGCATGATCCAGCAACTGCAACAGGGCACCCGCGATGTGGTGCGGGTCATGGAAGACAGCCAGAACCGCACCGACGAAAGCGTGCAACACGCGGCCAAGGCGGCCGAAGCGCTGGAGACCATCACTCAGGCGGTTTCGGTGATCAACGACATGAACACCCAGATCGCCAGCGCCGCCGAGGAACAGAGCGCAGTGGCCGACGACATCAACCGCAACGTGATCAACATCGGTCAGGTGGCAAACGAAGTGGCCGGTGGGGCGGACGAGTCGAGCTCGGCGAGTGCCGATTTGACCAAACTGGCGGAGCAGCAGCGGCGGTTGATCAATCAGTTCAAGGTCTGACCGATCACGCCGGGGTCAAACACTCCGGCCCATTGAGTTTCGGATCATTGACCAGGTTCGCCAGCACCCGCTCGCGCAAGGCGGCGGGTTCGCTGGCGAGCAGGCCTTGCAGGACATGCAGCGGCGTCTCGGGGTCGAGCCACGCCGCCTGCCCCGCCTCGTCGAGAATCAACGGCCGGCGCTGACTGGCCGCTGGCTGGGTAATCACTGCGGTACTGAGCCAGACCTGCTCCTGCACCGGATACGCCTCCCAGATCCCCGCAAAGAACAGCGAAGAACCTTCCCCCGGCGTCAGCCAGTACGGCTGTTTGCGCACATTGCCGCGCCATTCGTAGAAACCGTTGGCCGGCAGCAGGCAGCGGCGCAGGCGCAGGGCCTCACGAAACATCGGTTGTTCGGCCACGGTTTCGGCCCGGGCGTGGGCCGGGGTGCGCGACAGGTCGGTCAGCCACGGCGGCGTCAGGCCCCAGCGGGCGCGGGCCAGGGTGCGCTGGCCGTCAGGCTCGGCGCGCAGCATCAACACCGAATCGTTGGGGGAAATGTTCCACTGCGCCTGCTGATCGGCGGGAAAACCTGGCAGCGCCGCGAAGTCGCGGTTCCAGCGAAACAGGGCATAACGTCCACACATGGGGCAGCACGACTCAAGAATAAAACGAACGCCAGCCTAACAGACCAGCGTACCGGGGAAGCTCTCCGGTTCATCGCCGGGCAGCGGCAGCGCGGCATTGTACGCGCTGATCAGTTCGCGGGCGTATTCGGCCTGATCGTTCTCGACCGAAAGCCCGAGCAGGCCAAAGATCGGCAACTCGCCGGTGCCGCCGAGCAGATCGCGCCCCACCAGATGCGCCTCGATGCCTTCGCTGGCGAGCATGCCCTTGAGCATTTCGCCTTCCATCAGGTTTTCCGGCTCGTAGATTCGCTGCATGGGCGCACCTCACTCGTTTTCGCTGAACACTTCCAGAAACCAGTCCTGACCATCGACCTGCAACACAAAGGTGATCGGCCGGCAACACACCTGACAGTCTTCGATATAGGTCTGATCACCCGCCGACAGATCCACTGTCGTCTCGACTTCCTCCCCACAGTACGGACATTCATACAGTGCGCTTTCCAGCATCGCGGTCTCCCGGGTGACTTGTGCGTATAATCGCCGGTCTATTTGCAGGGCTAATTTTGTCTGGCTACTTTTTCAGACCGTGCCCCGTTGGTTTTCGATCAAAACCTTTACTTACCCTAGCCGTTTCCAACAAGAGAGCATGATGGGCGAATTCGATGCCATCCGACCTTACGACGACAGCGAAGTACCTGCGGTACTGGCAAGACTGCTCGGCGACAAGGCGTTTCTAGATATCCTCACCCACTTCCGCTTCCCGCGTTTCGCCGGTGCCTTCGGCTGGATGCTCAAACCACTTATAGCCCATCGGCTGCGTCGTGAGTTCGCCGACGTGACATCGGTGGCGACGTTGCAGGACAAGGTCGAGTTCTACGTCGACCACACCATCGAGCGCGCCACCGACGGCGTGACCTACACCGGTGTCGAGCAATTCAAGTCCGGCAGCGCCTATCTGTTCATCGCCAACCACCGCGACATCGTGATGGACCCGGCCTTCGTCAACTACGCCGTGTATCACGCCGGCCTGCCGACGCCGCGCATCGCGATTGGCGACAACCTGCTGCAAAAGCCTTTCGTCAGCGACCTGATGCGTCTGAACAAGAGCTTCATCGTGCACCGCTCGATCACCGGGCGCCGGGAGAAAATGGCCGCGTACCAGTTGCTGTCGGCCTACATCAACCATTCGATCCGCAACGATTGCGCCTCGATCTGGATCGCCCAGGCCGAAGGACGGGCCAAGGACGGCGACGACCGTACCGAGTCGGCGATCCTCAAGATGTTCCACATGAGCCGCAAGGACGAGCCGTTCGGCGAAGTCATCCAGTCGCTGAACCTGACGCCGGTATCGATCAGCTACGAATACGACCCGTGCGACCAGGCCAAGGCCCGCGAGCTGTACATCCGCGCCACCACCGGCACCTACAGCAAGGCGCCGGGCGAGGATGACGTGAGCATCGCCAAGGGCATCACCGGCTACAAGGGCCGGGTGCACGTGAATTTCGCCGCGCCGATCACCGAACTGTTCGAAGACACCAAGCAACTGGCGGTCGAGATGGACAAGCAGATTCTCGGCGGCTACCGGTTGTTCCCCGTGCATTACCTGGCGTACGCGCAGTGGGCGGATGCCGATCCGCAATTGAACGTGCCGAAGGCTGCCGAGGTGTTCGGTGCCGAGGAACTGGCCAAGGCCCAGGAAGAATGGCAGAACCGTCTGGACGCCTGCCCTGAGGAGCATCGTCCGTATCTGGTGCTGCAATATGCGACACCGGTGCGCAATCAGTACCGGGTCAAGGCTGGCTTGCCGCTGTAAGCGGTTTCGAGCGGATACAAGAACGGCGCCTTCGGGCGCCGTTTTTCGTTCAGTAGCGGGTACTGATCCAGGAAATCAGCAACGCCAGTCCCAGACAGGCGAAACCGAAACGATAGAAAAACCGGTTCATGCGCAGGGTCGCCCAGTCCAGCACCGGCTCTTGATCCGGCTGGCTCTGGCGCTGGGCTGCGATGCTGGCCATCGCCCGTTGCTCACGCCGACGGGTCGCGTGCAGCAGCCAACTGCCCGGGAAGGCCAACAGCAGGGCCAGCAGGTTGATCAGTTTGGCGGGATGGGCGGTAAACAGCGTCATCAAGTGCATCACAGACCTCAATCTAAACCGGAATGGCGAACGCCAGACCGACGACCGCGGCGCGGATTCTACCGAAACCCTCCCCCACTGCCCTACCCTTTGCGACAAATTACCCATCAATCGACCGATGGCTGTCCTGTGTCACGGCATCGTCATTTGTTTCGGCCACCCTGCGCGCCTCGAAACGTAAACGGAATGCGACATGCTTCACGCTGAAAACCAGGATCGCCTGTACCTCATCTCCCCGTCCGACGAACAACAGACCCTCGTCGGCAGCCTGGCCTTCAATGTTCAGGACCGTCACTGGCTGGTGTATTGCGCCCTCGGCGGGCACCAGCATGCAGACTTGCCCGAGACCGACCTGCTGACCGGCGTCAGCGTCCTCGACTTCTATTCGCAAGCTGCCTGAATGAAAAAAGCCCGGGGCCATCACTGGCCCCGGGCTTTTTCGCATCAGGCGAACGCTTTATTCAGCGAGGATCTGGCCGATGGACGGATCCTTGAACACACGGGTCAGCGCATCGCTCAGCACATCGCTGACCAGTTTGGTGTTGGTTTCCTGGTTCGGCGCCATGCCGAAACGTTGATCCAGCGATGCACCGTAACGGCCGCTGTAACGACGGTTGCCGCTCTGAACGTCGGAGCGGAAGGTCGCGCCGATGGTGGCCTCGGTCACGTACATGCCTTCTTTCGGCGACTGGTATTTCAGTTCAGTCAGGGTCACGGTCAGTTGCGGAGCATTCATCGCCCCGTTGGACGGGGTAAAGCCCAGCAGACGCACGGCCGCTTCGGCCTGGGCCTGCAACTTCGGCACGATCTGCTCGCGCTGTACGGTGATGGCGCTGGTTTCCGGGTACAGGCCACCGCGGGTGCCCAGGGTTGGCGACGGACGACCGTCGACCACGCGAACCACGACAGGCTGGCCATGGCCGACCGGTGCCAGCTGAGTGGTCAGCTTCGGTTCCGGGCTCAGTTGTTGCGGGCTGTGGGCGCAACCAACCAGGGTCAAACTGGTCACAGTGATCAAACCGAACAACAGGCGTTGCAACATGCTCTTCTCTCCAGAATCAGGCACAGACAGGCCCGCAGTATAGCGGTGGGCCACTGCGGGTCACCAGCACTGAAATCTCAGACAAACCCCGCTGCACGCGGTTCCTGTCACAGATTGTTCACCCTCCATACATGTTCGCTTCACGGTCTTTTGACAATCTTCGTCACAGATCTCCAGAAGGAACACACACCATGCGCTATCTGATCTCGTTGTTCGCTCCACGCCCGCTGCACCGTAGCTTCGCCCTGCTCGACCGCAACGGCCATTGCCAGGCTTTCAAGCAGTGCAGCCTGCAGCCAATGGGTGACGGCTGGGTCGAAATCGAGGAAATCCGCCTCAACTGGCTGCACCAGCCTCTGCCGGCCAGCGCCCGGGTCGAACAGCAGCGCCCTCGCGCACGTGCCCAGGCGATGTTGAGCATCTGACCGGATGCCTAATAAAAGTCATTAAACTCGACCAACTCCCCGCATTTCTTCGATACAATCTCCCCCCGATTATAAGGACGTCTCCTGATCGGGCCCCGCAACAGCGTCAATGCGCTTGCATTGGCATCCAAATCGCCCACAGAGAGCCGCCCACACAGATCGAGTGAAGCTGGCGTGCTTGCTGTTTCCCTGGCAAATCCCCGCTTTTCGCGAATCTGCAGAGCTGTCATGACGCTCGGTCACTGAGTTGTTTGCCCCTCCGGGCACGGTGCCAGCCGGGACAGCCCTTTTTGAGGTTCACGTCTTCAAAAGAGCGTGAAAAAAACGGGTTTTCACAACTTCACAAGAGTGTGGCGAGCAAATGAATAGTTTTGCGTCTGAACATGCACCATTAGCGTCTGAAACAGCCCAACGACACAGGAACGGGTACGCCTCGAATACCGGAGCCTGAAGCCTGTCCGCTACGGATTTGGTTGCACAAACGGATGTCTCGACCATAAGTCGAATTGCCAGCCACGTGCTGAAATGAGTTCATGTGACTCTTGAAGCCAGGCAGCACGCATCCGTCGAAGTTGCGAAAAATTGCGAAGATTCGGACATGGCAAACCTGGCCATGGGTACCTGGGGCGTAACTGACCTGCCCCGGACACCTGGCAGCCATGCCGACAATTTGGTGCTGCAGATTTTGGAGACGCGTTAAATGGCGCATAACGAAGCAGTCGACGTAGTTCTGGTTGGGGCCGGCATCATGAGTGCCACCCTTGCAGTGCTGCTCAAGGAACTCGACCCGGCGATCAAGCTGGAAGTCGTCGAACTGATGGATTCCGGTGCCGCGGAAAGTTCCAACCCGTGGAACAACGCCGGTACCGGCCACGCCGGCCTCTGCGAGCTGAACTACACGCCGCAGAATGCCGACGGCACCGTCGACATCAAGAAAGCCGTACACATCAACACCCAGTTCGAGGTGTCGAAGCAGTTCTGGTCGTACCTGACCAAAAAAGGCACCTTCGGCTCGTGCAAGTCCTTCATCAGCCCGGTGCCGCACCTGAGCTACGTCGAGGGTGAAAAAGGCGTTTCGTTCCTCAAGGAACGCTTCAACACGCTGCACAAGCATCACGCCTTCGCCGACATGGAATACACCGAAGACAAGGCGAAGATGGCCGAGTGGATGCCATTGATGATGCCGGGCCGCCCGAAAGACCAGGTGCTCGCCGCCACCCGCGTGATGAACGGTACCGACGTCAACTTCGGCGCACTGACCAATCAGTTGCTCAAGCACCTGACCAGCGCCCCGGATGCCCAGGTCAAGTACTGCAAGCGCGTGACCGGTCTCAAGCGTAACGCCAACGGCTGGACCGTCAGCATCAAGGACGTCAACAGCGGCAGCAGCCGTGAAGTCGACGCCAAATTCGTGTTCCTCGGTGCCGGTGGCGCGGCCCTGCCGCTGCTGCAGGCCTCGGGCATCGAAGAGAGCAAAGGCTTCGGCGGCTTCCCGATCAGCGGCCAGTGGCTGCGTTGCGACAACCCGGAAGTGGTCAAGCATCACCAGGCCAAGGTTTACAGCCAGGCTGCGGTGGGTTCGCCACCGATGTCCGTGCCGCACCTGGACACCCGCGTGGTCGATGGCAAGAAGTCCCTGCTGTTCGGGCCATACGCCGGTTTCACCACCAAGTTCCTCAAGCACGGCTCCTTCATGGACCTGCCGCTGTCGGTTCGCGCCGGCAACATCGGCCCGATGCTGGCTGTGGCCAAGAACAACATGGACCTGACCAAGTACCTGGTCAGCGAAGTGATGCAGTCGATGGAACAGCGCCTGGAATCCCTGCGTCGTTTCTACCCGGAGGCGAAAGCCGAAGACTGGCGCCTGGAAGTGGCCGGCCAGCGAGTGCAGATCATCAAGAAAGACCCGAAAAAAGGCGGCATCCTGCAGTTCGGTACCGAACTCGTCGCTGCGAAGGACGGCTCCCTCGCCGCCCTGCTCGGCGCTTCGCCAGGTGCTTCGGTGACCGTTTCGATCATGCTGGAACTGATCGAGAAGTGCTTCCCGGCCAAGGCCAAGGGTGAGTGGGCTGCCAAACTGGCTGAAATCTTCCCGGCCCGTGAAAAGGTCCTGGAAACCGACGCTGCGCTGTATCGCAAGATCAACGCGCACAACAACGTCGCGCTGGAACTGGTTGAAGCCAGTAACGAGACCGAAAGCTACGCCTGATTCGGTTCCATGAAAAACGCCCCGTACTCAGTGAGTGCGGGGCGTTTTTTATGCCTGTGGAAAACTTCGGCTATCAGCCGCGCGCTTTCTCGATCAGCTCGATGTATTCCGGGGCGTTGCGCTGATCACGGATCTGGTCGACGAAGGTCTTGCCATGCTCGTCCTTGCCGTCCACGTCATAACCGGCTGCAACGAAGAACGTCAGGAAACGCTCGAAATCGTCGATACGCAGGCCACGGTAGGCCTTGACCAGTTTGTGCAGCGACGGCGAAGTGGCATCGACCGGCTCAAAATCGAGGAACAGCTTGATCTGCTCATCGCCGATCTCGTCACCAATCACTTGCTTCTTATCTTTACGCATTGCCGACTCCAGCTCGCAGACATTTCACGGGGCGGGCAGTTTACCCCCGCCCGGGCACGAGGCTCAACGCGCACGCGTGCTGCCGGTGTGCAGATCGGCCCAGATGTGGCCGTTGGCGTAGCTGAGAAATTGCACATACACGGTGTCGTTGCGCAGCAGATCGATGATCACCCGGTATTGGGCCAGCGGATAGAACAGGGTCAGGGTCTTGCGCTGGTCGTCGTATACCGGTTTTTTCAGGCTTTTGCTTTCGCCATCAAAACTGACCAGCACCTGATTGATCGTCGCGCCCTTGTTCAGGGACTTGCCCTTGAGGCGGATCATCAATGGCGAAGTGACCGGTATCGGCTGCTGGTTGGACTGACGTTGAGCACCGACCACCACCGAATAGTCGGTGACCTGCAACAGTTGCTGCTGCTCGGGTTCGGCATCGCGCAGGGTCAGATCGTCGGGCGGCAGGAACTGGCTGTGCATCGGGGCGGCGGACAGGGGCAGGCTGAGGGTCAGCAACAGGGCGGCGCAGCTGCGGATCAAGAGGCTCATGACAGACTCCGGAGGGCGGGGCCGAGCACTTTAGCAGCCTTTAAAAGCAAAAGATCGCAGCCGGGGGCTGCGATCTTTCAGGGGTTCTTACATGCCTTTGACGGCGAAGATCCCGTTGGCGTTGCGCCAGTAGCCTTTGTAGTCCATGCCGTAACCGAAGATGTAACGGTCAACGCATGGCAGGCCGACGAAATCGGCTTTCAGGTCAGGACGAGCCTTGCGGTCGTGATCCTTGTCGATCAGTACCGCGGTGTGCACGGCACGGGCACCGGCGTGTTTGCAGAAGTCGATGATCGCGCCCAGGGTGTGACCTTCGTCGAGGATGTCGTCGATGATCAGCACGTCACGGTCGATGAACGAGACTTCCGGCTTGGCTTTCCAGAACAGGTCGCCGCCGCTGGTTTCGTTGCGATAGCGGGTGGCGTGCAGGTAGGACGCTTCCAGCGGGAACTGCAGATGGGTCAGCAGCTTGCCGGAGAAGATCAGCCCGCCGTTCATCACGCAGAACACCACCGGGTTGCTCTCGGCCAGTTGTTCGTTGATTTGTGCACCGACGCGGGCAATGGCAGCCTCGACTTCAGCTTCGGTGTACAGGCAGTCAGCCTCTCGCATGATTTGACGGATATGCTCGAGATCAGCGGACATGGCGCTCTCCAAGGGGGGTCTGTTTCGGAAAAGCGGGCAAAGGTACGCATCCCGCACGGCCGAATCAAGCATTTGTGGACTAACGTACTGTATGTCCTATAGGACATCACCCTCGGATAGATTAATCTAGGCCGGTTTTTTTGCCCGCCGCCGGAGCCTTTCCCCATGTCCATCCAAGAGATCCGCCATCCGCTGATCCGTCACAAACTTGGCCTTATGCGCCGTGCAGACATCAGCACCAAGAATTTCCGTGAGCTTGCTCAGGAAGTCGGTGCCCTGTTGACCTATGAAGCTACTAAAGACCTGCCGTTGGAAACCTACGATATCGAAGGTTGGTGCGGCACTGTGTCGGTCGAGAAAATCGCCGGCAAGAAGATTACCGTCGTGCCGATCCTGCGTGCCGGCATCGGCATGCTCGAAGGCGTGCTGAGCCTGATCCCGGGCGCGAAAGTCAGCGCCGTCGGCGTTGCCCGTAACGAAGAAACCCTGCAGGCCCACACCTATCTGGAAAAACTGGTTCCGGAAATCGACGAACGCCTGGCCATGATCATCGACCCGATGCTCGCCACCGGCAGCTCCATGGTTGCGACCATCGACCTGCTGAAGAAGGCCGGTTGCAAGGACATCCGCGCGATGGTGCTGGTTGCCGCGCCGGAAGGCATTGCCGCCGTCGAGCAGGCTCACCCGGACGTGATCATCTACACCGCGTCCATCGATCAGAAACTCAACGAGCACGGTTACATCATTCCTGGGCTTGGCGATGCCGGTGACAAGATCTTCGGCACCAAGCAGAAGGACGCTTGACCATGCAGGATGAGTTCAACGATCCGCTCTGGCGCACGGTGCTGTCCGGCGCGCAGATGCTGTTCGTGGCTTTCGGCGCCCTGGTGCTGATGCCGCTGATCACGGGCCTTGACCCGAACGTGGCACTGTTCACCGCAGGTCTTGGGACGATTCTGTTCCAGATCGTCACCGGGCGTCAGGTGCCGGTGTTCCTCGCGTCGAGCTTTGCCTTCATCACCCCGATCATTCTCGCCAAAGGCCAGTTCGGCCTCGCCGCGACCATGGGCGGCGTGATGGCGGCCGGTTTCGTCTACACCTTCCTCGGCCTGGCCGTGAAGATCAAAGGCACCGGGTTCATCGACCGTCTGCTGCCACCGGTGGTGATCGGTCCGGTGATCATCTCCATTGGTCTGGCCATGGCGCCGATTGCCGCGAACATGGCGATGGGCAAGGCCGGTGACGGCTCGGAGCTGATCCACTATCAGACCGCGATGATGATCTCGATGCCGGCGCTGCTGACCACGTTGATCGTGGCGGTGTTCGGCAAAGGCATCTTCCGCCTGGTGCCGATCATCTCCGGCGTCCTCGTGGGTTTCGCCATGTCCTTCTATTTCGGTGTCGTCGACACCGCGAAGATTGCGGCGGCCCCGTGGTTTGCACTGCCTCATTTCACCGCGCCGGAGTTCAACTGGCAGGCGATCCTGTTCATCGTTCCGGTGGCGCTGGCCCCGGCCATCGAACACATCGGCGGCGTGATTGCGGTCGGCAGCGTGACCGGTCGTGACTACCTGAAGAAGCCGGGCCTGCATCGCACCCTGCTGGGTGACGGTATCGCCACCACGGCGGCCGGCCTGTTCGGCGGTCCGCCCAACACCACCTACGCCGAAGTGACTGGCGCGGTGATGCTGACCAAGAACTACAACCCGAAAATCATGACCTGGGCGGCGATCTTCGCCATCGCCCTGGCGTTCATCGGCAAGTTCGGCGCCCTGCTGCAAAGCATTCCGGTGCCGGTGATGGGCGGGATTCTGTGCCTGTTGTTCGGTTCGATCGCCGCGGTGGGGATGAACACCCTGATCCGCCACAAGATCGATCTGGGCGAGGCGCGCAATCTGGTGATCGTTTCGGTGACCCTGGTGTTCGGGATCGGCGGTGTGCTGGTCGGCACCGGCACTGGTCCGGATGACTTCGGCCTCAAAGGCATCGCGCTGTGCGCGGTAGTGGCGATTGCGCTGAACCTGATCCTGCCGGGCAACGACAGCTGGAAACACAAGAAGGCGGATGAGCCGCTGCTCTAAGCCTTGAGCGTTGATCGTTCCCACGTTGCGTGGGAACGATCATGTTTTCAGAGGGCCAACGGCGCCCGCTCACACAACGTCGCCAACGCCTTCGCCCATTGCGGGTCATCGTTCAGGCACGGCACCAGCACCAACTCCTCCCCTCCCGCTTCGCGGAACTGTTCCTTGCCGCGATCGCCAATCTCTTCCAGGGTTTCGATGCAATCGGCGACAAACGCCGGGCACATCACCAGAATCTTCTTCACGCCGCTTTTGGCCAACTCATCCAGCCGCGCTTCGGTGTACGGCTCGATCCATTTCGCCTTGCCCAGCCGCGACTGGAACGACACCGACCATTTGCCATCGGGAAGGCCCATGCGTTTGGCGAACTCGGCTGCCGTGCGCAGGCACTGGCCGCGATAGCAGGTCGCAACCACTTCCGGCGGCGCACCGGCGCAGCAATCGCCGTGACCATCGAAGCGATGACCCGGATTGAGTTTGGTCAGATGCCGTTCCGGCAAACCATGGAAGCTCAGCAACAGGTGATCGTAATCCTGCTGCAAGTGCGGCCGGGCGCTCGCCACCAGGGCATCGAGGTATTCCGGCTGATCGTAGAACGGCTGCAACACCGACAGTTGTACGTCGAGTTTTTTCTCGCGTACCACTCGCTTGGCTTCTTCGATCACGGTGGTCGTGGTGCTGTCGGCGAACTGTGGATAAAGCGGTGCGAGGGTGATGCGTTTGTGTCCCGCCGCCACCAGCTTCAGCAGGCTTGTCTCAATGGACGGCTCGCCGTAACGCATGGCCAATTCCACCGGGCCGTGGGTCCACTGCGCTTTCATCTGCTGTTGCAGGCGACGGCTGAGCACCACCAGTGGCGAGCCCTCCTCCCACCAGATCGAGGCGTAGGCGTGGGCCGACTGCTCGGGACGCTTGATCAGGATCAGCGACACCAGCAGGCGCCGCACCGGCCATGGCAAGTCGATCACGTACGGATCCATCAGAAATTGATTGAGGTAGCTGCGCACGTCGGCCACCGAAGTGGAGGCCGGCGAACCCAGGTTGACCAGAAGCAAGGCGTGATCGGTCATGCAACGTCCTATTTCAGAGGCGGCTGGACAGATCGTCCAGGGCCGCGCGTAAATCCGTGAACCGGAAATTGAATCCGGCTTCCAGCAAGCGTGCCGGCGTGGCCCGTTGACCACCCAGCAACAGCAATGACATCTCGCCGAGCCCGACCTTCAGGGCCAGAGCCGGCATCGGCATGAACGCCGGGCGGTGCAGCACGCGGCCCAGCGTTTTGGCAAATTCGCGATTGCGCACCGGCTTCGGCGCGCACGCATTATAAGGACCACTCGCCTGATCGCGGTGCAGAAGAAAATCAATCAGGGCG
This sequence comes from Pseudomonas sp. MWU12-3088, assembly GCF_023242405.1. NCBI lineage: Bacteria > Pseudomonadati > Pseudomonadota > Gammaproteobacteria > Pseudomonadales > Pseudomonadaceae > Pseudomonas > Pseudomonas sp. MWU12-3088. The sequence continues at coordinate 542,957 of NZ_JALJEA010000003.1, forward strand.
ATTTGATCGTCGATATGAATCCAAGGCATCCACTGCCGACCATTGCCCAAAGGCCCGCCCAGCCCGAGTTTGAACGGCAGCAACAGGCGCGACAAAAAACCGCCCTCGGCCGACAACACCAGCCCGGTCCGCACCAGCACTACGCGGATGTCCATCGCTTCGGCGCGTTGCGCGGTTTCTTCCCAGGCAATGCACAACTGACTGGCGAAATCGTCGACCACCGGTGGCGACTCTTCGGTCAATTCACGCTCGCCGCCGTCTCCGTACCAACCCACGGCCGAGCCCGAGATCAGCAGTGAAGGTTTCTGCCCGCGATGCTCCAGCCACGCCAGCAACGTCTCGGTGAGCGTGATCCGGCTGCTCCAGAGCAACGCCTTGCGCCGATGGGTCCACGGCCGGTCGGCAATCGGCGCGCCGGCAAGGTTGACGATCACATCGACCGGTTCATCGCCAAGGTCTTCCAGACGCGCAATGCCACGCACCTGAGCGCCGCAGATTTTCGCGACCTTTTCCGCACGACGACTCCACACGGTCAACCGGTGGCCCTGCCCCGACCAGTGCCGGCAGAGCTGACGTCCGATCAATCCAGTACCGCCGGTCAGCAATATGTGCATGACATCTTCCTCGCGTGGCGTTTTACTTCGATCACTAGTCTATTTTTATAAGCAGGGATCTTTTCTATCGGACAGGCTCTATTGTTTAACAATAGGCCAAGCTGTCAGAACGAAAACGCTGGAAGTTATACCAGAAAACAAAATTGTACAGGTTTCATCCACGGCGTAGTCTGTACAGAAAGGTAAACGAGGCCCCTATGACTGTACCTATCGCAATCATTGGCACCGGCATCGCCGGACTCTCCGCCGCCCAGGCCCTGACAGAGGCCGGGCACACCGTCCAGTTGTTCGATAAAAGCCGCGGCAGCGGCGGGCGCATGTCGAGCAAGCGCAGCGATGCCGGCTCGCTGGACATGGGCGCGCAATATTTCACGGCCCGTGACCGGCGCTTCGTCACCGAAGTCCAGCGCTGGCAGAGCAACGGCTGGGTCGCCGAGTGGGCACCGCAGCTCTATACCTTTCATGGCGGACAACTGAACCTGTCGCCGGACGAGCAGACCCGCTGGGTCGGCTCGCCGCGCATGAGCGCCATCACCCGAGGCTTGCTCGACGGCCTGGAAGTGCATTTCGCCTGCCGGATTACCGAGGTCTATCGCGGTGAAGAGCACTGGCATCTGCAAGACGCCGAAGGCTTCACTCACGGGCCGTTCAGCCATGTGGTGATCGCCACCCCGGCGCCTCAGGCCACCGCATTGCTGGCCGCTGCGCCAAAACTGGCCGGGGCCGCTGCCGGGGTGAAGATGGACCCGACCTGGGCCGTAGCCCTCGCCTTCGACACACCGCTGGATACACCGATCGAAGGCTGCTTCGTGCAGGACAGTCCTCTCGACTGGCTGGCCCGCAACCGCAGTAAACCCGGACGCGACAACACCCTCGACACCTGGGTCCTGCACGCCACCAGCGCCTGGAGCCGGCAGCACATCGACCTTTCCAAGGAAGCCGTGATCGAGCAGTTGCACGGCGCCTTTGCCGAGTTGCTGCACAGCGCCATGCCCGCACCGACTTTCAGCCTCGCCCACCGCTGGCTCTACGCCCGCCCGGCCACCAGCCATGAGTGGGGCACGCTGGCGGATGCCGATCTGGGGCTGTATGCGTGCGGCGACTGGTGCCTGTCGGGCCGGGTCGAAGGCGCGTGGCTCAGTGGCCAGGAAGCTGCACGCCGCCTGCACGAACACCTGCAGTGAACCGTATCAATCCGCAAAAACTGCTGCTGTCGAAATGGACAGCAGCCCTGCCGCAAAACCGTGAAAAGCATTTTCTGGTGACCGAACTGTTCCGCGATGAGGACGGCACGGTGCTGGAGATCGAAATGCAGGCCGTGCTGACCAGGCGCACCACGCAACTGGACTGGCATGCATTGCAGGACGATGCGCACTGGAAAATGGGCTGGCGTTAGCCTCCGTCAAAATCTTGTACAAATAATTTGACTTGTACACCTTTGAATCTATGCTAAAGGAATGTTGTACAGAATAAACATTCTGTACAAATTCAGATTCGAGGTGCCGTCATGTCCGAACCGTCCCCACCCAAGATCGCCATCAGCGCCTGCCTGATGGGAGCCGAAGTGCGCTACAACGGCGGACACAAGGCATCACGGCTGTGCACCCACACACTCACTGAATATTTCGAATTCGTCCCGGTGTGTCCGGAAGTCGCGATTGGCCTGGGCATCCCCCGCGAGCCGATCCGGCTGGTGGGCGACCCGGACCATCCCCAGGCCCTCGGGACGGTTCATCGCGAGACCGACGTCACCGATGCGCTGTCCGCTTATGGCGAGAAAATGGCTGTCGAGCTTGACGGCATCTGTGGCTACATCTTCATGCAGCAGTCGCCGTCCTGTGGACTGGAACGGGTCAAGGTCTATCACACCAACGGCGCACCGATCGGCAGCGGTCGCGGGATCTATGCCCAGGCCTTCTGCGCCCGGCACCCGGACTTGCCGGTCGAAGAAGCCGGGCGCCTGAACGATCCGGTCCTGCGGGAAAATTTCATCACCCGGGTATTCGCCTACAGCGATTGGCAGCAAGTGCTCCGGCAAGGCCTGAGCCGCCGCGCCCTGACCGACTTCCACTCGCGCTACAAATACCTGCTGATGGCCCACAACCCGGTGCAATACAAGGCGCTGGGCAATCTGTTGGGCAACATGGGCCAGACCGAACCCGTGGAGCTCGGCCCGCGCTACTTCAGCCAGTTGATGGCGGCGCTGACCACCTGCGCCACACGTCGCACCCACAGCAACGTGTTGCAGCACATCAGCGGTTACCTGAAACGAGCCATCAGCGCCGAAGACAAACAGGAAATGCAGCACGTCATCGGCCAGTACCGCCACGGCATCGTGCCGCTGGTGGTGCCGCTGACGCTGCTCAAGCATCACTTTCGTCAACACCCCGATCCCTACATCGCGCAACAGGTTTACCTGCAACCGCACCCGGAAAACCTCAGCCTGCGAAACGCCATTTGATGAACGACTCACCCGACACCAGCGCCCGCGAAGACCTCGGCGCCGACTTCAAAAAAGCCCTCGACGAAGGCTGGCTGCCGATTCGCGAGGTCGCACGCCAGACCGGCGTCAATGCGATCACCCTGCGCGCCTGGGAGCGCCGTTACGGATTGATCGTGCCGCAACGCACGCCCAAGGGGCATCGCTTGTATTCGGCCGAACATGTCCAGCGCATTCAGCACATCCTCACCTGGCTCAACCGTGGCGTGGCGGTCAGTCAGGTCAAACCGCTGCTCGACACAGCGCAAACCGTCAACGAGCCGCTGGAAAACGAATGGCAGCCCCTGCACCAGGCCGCGCTGCTGGCGGTCACGCAATTGAACGAGCGCAGCCTCGACGACAGCGTCAACCAGGCAATGGCGCTCTACCCGCCGCGAACCCTGTGTGAGCAATTGCTGATGCCGTTGCTGGCGGACCTCGAACAGCGCTGGCAAGGCCAGTTCGGTGCGCAGATGGAACGGGTGTTCTTTCACGCCTGGTTGCGTAGCAAATTCGGCGCACGCATCTACCATAACAACCGTCAGTTGCGCACAGCGCCGCTGCTGCTGGTCAACCAATCGGATTTACTGCTGGAGCCACATCTGTGGCTCTGCGCCTGGCTGATCAGCAGCGCCGACTGTCCGGTCCAAGTGTTCGACTGGCCGTTGCCCGCCGGGGAGCTGGCATTGGCAGTCGATCACCTGCAAGCCCGGGGCGTACTGCTGTATTCCAGCAAGGCCATGAACCTGGCGCAGTTGCCGAAACTATTGAATGGCATCAGTTGCCCGAAAATGATTGCCGGACCAACGGTGTGCATCCACCACGCCGAGTTGTCCGTAAGAACCTCCGAGATCGCTGATCTGTACCTGGCCGAAGATCCCTTGTCGGCGCATCGGGCACTCCTTCAGCGTGGGGTGATTTAATGATTCGTGCAGAGAACACCATGCAATTGATCTGGCTGCGCAGCGATCTGCGCCAACATGACAACACCGCCCTGACGGCCGCCGCCGAGCGTGGCCCGACCGTGGCCGTGTACCTGTTGAGCCCCGAACAATGGCAGGAACATGACGACGCCCCGTGCAAGGTCGATTTCTGGCTGCGCAACCTGCGGGAACTGAGCAAAACCCTTGGCGAACTGAACATCCCGCTGTTGATCCGCAGCGCCCCGCACTGGGATCAGGCCCCAGCGGTACTGCTTGAGCTTTGCCAGGATTTGCAGGTCGAGGCTGTTCACATCAATGAGGAATACGGCGTCCACGAAAGCCGCCGCGATGCGGCCGTTGCACGGGCATTGCAGGCCGAAGGCGTCGCCTTTCACAGCTATCTCGATCAGTTGCTGTTCAAACCCGGCAGCGTGCTGACCAAAACCGGCACCTACTTTCAGGTCTTCAGCCAGTTCCGCAAAGTCTGCTACGAACGCCTGCATCGCTCGATGCCGTCCTTGATAAAAGCGCCGTCCGCACAGGTCCCGCTGAACATCGCCAGCGATCCGGTACCCGATTCCATCGAGGGTTTCCCGACACCCGGCCAAGCACTGCGCAACCTGTGGCCCGCCGGCGAAACCGAGGCCCAACGACGCCTCGACACCTTCGCCGACGTACAGATCGACTACTACAAAAGCGAGCGCGACTTCCCGGCCAAGCCCGGCACCAGCCAGCTCTCGGCCTATCTCGCGGCCGGGGTGATCTCGCCGCGCCAATGCCTGCATGCCGCGCTGCAAAGCAATCAGGGCGAATTCGAAAGCGGCAAGGTCGGCGCGGTCACCTGGATCAACGAACTGCTGTGGCGCGAGTTCTACAAACACATTCTGGTCGGCTACCCACGGGTGTCCCGCCATCGCGCGTTCCGTCCGGAAACCGAAGCCCTGGCCTGGCGCGATGCGCCGCAGGAACTGGCGGCCTGGCAGGAAGCACGCACCGGTCTGCCGATCATCGACGCCGCGATGCGCCAATTGCTCGAAACCGGCTGGATGCACAACCGGCTGCGGATGGTGGTGGCGATGTTCCTGACCAAGAACCTGCTGATCGACTGGCGTGAAGGCGAGCGTTTTTTCATGCGCCACCTGATCGACGGCGATCTGGCCGCGAACAACGGCGGCTGGCAGTGGAGCGCGTCGACCGGCACCGATGCAGCGCCGTATTTCCGGATCTTCAATCCAATCAGCCAGTCGGAAAAATTCGACAGCGAAGGCCTGTTCATCAAGCACTGGCTGCCTGAACTGGCCGGGCTGAACAAGAAAGAAGTGCACAACCCTGCAAGCGCTGGCGGACTGTTCGGCGTGGCGGACTATCCGCCGCCGATCGTCAACCTGAGCACCTCGCGGGAGCGGGCACTGACCGCGTTCAAAAATCTGCCCTCCCGTACGTCTGTCGGAGAAGGCCATGAGTGAATTCCTGCGCCGTTTCGCCCGCCAGTTCGCGCAGTTGAACAAAGACAACCTGCACAGCCTGGACGCGCTCTACAGCGAGGACATTCACTTCACCGATCCGCTGCACGAAGTACAGGGACTGACGCAATTGCGCGGCTACTTCAGCGAGCTGTACGCCAACGTCAGCGAGTTGCGGTTCGACTTTCACGGTTTCGACCAGATCGGTGACTGCGAAGGTTACCTGCGCTGGGTCATGAGCTACCGCCACCCGCGTCTGGCCGGCGGACGGTTGATTCGGGTCTCGGGCTGTTCGCACCTGCTCTGGCGCGACAAGGTTTATCGCCACCGGGATTACTTCGATGCCGGGGCGCTGCTTTACGAACATTTACCGATATTGGGCCGGGTGATCGCCTGGCTGAAAAGGAGATTGGGATGAGTCGTACAACTCCACGCCGTTATTGGCTGACCGGTGCCAGCAGTGGTATCGGTGCAGCACTGGCTGAAGAGATTCTGAAAACCGGCGCGCACCTGGCGGTCAGTTCCCGTCAGATTGCACCGCTCAAAGTGTTGTCGCAGCGCTACCCGGGACAGGTGCTGGTGGTGCCGGGGGATTTGACCAACAGCCAGACCGTGCGGGAAATCGGTGAACAGATCGCGCTGGACTGGGGATCGCTGGACAGCGTGATCCTCAACGCCGGCACCTGCGAATACGTCGATGCAAAACAGTTCGACGCTACGATCGTCGAGCATGTGGTACGCACCAACCTGCTCGCCAGCAGTTATTGCATCGAAGCCGCCCTGCCTCTGCTGCGTAAAGGAACCGCGCCGCATCTGGTAGGCATGGCCAGCTCCGTCACCTACGTGCCGCTTCCCCGGGCCGAAGCGTACGGAGCATCGAAGGCCGGACTGCGTTATCTGTTCGAGTCATTGCGCATTGATCTGGCGGACGAAGGCATTGAAGTCACCATCATCAGCCCGGGCTTTGTCGAAACGCCACTGACCGCCAAAAACGACTTCCCGATGCCATTGAGCTGGCCTGCGGAAAAAGCGGCGAGCCACATTTTCAGCAGGCTCAAGGACCGGCCACTGGAGATTGCCTTCCCGGCACTCTTCATGGCGGCGCTCTGGCCGCTGTCGAAAATGCCCGCACAAGTACAACTGGCGATCGGCAAGCGCATGGTGCGCAACATACCACCCTTGCGGGATCCGACGTGAACATCGCCATCGTCGGCAGCGGGATCGCAGGCCTGGCCTGCGCCTACCTGCTCGGTCGCCGACATGACGTCACGGTGTTCGAGGCCGGCGATTGGGTCGGCGGCCATACACATACGGTGACAGTGACGGTGGACGGGCGTGATTACGCAATCGACACCGGGTTCATCGTGTTCAACGACTGGACGTACCCGAACTTCATCCGTTTGCTCGGTCAGTTAGGTGTGACCTCCAAAGCCACCGAAATGAGTTTTTCGGTGACCGACCCCGATACCGGCCTGGAATACAACGGCAACAACCTCGACAGCCTGTTCGCTCAGCGCAGCAATCTGTTTTCGCCGGGGTTCTGGGGCATGCTGCGCGACATCCTGCGCTTCAACAAGGAAGCCCGGCGCGACCTCGCCGAACAGCGGATCGCCAGCGACACCACACTGGACGACTACCTCAAGGCCGGCGGCTACGGCGAGCGTTTCATCCTGCATTACATCGTGCCGATGGGCGCGGCGATCTGGTCGATGCCGATGGCCGAGATGCTGAATTTTCCGCTGCAGTTCTTTGTGCGGTTCTTCGAGAACCACGGTTTGTTGTCGGTCAGCAATCGCCCGCAATGGCGGGTGATCGAGGGTGGCTCCAGTGCCTACCTCGCACCGTTGACCGCGTCATTCAAAGAGCGGATCCGCGTGAACTGCCCGGTAAGCCGGATCGAACGCAACGAACACGGCGTGGTTATCCACAGCTCCGTCGGCATCGAACACTTCGACAAAGTCGTGCTGGCCTGCCACAGCGATCAGGCACTGCAACTGCTGGCCAATCCAAGCCGTGCCGAACGGGAGATTCTCGGTGCCCTGCCCTACGCCGACAACGAAGTGGTGTTGCACACCGACACCCGTCTGTTGCCGATGCGCAAACGGGCCTGGGCCAGCTGGAACTATCGTCTCGGCGGGGCGGGCCACACCCAGGCGGCCGTGACTTACGACATGAACATCCTGCAAGGCATCCAGAGCGATACCACGTTTTGCGTCAGCCTCAATCAGAGCGCCGGCATCAGCCCGTCCAAAGTGCTTGCCCGTTTCACTTACGCCCATCCGCAATTCAGCCTCGCAGCGGTGGCGGCACAACAGCGCTGGGCCGAGCTCGACGGAACGCAGCACACTCATTATTGCGGTGCCTACTGGGCCAACGGTTTTCATGAAGACGGCGTGGTCAGCGCTTTACGCGTGGCCGCCGCGTTCGGAGAAAGCCTGTGAACAGCGCGCTCTACAGTGGCTGGATCGCCCACCGGCGATTCGCCCCGCGTCGGCATGAGTTCCGCTACCGGATCGGGCTGCTCTATCTCGACCTGGCCGAACAGGACGTCGTGCTGAACCTGTCGCCACTGTCCGGCACGAGCCGCTTTGCCCCGTTCTCGTTTCGCGAGACCGACTACCTCAAGACCTTCACCGGTCGTGGTGTGCGACTGATCGATGCTGTGCGTCTTCAAGTCGGCGCGGCCCTCGGTCACGAGCCGCAGGGTTCGATCTGCCTGCTGACCCAGCCGCGAAGCTGGGGCCTGGCGTTCAACCCGGTGAGTTTCTTTTACTGCCACGAAGCCGACGGGCAACTGGCGGCGATTCTCTGTGAAGTCAGCAACACGCCGTGGCGCGAGCGCTATCACTACGTATTGCCGGCGCGGGCGCCGACCAGCGTGCGCGACTTCCACCAGCACTTCGCCGTGGCCAAGGCGTTTCACGTATCACCGTTCCTGCCGCCGGATCTGGAATACCGCATGAGCTTCAGCCCCGCCGCGCAAACCCTTGGCGTGCACATGGCCGACTGGCAGGGCGAACGCAAGCTGTTCGACGCCACGCTCAACCTGAAACGCGAACCGCTTGATCGACGCAACCTGCACCGGCATCTGTGGCGCTTTCCGTGGATGACCGCGAAAACCGCCCTCGCGATCTATTGGCAAGCCCTGCGCTTGCTGCTCAAGCGCACCCCGCTGTTTTCCCATCGGACGGCCGACGACAGCTTTCGAACCGCCACTGCGTCTCCCGAGGAGCACCGCCATGAAATCCTCTAGCGTTTCGGCCAGAGCCGCCATCCCGTTCAGTACGCACGGCATCACCGGCTCGCTGCTGCGTCGCGGTGTCCTGCGTCAGCTCGCACAGCTCAAGCACGGGCAACTGGTGGTGATCGAGGACGGCGAGCGCCAGGTCTTCGGCACACCGGGCAGTGCGTTGCTGGGCGAGATTCATGTCCTCGATGCGGCGGCCTGGGGCATGGTCGCGGGCAACGGCTCGATTGGCGCCGGGGAAGCGTTCATTCACGGCTACTGGAGCTCACCGGATCTGACCGCCGTGGTGCGCGTCTTCGTCAGCAACCTTGAAGTGCTGGATGGCATGGAGGGCGGGCTGGCCAAAATCGGTCGGCCGCTGGTGCGCGGTCTGCACTGGCTCAATCGCAACACACGCAAGGGCTCGCAGAAAAACATCGCCGCGCACTACGACCTCGGCAACGATCTGTTCGAGCAGTTTCTCGACCCGACCATGATGTACTCGGCAGCGCAGTTCCTCAGCCCGGACGACAGTCTGGAGCAGGCGCAACTGAACAAACTGGAACGGATCTGCCAGAAGCTCGCACTCGAGCCTGGCGATCACTTGCTGGAGATCGGCACCGGCTGGGGCAGCATGGCGCTGTATGCCGCGCAGCACTATGGCTGCAAAGTCACCACGACCACTCTGTCCAAAGAGCAATACGCGTTCACCGCCCGGCGCATCGAAAGCCTTGGCCTGCAGGACCGGGTGACGCTGCTGCTCAAGGACTACCGCGATCTCACCGGCCAGTACGACAAACTGGTGTCGATCGAGATGATCGAGGCGGTCGGTCATCGCTTCCTGCCGACCTATTTCAAGCAATGCGCGCACCTGCTCAAGAGCAACGGCCTGATGCTGCTGCAAGCGATCACCATCCGGGATCAACGCTACGAGCAGGCGAAACGCGGCGTGGATTTCATCCAGCGTTACATCTTCCCCGGCGGCGCCCTGCCCTGTGTGCAGAAGATGCTCGAAATCGTCAGCCGCGACACCGACATGAACCTGCTGCACATGGAAGACTTCGGCCTGCACTACGCCCGGACCCTGCGCCTGTGGCACGAGAATTTTCGCCACGCCCACGGCCGCCTGAGCGAATTGGGCTACGACGATTATTTCCTGCGGCTGTGGGAGTTTTATCTGTGCTACTGCGAGGGCGGCTTCCTCGAACGCACCATCGGCACCGCGCAATTGCTGCTGGCCAAACCGGCGGCGATGCCGGCGCCGCTGCTCGGACGCTTCGATGCTTGAGCGGATCGCCAACGCCGTACTGTTCCAGGTCGGCTGGTTGGCCTGCGTGGTCGGCGGCAACAGCCTGTGGTTGCTGGTGGCGCTGGCGGTATTGGTGATTCATCTGCGCTGGATCAGCAACTGGGCGGCTGAGGGGCGGCTGATTCTCGGCGTAGTGATTCTGGGCACCGCCGTGGACAGCGGCCTGCGCGGTCTCGGGGTCTTTGAATTCAAGGACCTGTCGCCGCTGATTCCGCTGTGGCTGATGCTGTTGTGGGCACTTCTGGCAACAACGTTGCGCCATTGCCTGCAATGGAGCGCCCGGCCATGGTGGCTGGCGAGTGTGCTCGGGGCCGTGGGTGGCGCGTTGTCGTACTGCGCCGGTGGACGACTGGCCGGGGTGCAGTTTCCCTATGGCGAGTTACCGACTTTGATCGGCATCGGCCTGTTGTGGGCGTTGCTGTTTCCGTTGTTGCACCTCTTGTCGCGGCGCCTGGTGCAGTAATCGTCCGTCAGGGCTTTCACACGCGCACGGGTCACTGCCGTACACTGCGCCCATGAAAACCATTCCCCTGCAGCCAATCGATGAGCCCGCAGTCACCTGTTCGACTTGCGCGGCCTGCTGCTGTCAGCTCGAAGTCATGCTGATCACCGACACCGGTGTACCCGAGCGCTATATCGATACCGATGAATGGGGTGGCGAAGTCATGTTGCGTCTGGACGATGGCTGGTGCGCGGCGCTGGATCGCGACACGATGATGTGCACCATCTACGAAAAACGCCCGCTGATCTGCCGCGAATTCGAGATGGGTGCGCCGGAATGCCTCGAGGAACGCCAAGGGATTGCCACGGCGTATCGCTGAAGACAAAAAAAGGAGCGCTTGGCGCTCCTTTTTTCATGGGTTACAACGGCATCGTGTAGTGCAGCGAGTAGCTTTCTACCCCGTCGTTGTTGCTCGACATGCCGGCGTTGGAATAGTGGGTCGCACGGATCCCCACCTCGTGCCCGCCATGGAAGCGCAGACCGAAACCGATGCGGTCTTCGAACTGGAAGGCCTGGCCGATCTTGTTGCCTTCGTACTCGGTGTTGGAGAACACCGCAGCGCCGATGCCGGCCTCGACATAGGGTTTGATCGACTCGCCGGAAAACTCGTAAACGAACACCGGCGAGAACGACAGGCTGTTGTTGCTGGAGCCCTTGTCGCCTTCCCAGTAGGTGTAGGCGCCGCTCCAGTAACCGGTGAGGCGACCGACATCGCTTTGCAGCCAGCTCTTGTCCCAGTCGAAATTCATTCCCAGGCGATAGGTCATCGTTGAATCGCTGGTGGCTCCAACCCCGAATTCCACGCCAGCGGCCTGTGCAGTAAAACTTTGCCCCATCAGTGCGGCCGCAATCGCGGCCAAGCAGAATAGTCGCTTCACTTGAAACATCCTTTTCCTAACGGTCGTATGGTTTTTAGTGTGCTTGACGCTTATAGAAATCGGCGCTTGAACAGAAGTTCAGCTGATTTTTCAGTTATGACACAACTTTTTTACATCGCGAAGCTTTGCACATCGCCGGGCGTTTGTCCCAGCAGTGGCAGGATGTTTTTCAAGGATTGCGGATCGGCGCTGGTCCAGAATTTCGCGCAGCGGCTCGGCCCCTCGGCAAGCAGATCGCGCTCGGCCAGCAGGCGCTGAAGTTGCCGCGCCACGGCGGCGCCGGTGTCGATCAGACTGATGTCGTCGGGGAGCATCGTCTTCAGCAGCGGTTTGAGAAACGGATAGTGGGTGCAGCCAAGAATGATCGTGTCGCAACCCGCGCCCAGCAGCGGTTCGACATAGCGGTGAAGCAACTGACGCAGCGCTTCGCTGTGCAGGTCGCCGCTTTCGATCAGCTCCACCAGCCCCGGGCACGGCTGAGTAATGACCCGGATATCGGTGGCAAAACGGTCGAGCAAGGCCGCGAACTTCGCGCTCTGCAAGGTGCCGGTGGTGGCGAGTACGCCGACCACGCCGCTGCGAGTGGCGGCAGCGGCCGGTTTGACCGCCGGCTCCATGCCGACAATCGGCCAGTCGGGAAAATCACGCCGCAGATCGGCGACGCCGGCCACGGTCGCGGTGTTGCAGGCGATCACCAGCGCCTTGGCGCCCTGCTCGCGGAAAAAACCGGCCATCACGCTGCAACGCTGGCGAATGAATTCCGGGGTTTTCTCGCCATAAGGAATGTGCCCGCAATCGCCGAGGTAAAGCAGCGATTCATGGGGCAATAGATGCTGGATTTCCGCCAGCACCGACAGGCCACCGACGCCGGAATCGAATACGGCGATCGGCGCTTCACGCATGGTGCGAACCACAGACGCTGCATCCCGGATCACGCTTGACCCGCAGCTCACGGAATCGCGAGCCCAGCGCATCGATCAACAGCAGGCGCCCCACCAGTGGCTCGCCGAAACCCGCCAGCAACTTCAAGGCTTCCAGCGCTTGCAGGCTGCCGACCAGACCCACCAGCGGCCCGACCACGCCGGCTTCGCTGCAAGTCAGTTCGGCTTCGCTGCCGTGACCGTACAGGCAGTGATAGCAAGGGCTCTCGGCGCGACGCGGGTCGAACACCGACATTTGTCCTTCGAGGCGGATCGCCGCGCCGCTGACCAGCGGTTTGCGCGCCGCCACACACGCGGCGTTGACCGCTTCGCGGGTGGAGAAATTGTCCGAGCAGTCGAGCACCAGATCCACCGCTGTTACGGCGGCGGCGAGAGAATCTTCGTCCAGTGCCTGACGATGGGGTACCAGTCGGATTTCAGGATTGATTGCGCTCAGGCGCTTGAGCGCCGAGTCGACCTTGGTCATGCCGACGCTGTCGGTGTCGTGGATGATCTGGCGCTGCAGGTTGGTCAGGTCGACCGTGTCGAAATCCGCCAGATGCAGCTCGCCGACGCCCGCCGCCGCCAGATACAAGGCAACCGGCGCGCCGAGACCGCCAAGGCCGACGATCAGCACGCGGCTGTCCTTGAGCTTCAACTGGCCATCGATGTCGATGTGTTGCAGGAGAATCTGCCGACTGTAGCGCAACAATTCCTGATCATTCAGCACGGCAGGCGCCCCAGGCTGATCCGTTGATGGCCGCCCAGATCGGTGCGGCTGTGGACTACTTCGAAACCTTGCGTCAGCAACAGATCGCGCACGGCCTCGGCTTGATCATAGCCGTGTTCGAGCATCAGCCAGCCATCGGCCTCCAGATGTGCCGGAGCCTGAGCGATGATCAGTCGTAGATCGTCGAGCCCGTCAATGCCGGCCACCAAGGCGCTTTCCGGTTCGAAACGCACATCGCCTTCCACCAGGTGCGGATCGGCGGCGCGGATGTATGGCGGGTTGCTGATGATCAGCTGGAATCGCTTACCTTCGAGGGCGCTGAACCAGTGACTGCTGAGCACCGTGGCGTTGTTCAGGTGCAGACGCTGACGGTTGCGCTCGGCCAGGGCCACGGCTTCCAGCACGCGATCCACCGCGGTGACGTTCCATGCTGGACGCTCGCTGGCCAGGGCCAGGGCAATCGCCCCGCTGCCGGTGCCGAGGTCGAGAACCTTGGACGGGGTCGCCGGCAATAACTCCAGTGCGGCTTCCACCAGCAATTCGGTGTCCGGACGCGGAATCAGTGTGTGCGGCGCGACTTCCAGATCGAGCTTCCAGAAACCCTGCTGGCCGAGAATGTAGGCCACCGGCTCACCGCTGCGGCGGCGTTGCAGGTATTCGGTGAAGACCAGCACGGCTTCGCTCGGCACGATGCGTTCGGGCCAGGTGTGAAGAAAACTGCGGGACTTGCCCAGCGCCGCAGCGAGGAGCAGTTCTGCATCCAGGCGTGCGGTGGGCGAGTCCGGCAGTTCGGCGGCGCGCAACAGGCTGGCGATGATGGTCATTTATTCACCTATCGCTGCCAGTTGGTCGGCCTGGTATTCGGCCAGCAACGGCTCGATCACCGCTTCGACGCCACCGGCGAGGATCTCGTCGAGGGAATACAGGGTCAGGTTGACGCGGTGGTCGGTGACCCGGCCCTGGGCAAAGTTGTAGGTGCGGATCCGCTCGGAGCGGTCGCCGGAACCCACCAGCAATTTACGTTCGCTGGCGATGGCGTTGGCCGCCGCCGTGGTCTGCTGGTCGTTGAGCTTGGCCGACAGCCAGGCCATCGCCCGTGCACGGTTCTTGTGCTGGGAACGTTCTTCCTGGCACTCGACCACGATGCCGGTCGGCAAGTGGGTGATACGGATCGCCGAGTCGGTCTTGTTGACGTGCTGACCACCGGCCCCGGAGGAACGGTAAGTGTCGACGCGCAAGTCCGCCGGGTTGATCTCGATCGCTTCCTGCTCGTCGGGCTCCGGCAACACAGCCACGGTGCAAGCGGAAGTGTGGATCCGGCCCTGGGATTCGGTGGCCGGCACGCGCTGTACGCGGTGGGCGCCGGACTCGAATTTCAGCTTGCCGTAAACATTGTCGCCTTCGACCCGGGCGATGACTTCTTTATAGCCGCCGTGCTCGCCTTCGTTCTCCGAGAGGATTTCCACGCGCCAGCCGCGTTTCTCGGCATAGCGCGAGTACATGCGGAACAGGTCGCCGGAAAAGATCGCCGCCTCGTCGCCACCGGTACCGGCGCGGATTTCGAGGAACACGTTGCGCCCGTCGTTGGGATCCTTGGGCAGCAGCATGCGCTGCAAGGTGGCTTCCAGCTCGACGAGTTGCTCTTTGGTTTCGCGGACTTCTTCCACGGCCATTTCCCGCATGTCCGGGTCGCCGTCCTTGAGCAGCGCCTGGGCGCCTTCCAGATCGGCCTGGGCCTTGAGCAGCTGTTTATAGGCTTCGACGACCGGCTCGACTTCGGCGTATTCCTTGGAATAGGCGCGGAATTTGGTCTGGTCGGAAATGACTTCGGCGTCGCCGAGCAGCGCCGTCAGTTCCTCGAAACGGTCCTGGAGGATATCCAGCTTATTGAGCAGTGACGCTTTCATTGCGGTTTTTTATCCGAAAAGCTATCCGGTGAGCCCTCGAGGGCAAAGAGTTCCTGGGCCATGGCCAGCGCATCGAGGCGGCCTTCGGCAGAAAGCTTTTTCAATTGCACGCTCGGGGCGTGCAGGAGTTTATTGGTCAGGCCACGGGCCAACTGGCCCAGCACGTCTTCGGCGTTGCCGCCGTTGGCCAGCAGACGCAGGGCCTTTTGCAGCTCTTCGTCGCGCAGGCGCTCGCTCTGTTGACGATAGGCCTTGAGCACGTCGACCGCCGCCAGCTCACGCAGGCGCACCATGAAATCGTCGGCGCCGACCGAAACCATCTCTTCGGCGGCTTGCGCTGCACCCTGACGGCTCTTGAGGTTTTCGGCGACCACTTCGTGCAGATCGTCGACGCTATAGAGGTAAACGTCGTCGAGTTCGCCGACTTCCGGTTCGATATCCCGGGGAACGGCGATGTCGACCATGAAGATCGGCTTGTGCTTGCGCAGCTTCAAGGCGCTTTCTACCGCGCCCTTGCCGAGGATCGGCAACTGACTGGCGGTCGAACTGATCACGATGTCGCTGCGCACCAGTTCGGCCGGAATGTCCGACAGCAATACCGCGTGGGCACCGAACTGTTCGGCCAGCAGGCTGGCGCGTTCCAGCGTGCGGTTGGCCACCACGATACGCTTGACCCCCAGATCATGCAGATGGCGGGCGACCAGGGTAATGGTCTCGCCGGCGCCGATCAGCAGCGCCTGGCTGCGTTGCAGGTCGCTGAAAATCTGTTTGGCCAGGCTGACCGCGGCAAACGCCACGGACACCGGGTTCTCGCCAATGGCGGTGTCGGTGCGCACTTGCTTGGCAGCGTTGAACGTTGCCTGGAACAAGCGCCCGAGCAGCGGCCCGATGGTGCCGGCCTCGCGGGCCACGGCGTAGGCCGATTTCATCTGGCCGAGGATCTGCGGTTCGCCCAGCACCAGCGAGTCGAGCCCGGAGGCGACGCGCATCATGTGACGAACTGCCGCATCATCTTCATGCACATAAGCACTCGCGCGCAGCTCATCGAGGCTTAAATGGTGATAGTCAGCCAGCCAGCGCAGCACGATATCGGCCGAAAGCTGATCCTGTTCTATATACAGTTCACTGCGATTGCAGGTGGAAAGGATCGCAGCTTCGCGGCTGTCGGTGAGTCGGCAGAGCTGCTGCAAGGCCTCCACCAGCTGCTCAGGGGTAAAGGCCACGCGCTCGCGGACGTCTACTGAAGCAGTCTTGTGGTTGATACCGAGTGCAAGGAAGGCCATTCAAGGTCGCTGATGGTGACGTGAAGCCGGCAATTGTCCTACTTCGTCAGATTCAGAACAACTACCGCTGACTATTGTCCCAATTGTCGGCCCCTATAATGGCCACAATCGAGACTCGGTTATGTTTGGCCGAAGGCTTGTGTCATGATGATCCGACCGCAGGTTAGTCGTCCTCTTCCTATATGAATAGATCTTCCGCGTTGCTCCTAGCTTTTGTCTTCCTCAGCGGCTGCCAGGCCTTGGCCCCCGTTTCGCACGATGGCACCTCATCGGTCGAAGACACCACGCCAGCCCCTGAAAAGCCCAAGGTTTACAGCTCGTTCAGCCAGGAAACGGTGTTCAGCCTGCTGAGCGCCGAACTCGCCGGCCAGCGCAATCGTTTCGACATTGCCCTGGACAACTACGTGACCCAGGCCATCAACACCCAGGACCCGGGTGTTTCCGAGCGGGCGTTCCGTATCGCCGAGTACCTGGGCGCGGATCAACCGGCGCTGGATACCGCACTGATCTGGGCGAAAAACGCACCTGACGACCTCGAAGCGCAACGCGCCGCCGCCGTGCAACTGGCACGCGCCGGGCGCTATGACGACTCGATGGTCTATATGGAGAAAGTCCTGCAGGGCAAGGGCGACACCCATTTCGACTTCCTCGCGCTGTCGGCCGCCGACACCGATCAGGAAACCCGCAACGGTTTGATGAAAAGCTTCGACCGTCTGCTTCAGCGTCACCCGCACAACAATCAGCTGATTTTCGGCAAGGCCCTGCTGATGCAGCAGGACGGCGACACCAAAGGTGCGCTGACCCTGCTCGAAGACAATCCGCCAGACGACGGCGAAATCGCCCCGATCCTGCTGCGTTCCCGCCTGTTGCAAGGGCTGAACCGTGGCGACGAGGCCCTGCCGCTGCTGCAGAAGAACATCAAGAAGTACCCGGACGACAAGCGTCTGCGCCTGACTTACGCGCGGATGCTGGTGGAACAGGACCGGATGGACGATGCCAAGGTCGAGTTCTCGACACTGGTCCAGCAATACCCGGAAGACGACGAACTGCGTTACTCGCTGGCATTGGTCTGCCTGGAAGCCAAGGCCTGGGACGAGGCCAAGGGTTACCTGGAAGACCTGATCGCCCGGGAAAGCCATGTCGATTCCGCCCATCTGAACCTGGGGCGCATCGCCGAAGAACGCAACGACCCGCAAGGCGCACTGATCGAGTACGCCCAGGTCGGGCCGGGCAACGACTATCTGCCGGCACAACTGCGTCAGGCCGACATCCTGATGAACAACGGCAAGACCGCCGAAGCCCAGAGCAAACTGGCGGCCGAACGTGATGCGCAGCCGGATTACGCGATCCAGCTGTACCTGATCGAGGCCGAGACCCTGTCCGCCAACAATCAGGGCGACAAGGCCTGGAAAGTCCTGCAACAAGCGTTGCTGCAATACCCGGACGATCTGAATCTGCTCTATACCCGGGCGATGCAGGCGGAAAAACGCAATGACCTGGCGCAGATGGAAAAAGACCTGCGCCTGATCATCAAGCGCGACCCGGACAATGCCATGGCGCTCAACGCTCTCGGCTACACCCTGTCCGACCGCACGACGCGCTACGCCGAAGCCAAGGCGCTGATCGAGCAGGCGCACCAGATCAATCCGGAAGACCCGGCGGTACTCGACAGCCTCGGCTGGGTGAACTTCCGCATGGGCAACCTGGATGACGCCGAGAAGTATCTGCGTCAGGCGCTGGAGCGCTTCCCCGATCACGAAGTCGCCGCTCACCTGGGCGAAGTCCTGTGGACCAAGGGTAACCAGCGCGAAGCCAAACAAATCTGGGGCAAGTTCCTCAAGGATCAGCCCGACAGCACCATACTGCGCAGCACCATCAAGCGCTTGACCGGATCCGAGACTCTTTAACTCATGTTTTTGCGCCACGTCATCGTTTTCAGTTTCATCGCCCTGCTTGCCGGTTGCGCGGGTTTTGGCGCCCGCGAATCCGTCGAAGGCCATGGCAGCCCGGTACAATGGGCCGCGAACAAACAGCAACTGACCGGCCTCGATGGCTGGCAGATCGACGGCAAGATCGGTATCCGCGCCCCGAAAGACTCGGGCAGTGGCACGCTGTTCTGGCTGCAGCGCCAGGATTATTACGACATCCGCCTGTCCGGCCCGCTGGGTCGCGGCGCGGCGCGATTGACCGGTCGCCCGGGCAAGGTTTCGCTGGAAGTCGCCAACCAGGGCCGCTATGACGCGCAATCCCCGGAAGTCCTGCTGGAAGAGCAACTGGGCTGGAAACTGCCGGTATCGAATCTGTCCTGGTGGGTTCGCGGTCTGCCAGCTCCGGCCAGCAAGAGCCGCCTGACCCTCGATGCCGACAGCCGCCTGGCCAATCTGGAACAGGACGGCTGGCAGGTCGAGTACCTCGGTTATGCCGAACAGAATGGTTACTGGCTGCCCGAGCGGATCAAACTGCACGGCACCGATCTGGACGTGACGCTGGTCATCAAGACCTGGCAACCGCGTAAATTGGGGCAATAAGCATGACCGCTCCACGCCTGACGCTGCCTTCTCCGGCCAAACTCAATCTGATGCTGCACATTCTCGGTCGTCGTGAAGACGGCTATCACGAGTTGCAGACGATTTTTCAGTTCCTCGACTACGGCGACGAAATCACCTTCGCCGTCCGTGACGATGGCGTGATTCGCCTGCACACCGAATTCGACGGCGTGCCCCACGACAGCAACCTGATCGTGCGGGCGGCGAAAAAACTGCAAGAGCAATCCCGCTGCGCCCTCGGCATCGATATCTGGATCGACAAGATCCTGCCGATGGGCGGTGGCATCGGTGGTGGCAGCTCGAATGCGGCGACCACCCTGCTCGGCCTCAATCATCTTTGGCAGCTGGGCTGGGATGAAGATCGGCTGGCAACACTGGGCCTGACACTTGGAGCCGACGTGCCGGTGTTCGTCCGTGGCCACGCGGCTTTCGCCGAAGGTGTCGGCGAGAAACTGACCCCGGTTGAGCCCGCCGAACCGTGGTATGTCGTGCTCGTCCCGCAAGTCTCTGTTAGTACGGCAGAAATTTTTTCAGATCCATTGTTGACACGTAACACGCCGCCCATTAAAGTGCGCCCCGTTCCCGAGGGAAACAGTCGAAATGACTGCTTGCCGGTGGTAGCAAGGCGTTATCCAGAAGTACATAACGCATTGAATTTGTTAGGTAATTTTACCGAAGCAAAACTCACCGGAACTGGAAGTTGTGTGTTTGGGGGCTTCCCAAGCAAAGCTGAAGCTGATAAAGTCTCGGCCCTTCTGACAGAGACCCTTACAGGGTTTGTAGCAAAAGGAAGCAACGTTTCGATGTTGCATCGCAAGCTGCAAAGTCTGCTCTAAAGGAACCAAGTGCCCGGCACTTGCAAGCAACAGATACAGGGGCGTCGCCAAGCGGTAAGGCAGCAGGTTTTGATCCTGCCATGCGTTGGTTCGAATCCAGCCGCCCCTGCCATTTTCTATACTCATCCAGGTTACCCTCAGCCTCTAGGTACTGCGCGTGTCCAAGATGATGGTCTTTACGGGGAACGCTAACCCCGATCTGGCTCGGCGTGTTGTACGTCAGCTGCATATCCCTCTCGGTGACATCTCTGTCGGTAAATTCTCCGACGGCGAAATTACAGCCGAGATCAATGAAAACGTTCGCGGTAAAGACGTTTTCATTATTCAGCCGACTTGCGCTCCGACCAACGATAACCTGATGGAACTGGTAGTGATGGCTGATGCCTTCCGCCGCTCCTCGGCTACTCGTATCACTGCTGTTATTCCTTATTTTGGTTATGCCCGTCAGGATCGCCGTCCGCGTTCCGCACGTGTGGCTATCAGCGCGAAAGTCGTCGCTGACATGCTTACCGTAGTCGGCATCGACCGTGTTCTCACGGTTGATCTGCATGCTGACCAGATTCAGGGTTTCTTCGATATTCCGGTAGATAACATCTACGGCTCCCCGGTTCTGGTGGATGACATCGAAGATCAGCGCTTCGAGAACCTGATGATCGTGTCCCCGGACATTGGCGGCGTCGTGCGTGCACGTGCCGTTGCCAAGTCGCTGGGCGTGGATCTCGGGATCATCGACAAACGCCGTGAGAAAGCCAATCACTCTGAAGTGATGCATATCATCGGTGATGTCGAAGGGCGTACCTGCATCCTGGTCGATGACATGGTCGATACCGCCGGCACTCTGTGCCACGCGGCCAAGGCCCTGAAAGAGCATGGCGCAGCCAAGGTCTTTGCCTACTGCACACACCCTGTGCTGTCGGGTCGGGCCATCGAGAATATCGAAAATTCCGTGCTGGACGAGCTGGTGGTCACTAACACCATCCCGCTGTCCGCTGCAGCACAAGCCTGTGCACGTATCCGTCAACTGGATATCGCACCGGTTGTTGCCGAAGCGGTTCGCCGCATCAGCAATGAAGAATCGATCAGCGCGATGTTCCGCTAAGGGCCCTGCCCTTCTCGAAATGTCTCGTTGACGAAAAGCGCCCCGCCCCAACACTCATGTTGGGGCGGGGCTTTTTTGCCCATGCCGCTTTGACGTCGGTCGCAGACGTCGCCCGGACATGGCTATTTTGGAGATACAAAATGACTGATTTCATCCTGAACGCCGAAGCGCGTACCGACCTGGGGAAAGGTGCGAGCCGCCGCCTGCGTCGTCTCGCCAGCCAGGTTCCTGCCGTTGTATACGGTGGTGACAAGGCTCCTGAGTCCATCATGATGCTGGCTAAAGAAGTAGCCAAGCTGTTCGAAGACGAGGCTGCTTTCAGCCACGTCATCCAACTGAACATCGGCGGCGTCAAGCAAGACGTGGTTGTTAAAGCCATGCAGCGTCACCCGGCCAAGCAGTTCATCATGCACGCCGACTTCGTACGCGTTGTTGCCGGCAAGAAACTGACTGCCGTTGTTCCAGTGCACTTCATCAACGAAGAAGCTCCGGTCAAGAAAGGCGGCGAGATCTCGCACGTTGTTGCAGAAATCGAAGTTTCCTGCGAAGCCAAAGACCTGCCTGAGTTCATCGAAGTCGACCTGGCCAAAGCCGAAATCGGCACCATCATTCACCTGTCGGACCTGAAAGCTCCTAAAGGTGTTGAGTTCGTTGCTCTGGCACACGGCGATGACAAGGCTGTTGCCAACGTCCACGCTCCACGTGTTGCTCCAGAAGCTGCCGAAGGCGCTGCAGAGTAATCACTCTGTAAAGCCGGAGTGAACAGGTAACATCGCGGACTGGAACGTAGCGAGAAAGCGGGCGGGAACGCGGAGTTTACATCCATGGTAAATGAGCATTTTTCGTCCACTTTCGCCGCCTTCCCCGATCGCGGCGATGTTATCCACCACTCCAAGGAAGGGCCCCTATCGTGACTGCCATCAAACTGATCGTTGGCCTGGGAAATCCAGGTGCCGAATACGAACAGACCCGGCATAACGCAGGGGCCCTTTTTGTTGAGCGCATTGCCCACGCACAGAATGTGAATCTCGTGGCCGATCGCAAGTATTTCGGCCTGACCGGGCGGTTTTCGCATCAGGGTCAGGATGTTCGTCTGCTGATTCCCACCACCTACATGAACCGCAGCGGCCAGGCCGTGGCGGCACTCGCCGGTTTCTTCCGCATCAAGCCCGAAGAAATCCTGGTGGCACACGACGAACTCGATCTGCCTCCGGGCGTCGCCAAGCTCAAGGTTGGCGGCGGCCATGGCGGTCACAACGGGTTGCGCGACATCATCGCGCAATTGGGCAATCAGAATACGTTCCACCGCCTGCGGCTTGGCATCGGCCACCCGGGCGTCGCCAGTATGGTTTCAAATTTCGTCCTGGGTCGTGCGCCACGCGCCGAACAGGAAAAACTCGATGCCAGCATCGACTTTGCCCTCGGCGTGCTGCCGGATATCCTCGCCGGTGAATGGAACCGCGCGATGAAAAACCTGCACAGCCAGAAGGCCTGACTCTAATCCGAGGGGAAACACCATGGGATTCAATTGCGGCATCGTCGGCCTGCCTAACGTCGGCAAGTCCACCCTGTTCAACGCCCTGACCAAATCCGGGATCGCGGCCGAGAACTTCCCCTTCTGCACCATCGAGCCGAACAGCGGCATCGTGCCGATGCCGGATCCACGCCTGAACGCTCTGGCGGAAATCGTCAATCCGAAGCGCATCCTGCCGACCACCATGGAATTCGTCGACATCGCAGGCCTGGTGGCCGGCGCGTCGAAAGGTGAAGGCCTGGGCAACAAGTTCCTGGCTAACATCCGCGAAACCGACGCCATCGCTCACGTGGTCCGCTGCTTCGAAGACGAGAACGTGATCCACGTTTCCAACAGCGTCGACCCGAAGCGCGACATCGAAATCATCGACCTGGAACTGATCTTCGCCGACCTCGACAGCTGCGAGAAGCAACTGCAGAAAGTCGCGCGCAACGCCAAGGGCGGTGACAAGGACGCAGTGGCCCAGAAGGCCCTGCTGGAGCAATTGATCCCGCACTTCACCGAAGGCAAGCCTGCGCGCAGTCTGATGAAGAACATGAGCGCCGACGAGAAGGCGATCATCAAGGGCTTCCACCTGCTGACCACCAAACCGGTCATGTACATCGCCAACGTCGCTGAAGACGGTTTCGAGAACAACCCGCACCTGGACGTGGTCAAGGCCATCGCCGAAGAAGAAGGCGCCATGGTCGTTCCGGTCTGCAACAAGATCGAAGCGGAAATCGCCGAGCTGGACGACGGTGAAGAGAAAGACATGTTCCTCGAGGCCCTGGGCCTGGAAGAGCCTGGCCTGAACCGCGTGATCCGCGCCGGCTACGAAATGCTGCATCTGCAGACCTACTTCACCGCCGGTGTCGAAGAAGTCCGCGCCTGGACCGTCCGCGTCGGTGCCACCGCACCGCAAGCCGCTGGCGTGAT
Organism: Pseudomonas sp. MWU12-3088; assembly: GCF_023242405.1. NCBI lineage: Bacteria > Pseudomonadati > Pseudomonadota > Gammaproteobacteria > Pseudomonadales > Pseudomonadaceae > Pseudomonas > Pseudomonas sp. MWU12-3088. The sequence continues at coordinate 566,121 of NZ_JALJEA010000003.1, forward strand.
CCACACCGACTTCGAAAAAGGCTTCATCCGCGCCGAAGTGATCGCCTACAACGACTTCATCCAGTACAAGGGCGAAGCAGGCACCAAGGAAGCCGGTAAATGGCGTCTGGAAGGCAAGGATTACATCGTTAAAGATGGCGACGTGATGCACTTCCGCTTCAACGTGTAAAAGCTGCACCCAAAAAAAAGCCGCGTTTGATACGCGGCTTTTTTGTGCCTGAAATTCAGCCCGTCAGGCCTTTTTGGTTCTTGGCAGAAAGATCGCCAACACCCCGAACAACGGCAGGAACGAGCACAGGAAGTACACGTATTCGATGCCGTGAATGTCCGCGAGATGCCCGAGCAACGCCGCGCCGATTCCGCCAAAGCCGAACATCAGCCCGAAGAACACCCCGGCAATCATCCCGACATTGCCCGGCACCAGTTCCTGCGCGTACACCACGATGGCCGAGAAGGCCGACGCCAGGATGAAACCAATCACCACGCTCAGGACAGTGGTCCAGAACAGATCAACATGGGGCATGAGCAGCGTGAATGGCGCAACGCCAAGGATCGAGAACCAGATCACCGCCTTACGGCCGATCTTGTCCCCAATCGGCCCACCGAAGAACGTGCCCGCCGCCACCGCGCCAAGGAACAGGAACAGATGCAACTGCGAGCTGGCCACCGACAGGTCGAACTTCTCGATCAGGTAGAACGTGAAGTAACTGGTCAGGCTGGCCATGTAGAAATACTTGGAGAACACCAGCAGCCCGAGCACCACCAACGCACTGACCACCCTGCCCTTCGACAGTCCATGAGTGGCAGCCTGGCCGGCCTTGAGCTTGAACAGGTTCAGGTGATGGGCGTACCAGCGACTGATGCGGTACAGCACGAACAGCGCAAACACGGCGAATAGTCCGAACCACGCCACGTTGCCCTGCCCAAACGGAATGATGATCGCAGCCGCAAGCAACGGCCCGAATGCCGAACCGGCGTTACCGCCGACCTGGAAGGTCGATTGCGCCAGACCGAAGCGTCCGCCCGACGCCAGACGCGCAATACGAGAAGCTTCAGGGTGGAAAGTCGAAGAGCCGATACCGATCAGCGCCGCCGCCAACAAAATCAGCGGGAAACTGCCGACCATCGACATCATCACAATCCCGACCAGCGTGCACACGGAACCGGCCGGCAACAGCCACGGTTTCGGATGCCGGTCAGTGTGGTAACCGACCCACGGCTGCAACAGCGAAGCGGTCAATTGAAAGGTCAGGGTAATCAGGCCGACCTGGGTGAAGCTCAGGCCGTAGTTGGCCTTGAGCATCGGATAGATCGACGGCAGCACTGACTGGATCAGGTCGTTGATCAAATGCGCCAGCGCCACTGCGCCGATGATGCGCATCACCAGTGGACTGCTTTGAGGAGGAGCGGACGCCGACGCAGCGGCGGTCTGAACGTTGCTGATAGCCATGGGAGTTTCCGTACAGCAGATGGGTGCACGCAGGCAGGTGCGTCAATGTGCCATTTTTCGGTGCGCCAGCGCCATCCCCTTAGCCAGCTAACGAACTATTCATCCATCGCAGTAAAAGTGATAGCGCAAAGCCATGGTCTGATTCTTGCCTTGCTTCTTCGCTTGAACGCGGCCCCCTTACAAAGGGGATCGAGAATGGGAAGTTCTGCTACAGAGTCTGCCTACAGAGCGGGCGAGAGTGGACTTTCGAAGCCTTTTAACAGGGCACTGATCGCGCTCGCAACGAGTGCGGCGCACGCCAATGGTGCGTGGTGTCCAGAGGAGTCATGGGGCATGCAGGCTTTCTTGTTACCGGGGATCAAATTGCTGGGGCGGTTTGGCTTCGCGCGTAAATTCCAGTTGTTGTTTCTGCTGTTCATCCTGCCGTTGGCCGGCAGCCTGTTGATGATCGGCCAGGACTATCGCGTCAAACTCAACCTGATTTCCGGTGAGCGTGCCGGCGTGCGGCAGTTGCTCGCCCTCGATGCACTCGACAACCTGCTCGCTGCTCAGCGCGACCGCGCAGCTCGCTGGCGCGCCACGGAAACCAACCGCCAGCCGACGCCCGCCACCCTCGCCGCGATGGCTGCATTCGATGCCGTACAACCTGCCGTCGCTCAAGCCACAGTGGATCTGGGCAATGCCTTGCAAGCCGAAGCCGCAGAAGGTGAAACCCTGGCCCGTTATCAAGCCCTGCAAACCGCGCTCGGCGGTCTGGACTCCAAGAGCCTGGCCGGCGTCGGCTGGTGGCCGGACGGTTACGATCGCTTCACCAACGCCCTCAGCGCCCTGCAAGCATTGCGTGAGCAAATTGCGATGGACAATCGGCTGATCCTCGCGCCGTGGCTGGAAACCTATCTGCTGACGCAGATTTCCACCCAGCACGCACCGGACCTGATCGAACGGGTCGGCCGACTCGCGGCGGTCGGGCAAGCATCCGTAGTCTCCGGTCAGTTCACCCTGCAAAGTCGCCTGCAACTGCGGGACCTGCGCAGCCGCATCGGTGATGCCCGCGAACAGCTTGTTAAAACGGCAAGCCTGCTGGAAGCGCGGCTGCCGAACGATCTGCAAGGCTGGGCCGGGCAGTATCACGACAGCCTCAAACAACTGGATACCGGTTTGAAGGTGCTGGATGACGGCGTGTTCGGCGGCAGCATCAATCTCAAACCGGAAGACTTCGAACGCAGCCTCGATACCCTGCTCGGCAATCTCGCCACGCTGCGTCAGCAATCACTGGTAGCACTGGATCAACGACTGGACGACTACCACGGCTCGGCGATCCGTCAGTTCATCGTGGTCGCGGCGGTGTTCGGGTGCCTGTTGCTCGCGGCGCTGTACCTGTTCGTCTGCCTGCAAGCCTCGATCCGTCGCAGCGCCAGCGGCATCACGGTACTCGCCGAAGCGTTGCGCGACGGCAATCTGAGCCTGCAAGTGCCTGTCGTGGGTCGCGATGAGCTGGCCTCGATCAGCACCGCGCTCAACGTGGCCGTGGTGCAATTGCGCACCAGTTTGCTGGGTGTCGATCACGAGACTTCGCAACTGAGCCACGCGGTGCGCAGCCTCAACGATCACTCCAGCGGCGCACTCAGCGAAGTCGAAGCCCAGCAATTGCAGATCAGCCAGATCGCTGCCGCCGCCACGCAATTGGCGGCCACCTCTCAAGGCGTCGCGCAGAGTTGCGAACAGGCCTCCGGCAGCGCCCAACAGACCCGGCGCATCGCCACCGACAGCAGCCGCGACAGTCAACGCACCACGGCGAGCATTCAACAGCTCAATCAGCGCCTGAACGAAACGGCGGCAGCGCTGGGCCGGGTCAGCGAGCAGGGGCAGCAGATTCAACTGGTGGTCGACACCATTCGCGGCGTCGCCGAGCAGACCAACCTGCTGGCGCTGAACGCCGCCATCGAAGCCGCTCGCGCCGGTGAACAGGGTCGCGGTTTTGCCGTGGTGGCCGACGAGGTCCGCAGCCTTTCGCAGCGTACGCAATCGTCCACTGCGCAGATCGCCGGTACGGTCGACAGTCTGCGCAACACGGTCAATGAAGCGGTGAGCCTGATGGAGGCGGCCTGCGGCCAGGCGCAATCGGATGCCGAAGCCGTCACCGGGCTGGGCGAACGTCTGGGGGAAATCGCCAGCGCCGTGCAGAGCGTCACCGACACCCTCGCGCAGATCGCCACGGCGGTGGAAGAACAGGCCAGCACCGCCGATGAGGTCAGCGGCAATATCCAGCAGGTCGATCAGGCAGCGGTTCGCCTGCTCGACGGCGCACGGGCCGTCAACCTGGCGGCAGACACCTTGAGCCAGGGCAGCAAGGCCTTGAGCGACAACACCGCACGCTTCCGGCTCAGTTGATCAGCGCTTCTGGAAAGTCCTTTTCCAGTTCGGACTTGAGCCATTGAATGAACCACGCCGCATCCGCCGACAGCTCGGCGGACGGCGTCAGCACCCGATAGCTTTCCAGCTTCACCTGAGCATCCACTGCACGCACCAGTTTGCCGGACCGGAGTTCTTCGCGGACCAGCACCTCGTTGGCCAACGCGATGCCCTGCCCGCTCTCGGCCACCGATAACGCGTGATCGTTGTTGACGTAGAGCATGTCGGAATTGAGGTGAATATCCAGGTCATGGGCGGCGAACCACAGGTTCCACCACTCGCCGTCATCGACGTGGATCAACTCGTGCCGGACCAGATCGGCCGGGCCGCCGAGCGGCTCGATGCTTGCCAGGTATTGCGGGGTGCAGATCGGAAACACACGGGGGCAGATCAACGCTTCACGAGAGTCCGCGTACTGCCCGTCGAGGCCGTAGACGATGCCGAGATCGGCGCTTTTGCCATCCACTTCGGTGAAGGTCGAGTTCGGTTCGATGGCAAACTTCAACCCCGGACGCAGGTGACGCATGGCCTCGATGCGCGGCATCAGCCAGCGCTTGGCAAAACCCGGCACCACCATGATCCGCAGCCAGCGTTCGGCCTCTTTGGGTCGCGCCTCCTTGCCGGCCTCGATGATCAACTGCAGGGCGGTCGCGATCTTGCGGTGGTACTTCTCACCGGCCGGCGTCAGGTTGACCCCGCGCGACGTGCGTTCGAACAGCTGAGTGCCCAGCCAGTCCTCCAGCAACTTCACATGCCGGCCAATCGCAGGCTGAGTCACGTGCAAGGCTTTCGACGCCTCGACATAGCTGCCCAGGCGGGCAGCGGCATCGAACGCACGCACTGCATTGAGTGGTGGCAAACGGTGGTCGGGCATGTTCCTGGCACCTGTCGGTATTAAATTAACTAACACCTGCCATGTTTAAATTGAAGTTTCGCCCCGCGCAACCCCTCGCCGATAATCGAGCCACAGCAGAACAACAAAACAGCTGGTTTCACCCCGTACGCAATCTCGATCCTGCCCAGAAAAATAATATCCATGGCCCGACAGATTCGCTGACCGACAGCGCAATCGCAGGCGATGGGGGAATCGGAGGTAACGCATGAATGCCCTGCATTCGCTGCAAACGCTGGCGGTGTCGATCCGCTCGGTGCGCAAGGTCTACGGCGATCCGTCCACCGGTCCGGTGGCGTTGAAAAACATCGATCTGGATATCCGCGACAACGAATTCTTCACCCTTCTCGGGCCCTCCGGCTGCGGCAAGACCACGCTGCTGCGGATGATTGCCGGGTTCGAGTTTCCGACGCAGGGCGAGATCCTGCTCTACGGCGAAAACATCGCCGAGCGCCCGCCGTTCCAGCGCCCGGTCAACACAGTGTTCCAGCACTACGCCCTGTTCCCGCACATGACCATCGCCGAAAACCTGGCCTTCGGCCTTGAATCGCACCCGATGGGCAAGGTCCTGAACAAGGCCCAGATCGCCGAGCGCGTCCGCGAGATGCTTGCCCTGGTGCAGATGGAGCGCTTCGCCCATCGCAAACCGGCGCAACTCTCCGGTGGCCAGCAACAGCGCGTCGCCCTCGCCCGCGCCCTGGCGCCGCATCCCAAGGTTCTGTTGCTTGACGAGCCGCTGTCGGCACTTGATCTCAAGCTGCGCCAGGCCATGCGCGAAGAGCTGAAAACCATCCAGGCCAGGACCGGCATCACCTTCATCTTCGTCACCCACGATCAGGAAGAAGCGCTGACCATGTCCGACCGCATCGCCGTGCTGTCCGAAGGCGAAGTGCAACAAGTCGGTCGCCCGGAGGACATCTACGAACGGCCGCGCAATCGCTTCGTGGCCGATTTCATCGGCGAAACCAACTTCATTCAGGCCAGCGTCACTCGCGTCGAGGACGGTATGGCGTGGTTCGCCGGGCCGGCCGGACATCCGCTGCCGGCGCAACCGTGCAACGACGTGCAACCGGGTGCCAGCGTGACCCTGTCGGTACGCCCCGAGCGCCTGCACCTGGTGCCTGCCAACACGGAGGCGGCTTTGCCGTGCCGGGTCGAAGCGCTGATTTATCTGGGCACCGACCTGCAATACCAGGTCAGCCTCGGCGACGGTTCGCGCCTCACCGTGCGCACGCCCAACTGCGTCGATCAGAGCCTGCGTTTTGCCGTGGGCAGTCAGGCCGGTCTGCTGTTCGACCGGGGAAGCGCCAGCGTCCTGCACGATTGAACCCGAGGAGTTGTCATGCACGCCTTACCGATAACCAACACGCTTGAACGCCGACGGGCGTTCCAGAGCTTCCTCGGTGTCAGCCCGGCGCTGATCGCCATCGCCCTGTTTCTGGTGGTGCCGATCCTGATCGTCATCGGTTATTCGCTGATGGAAGCCAACCCCTACGGCGGGGTGAACAAGGTGTTCAGCAGCGACGCCTACACCTCCCTGTTGTTCGAGCGGCAAATGGACGACAGCCTGGCCTTCGCCGACTCCTACCTGATCATCGCCCTGCGCTCGGTCGGGATTGCCGGCCTGACCACCGTCATCACGCTGCTGATCGGTTTTCCGGTGGCGGTGTGGCTGGCCATGCAACCGGCGCATCGGCGCGGTCTGTTGATCTTCCTGATCACCGTGCCGTTCTGGGCCAACCTGCTGATCCGCACTTATGCGTGGATTCTGCTGCTGCGTAACACCGGGGTGATCAATAACAGTCTGATGGGCCTGGGCGTCATCCACGAGCCGCTGCAGTTGCTGTACACCGACGGCGCCGTGCTGCTGGGGCTGGTTTATACCTATGCGCCCTTCGTGGTTCTGCCGATCTACGCCACGCTGGAAAAAATGGATATCCGTCTGCTCGAAGCCGCTCAAGACCTGTATGCCGGACGCCTGCGCACCTTGCGCAAAGTCGTGCTGCCGATCGCCAGACCGGGAATTCTCGCCGGCGCCATTCTCACCTTCGTGCCGTGCCTGGGCGCGATGATCGCCCCGGAACTGCTCGGCGGCGGCACGCGGATGATGCTCGGCAACCTGATCTTCCGGCAGTTCAGCGATGCCCGTAACTGGCCGTTCGGCGCGGCGCTGTCGCTAGTGCTGATGGCGGCGGTGATGCTGGTGCTGACGGTCTATGCCTTGCGCGCCGAACGCCAGCGCATTGCCAAAGGAGGTGCGTGATGATTGGTCTGCTCAAACGCAAGGGGCTGGGCGTCCAGGATTTCCCCGGATTCGGCGGTTTCAGTTTCCTGTTCTACCTGTACCTCTACGCGCCGATCGTGGTGCTGGTGGTGTTCTCGTTCAACGCCAACCAGTCGGCCACGGTATGGACCGGTTTCAGCCTCGACTGGTATCGCGCCGCGTTCGCCAATCAGGCGCTGCGCCAGGCGGCCGGCAACAGTCTGCTGATCGCGGTGTGCGCCAGCATGGTCGCCACGGCGATTGCCACCCTCGCGGCCCTCGGCACCTCGCGGGGCGCGAAGTTCAAGGGCCTGCAACTGTCGATGGGCGCGATCATGCTGCCGCTGGTGCTGCCGGAAATCGTCGTCGGCGTCGCCACGCTCGCGCTGTTCTCCACCATTGGCCTGTCCCTCGGCTACGGCAATCTGATCATCGCCCATACGGTGTTCTGCATTCCGTTTGCCTACCTGCCGATCCGGGCCCGGCTGAACGACATGGACCTGTCGCTGGAACAAGCCTCGGCCGACCTGTATGCCGGGCCATGGCGGACCTTCCGCAAAGTCACCCTGCCGTTGCTGATGCCGGGGATTTTCTCCGGGCTGATGCTGGCGTTCATCGTCTCGCTGGATAACTTCGTGATCTCGATGATGGTCTCCCAGGCCGGCACCACGACGCTGCCGATCTTCATCTTCGGCCTGTTGCGCATGGGCGTGACACCCGACGTCAACGCCGTGTCGACCCTGATCCTGGGCGTCTCGGTGCTGTTTGTCAGCCTCTCTTACCTGCTGGGCAAAAAGAACGCCTGAACCTTCCAAGAACCGTGGGGAAATAGCATGAGCAAGTGGATAAAAAGCGTCGGTACTTCGTTGTTCCTGACTGTGCCGCTGGTCATGGCCGGGAGTGTTCAGGCCGCCGAAAAACTCAACGTGGTGAGCTGGAGCGGTTACTTTTCACCGGAGATTCTCGCCAAATTCCAGAAGCAGACCGGCATCGAAGTCACCGTTGACTCCTACGACTCCAACGAGACGCTGCTGGCCAAACTGAAACAGGGTGGCGCCGGTTACGACGTGGCGATTCCCTCGCACCAGTTCATTCCGATCCTGATCAAGGAAAACCTGCTGGAGCGCTTCGATCCGGTCAAGGAGCCGTACTACGCCAGTGTGGTCGACAACCTGAAAAAACCGAGCTGGGACCCGGAAGGCGCCTATTCGGTGCCGTTCATCTGGGGCACCACCAGCGTGGTGCTCGACAGTGGCCGCTACAAAGGCCCGGCCGACAGCTACAAGGTGCTTTATGAGCCGCCGGCCGAGTTGCAGGGGCGGATCAACATGTTCGATTCGGTCAGCGATATGGTCGACATGGCCAGCCTGTACCTGAACATCCCGCTGTGCAGCGAGGACCCGAAACAGATGCAACAAATCCTCACGCTGCTCAAGGCGCAGAAGCCATTCGTCAAAACCTACAGCTCCAAGGCCGGCTCGATCCGCGAGAACCTCGCCTCGGGCGAAATCGACATGTCGATGTTCTGGGGCGGTTCGTCCATGCGTGCCCGTGAGATGAAACCGAGCCTGAAATACCTGTACCCCAAAGAAGGGGTGCTGGCCTGGGTCGACAATATGGTCATCCCCGCCGGCAGCAAGAACCCGGCGAATGCCAAGGCGTTCATCGCGTTTCTCAGCCAGCCGGAAAACTCGGCGATGACCCAGAACTTCCTCAAGCATCAGAGCCCGATCAAAGGCGTCGAACCGTTCCTCGATGCGAACCTCAAGGATGCACCGGAACTGCATATTCCCGAGGGCACCCACGTGGTGTTCAGCAAGACCTGCGGTGAAGGCGCGATCCGTCTGGCCGATCGTCTGTGGACCAACCTGATGCGTTGATTTCTACCGCCCCGGCACGAGGCCGGGGCGTTTTTCCAGCCGTCTGAAGGGCGCCGTCGTCATGAACTCCAATAACATCAGCGAACTGGTCCAGTTGCCGGCCATCGAGCTCGCCGAGCGCATCCGCCTGCGCCAGGTTTCCTGCCGCGAAGTGATGCAGACCTATCTTGCCCACATCGAACGGTTCAACCCGTCAGTCAATGCACTGATCAGTCTGCAGGCGCCGGAAGATCTGCTGGCCCAGGCCGACACACGGGACGCCGAACTGAGCCGGGGCCAGTACCGGGGCTGGATGCACGGCCTGCCCCACGCCATCAAGGATCTGTCGCTGACCTGCGGCATCCGTACCACGCTGGGCTCACCGCTGTTCAAAAATTACATTCCCGAGCGTGACGGCATCATGGTCGAGCGGATCAAGGCTGCCGGCGCGATCATCATCGGCAAGACCAACACCCCGGAATTCGGCCTCGGTTCGCAGAGCTACAACCCGTTGTTCGGGGCCACCGGCTGCGCCTTTGACCCGAGCAAGACCGCGGGCGGCAGCAGTGGCGGCGCGGCGGCGGCGCTGGCGATGCATCTGGTGCCGGTGGCCGATGGCAGCGACATGATGGGCTCGCTGCGCAACCCGGCAGCGTTCAACAACATCTTCGGCTTCCGCCCGTCTCAAGGACGCGTGCCATTCGACGACAGTGCCGATCTGTTCTTCGATCAACTCGGCTATGAAGGGCCCATGGCGCGCAGTGTGCGCGATGCCGCGATGCTGCTGTCGGTGCAGGCCGGCGGCGATGCGCGGGCACCGCTGTCGATCCGTGAGTCCGGAGAGGTCTTTACCGCACCGCTGGAGCGCGACTTCAGCGGCACCCGGATCGGCTGGCTCGGCGACTTCAACGGGTATCTGCCCATGGAGAACGGCATCCTCGCGTTGTGTGAAAAGACTTTCGCCGACTTTGAAAGCCTGGGTTGCCATATCGAGCCGGCGCGTCCGGAATTTGCCCCTGAAAAGCTGTGGAGCAGCTGGCGCACCTTGCGCCACTGGATGGTCGCCGGCTCCCTGGGCGCGGCTTACGCCGATCCGCAGAAACGGGCGCTGCTGAAACCGGAAGCCTGCTGGGAAGTGGAAAACGGTCTGAAGCTGTCGGCCAGCGAAGTGTTCGCCGCCTCGGTGGTGCGCAGCGACTGGTATCGGGCAATCTCACGCTTGTTCGAACAATACGATTATCTGCTGCTGCCCAGCGCGCAGGTCTTCCCGTTCGACAAGTCGCAGGCGTGGCCGACCGCGATCGAGGGCGTGAACATGGACACTTATCATCGCTGGATGGAGGTGGTGATTCCCGGCACGTTATCCGGTTGCCCGGTGGCGAACGTCCAGGCCGGCTTCAATGCCCGGGGGTTGCCGATGGGGCTGCAGATCATCGGCCGGCATCAGGCAGACTTCGCCGTTCTGCAACTGGCGCACGCGTATGAGCAGGCCAGTCGCTGGTTCCAGCGCTGCCCTTCGCCACTGTTGAACGCCTGATTTTGATAAACGGTTGAAAGCGTAGAAAAAATTTTGAAATTTACGCTTGACGCTTTTCCATTTCAGGGGAATAATGCGCGCCACTTGGCTACATAGCTCAGTTGGTTAGAGCATAGCATTCATAATGCTGGGGTCCGGGGTTCAAGTCCCTGTGTAGCCACCAAGTACTAAAAACGGCTTACCGAAAGGTAGGCCGTTTTTTTATGCCTCGAGAAAAGTGCCCTCCTTCACTCAACCGGACTGATTCCGTAGGAACCCGGTGCGAAAGGCGTACGAAGAGGATTTTTCGTTCGCTTAGGCACCTGCATCTTCGCCAGTCGATTTGATCGCGATCCCGATTGACCGACACGCTCCCCTGTCTCGATTCCAGGACAGACAGGGAGTGGTCATGGACCTGAACAAATTCCTTTTCGACGATGAGTGGCGTCGAAAACGCCCGAGCGAAAACGCTATATGGAGCGGATGGATTCCGCCCCCGCCACCAGAACCCGTTTATATCCGGACAGACGAATGGCCCACCCCGACGCCCCGCGACGATCTGGTATTTGCCAAATCCTGCACACCGGATAACTGGTGCCGAACGGAGGCCGGCACAGCCCCCGAACCCGTCTCAAGTTTCGGCAAGGTCATGGTCGCGGGCGCCATGCGTTTTCCCGCTGCCAGTACCGCCGCAGCCAAGGCCATCGGCGCCGATCTGGCTCTGGGGCGCATGGCTGGCGGAGGAATCCTGCAGCAACGCCTCAACTGGGCAATACGAGGCGCCGGCGGTCCGGCCAGTGTGTTCATCCTCGGGATGCTGCCGACCCGAATGGGTGACGGCACGCTCTACACCGACGATCAGCTACGCACCTTGTCTCGCGCAACCACTCGCGTGCGCTTCCAGTTCCGACGCGATGCCGAGGGCGTCATACAGGTCTACGGCATCCACACCGGAGCCTCGGGCGACGACTCGGTGCGTACCGTAAAAGTCCGGTGGAACAGCGACAAGACCGCCATGGAGGCCAAACTCAACGGCATCACCATTCTGTGGACGCCGCAACGCGGGCCGCTGGGAGCGATGCCGCCACTGGTTTATCCGGAGCACGGCGAACCACTGAGCACGATCCTCGTCCACCCGATCGCCGCGAACACCGACAGCCAGATAGAAATCCTGCCCGGCGAAGACATCACCGCCGAAGACTGCATTCTGGTGTTTCCGGCAGAGACCGGGCTCAAGTCGTTGTATGTGGTGTTTTCGAAACCGGCGAGATTGATGCCGGGGACGGTGACGGGGGTTGGGGAGGATGTTGCCGGTGTATGGCTTGACCATGCCCGGTCGGGATCTGGCGCGCCAATCCCAACCAGCATTGCCGATTCGCTAAGAGGGCGTGAATATTCCAGCTTTGATTCATTCAGGCGCGCCTTCTGGGCCGAAGCGTCAAAAGATACGAGGCTAGCCGGGCAGCTCAGCGAAGACAGTCTTGAGCGTATGCGCAACGGAAAGGCACCTCGCGCCCGATTAGCTGATGCAGTCGGCAAGAGAATCTCTCACGAAATTCATCATGTGGAACTGATATCTCAAGGCGGCGAGGTCTATAACGTTGACAACCTCAGAGTCCACCCCCCCAAAAATCACGTCGAAGTACACCAGGATTGAGGTAACTGCATGAGCGACCCTTTCATCAAAAACAACTTTTCTGATTACACCGAACAAGACTTCATTGAGTTCATTGACGAGATCAGAAAGGAAGACAAAGCACCGACGGATGACCGTGCAGATATTCTATTGCTGCACTTCAACGAGATCGTTGGACATCCGAGCAAGATGGACCTTATCTACTACCCTGAGCCAGGTGCTGACACGTCATCCTCTGGCATAGCCCGTACAGTCGCGACATGGCGTGAAGCAAACGGGCTGCCAGGCTTCAAGCAGTAACCCTCCGGCATCCATAGTCAAAACCGCTGCGCATCACCCAGCAGTCAAAACGGCTTACCGAAAGGCAAGCCGTTTGTTTATCCCTCGCCCGCTAACGCCCTGAGCCCTTTCGCCCAGATCTGCCGCGTGCGCAACCCCACCATCGCCCGCCAGTCCGGATCCGCCGGATAGAACTGCTCCAGCAGTTTCAATTTGATCTCCCGCCCCGTCGCATCCAGCGGATCGCCGTGCAGATGCAGCCAGTGATCGTCGCGCAAGTAGCGATGTACGTCCGGCCCCGGGTAAGTCCCGCACTCGATCACGAACGGCATCAACTGCACTTTCGGCAGTGCGTTGAGCAGTGCCTGCGAGGTGTAACCGGTAGCCGTTGCCGCGACTCCGGTTTCACTCAGGGTTTCAGCGCCTGTGTGCAGCGTGTAGAGCCACGGGCCATAGATCGATTGCGCCCGGGCCAGCGCCGGATAAGGTGCCTGAGTAATCGTCAGCAGCATCGGATGACCGTACTCGCCGGCGCCGGTGTGCAGGTCGAAACACATCACGGTTTCGGTACCCGCCAGATGATTCTCGATGATCTGATGCAGCGTGCGATTCGACCAGCTCGGGGCAAAGCCTCCGAAAAACAGTCCGTCGGGATGGCTGTGCTGACCACCCTCGACAATCGACATCACCGCCGGCCAGCCGTGCTCGGCGATTTGCGCATCGAGCAAGGCATCGGCGCGCTGCCGCTCGGGGCCATTTAAATCGGCGCATGCGTAAATTTCGTGCAGCGCGGCGTAGGCCTGGTTGTCCGGGAGGGGCTGGTTGAAATCCAGATGATTGCGGTTCAGGTCGATGTTGTCTTCGTTGACCCGTCGCAGCCATGCCGTGCCCCATGGGTTGATCAGGTGAATCATCACCACCGCGACGTCCTTGGGCAGCGAACCCGGCGTGAAATGCTTCAGCCAGTCGATCTGACATTCCGAACCGTAATAGCCCTCCACCCCGTGGGTGCCGCTGAGCGCCACCAGACGCCGTTTGGCTTGCGGATTCCCCAGCACCGCCACATCGGTGCTCAACGGCTCGCCAAACGGTCCGCAACGCGGATGGGCGTAGGAGGTGAGCGTCGCACCGGCCGCGGTGGCGGCGGCAAGAAACTGTTCGCGCTGCTGTCGGTAGCTGGAGTGGGTCGGAAACTCGCTGTGCATGGCGGCCTCTTGTTGATTGTTCTGGCTTCACGTTTGCCCCAGACCCTACAGAAAATTCGCCAAGGCATGAAGGACAAACATACCGACGGTTTGCGTCCTGCACGGTCGGCCGATACAGTCCGTCAGACTTTTATCCCACGGACGGAGAGCCCCGCGTGTTTCCAGCCCAGCCCCTGAAACGCTTTCGCCTGCCGGCCCTGACCCTGATCGTCAGCGCCATCACCCTCGCCGCCTGCAATGCACCACCCTCCTCGAACCTGCCGCTGGCGCCGGAAGCCGCCTCCGGTTACCGCACAGGCTTGCAAGCCAGTCACGCCGATAAACATATGGCCGCTGCTGCGAATCCGCTGGCTGCCGAGGCCGGTCGCGAGATGTTGCGTAAAGGTGGATCGGCCATCGATGCGGGCATTGCGATGCAAGCCGTACTGACCCTGGTCGAGCCGCAATCCTCCGGGATCGGCGGTGGCGCGATGATCGTGCTGTGGGATGGCAAGCAAGTGCGTACCTATGACGGTCGCGAAACAGCGCCGGCCGGCGCGACCGAAAAGCTGTTCCTGCAGGCTGATGGAAAACCGATGCCGTTCCCGCAGGCGCAGATCGGCGGACGCTCCGTCGGCACACCGGGTGTGATGCGGGCGCTGGAACTGGCGCACAAACAACATGGCCGCTTGCCGTGGGCGACGTTGTTCGAGCCAGCAATCAAACTCGCCGAACAGGGCTTTGCGATCTCGCCTCGACTGCATTCGCTGCTGGAGTCCGACCCTGTGGTGCGCCGCTCGCCGGACATGGCCAGGTATTTCCTCAACAGCGACGGCAGCGTCAAAGCCATCGGTACGCGCCTGCAAAACCCGGCGTTGGCCGCCGTGCTCAAGCGCATCGCCACCGAAGGTGCAGATGCACTCTACAAAGGCCCGATCGCCGAAGAGATCGTGGCCAAGGTCCAGGGGCACGCCAACCCCGGCAGCCTGTCGTTGAACGACCTTCAGCACTATCAGGCCAAGGAACGCGCGCCACTGTGCACCGACTACAAGCGCTGGCAGGTTTGCGGGATGCCGCCGCCGTCATCGGGCGGGATTGCAGTGGCGCAAATCCTCGGCACCTTGCAGGCCCTGGAGACCCGCGATCCGCGCCTGTCCCTGACACCACTCAAACCCGTGAAGACCGATAAACCGGCCGGCCTCGAACCCGCGCCACAAGCCGTGCACCTGATCGCCGAAGCCGAACGCCTGGCCTACGCCGACCGCGCGCAATACGTGGCCGATACCGACTTCGTGCCGGTGCCGGTCAAGGGCCTGGTCGACCCGGGTTATCTGGCCAGCCGCGCCAGCCTGATCGGCGATCGCAGCATGGGCAGCGCCAAACCCGGCACACCTCCGGGCGTGCAGGTCGCCTACGCGCCGGACCGCTCGCCGCTGCGCATCTCCACTTCGCAAGTGGTGGCAGTGGATGACTTCGGTGGCGCGGTGTCGATGACCACCACCATCGAAGCGGCATTCGGCTCGCACCTGATGGTTCAGGGCTTTTTGCTCAACAATCAGATGACCGACTTCTCGTTCATTCCCGAAGAAAACGGGCAGAAAGTCGCCAACCGCGTCGAGCCCGGCAAACGCCCGCGCTCGTCGATGGCACCGACCCTGATCTTCGATCGCAACAGCGGTGAGTTCGTCGCCACCGTCGGCTCTCCGGGCGGCTCGCAGATCATCGAATACGTGGCCAAAACCACCGTCGGCCTGCTCGACTGGAACCTCGACGCGCAAAGCGCCATCAGCCTGCCCAACTTCGGCAGCCGCAACGGGCCGACGGAACTGGAACAGGGTCAGTTCACCCCGACACTGATCCAGGCACTCAAGGACAAGGGCCACGCTGTGAGCGAAATCGACATGACCAGCGGCACCCAGGCCATCGTGCGGGTCAAGGATGCGCAGGGGAAGGCAACGTTGGCCGGTGGAGCGGATCCTCGGCGTGAAGGGATGGCGGTGGGGGACTGAAACCCCTTCCGCCAACTGAAAAGGCTTACCGAAAGGTAAGCCTTTTTTGTGTGTCCATGAATCCATTTCAGCGGTCGAAATTTACGTTCCACTGAGCATTTGATGACCGCGAAACAAGCGTCATCCGCCGTCTGATTTCCGGTCAGCGATTCGCCACCAGATGCGCACCGAACAGCAAATAACAGCCACCCGCCAGCCGATCCAGCCATTGGCGTGAGCGCTCGTAAATGCCGGCAATCCGTCGGCTGGCGAAGAACAGCGCCACACTGCAATACCAGCTGAAGGACAGCGTTGCCATGGTCAGGACCGCCAATGCCAGCAGCATCGGCGGCACATGGGCCGGCATGGCGGTGGCGAAGATTGTCGCCACGAACAGTGCCGATTTGGGGTTGGTCATGTTGCCCAGAAAACCTCGCACATAGGCACCGAGCAAGGTTTGCTCCGTGGTGCCCGGGGCTCCTTGGGAGACAGGGGCCTTACGCTTGAATTGCTTGAGTCCTAGATAGATCAAGTAGCAGCCACCGGCAATCTTGAAGCTCAGATAGAGCCCCGGTGCGGCACTGAACAGCGACTGGATGCCCAGACCACCGGCCAATCCCCACAATATCGTTCCGCTGGCCACGCCAAGCGCCGCCACCACGCCATGGCGTCGGGACCGGCTGACGGCCAGTTGCGCGATATTGAAAAAGTTCGGGCCGGGCGTCACCACCGCAACCGTCCACAACAGCGCCAGCGACAACAACGGTGCAAGGTAACTGGAAAACATGGGACAGGCGCCTGATCGGTTCGACAATGCCCCTACCTTGCAATATCCAGCGACGTTTTGCCATCAGACCGAAAGCGTCTTGCCATCCACCGGATCGCCAATCGTCAGGAAATGCCCACCGGCCACATGGTGCAAAGTGCGCAAACCGTCATGCCCTTCAAAATGCCAACGCCCATCGCTGAACACTCGCGAATCAGCCTGGGCCGCGATGACCTCAGCCAGGAACAGATCGTACTGTTCGTGATTGCGCGGCTCCGGCAGCAACCGGCATTCGAGCCAGGCTACGCAACCGTCGAGCATCGGTGCCTCGACCTGCTCGCCAGCGAAGGTCTGCAAGCCATACGCCTGGAACTTGTCCTGCCCTTGATCACGATTGATTTCCAGACCCGAAGTCGAACCGACGGTCTGCACGATGTCAGCCTGATTCACGCAAGGAACGTTGAGAACGAAGGTGCCGGACGCTTCGAGCAGTTGTCGGGTCCAGGTGGATTTATCGAGGACCACCGCGACTTTCGGCGGTTCGAAATCCAGCGGCATGGCCCAGGCCGCAGCCATGATATTGCGCTGCCCGTCGTGAGCGGCACTGACCAGTACGGTCGGTCCGTGGTTGAGCAAACGGTAGGCTTTGTTCAGGGGAACCGGGCGACGAAAGGACTCGCTCATGGGATCTGCTCCGGGAAAAAGAGCCGATTGTAGCGGGATAAAAACAGCGAAGGGATTGCCATGGACAATCCCTTCGCCTGACAAGCATCAGTTGGATAGCTGGTTGGCGAACTGGCCGACCGCGTCCACCACTTTCTGCGCGCCATCCTGGATCTCGACGATCACCGTGCCCGCCTCCGCCGCCAGCGCCAGCCCTTGCTCGGCCTGAAGCTTGCCGTCGGTCATCAGCGCCACGGCATTGCGCGCCATGTCCTGGTTCTGACGAACCACACCGACGATTTCCTCGGTGGCCTGGCTGGTGCGCGAGGCCAGTTGCCGTACTTCGTCGGCCACCACCGCAAAACCACGGCCCTGCTCGCCTGCACGGGCGGCTTCAATGGCGGCGTTGAGCGCCAGCAGGTTGGTCTGCTCGGCAATGCCGCTGATGGTCTTGACGATGGTGCCGATCACCTGGGATTGCTCGTTCAGCGCCTCGATGCCTTCGCCGGCGGTCTGCATGTGCCGCGACAGGTCGCGCATCACATTGACCGCTTCGGTGACCACACGGGTCCCGCGCTGGGCGGTGCTGTCGGTCTGCAGGGACGTGCTGTAGGCGATGTTGGCGGCCTCGGCGACGGCTTGTTCCTGATTGACCTGATCGGTGATCACGGTGGCGAACTTCACCACTTTGTAGAGTTTTTCGTTGGCGTCGAGCACCGGGTTGTAGGACGCCTCCAGCCAGACCTCGCGACCATGGGCGTCGATCCGCTTGAAGCGACCGGCGACGAACTCACCGTTGTTCAGGCGGCGCCAGAAATTCTGGTACTCGGCGCTGTTGGCCTCGCCCGAGTCACAGAACATGCGGTGATGTTTGCCCTTGATCTGCGCCAGGCTGTAACCCATGCCCTGAAGGAAGCGGTCGTTGGCGCTCAGCACATTACCGTTGAGGTCGAACTCGATCACCGCCGTCGAACGCACCAGCGCACCGATCAGGTTCTCGTGTTCGCGTGAGGCTTCGATGGTGCGGGTCAGGTCGCTGGAGAAAATCGAAAAGTGCTTGATGCGCCCGTCCGATGAGCGGACCGGCTGGACGATCGAGCGCAACCACGCCTCTTCGCCATTGCCGCGTGACAGGCGCACGGCGCCGGCGAAGTGCTCGCCCCGGCTCAGTGCGGCCCGGAAGCGGTGATGAAACTCGTCGGACTTCACATGGGCCGGCACGATGTCTTCGATGGCGCGGCCGATCAGGTCGTGGCTCTTGTAGAGCATTTCATTGAGGAAGTTCTGGTTGACCGATTGAATCCGCCCGTCGGGCTCAAGGGTCAGCACCAGCATCTCGCTTTCCAGGCTCTCCTTCACTTGCAGAAGGCTGGAGAGTTCTTCACGAAGAGCCGCCAGCTCTTGCTTGAGGCGTTTGTTGAACATGGGAAAGCACCGATGGACTGGATGGAAAGCGGGGTTGCAGCCCTAACCATCGGCCTTGGAAATCTTTTCTGAAGAGCGATCGAGACCGGCCAGTCAAAAATAATCTCAATTGGCCATTGGTCTTATCCACCCGCGCAGAACGGATACAAAACCCGCCGCTCTGGCCCGGCCATATCAGGTATTCTCAAGTCAAATTGCAACAATATGTTGCCGCTATCCGCCCGATAAGGAGTGCCGTTTTGGATTTATCGACCGCTGCCTGGATGGTTCACGACACCCGCCTGATTCTCTGCTGCCTGCTGGCGATTGCGACAATTATCGTGTTGATCAGCGCCAGCAAACTACCGCCCTTTCTATCGATCCTGATCGGTACGTTCATTGCCGGCGTCGGCGCGGGTTTACCGCCAGAGGACGTGGCCAAGGCGTTCAGCAAGGGCGCCGGGGCGATTCTCGGTGAGGCGGGGATCATCATCGCGCTGGGCTCAATGCTTGGCGCGCTGATGGCCGAGTCCGGTGCAGCCGACCGCATTGCGTCGACCTTGCTTGGACTGGGCAAAGGCAAGTCCCTGCCGTGGGTCATGGCGCTGGTGGCGATGGTGATCGGCCTGCCGCTGTTCTTCGAAGTGGGGCTGGTGATGATGGTACCGATCATCTTCGTCATGGCCCGCCGTTCCGGTCAGCCACTGTTGAAAATCGCGATTCCGGCGCTGGCCGGCATGACCACGCTGCATGCCCTGATGCCGCCCCACCCCGGACCGTTGATCGCGGTCAGCGCATTGCATGCCGACCTTGGGCTGACCATGTTGCTGGGCTTCAGCATCGCCATCCCGGCGGTGATCCTGGCCGGACCGATCTACGGCAACTGGCTGTCGAAACGCATGCACGTCGATGAGCCGGCGGAACTTGGCGCGCTGTTCAGCGCCCCGCCGAAAGCGCCGCGCCAGCCGAGTTTCGGCATGTCGCCGCTGATCATTCTGCTGCCGGTGTTGCTGATGCTCGGCAGCACGCTGGCGAAAGTCGCGATGAGCCCGGAAAGCAGCGTCGCCCTGACCCTGAAGTTTCTCGGAGAACCCTTGGTGGCGTTGGGCATTGCCGTCATGGCGGCGGTGATCTGCCTCGGCTGGGCCAACGGCATGCCGCGTGAACACGTCGGCGGCACCCTGCGCAAAAGCCTCGCGCCGATTGCCGTGCTGTTGCTGACCATCGGTGCCGGTGGCGGCTTGAAGCAGACCTTGCTGGATGCCGGCGTCAGTCAGACCATCAGCAAAGTCGCCGAAGGCGCGCACATGCCGTATCTGCTGCTGGCCTGGCTGATTGCCGTGGCGCTGCGTCAGGCCACTGGCTCGGCGACGGTGGCCACCACCACGACGGCGGGGATTCTCGCGCCGATGATGGCGGGCCTCGCCGCGACGCAAAGTTCGCTGGTGGCGCTGGCGATTGGCGCCGGGTCAGTGTTCTTCTGCCACGTGAACGACGCCGGCTTCTGGATGGTTCGCGAGTACTTCGGCCTGCAACTGAAACAGACGATCTGGGTCTGGTCGGTCCTGCAAACCATCGTCTCGGTGGTGGGTCTGGCGGGGACCTTGCTGTGGTGGCACTGGTTGACGTGACGGCGGAGCGAGTTTGCGCCGAGGCCGTCAACCAGCCCTCAAGAACAGGGCGCCACCGAACGGCGCCCGCCTCCGGGCATGCGCACACCGAAGTACGCCGCACTGACGATGCCGACCGCGCCCATCACCGCGCAGAACATCACACAGATCCACGGGCTCCACGGCATCAGACCGATCAGCAGCAGCGGTGTGATGCTTGCCCATGCGGCGTAGGCAATGTTGTAGGTGAAGGAAATGCCCGAAACGCGAATCCGCGCCGGGAACAGGCTGACCATCACCGACGGCACCGCACCGACCACACCGCAGCCGAGACCGGCGATGGCGTAAGCCAGCCCTACCCAGTCGCCGCCCATGATCAAACAGCTGTAAAGCACGCCGATGCCCAATGGCAGCAGCAGGCTATATAGCATTACCGTGCGCCAGGCGCCGATGCGGTCCACCAGCAGCCCGGCTATCACGCAGCCGATGTTCAGGAACACGATGCCCAACGCACTCAATGCAAAGGTATGGCCGGCGGTCATGCCGAAGGTCTTCTGCATCATGGTCGGGGTGATGACCACAAACACCACCACCGCCGAAGTCAGTACGCACGTCAGCAGCATGGCCGGCAGCATCGCCAGACGATGCTCGCGCAAGACTGTGCGCAGCGGCAGTTCGACCCGCGCCTCACGCTGCGCTTCCATGGCCATGAACACCGGGGTTTCACTCAACCAGCGGCGCAGGTACACGCCGATCACGCCGAACACGCCGCCGAGCAGGAACGGATAACGCCAGGCGTAATCGAGGATTTCCGCCGGGGTAAACACCTGTGCGAGAAACGTCGCAGTCAATGCGCCGATCAGGTAACCGAAGGTCAGCCCGGCCTGAAGAAAGCCCAGTGCATAACCACGATGCGCGACCGGTGCGTGCTCGGCGACGAACACCCAGGCGCTCGGCACTTCACCACCGACCGCCGCGCCTTGCAGGATGCGCAGCGCCAGCAGCAACAGCGGTGCGAAATAGCCGATCTGGGCGTAGGTCGGCATGATTCCGATCAGCAGGCAGGGCAGCGCCATCATCAGGATGCTCAGGCTGAAGACTTTCTTGCGCCCCAGCCGGTCGGCGAAATGCGCCATCAGGATTCCGCCCAGCGGCCGCGCCAGATAGCCCGTGACGAAGATCCCGAAGCTTTGCAGCAGGCGCAGCCACTCGGGCATTTCCGGCGGGAAGAACAACTGGCTGAGGGTCAGGGCGAAGAACACGAAAATGATGAAATCGTAGATCTCCAGCGCCCCGCCCAGGGCCGCAAGGCCGAGGGTCTTGTAGTCGGAACGGCTGAACGGCGCCGGTCGGGCAGTGGAATGGGCAGTCATGGCAAAGAACTCTGGCAGGCAAAAAACCAAGGCGCCCATGGTCTACGCAAACGGGCCGGTCGACAACCCGTTAGACCATAGTCTGATTCAGTGAAACACGGTCACAAAAATCCGCCGGTTGATTTACTGTTGGCACCTGTCCAGACGGGCCGGCCAAGCCCCGAAGACCACAATAAACATAAAAATCCGAGGTACTCCCGTGGCCGTTGACATCGAAGATAGCCGCTCTGCGCGCTTTGCCTTGCGCTGCTCCAGTTTTGCCGAACGCTGGTTTCCCGACTCCTGGGTGTTCGCCGCACTCGCCGTGATCATCGTGGCCCTGGCCACCCTGGCCATGGGCGCCAAACCCACCGACGCCGCCATGGCTTTCGGCGACGGCTTCTGGAGCCTGATCCCCTTCACCATGCAGATGGCCTTCGTGGTGATCGGCGGTTATGTCGTCGCCAGCTCGCCGCCCGCCGTGAAGCTGATTGATCGCCTGGCGCGAATCCCGAAGAACGGCCGCTCCGCCGTGGCCTGGGTCGCGCTGATCTCGATGGTCGCGTCGTTGCTGAACTGGGGCCTGTCGCTGGTATTCGGCGGTCTGCTGGTGCGCGCCCTCGCCCGCCGCACCGATCTGAAAATGGATTACCGCGCCGCCGGAGCCGCAGCTTATCTGGGCCTTGGCGCCGTATGGGCGCTGGGTCTGTCGTCCTCTGCCGCACAGTTGCAGGCCAACCCCGCCAGCCTGCCGCCGTCGATCCTGTCGATTACCGGGGTGATTCCATTCACCCAGACGATTTTCCTCTGGCAGTCGGGCGTGATGTTGCTGGCGCTGGTGGTGATCTCGATCATCATCGCCTACGCCACCGCGCCCGGCCCGAACTCGGCGCGTGACGCCAAGGCCTGCGGCATCGACCCGGCCTTCAACCTGCCGCCGCTGCAACCGCGCACCCGGCCCGGCGAATGGCTGGAGCACAGCCCGCTGCTGATCATTGTGCTGGTGCTGCTCGCGGCCGGATGGCTGTTCCACGAGTTCTCGACCAAACCGGCGATCACCGCGATTTCCGGGCTCAACACCTACAACTTCCTGTTCATCATGCTCGGCGCATTGCTGCACTGGCGTCCGCGCAGCTTCCTCGATGCGGTGGCGCGAGCGGTGCCGACCACCACTGGTGTGCTGATCCAGTTTCCGCTGTACGGCTCGATCGCGGCGCTGATGACCACGGTCAAAGGCACCGATGCCCAGACTCTGGCCCATCACATCTCGACGTTCTTCGTCAGCATCGCTTCCCACGACACCTATGCGCTGCTGATGGGCGTGTACTCGGCGATTCTCGGTTTCTTCATTCCGTCCGGGGGCGGCAAGTGGATCATCGAGGCGCCGTACGTGATGCAGGTGGCCACCGACCTGAAATACCACCTCGGCTGGGCCGTGCAGATCTACAACGCCGCCGAAGCCCTGCCGAACCTGATCAACCCGTTCTACATGCTGCCGCTGCTGGGCGTGCTGGGGTTGAAGGCCCGGGATCTGATCGGCTTCTCGTTCGTGCAACTGCTGGTGCACACGCCGCTGGTGCTGTTGTTGCTGTGGGCGCTGGGGACGACATTGGCGTATACGCCGCCGGTGATGCCATGACGCGGAGTCAACTTCAGGCGTAATTCACATGAGGGAGCTAGCGTATTGGCTCCCTCATTTGTTTCTGCGCCTTGGAAATGTCACCCAACCGTCACATTCCCTTGCTAGCGTCCGCCCGAAACATACTGAAACAATTAAGCATAAACGGACTTCTACATGAACGACGACACCGACGGCAAAGCCCCCTCCTCGCCTGAATCCGACAATCCCACCGATACCAGCCGCCGCCGTTTTCTCGGTGGTGTCGCCGTGCTGGGTGTGGGCGCCACGCTGGCCGGATGCGGGAATGCCGCTGATCAGCCGGGCAAACCCGAGGAGCGTCCGCTCTCGCCCGCCGAGCTGGACAAGGCCCTGCACGATCAGGTGAAGACCGTCGTGGTGATCTACGCCGAGAACCGCAGCTTCAATAACCTGTTCGGTGATTTTCCCGGTGTCGAGAAGCCGCTGTCCGCGCTCAAGCCCGAGGAATACCAGCAGCGCGATCGCGACGGCAGCCTGCTGCAGACCCTGCCGCCGGCCTGGGGCGGTGTATTGCAGATCGGCCCGCAAACCCTCGATGGCGTGACCTATCCCAACGCCGTGCAGTTTCAGGAAAACCTGCCCAATGCGCCTTTCGCTCTGAAAGGCCCGAATGCCGAAGACTTGCCGCTCGGCCTGGTAACCCGGGATCTGTGGCACGTGTTCTATCAGAACCAGATGCAGATCAACGGCGGCAAGAACGACGGCTTCGTGGCCTGGGCCGATTCCGGCGGCCTGACCATGGGTCACTATGCCCAGAGCCGCTATTCCCTGCGCCTGTGGGACGTGGCCCAGGAATTCGTGCTGTGCGACAACTTCTTCCAGGGCGCCTTCGGTGGTTCGTTCCTCAACCACCAATACCTGATCAGCGCCACCGCGCCGTTCTACCCGAATGTCGCCAGCTCAGTCGCCAAGAGCCAGATCGCCGCGCTGCAAAGCGATGACCCGGCCGACCCGCGCCTCAAGCCGCTGGATCAGTCCCCGGCCAGCGCCATGACCGGCCCGCCGCAGTTCGGCCCGAGCGCGCTGACCCCGGACGGTTACGGGGTCAACACCCTCGCCCCGCCGTACTGGCCGACCTGGATCCGCGACCCGGAGCGTCCGGCATATTCCAAGGCCGATCTGCCGAATGTCATGGTGCCGCAGACCCACGAGCACATTGGAGACAAACTGTCGAAGAAGAACATCGACTGGGCGTGGTACGCCGGCGCCTGGCAGGCGACGCTGGATCAGTTCAAGGATTCCGGCGGCATCCCGAAAATCCCCAACTTCCAGTATCACCATCAGCCGTTCAACTACTTCCAGCAACAAGGCCCGGAGCACCCCGAAGAGCGCAGCAAGCGCCTGCGCGACGCCGGTCTGGGAGACGAATCGAGCACCAACAAATTCTTCGCCGACGCCGAGGCGGGCAAGTTGCCGGCCGTGAGTTTCTACAAGCCCCAGGGCAACCTGAACATGCACGCCGGTTACGCCGACGTGGCTTCCGGTGATCGGCACATCGTCCGCGCGTTGAAAGTGCTGCGGGAAAGTCCGCAATGGAAAAACATGGTGGTGATCGTAACCGTCGATGAAAACGGCGGCTGGTGGGACCACGTCGCGCCACCCAAGGGCGATCGCTGGGGGCCTGGTTCGCGGGTGCCGGCGCTGGTGGTGTCACCGTTTGCCCGCAAAGGCACGGTGGATCACACGGTCTATGACACCGCATCGATCCTGCGTCTGATCACCCGCGTGTTCCAGCTGGAAACCCTGGCGGGTATCAAGCAGCGTGACGATGCGATGACCGCCCGGGGCCAGAAACCCATGGGCGATTTGACCAACGCCCTGCATTTCAAGGCCTGAGGACGGGGCCTGCGGTACGGCTCAAAAAACTGTGGCTGACGGCTTCTCGCCATCACCCGGCTGATCCAATATGTGGCGCACCCGAGCAACGGGGAACCCACGCTGAAAAGGATCTGAGCATGTTCAAACTCGCAGGACTCACCCTCGCTGCGCTCACATTGAGCGCAGCCGCCCACGCCGATGTCGACCTGAAACTGGGCAGCACCGAACGCGTCACCCGCCTCTTCGCTTATCCCAACAATTGCAGCGTGATCTGCTTTCGCAACTGGACGCTTGAGCAGACCGTCGCCCATTACCTGAGCCAGAGCGTGCAACGCGATGGTTATACCGGTGCCAAGGTGCTGGTGAAGAATGACAACGGTCAGATCTATGCCGAGATCAGCGGTGTGCCGAAAGGTTACGACAAGCCGCTGACCGCACTGCTGGATGCCGGGGACCTGGCCTACACCGGCGCCAGCAAGCTCAACGCCGATGGCAAATGGGCGTACAGCTGGTATCTGTTTCTGCCGCTGGGCATGGCGCTGGAAAACCGTAAGAGCGTCGAACTGCTGCACTTCCCGCCGGATTACTCGCTGACCCAGGCTCAGGACTACCTGCGCTCCAACACCACCGATCGCTGGGCTGCGCTGCTGACCGACAACGGCATTCCGGCCGACCAGACGCCGGGTTACCAGACCATCGTCGACATCGCGCCGATTGCCGCGCCCGCCAGCGCCGGCAGCGACCTTGAAGGGGTCTACGACTACTTCAAGGACTACCAGACCACCATGGTCAAACAGGTCAGCGTCAGCGCCAGCGGTGCTGCCCTGCCGATGGTGGCCTTCGGTGCACCGGTGCGTAACTGGATCAAGCAGCAATATGGACCGACCGTGAACGTGCTGGGCCTGGCAACCATCACTCCGAGCGCCGGGGTGAACGTGCCGGTACTGGGTTCCAACCACCCGAGCTACATCTGGTACGCCGCCGATCCCAAGAGCTACACCGGTGACGACGCCCAGGCCAAGGCTGACGCGGCGGGGCTGAAAGTGATGGGCCAGGACTTGAGCGCCGCCTGCTGGCAGGCCGGCATGGGCAGCAAGCCGGGCACCGACCCGAAAACCCTGCTGAACAGTTGCACCCAGACCTGGCAAGTGACGCAGAAGGTCAAGACTTGCGAGTTGTTCTACACCTCGATCCGCAACTTGACCGCCGAACAGGCCGCCGCCAAGTGCGCCACCACGCCGATCAAGGCCCAGTTGCAACAACTCCAGAGCCCGATGCCTGACGCAGCGGTGCCTGCTCCGCATATTTGAGGCAAAAATGGCTTTTCCGTGTCAGTGCCGGCTGACGCGGAAAAGCGTCTTTTGCCCCTGTCAGATATGACAGTAGATCTGTAGTTTCATATACGAGATATTGGATCCAATACTGTGTTACCGGGCCGAATGGAAACTGCCCTGTTGAAGTCGCAGCATCTTTTCGACAGGGATCGTTATGAATACGCAAGTCCTTCGCCATCCCACGCCCCGCGATACAGAGGGGATCTACCCGTTCATGGGGCTTCCCGTGCGCCTCGGATTCCCTTCCCGTGCCGACTTCGAAGTGATTCACGACGCCCGGGGAACGCCCTGTGCAGTCGTCGCGCGCCGGGAATTTCTGCGCATCACCCGCATGTGCAGGGTCTCGGGTCAACTGCTGCCCTACCGCTGCCGCCAGACCCGGCAATTACAGGCCGGCATCCATATTTACGATCCACGCTTCTGCGGACTGCTCGAACACTCCTGCGACCCGAACGTGTTCATCGACATGAGCGAATTATGGTTGTGGGCCGTGCGAGACATTCAGCCGGGCGAGCGACTGACCATGGATTACACCGCTACCGAGGACAAACTGCTCAGGCAGTTCGCCTGCGGTTGCGGGTCAGCACATTGTCGCGGCTGGATCACCGGTTACGACGAACCACCCAGCCTTGAAGGCCAGCGCTACTTGAAGAGCTGGCTGCGACAAGGCATGCGCTGACTTGCAGGTTACGGTGCGCCGACCGGCCGCAGACGGTATTGCGGCGGCAGTTGCTCGAAACCGCTGATGGTGGTGTTCAGACTTTTCCAGCGGCCATCCTTGATGCCGTAGATGCAACCGTGGATCGACAGGCTCTGCCCGCGATGCCAGGCGTTCTGGATGATGCTGGTGTGAGCGACGTTGGCCACTTGCTGGATCACGTTGAGCTCGCACAGGCGATCGACCTGTTCCTCTTCGGTCGGCAGTTTGGCGAGTTCTTCGCGCTTTTCGTAATACAGATCGCGAATCGACCGCAGCCAGCCATCGATCAGGCCGAACTGGCGATCCTGCATCGACGCCCGCACACCGCCGCAACCGTAGTGGCCGGTCACCAGAATGTGTTTGACCTTGAGCACGTCCACCGCGTACTGGATCACCGACAGGCAGTTGAGGTCGGTGTGCAGCACCACGTTGGCGACGTTGCGGTGAACGAACAGATCGCCCGGCAGCATGCCGACGATTTCGTTGGCCGGCACCCGCGCATCGGAGCAACCGATCCACAGGTATTCAGGCGTCTGCTGGCGGGCCAGTTTGGCGAAGAAATCCGGGTCTTCCTTGGTGATCGCGTCAGCCCAACGCTCGTTGTTATCAATCAGGTCTTGTAAGTCATGCATGCTGTAAGGCCTCAAGAAAGATGCGCTGCTATGACAGACAACCGTCCGTCGGGGTCACGAAAGGATCGCAAGTGATTTCGTTGGAATTTCTCGTGTGCCGGGTGAGTCCACCTGAGTAAGGCCCACAGTATGAGGATTTGCCATGACTGATTCACGACGTCCCTTCGACGCGGTGCAGCCGGAGCCCATCGATGATAACGAAGACCGCATGGGATCGGTGCACGAGCTGGATTTCGACGACGAACAACCCAGTGCGAAGATCGGCGATGAACTGCCGGAACGTGAGCGTGAGCAACGGATGCCTCGTGAGCGGGTACGGGAGGCTGGCCTGACCGGCGCTTCAGTGGCCGATCATGAGCCGACCGACGATGACCTGAGCCCGGAAACCCTGATCCGCGAAGACGGCGCCCGTGATGCCGATGAGTTGGGGTCAGGCAATCAGGCGGATTGGGATTTGAGCATTGTCGATGAGGACGACATTGGCGGCGGAGACGGGCTGGATGAGGCGGAAATGGCGCGGCGCGATCCGATGGATGGCAAACGCTGAAGTGCTCGTTGGAAGCTGCCTCAGGTTGAGGCAGCTTCTACTGGCGATCAGTCAACCAGAGTACAGGCCATGACCACGGCGTCTTCACGCCCACCCACCGCCGGGTAGTAGTCGCGACGACGGCCGATTTCGTTGAAGCCGTAGCGCTCGTACAGGCGGAACGCCGCTGTGTTGCTGTCGCGCACTTCCAGGAAGCATTCCCGGGCATCGGCCGCATAGGCGCGGGACATCAGGTATTCGAGCAATGTCAGCCCCAGGCCACGCCCCTGATTCTCCGGTTTGACCGTGATGTTGAGCAGGTGCGCTTCATCCAGAATGATCTGCACCACCCCGTGGCCGACCTGCTGCTCGCCTTCGAACATCAGCCAGATCTGGTATTTGCCCAGCCCGTCGAGAAAAATCCCGCGCGTCCAGGGATGGCTGTAGGCCGCGAATTCAATTTTCAGCACAGCGTCCAGATCGGCTTCGACCATCGGACGGAAGGTTACCGCATCACTCATTCGATTCTTTCCAGCGCGCCATCAGCCGACGCATGGCTTGCCACACGGCGGCTTTGCGCTGTGGCTCTTCCATCAACAATTCCAGTCCCGGCACGGCCCAGGCCAGGCCAAGACCCTCGATCTGCAATTCACTGTTGAACGCCTCGGCGTCCTTCTCACCGGCGAAGCGCACCGCTGGCAGGCCGATCAGCCACAGACAGGCGCACGGCGACGTCTCCATTTGCACCGAAAGGAAACCCTGGACGAAATCCCGGGCCGCATCCGGCCCCTGATCCATGGTGCCGCGCACCAGCAGTGGCCAACGCACCGGATCGCCGACGATCTGCGGCGCATCCGGCAGACCGGCAGCCCGCAGCATGTCCTTGAGCAGCAGATAGGCCGGATCCCGGCTCTGGAACGATTCGCCTGTGGGTAACTCCACCAGCAACAGGCAACGGCCGGCGCGCAGCAATTGCAGGGCGAAACGCGGTGGCGGCACTGGCGCGGGCCGTGCGACCACTGGCGCTTCTTCGGCTTCCTCCACCGGTTTGGCGGCAGGGCGGCTGCCGGCGGGCGTCGGTCGCGGGACCTCGATCTTCGGCCGCTCGGCCACACGCACAGCCGGCTGAGCCGGCGCCTCAGCCGGGGATGCCGGTGCGACGGACAGCAAAACCTCGGGCTCCGGCTCCAGAAGCTCCAGCAGCTCGGGCCGCGACGGAGCGGCGAAAGGCAATTCGGTGCGCGGCAGCCAATTGACCACCTGCATGGCGTTCAAATAGGCGCGGCGGCGGGACTCGATTAGCAAGGGTCGGCCACTTGTGGATAACTGAAGTGCGCTGATTCTACCGCCCTTCGCTCAAGATCGCCCGCTGTTGATCGATAGTCTTGACCGATACCTTGACGCAAAGAAAAGCGACAGCCCGTCCCGAGAGTGAATCGCATCCCGCGTGATGCAGTACAATCGCGGCTTTTAATCGCCAACCAGCCGGCCATTCCGATGATCGAACCCAAGCGCGTCTTGCGCGCCCTCGCTGAACACTGGGCACTTCTGGAGCCACTGTGCGAGCACTTCGACCAGGGCACCCTGAGCCTCAACGAACTGCGCACGCAACTGGCCGCCCAACAACTGGAAAGCACGCCGCAGGACATTACCAGCCTGCTCGACGTGTGGATTCGCCTCGACATTCTGGTTCCCGTGGCGAAAAGCCCGAACCGTTTCGAGCTCAATGCGCAAATCCACGACTTCCTCGCCTACCTGCGCCGGGAGCACCGTCTGGGCCTGTGTCTGGAAATCGAAGCCTACCTGCGTCACCTCGAGCGTCTGGCCGGTTACATCCAGGATGCGTTCGACATTCGCGACGGCAATGACCTTGCCCGTCAGTTGCGTCTGCTCGACATGCGTGTGCGTGACGTCCTGAAGAAACTCGACAACGACGAACAGGCGCTGGTGGCGGTGGCCGAACGGGCCAAAACCAGCGACCGGCAAATCCCCCTGCGTCAGCGTTACGCCGAAGTACTGGCGACCTGGGACGAATATGTCGAACCGATGATCGATCTGGTGAACGCCGACGGCGCCTTCGAACAAGGCGTGCGCAAGGTCGAAACCGTGCTGTTGAAGATGCTCAGCGAACAGCAGCGCCTCGGCCACCTGGTCGATGACGACATGCTGCTGCGCACCCACGCGCGCATCCTCGAAATGCAGACCAGCGCCCAGTTGACCCTGCGTCACGCCCGGGAACTGCTGCTGCCGCTGCGTGAAGAAGCACGCCGGCACAACGCCGTGACCCGTGGTGCCGCGCTGGCGCTGGCGGCGATCCGCCGCAAAGGCATCGACGCCGTGCCGCAAGCCGCGATGCCGCTGTTCACCCGGCCGCAAAGCACCTTCCTCGGCAGCGCCAGTCAGGTTGAAGCCTACGTCTACGCCCTGGCCCGTTTCGAACCGAAACCGGCGCGTTTCCCCAAGGCGCACAAGTCGCAAAAGACCGGCGATGCGCCGCGTGCACCGCGCACCGTGCGCGAAATGGTCGACCGCTGCGAAGAGTCCCTGCCGATGCCGGATCTGATGACCTGGCTGCTGGAGCAGGAACCGGACGGCGCCACCGACGAATTGCTTTACTGGTTCTCGCGCCTGTCGCGGGAAAAACGCTTCAAGCGCGAGCGTCTGGAACGCCGCGAATACCATACTCACGAGCATCAGGTCAGCCTGCGCTCCTTCGCCCTGCTCTCGGCCCGCGACCCCGCCGCCGAGGATTCTGCGAGCACTCCACATGCATCTTGATCTCTCCGAACTGTCTCAACTGGCGCCGATCTTCCGCGAACTGTTCAAGGGCTACCACGTCAGCCGCCGCGACCCTGAGCTGTATGCGCAGCTGTCGAACTTCCAGGACCAGTACCGCACGCTGTTCAAGGCCCTG
Source organism: Pseudomonas sp. MWU12-3088 (assembly GCF_023242405.1). Classification (NCBI taxonomy): domain Bacteria; kingdom Pseudomonadati; phylum Pseudomonadota; class Gammaproteobacteria; order Pseudomonadales; family Pseudomonadaceae; genus Pseudomonas; species Pseudomonas sp. MWU12-3088. Next base: position 596,979 of record NZ_JALJEA010000003.1, read on the forward strand.
GGCTTCGAACTGGTCTGCGATACCCGTGGTTTCTACTACTTCGTACCGGACATGGCCGCCGCCGCAGTGAACAAGACCGCCCAGCGTCTGGCGCTGTTCACCTTCATCCTTGTCGAGCACCTGGCTGACCAGGGCCGCGACCCGATTGCCGTGCTGGACGGCGGCAGCCTCGGCCGTGACGAACTGCCATCGCTGCTGGAAAAGTACCGCGACCTGTTCATCCAGGCCGAAGTGCAGACCGTTGATGAGCTCGAAGAGAAAATCATGCGCCGCATGACCCAGCTCGGTTTCGCCGGCGAAGAAAACGGTGTGTACCGCTTCCTGCCGCCGATGCACCGCTTCCTCGACGTGTGCCTTTCGGTGCAGCAGGACCGCGATCTGGCGGCCAGCGTCCACAGCGTGCTGCCGCTGCCGGCACCGGTGCTGATCGACGAGGAAGCCGAGGCCAGGCTGCTGGAAACCGACGATCCGCTAGACCTGACCGAGTTTGAAGAAGAAAGCGAAGAAGACGCACTGGCCCGCGCCATTGCCGAAGAACAGGAGTCCGACGCATGAGCCAGGAACGCTACGGCATCCGCCGCTTTGCCCTTTTGAACACCGCCGGTTACAGCCTCGGCCTGTTCCCGCTGGAAGAGCCGCTGTCGGTCTACGGCGCGAACAACCTCGGTAAATCCGCCTCGATCAACGCCTTGCAGTTCCCGATTCTGGCGCGCATGTCGGACATGAGTTTCGGCAAGTACAGCCTGGAACAATCCCGGCGTTTCTACTTTGCCTCCGACACCAGCTACATCCTCGTCGAAGTGAACCTGCCCCACGGCCCGCACGTGATCGGCGTGGTCGGTCGCGGCCCGGGTGGTGGTTTCGGTCACCAGTTCTTCGCCTACGCCGGCAAGCTCGATCTGGCCCACTACCAGAAAAACGATACCTGCTTGCGTCAGAAAGAACTGTTCAGCAACCTCGAGAAAGAAGGCCTGAAAGCCTACGAGCTCAAGCCGGATGAACTGCGTCGCTTGCTGGTTGGCGGTCATACGTCGATCCCGCTCGACCTGACCCTGATCCCGCTGCGCTCCACCAGCGAGCAGAGCTTGAAGACGTTCCGCGCACTGTTCATCAACCTGCTGCACATGCGTGAAATCACAGCAGCCAAGCTCAAGCAGCTGTTCCTCGATGCCTTCGAACACAGCCTGCGTTCCGGCAGCGTCGACTACATCGCGGCGTGCGAAGAAGCCTTCCGCGATGTGCGTCGCATGGAACAGGACTACAACTCGCTGGTGGCCGCCGGCCCCTTGGTCGAAGCCTTGGCCAATGGCGTGAAACAGCGCGACGTGCTGCGCGGCAAGCTGCATCGCCTGTCGCCGCTGCTCGACTCGTTGCTCGGCACCTGGTCGGACTACGCCACGGCGCGCAAGGAAGAGCTGACCATTCAGGCCGAGCACTACCGCCGCGAACAGGACGACCTGCAGAACGATCAGCGCGGCGGCACTCAGGAGCTGATGCGTCTGGAGCGGGAAATCTCCGGCATCCAGCGCTGGCTGGGTGAGTTGTCGGTACTGAAGAATCGCTTTGCGCTGATCGATGACGTGAAAGTGCTCGAGCAGCAACTGCTAGCCGCCAAGGACGCTCACGATGAACTGGCCGGTGCGCTGGCGCAGTCCCGTCAGTTCAGCGCCGAGGATCTCGAGGAACGCCTGCGGGATCTGGAAAAGCGCCTGAAGTCGGTGAAGCAGCAACTCGATCACGCCGACAACAACAGCTACGCCCGCCTGCGCGAAGAGTTTTCGCAACAGGACGTCGAGCGCCTGATGCGCCTGTTCAACAGCGCGCTGTTCAGCCTGCCGCTGGGTGAACACGGCATCACCCTCGACGAGGATGGCGAATGGGTGAAATCGGTCGAGTTGATCCTCGACGGCTTCAAGGGCGAACGTTTCGAAGTACCGGGCCTGTCGATCGACATCTCGCACATCGAGCCGCCGGCCCTGCAAGCGCTGGCTGACCGTGCCGCGCTGCGCGATCAGAAAGAGCGTCTGGAAAAAGAACTCAAGCAACTGAAAACCCAACAAGCCGTGGCCGCCGACCGCGCCGCGAGCAAGACCCAGACCGAAGCGCTGTACCAGCAGGTACTGGACGCTCAGAAAGCGCTGGAAGATTTCCGTCGTACCCAGACCCTGAGCGCCGAAGAAGGCGACAAGCTCGAGCAACTGGCGCAGATGGAAGCCGCGCAGGACGAACTCAAGCGCTCCAGCGATGCGTTCACCGAGCGCGTCCAGCAACTGTCGGCCAAGCTGCAACTGGTCGGCCGGCAGATCGCCGACATGGAAGCCAAGCAGCGCACTCTCGACGATGCCCTGCGCCGTCGTCAGTTACTGCCTGCGGACCTGCCGTTCGGCACACCGTTCATGGATCCGGTCGACGATTCCATGGACAACCTGCTGCCGCTGCTCAACGACTATCAGGACAGCTGGCAAGGTCTGCTGCGTGCCGATGGCCAGATCGAAGCGCTGTACGCACAGGTACGCCTCAAGGGCGTGGCCAAGTTCGATAGTGAAGACGACATGGAGCGACGCCTGTCGCTGCTGATCAACGCTTACGCGCATCGCACCGACGAAGCCCTGACCCTGGGCAAGGCCCGTCGCGCGGCGGTCACCGATATCGCGCGAACCCTGCGCAACATCCGCAGCGACTACGACAGCCTCGAGCACCAACTGGCGTTGTTCAACCGCGAGATCAACAAGCGTCAGGTATCCAACCTGCAGAGTTTCCGCATCGTGCTCGCGCCGAACAAGGAAGCACTCAAACACATCGACCAGATCATCCACAGCGCCGGTCAGTACGAAGAAGGCGAAACCCTGTCGGTGTTCGACCTGAGCCAGAGCGCCGAGCAGGACAACAAGAACGAAGAGGCCAAGGAATACCTGGCGCGGCTGGTGGCGGCGAACCACAACCAGCTCGGCCTCAAGGACTTGTTCGAGCTGGCGTTCGAGATCACCAAGGTCAACGGCCAGCCGGTTATCCATACCGACATCGATGGCGCGGCGTCCAACGGCACCACGATGACCATCAAGGCGCTGACCAACATGTACTTGTTGCTGCACTTGATGGATCGCGATCTGGCCGGGCGTGTGCGTCTGCCGTACTACCTCGACGAGGCAGCGGACATCGACGAAAGGAACCAGGCGGCGTTGCTGGAGACCAGCCTGCAACTGGGCTTCGTGCCGATTCTGGCAAGTGTGAAGCCGCAGGTCTGTGCCAGTGTCGCCATCGACCTGGAAGGCGGCAGCGGCCCGGCGGGCATCTACATCGACGAGGCGGACTGGAAGTACATCCGCCGCCACGATGTGGTGAAAGCCACGATCAATGTCGAAGCGGATGAACCGGAGCTGGATGCGGTTTGATGCGTAACTGACGGGCACAAAAAAGGGCCGCGATCCATTGGATCGCGGCCCTTTTCATTGGGCGGGATTATTTGCCGAGGGGGATTTTCGGCGCCCAGGTCAGCCACTCGTCTTCGAACTTGTCGAACAGCGGGAAGGTCTGCTCAGCGCGGGCCGGGTTGCCCATCCGCTCGCCGTCCGGTGTGGCGAAGGCGATACCGCCCTGAATCGCCGTTTCCAGCGACTCGGTGCGTACGGTCAGGCCATTGAACAAACCGATGTCGAACCCGACACCGCTGGTGTTCCAGAAGCGGCTGCCACTGCGTACCAGTGGCGCGTATTTCGGCTCGATCAGAATATGCACCAGTACGCGGTCGGCGGTCTGACCCAGTTCGTAACCAGTGACTTTACCCACCGTGATTTCGCGATAGGTTACCGGCACGCCGGGTTTCAACGAGCCGCGGCGGGCAGCGCTCAATACCAGGCTGAGGCCGGCCTCTTGTTTGCTCACTTCCGGCGGATTGGCCAAGGCCACGAAGTTCTTCTGCGGGCCGAGGCTCTTCGCCGCCGGCTGAACTTCGATGTACTGCCCCGTGACCAGGGTTTCCAGGTTCGAGGTCTTGATCAGCCCCAGTTCCGGCTTGACCACCCAGAACTGGCTGCCGACCCGGGCAATCTTCTCCGGCACTTCGGTGATGCGCGCGGTGAGGATCACCGATTGCAGGTCATCGGTCAGGTCGACGCTTTCGATCTTGCCGACATCCAGTCCCTTGAAGCGAACCGGCGTGCCGCTGCGCAAGCCGTCGGCGCGGTCCACCTTGATGGTCACCAACTCGCCTTTCTGATTCGCCTCGTCATGATTGGCGAACAGACGGAAGCGCGGAATCCGCTTCTGCAACGGCGCCTTGGCTTGCGGTGTTTCGAAGGCGATGCCGCCGGCCATCAGGGTTTGCAAGGACTCGCTCTTGACCTGAATACCGCCGGTCAGGCCACCGGTCAACGTGATGCCGCTGACGTTCCAGAATCGGGTCGAGGCGTTGACCAGGTTTTCGTATTCCTTCTCGATGTGGACGCCGATCACCAGTTGCTTCCGGGTCTTGGAGAACTGATAACTCTGCACCGAGCCGACCTTGACCTGTTTGTAGAGAATCGGACTGCCGACCTCGATCGAACCGAGGCTGTCGGTGAACAGCACCAGGTGCAGGCCCGGCGCCTTCAGATCCAGCGGCGGCGCTTTTGGCCGTGCCTCGAACTCGCGTTGCGGTGCACCGCCCTTGTCACCGGGGCGCACGGCAATGTAGTTACCTTTGACCAGTGCTTCCAGACCGGTAATGCCAGCCAGGGAGATCGAAGGTTTGACCACCCAGAATTGCGTGCCGGTGACCAGATAGTCTTCGGCAAGCGGATCGAGGGTCAGCTCGGCGGTAGCACTGGACAGGTCCGGGTCGATCTTCAGCGCTTTCAGGTTCCCGACCTGAATGCCCTTGTACATCACCGGGGTACGTCCGGCCTGCAGGCCTTCGAAATCGCTGAGTTTGACCTTCACGCGGATACCGGCGGCGGCCGCGTCGAAGTCTTCGTAGAGGCGAAACGGCAGGCTCGGATCGGTGGGCGGGCTGTCCTTGCGATTCTCCGGGGTGGCGAAGGCAATACCGCCGGCGACGATGCTGGCCAGAGATTCGCTGCGCACTTTCACGCCGGACAGGTTGGCGTCGATGCTGATGCCGCTGGCGTTCCAGAAACGTGTGTGTTTGCGCACCAGTTTGGCGTAGGTCGGTTCGATGAATACCTTGAGTTCGACCGTGCTCTGGTCTTCCGACAGTACGTAACTTTTGATCTGACCGACTTTGATCTGCTTGTAGAACACCGGACTGCCACGGTTCAGCGACCCCAGGCGATCAGCCTTGATCGTCAGGTGCAGACCGGGTTTGGAGTCCGACAGCGGCGGCTCTTCAGCCAGGGCCTTGAACTTGCGGGTGGGCTCACCTTCGCCCGGGCTGATCGCGACATAGTTGCCCGACACCAGGGTTTCCAGACCGGTAATACCCGCCAGGGTCACGCTCGGTTTGACCAGCCAGAAGCGGGTGCTGGTCTTCAGGTATTGATCGACATCCTTGTTCATCTCGATGGTGGCGATCACCCCTTTGGTAGCACCTTCGTCATCGAGCTTGAGGGCTTTGACCTTACCGACGGACATCCCTTTGTAGACCACTTCAGTCTTGTTGGCCTGGATGCCTTCACCACTTTCGAAACGCACCTGAATCTCGATGCCGGTTTCGTTGTAGGCACGCCATCCCAGCCAGCCGCCAATGATCAGGGCAATCAGGGGCAGTACCCAAATGGCAGACCAGTTCGAAGCCGGTCGGGTTTTCGCTACGGGCAAATCAGTCATGGTCGGCGTCCGACTCCGTGTTATCCCAAATCAGTCGGGGATCGAAAGTGACAGCGGCGAGCATCGTCAGAATCACCACACTGGCGAAGGCGATGGCGCCCAGATTGGCTTCGACGCTGGCTAGCCGGCCGAAGTTGACGACCGCCACCAGAATGGCGATCACGAAAATATCGAGCATCGACCAGCGGCCGATGAACTCGATGAAGCGGTACATCCAGATTCGCTGACGCGCAGATAACGGCTGACGGCGCTGTACCGAAAACAGCAGCAGCGCGATGCCCACCAGTTTGAAGGTCGGTACCAGAATACTGGCGATGAACACCACGGCAGCAATCGGAATCATGCCGTGCTGCACCAACTGGATGACCCCGGACATGATGGTGCTCGGATCACCCTGGCCCAGCGAACTGACCGTCATGATCGGCAGGACGTTGGCAGGAATGTAGACGATCGCGGCCGTGATCAGCAGCGCCCAGGTTCGCGCGAGACTATTGGGCCGCCGGGCGTGAACCAACGCACCGCATCGGGTGCAGGTCTGCACGTCGCTGTCGGCGTCCTGCTTGTTCAGTTCGTGGCATTCTGTACAGATCAGAATGCCCGCATCAATCGCCCGCATGGGCATCTTCTCCTGATAACGCCTGCCAGATCTGGTGCGGTGACATCACCACTTCGAGCCAGACCTGAACCAATAACAAACCGATGAAACATGCCAGACCGAGACCAACGGTGATGGCCGCCATGTCCGCCAGTTTGACGATCGCCACCAGGACGCCCATGAGGTAGACCTCAAGCATGCCCCAGTCTTTGAGGTGGTGATAAATGCGGTAGAGCAACAGACCGTAGCTACGACCGATGTTGAAACGGATGGTCAGCAACACGATCAACTGACACAGCAGTTTCAACAGGGGGATCGCCATGCTGCACAGGAATACGACGACTGAAACACCGCGCATATCGGTATTGAACAGACCGACAACGCCGCTCCAGACAGTATCCTGCGACGATTGCCCGAGAACATTGAGCTGCATGATGGGTAAAAAGTTCGCCGGCACGTAGAGCAACAGTGCGGCAATGACCAAGGCAAGGCTACGTTGCACCACGTTATGACGGTGGGCATACAGTTCGTAGCCACAGCGTGGGCAGAGGGCTTTTTCGCCGTGAGCAAGCTTGGGCTTGCGCATCAGCAAGTCGCACTCATGGCAGGCCACCAAGTCATCCAGCGGTAAATCTGACAGCCCGGGGGCGTCAACCGAATCTGACATAAGGGCTCTGGCTCCGAAAAAGATGGGGTCTATTCTAGTGTTCTGATTCGAAAATAACTGTGCAAATTTGTTCGCTGTCGCGGGCAAAA